>NZ_JBQVSQ010000002.1:847421-1087864 GCF_052952715.1 Burkholderia sp. YIM B11467
GGCCGTTCGCCGGTCATCAGCGCGGCAACGAGCCGCGCGCTGCCCGGCGCCGTTGTCACGCCGAGCCCTTCGTGCCCGACCGCGAGCCACACGCCCGGCCGCGCCGGGTGCTCGCCGAGCAGCGGCAGGCCGTCGGGGCTCGCCGAACGGAATCCCGTCCATGCGCGGAGCCCGTTCAGGTCGACCAGATCCGGCAGATATCCGACCGCGCGGCGCAGCATGCGCGCGAGCACAGGCGGCTCGACGCGGGCATCCTCGGTGTCGAACTGGCGCGACGAGCCGATCAGCAGCTGGCCGGTCGGACGTGGCTGCACGTTGAACGCGACCGACGTGCCGTCGCTCGCATGCGCGCTCGCCGCATAACCGAGCTCGACGAGCTGGTGCGACACCTGGCCCGGATAGCGGTCGGTAATGAGCAAATGGCCCTTTTTCGGGCGCAGCGGCAGCTCGGGCAGCAACGTGCGGGCCGCGACGCCGTTCGCGACGACCACGCGTTCCGCACGCAGCGTGTCGCCGCTCGCGAGCGTCACGCTCGGGCCATCGACCGCAACGGCCCTGTCGCGGCGCAACGCGATGCGCGGTGCGCGCTGCAGCAACCAGTTCGCGGTGACGGGTGCATAGAGGATCGCGTCGCCGGGTATCTTCAGCGCGCCGCCGAGGCCCGCGCGCAGCATCGGCTCCAGTTGCGCGAGCGTCGCCGCGCCGATCAGCTCGCCCGCCACGCCGTGCGCGGCAAGCGTCGCCTGCTTCGCGCGGGCCAGATCCATCTCGTGCGCATCGGCCGCGAGCCACAGCGTGCCGCAGTTGCGGTACGCGCAGCCTTCCGGCATCTCGCCGCTCAACGCGCGCCACAGCTCGATCGAGTAATGGCTCAGCGCGAGCTCGGCCGCGTTGTCGTCCATCGCGACGAGATGGCCCATCCCCGCGCCGGTCGCGCCGCCGCTCGCGTCGTCGACGACGAGCACGCGCAGCCCGCGCTGCGCGAGTTCGTGCGCGCACGCCGCGCCGACGATGCCGGCGCCGATCACGACGACGTCGGTCCTTGTTTCGCTCACGACACGATGCCCCAGCCGAATGGATCGTCTTCCTCGATCAGCAGCGTCGCTTCCGCGCTCAGGTGCGCGCTGCCGCGGATGGTCGGCACGATGCCGCCGTCGGCCTGCTCGTAGCTCGCCTGGAACACGCTGCCGATCACGCTCGCCTGCCGCCACACCGCGCCCGGCGCGAGCTTGCCGTCGGCCGCGAGGCACGCGAGCTTCGCGCTCGTGCCGGTGCCGCACGGCGAACGGTCGTACGCGAGGCCAGGGCACAGCACGAAGCTGCGGCTGTCGTGCGCGGGATCGTCGGCGAACAGCTCGATGTGGTCGATCTCGTCGCCGTTCGCGCCGGTGATGCCCGCGCGTTCGAGCCCTTCGCGCACGGCCGACGCATACGCGGTGAGCGCCGCGACGTTGTCGCCGGCGACGCGCTGCCCGTGATCGCTGATCAGGAAAAACCAGTTGCCGCCCCACGCGATGTCGCCCTTCACGGGGCCGTAACCCGGCACGTCGACCGCGACGCCCTGCGCGTGGCGATACGCGGGCACGTTGCGCACGCTGACCGACAGGTCGTCGTGCAGCGTCGCCTCGACGGTGCCGACGGGCGTTTCGATCCGGTGCATGCCGGGGCGGATGCGCCCCATGTGATGCAGCGTGCGCACGACGCCGATCGTGCCGTGCCCGCACATCCCGAGATAGCCGCTATTGTTGAAGAAGATCACGCCGGCCGCCGCGTCGGGCGACACGGGTTCGCACAGCAGCGCGCCAACCAGCACGTCGCTGCCGCGCGGCTCGAGGATGCACGCGGTGCGGTAACGGTCGTGCTCGCGCGCGAGCACGTCGCGGCGCTCGGCCATCGTGCCGTTGCCGAGCGACGGAAAGCCGGACACGACGAGCCGAGTGGGTTCGCCGCCCGTGTGCGAATCGATGATCTGGATGCGCTTCATCATGAGCCTTCCGAAGTGGGGAAAGGAGCATAGCTTCCTCTGTCGCGCGTCCGTCCGCTTGTGGCTTTTCGATGAGGACGACGACGAAATCGGCATAGTGCGAGGCGCCCTTCGCACGCCGTCCGGCCGCTGTGCCGATTTCGTCATTTTGCTCCGCGATACGACTCAAGCGTGATGGGCATTTGCGCGGCGATACTGGTTGCCACACCGACACACCTGTCGGCCGACCGATACGAACGTAGGAGATTTCAGTGAGCCGCAAAGCCATTCAGTGGACCGGGGTTTTCCCGGCCGTCAGCACCCAGTTCAAGCCGGACTTTTCCCTCGACATCGACGCCACGCACCGCGTGGTGAAGAACCTGGTGAACGACGGCGTGTCGGGCCTCGTGGTCTGCGGCACGGTCGGCGAAAACACGTCGCTGTCGACGAGCGAGAAACTCCAGGTGATCGAAGCCGCGCGCGATGCGGCCGGCGGCAAGATTCCGGTGATCGCCGGCATCGCCGAGTTCACGACCGAATTCGCGCGCAACACGGTGCGTGAAGCACAGCGCGTCGGCGTCGACGGCGTGATGGTGATGCCCGCGCTCGTCTACTCGGCCAAGCCGCACGAAACCGCCGCGCACTTCCGCGCGGTCGCGACGAGCACCGACCTGCCGGTGATGGTCTACAACAACCCGCCGATCTACAAGAACGACGTGACACCCGACGTACTGATCGCGCTGCAAGACTGCGAAAACATCGTCTGCTTCAAGGATTCGTCGGGCGATACGCGCCGCTTCATCGACCTGCGCAATGCGGTCGGCGATCGCTTCGTGCTGTTCGCGGGCCTCGACGACGTCGTGGTCGAGAGCATTGCCGTGGGCGCCGAAGGCTGGGTGTCGGGCATGTCGAATGCGTTCCCGAAGGAAGGCGAGACGCTGTTCCGCCTCGCGAAGCAGAAGCGGTTCGACGAAGCGCTCGCGCTGTACCGCTGGTTCATGCCGCTGCTGCACCTCGACGCGCGCCCCGATCTCGTGCAGTGCATCAAGCTGTGCGAAGAGCTGGTCGGCCGCGGCAGCGCGATCACGCGTCCGCCGCGCCTCGCGCTGCAGGGCGACACGCTCGCGGAAGTGAAGGCGATCGTCGCGAAGGCGCTCGAAACGCGCCCGGCATTGCCCGACGTCGGTCTCTGACCGATTCTCCCCGGCGGCGGCGCAAGGTTTTCCCCCTCGCGCCGCCGTCTCCGGTCCGGCATGGCCCACACGGGCCCGCCCCGGTCGTTCGAACCGGGCGACGCCGGCCGGCAGGCGTGCGCCGCTGCTCCGTCGGAGCGCGGCGCACTCGACGCCTGCACCGCCATTCCCCCAGGAGACAAGCCCATGCCAGGCCAAGGCAATGCTCACCCGTCCGTCCCGCTTTCCGGTTCCGCGCACCCCGACGCGGGTCACGGCAAGTTCAAGAAACAGCTGTCGCTGACCGATCTCACGTTCATCGGTCTCGGCGCCATTTTCGGTTCGGGGTGGCTGTTCGCCGCGAGTCACGTGTCGACGATCGCGGGCCCGGCCGGCATCTTCTCGTGGCTGTTGGGCGGCTTCGCGGTGCTGCTGCTCGGCATCGTCTATTGCGAACTCGGCGCCGCGCTGCCGCGCGCGGGCGGTGTGGTCCGCTATCCGGTGTTCTCGCACGGCCCGCTGCTCGGCTACCTGATGGGCTTCATCACGCTGATCGCCTTTTCGAGCCTGATCGCGATCGAAGTCGTCGCCGCACGCCAATATGCGGCCGCGTGGTTTCCGGGCCTGACCGTCGAAGGATCGAGCGACCCGACGACGATCGGCTGGCTCGTGCAGGCCGCGCTGCTGTGCTTCTTCTTTTACCTGAACTATTCGAGCGTGAAGACGTTCGCGAAGGCGAACAACATCATCAGCATCTTCAAGTTCATCGTGCCGCTCGCGGTGATCGGCGTGCTGTTCACGTTCTTCAAGCCCGCGAACCTGACCGTGCACGGCTTCGCGCCGTTCGGCATGCCGGGCATCGAGATGGCCGTGTCCGCGGGCGGCATCATTTTCGCGTACCTCGGGCTCACGCCGATCGTGTCGGTCGCGAGCGAGGTGCGTAATCCGCAGCGCACGATCCCGATCGCGCTGATCCTGTCGATCCTGCTGTCGACGCTGATCTACGTGCTGCTGCAGCTCGCGTTCATCGGCAGCATTCCGACCGCGATGCTCGCGGGCGGCTGGCATGACGTGAGCAAGGCATTTTCGCTGCCGTACCGCGACATCGCGCTTGCGCTCGGCGTCGGCTGGCTCGCGGTGATGGTCGTCGCCGACGCGATGATCTCGCCGAGCGGCTGCGGCAACATCTACATGAACGCGACGCCGCGCGTCGTCTACGGCTGGGCGAAGACGGGCACCTTCTTCAAGGTGTTCACGCGCGTCGACGAAGCGTCGGGCATCCCGCGCGCGGGCCTGTGGCTCACGTTCGGCCTCGCGATCTTCTGGACGATGCCGTTCCCGTCGTGGGAAGCGCTGATCAACATCGTGTCGGCCGCGCTGGTGCTGAGCTATGCGGTCGCGCCCGTGTCGGTCGCCGCACTGCGACGCACCGCCCCTGACCTGCCTCGGCCGTTCCGCGCGAGCGCGTTCGGCATCACCGGGCCCGCGTCGTTCGTGATCGCCGCGCTGATCGTCTACTGGTCGGGCTGGAGCACGGTGTCCTGGCTGCTCGGCCTGCAGATCGTGATGTTCGTCATCTATCTCGCGTGCCGCCGCTGGGTGCCGACCGCGCACCTGAGCCTCGCCGAACAGGTGCGCTCTTCCGCGTGGCTGATCGCGTTCTATGCGGCGATGATCGTCCTGTCGTATCTCGGCGGCTTCGGCGGCACGGGCCAGCTCGCGCATCCGTACGACACGGTCGTCGTCGCGGCCGTCGCGCTGGTCATCTACTACTGGGGCGCCAACACAGGCGTCCGCTCCGACAAGCTGCAACTCGACGACGACGAGGACTGACGCGCCCGTCTCCCCTTTCACACCATCCCTTCGGCCGGGCGCCCCACGCCCGGCCCCTGTTTTTTCCGAGGAAAACCATGCAAATCACAGGTCAGCTCCTGATCGGCCCGTCCGCCGTCACCGGACAGAACGGCACCCTTCACGCGATCGCCGCCGCGACCGGCGAACGGCTCGAACCCGCTTTCGGCGGCGCGAGCCTGCACGACCTGGAGACGGCCTGCGCACTCGCCGACGACGCGTTCGACACGTACCGCGAAACGAGTCTCGACGCGCGCGCCGCGTTTCTCGACGCGATCGGCCGCCACATCATGGCGCTCGGCGACGACCTGATCGAGCGCTGCGTCGCCGAAACGGGCCTGCCGCGCGCCCGCGTCGAAGGCGAGCGCGGCCGCACGGTCGGCCAGCTCGGGCTGTTCGCGTCGCTCGTGCGCGACGGCGGTTTTCTCGATGCGCGGATCGATCCGGCGCGCCCCGAGCGCAAGCCGCTGCCGCGCGTCGACCTGCGCCTGCGCAACGTCGCGGTCGGGCCCGTCGCCGTGTTCGGCGCGTCGAACTTCCCGCTCGCGTTCTCGGTCGCCGGTGGCGATACCGCTTCGGCGCTCGCGGCCGGCTGCCCGGTGATCGTCAAGGCGCATTCCGCGCATCCGGGCACGTCGGAACTGGTCGGCCGCGCGATCCAGCAGGCCGCGCGCGAATGCGGGATGCCGGCCGGCGTGTTCTCGCTGCTGTTCGACGCGTCGCGCGAGATCGGCCAGGCGCTCGTCGCCGATCCGCGCATCAAGGCCGTCGGCTTCACCGGCTCGCGCCGCGGCGGCGTCGCGCTGATGCACATCGCGGCCGCGCGCCCCGAGCCGATTCCCGTCTACGCGGAAATGAGCTCGATCAATCCGGTGCTGCTGTTGCCCGCCGCGCTCGATGCGCGCCACGCTACGATCGCGCCGCAGTTCGTCGCGTCGCTCACGCTCGGCGCCGGCCAGTTCTGCACGAACCCGGGCCTCGTGCTTGCCGTCGACGGCCCCGCGCTGCGCGCGTTCGAAGCCACGGCGGCCGATGCCGTGCGCGCGGCGGCCGCGCAGACGATGCTGACGCCCCCCATCCACGCGAGCTACGTGCACGGCGTCACGGCGCTGCGCGATCACGAGGCGGTCGAGCTGCTGGCGGAAGGCGCCGAAGGCGGCCGCCATCAGGCCCGCGCGGCGCTGTTCGCGACGTCGGCCAATGCGTTCATCGCGCACCCCGAACTGCGCGAGGAAGTGTTCGGCCCTGCTTCGCTGATCGTGCGCTGCCCGGACGCCGACATGCTGCATCGCGTGCTGAAGTCGCTCGAAGGCCAGTTGACGATCGCCGCGCATCTCGCCGACGGCGACGCGCCGCTGTTCGCCACGCTGCGTCCCACGCTCGAACGCAAGGCCGGCCGCATTCTCGTTAACGGTTTCGGCACCGGCGTCGAGGTCGGTCATGCGATGGTGCACGGCGGCCCGTTCCCGGCAACCTCCGACACGCGCACGACCTCCGTCGGCGCACGCGCGATCGAGCGCTTCCTGCGCCCGGTGTCGTACCAGGACCTGCCGGACGCGCTGCTGCCGGACGCGATCCGCGACGGTAATCCGCTGAACGTGCCGCAACGCATCGACGGCGTGCCCGCGCCGCGGGAGGCGAACCATGTCTGAGCACACCACCGAAGTCGTCCTGTCGCTCGATGAAGTCCACGCGCTCGCGCTGCGCGTGCTGACGCACAACGGGATGTCCGATGCGCACGCGCATGCCATCGCCAACGTGATCACGCAGGGCCAGCGCGACGAATGCCATTCGCACGGCGTGTACCGGCTGCTCGTGTGCGTGCGTTCGCTGCGCAAGGGCAAGGTCGATCCGCAGGCCGTGCCGACGCTGCGTCGGCTGTCGTCGTCGATCGTCGCGGTCGACGCGCATCGCGGCTTCTCGCTGCTGAGCTTCGAAACCGGGCTGCCCGTGCTGGTCGAGATGGCGAAGCAGCACGGAATCGCCGCGATGGCGATCAATCACTGCTACCACTTCTCCGCGCTGTGGCCCGAGGTCGAGGCGATCGCGGCCGAGGGACTGGTCGGCATCGCGATGAACCCGAGCCATAGCTGGGTCGCGCCGGAAGGCGGGCGCGAGCCCGTGTTCGGCACGAACCCGATCGCGTTCGCATGGCCGCGCCCGGGCGGCGAGCCATTCGTGTTCGATTTCGCGACGAGCGCGATCGCGCGCGGCGACATCGAGCTGCACGCGAAGCAAGGCAAGGCGATTCCGCCGCACTGGGCGATCGACGCCGACGGCCAGCCGACCACCGACCCGAAGGCCGCGCTGCAGGGTGCGATGCGTACGTTCGGCGGCCACAAGGGCTCGGCGCTCGCGGCGATGGTCGAACTGCTCGGCGGCGCGCTGATCGGCGACATGACGAGCCGGGAATCGATGGACTTCGACGAAGGCGTCGGCGCGACGCCGTGCCACGGCGAGCTCGTGATTGCGTTCGACCCGAAGGTGTTCCTCGGCGACGATCTCGACGCGGGGCTCGCGCGCGGCGAGCGGATGTTCGGCTCGATCGTCGCGCAAGGCGCGCGGCTGCCGTCGCAACGGCGCTTCGACGCCCGCGCGCGCAGCATCGCGAACGGCGTGCGGATTCCGAAGGCGCTGTACGACGAGATCCTGACGCTGCTCGACTGACGCCGGCGGGCGGAAGCCGCGCGCATTCATCGCCGATCAACGCGCGATCCGGACGGTCGCGCGGGCGTGCCGCGGCCGCCCGCGCATTGCGCGCCGGGCACGCCGCACGCGCCGGTTGCCGGCCCCGCGGGCGCCACGCGCCCGGCGGCTGTGGGATAATCGTGCGGTTTGCCCAGGGCGCAGCTCAAGAGGTTGTTCGCACGGGCGCGAGAGAGGCCTTTATTCCCGTGCCTCCACCCTTTTCCCGCGATATTTCTTCAGCAACGACAATGCCCATTTACCGTTCCAAAACCTCCACCGCCGGCCGCAACATGGCAGGCGCGCGCTCGCTGTGGCGCGCCACCGGCATGAAAGACGACGATTTCTCGAAGCCGATCATCGCGGTCGTCAACTCGTTCACGCAGTTCGTGCCCGGGCACGTGCACCTGAAGGATCTCGGCCAGCTGGTTGCGCGCGAGATCGAGGCTGCCGGCGGCGTCGCGAAGGAATTCAACACGATCGCGGTCGACGACGGCATCGCGATGGGCCACGACGGCATGCTCTATTCGCTGCCGAGCCGCGACATCATTGCCGACTCGGTCGAATACATGGTGAACGCGCATTGCGCGGACGCGATGGTGTGCATCTCGAACTGCGACAAGATCACGCCCGGGATGCTGATGGCCGCGATGCGCCTGAACATTCCGGTGATCTTCGTGTCGGGCGGCCCGATGGAAGCCGGCAAGACGCGCCTCGCGAACCCGATCACCAAGACCGTCGAACTGAAGAAGCTCGACCTCGTCGACGCGATGGTGATCGCGGTCGACCCGTCGTATTCCGACGCCGAAGTCGCCGAAGTCGAACGCTCGGCCTGCCCGACCTGCGGTTCGTGCTCGGGCATGTTCACCGCGAACTCGATGAACTGCCTGACCGAAGCGCTCGGCCTGTCGCTGCCCGGCAACGGCACGGTGGTGGCCACGCACGCCGATCGCGAACAGCTGTTCAAGCGCGCCGGCCGCCGCATCGTCGAACTGACGCGCCAGCACTACGAGCAGGACGACATGCGCTTGCTGCCGCGCTCGGTCGGCTTCGCGGCATTCGAGAACGCGATGACGCTCGACATCGCAATGGGCGGTTCGACCAACACGATCCTGCACTTGCTGGCGATCGCGCAGGAAGCCGGCATCGACTTCACGATGAAGGACATCGACCGCCTGTCGCGCACCGTGCCGCAGCTGTGCAAGGTTGCGCCGAACACGAACAAGTACCACATCGAGGACGTGCACCGCGCAGGCGGGATCATGGCGATCCTCGGCGAGCTCGAGCGCGCCGGCAAGCTGCACACCGACGTGCCGACCGTGCACGCACCGACGCTGAAGGACGCGCTCGACCAGTGGGACATCGTCCGCACGCAGGACGAAGCGGTCCGCAAGTTCTACCTGGCCGGCCCGGCCGGCATCCCGACGCAGGTCGCGTTCAGCCAGGACACGCGCTGGCCGAGCCTCGACCTCGACCGCGCCGAAGGCTGCATCCGCTCGTACGAGCATGCGTTCTCGAAGGAAGGCGGCCTCGCCGTGCTGACGGGCAACATCGCGCTCGACGGCTGCGTGGTGAAGACGGCCGGCGTCGACGAGAGCATCCTCGTGTTCGAGGGCTCGGCTCACGTCACCGAATCGCAGGATGAAGCGGTCGAAAACATCCTGAACGACAAGGTCAAGGCCGGCGACGTGGTGATCGTGCGCTACGAAGGCCCGAAGGGCGGCCCCGGCATGCAGGAAATGCTCTACCCGACCAGCTACATCAAGTCGAAGGGGCTCGGCAAGGCTTGCGCGCTGCTGACGGACGGTCGCTTCTCGGGTGGCACGTCGGGTCTGTCGATCGGCCATTGCTCGCCGGAAGCGGCAGCAGGCGGCGCGATCGGCCTCGTGCGCGACGGCGACAAGATCCGCATCGACATCCCGAACCGCACGATCAACGTGCTGGTGTCGGACGAGGAACTGGCGCGCCGCCGCGAAGAGCAGAACGCAAAGGGCTGGAAGCCGGCGCAGCCGCGCCCGCGCAAGGTATCCGCAGCGCTGAAGGCCTACGCGAAGCTGGTCATGTCGGCCGACAAGGGTGCGGTGCGCGACCTGTCGCTGCTCGACGACTGACGGAGTGGGCGCGGGCTGCTCAGAGCCGCCCGCTCGCCCGATCCAGAAGCCGCTCTACGGAGCGGCTTTTTTTCGTCCGGCTCCGGGAGAAACCGCGGCGCTGCCGCCGTCAGTGACGGAACTCGTCGGTGCCACCACCGCCACCGCCTCCGCCACCACCGCCGCTACCACCACCGTGGCTGCCGCCGCCGTTTCCACCGCCTTGCGGCCGCGCACCGTAGCCACCACCGCCCCCTCCACCGCCCTGGCGCATCGGCGGAGGCATCGTGCGCGCCTCTCCGCCCGGCCCGGTCGGCGCATGCAGCACGGCCGGCGGCGGGCCCGCCGGACGGGCATTACCGCCGGCGTTCGGCATCGGCGCGGGTGCCTGCGGCGGCGGCGTGCGGATCGCACCGTTCCAGCCACCGCGTGCGGCCGACGGCCGTGCGTCATGCTGCGCGGGCGGGCCGCCCGGTGCGACCTGCATCGTCCCGCCCGGTTGCGGACGCCCCTGTCCCGGCGGCATGCCTCCGGGGCCGAGCCTCGGCTCCGGACGATGCGCCCAGCGATCGCGGTCGTGAAACCACGGCCGGTTGCGATAGTAGCGATCCCAGTACGCGGCGATCGCGAATCCGGTAATCGGGACACCGATGATCGCGCCATATTCCAGCATCGGCACGTAGCTGCCCTGGTACGGATATTCGAGCAGTTGCGCATCGATCCAGCCGCGCACGCCCGGCAGCGCGACATCGCACCACGAGTAGTCGCTCAGGCAGCCGAACACATCCAGCGCCGTATCGGGCGGGATCTGCGCGACCACCGGATAATCGGGTGCCGGCCCCGCGTACAGTTCGGCCGGCGAATTCGTATAAGCGCTGCTTTGCGCATCGGCGACGCCCGGCGCGGCCGCGAGGCCAAGCAGGACGACGCACAGACTTCGGACAATCGTGTTGCTCATGATGCTCTCCCGCGCGGTACCGCCGCGCGCCGGTCAGTGCCGATGGCCGCCGCCACCCCAATGCCCGCCGCCCCACGGGCGGTGCCAGTAACCGCCGCGGCCACCCCAGTATCCGCCGCCCCAACGGCCCCAGAAGCCGATCGTCACGGGCGGCCCGTACCAGCCCGGGTAGTATGCGGGGTAGTAGACCGGATACGGCGGCGGCACATAGGCCGGTGCGACATACACAGGTGCCTGCGCGTCGACGTCGGCCGGCGTGCCGGGCACCGGTGAAAGGGCCGGACCGGATGGGGCCGGTGCCACCGGGATTTCGCGCTGCGTCAACGTGGCGGGCACCGGCGCGTAATAAGGCGCATAGCCGTACGGGCTCGTGTAGTAACAGCCGCCGAGCGTCAGCGCGGCGAGCGCGATGACGGCAGGCCTCGCGGCGGGAATCGGGTTCATCTCATGCTCCGGCAGAATCCGCGCGTCGCCGCCGGGCGCGCGCTTGACTCTAGCTTACGTCCCCTGCAGATTTCCGCGGGTATGATCGGTTACTTTTTGTTTCCTGCACCGGACGGTCGTGCGAGCATGGCGCGTGCCGGCACGTCTGCCGCACCCGCGTTGAAGTTGGCGGAAATGCCCTCAACTTGAACGATGTCAGGCTGACCGGCGCGAACGGGCGTTCGCGGACACCCGGGTTGCCAGAACCAGGCGGACTTCGGCCCGCCCAGACAGGAACGCGGCTCACGCCGCCATCGACATGACTACGCCACGCCCCACTCCCCGGGCGGACTCGCCGCTCGATCCGATCATCCAGTTGCTGGCGCTTGCCGGCGAACAGGGTTATCTGACGCACGCCGACCTCGTCGACGCGCTGCCGCCCGAAAGCGACAGCCCCGACGCGCTCGAGGTCGTGCGCGCCGCGCTCGCCGACATCGGCATCGCCGTGCTCGACGAGCCGGCCGCGCCCGCGCCGTTTGCCGGCACGGCGCCTGTCGACGTCGATCGCGACGCGCTCGACGAAGGCCGGGCCGTGCTCGGCGACCTCGCTCGCGGCACGAGCGCGTCGACCGATCCGCTCGCGCTCTACATGCGGCGCATGCAGGCGGTATCGCTGCTCACGCGCGAAGGCGAAATCGTGCTCGCCCGCGAGATCGAGACGGGCCGCCACCAGGTGCTGCACGCGGTGGCCGGCTGTCCGGCGGCGGTCGACGCGCTGCTTGCGCGTCACCGCGCGACGGGTGCGGCCGCCGCAACCGGTCCGTCCGATGACGACACCGCCGACACGCCGTTGCCCGCCAGCTACGACGCACTGCAGGCAGCCGTCTCTGCGTTGCGCGGCGCACTGCTTGTGCATGGCTGCCGTTCGGACGAATACCGCGACGCACGCAACCGCATGGCCGCCCTGCTCGGTTCGATCGCGTGGGTCGCGCCGGCCGTCGACGACGCGAGCCGCGTCGTGCGCGCGCTTGCGGCAGCGCCGCGTGACACAGCCACCGGCGAAAGCGCCCGCTTCGACGCGGTCGCGCGACGGGCACTCGCGGCTGCGCTGAGCGACGGCCAGCAGAAAGTGCACGACGCCACCCGCGCGATGCTCGAGGCGAACCTGCGGCTCGTGCTGTCGATCGCGCGCAAGTACATGAACCGCGGCGTCGACCTGCCCGATCTCGTGCAGGACGGTTGCCTCGGCCTGATGCGCGCGATCGAGAAATTCGAATACCGGCGCGGGTTCAAGTTCTCGACCTACGCGACCTGGTGGATCCGCCAGGCGATCACGCGCGCGGTCGCGGATCGCTCGCGCACGATCCGGGTGCCCGTGCACGTCGGCGACCAGTATCAGCGCGTGCAGCGGCATGCGCTGCGCTTTCGCCAGCGCACCGGCCGCAAGGCGACGCCGGCCGAACTCGCGGCCGAAACCGGCCTCGACGAGGACAAGCTGCGCGCGGTGCTCGCGCTGCCCGCCGAGCCCCTCTCGATCGACACGCCGCTGCCCGACGCGGACACCGGCCTCGTGGATCTGATCGAGGACCAGGCGTCGGCCAGCCCGTTCGAGCAACTGGCCGACACGCGCATGCGCGAATGCGTGACGTCGCTGCTCCGGTCGGTCACGCCGGCCGAGGCCGACGTGCTGCGCCGGCGCTTCGGCCTCGGCGGCACCGAGCCCGATACGTACGACGCGATCGCGCACGACGCGGGCATGTCGCGCGAGCGCGTGCGGCAGATCGAGAAGCGCGCGCTCGCCACGCTGCGCACGGCCGCCGAGGCCGAGAACGCGCAGTCGTTTCTCGACGCGTGATCGGGTCAAGCGACGCACGGTCGTGCCATCTGCCGGCACGACCGTGCGCTTCGCGCATGTGCTACGTTTGCCATTGACGTGCGTCAAGTTTTGTTCATCGCGTACCGCGACAATGGTGAAAGGCCGACCGGCGCATCGCTCGCCGCGTCCATTTCGTTTGTGCTTCCCCAGGTCCCGCGCCATGCAGACGACCATCAGCCAAACGTACGAGGAAAACCGGCATATCGCGGCATGCCTGCGCGAGGCCGCTCAGCGGCTGGCCGACCAGGGTGCGAATCCGTATCGGGTCGCCGCGTACCGCGCGTCGGCCGATACGGTCGATGCGCTCGACCACGACATCCGCACGCTGTTCGAGGCCGGTGGCGTGGATACGCTCGGCGCGCTGCCCGAGATCGGCACGGGCGTTGCGCAGGCCATCGCCGAGCTGCTGGTGACCGGGCGCTGGCGCCAGCTCGACCGCCTGTGCGGTGACGCTGAACGCGCCTCCGCGTTCGAAGCCGTGCCGGGCATCGGCCACGGGCTCGCGCTGCGCATTCACGACCTGCTGCATATCGATACGCTCGAGGAACTCGAACGCGCGGCCCGCAACGGCCAGCTCGAGACGATCTCGGGGGTCGGCCCGCGGCGCGCGGCCGGCATCCGCAGCGCGCTCGACGACGTGCTAACCCGCCGCCGGCGCTGGCAGGGCCACGCGCAAGACGCCGGCCCCGGCACGGAACCGCCGGTCGAACTGCTGCTCTACATCGACCGCCTGTACCGCAACAAGGCGGCCGCCGGCGTGCTGCCGACGCTCGCGCACCGGCGCTTGAACGCGGACGGCTACGTGCCGCCGCCCGTGATGCACATGACCAAAGGCGGCTGGCATTTCACGGCGCTGTGCCTGCTGGCCGCCGCGCGCACGCCGGAAGCCGGCCGCCCCACGAACTGGGTGTCACTCTATTTCTACGACGCCGCGCAGTGCGAGCACCAGCGCACCGTCTTCACCGAAACGTTCGGCTCGCTCGTCGGCAAGCGCATCGTGCGCGGGCGCGAGAGGGAATGCCGCGTGTATTACGCGGGATGAGTCATGCGTCGGAGGCTTCGCTGACGTCGAATGCCGCGTCGAGCACGGACGCGATCTCGCGACACGCATGAGTGAGCGCACGTGAACGACGATCGGAATGTTCCAGATCGAGATCGAACAACGTCGAATGCGACACGTATTCGGCAGCCCTTTCCCGGTTCGGCACGTCAAACCATAACGTCACCATGTAGCCGCCCACCCAGCGCAGCGGCATCACCAGCGTGAGTTGCAGTCTCGTGATCGCGCCGTGGCGAAACCGGAAGCCGTCGTCGCCGACGCGGAACCCCGACCACGCACCGTCGTTCGACACGAACACGGTCAGCGTGTCGTCCGCCGCCGCAAGCTCGGCCACCGAAACCATCGCCGCGCCCGAACTGTCGCAACCTGCGTCGACCTCCACGAACGATTCGATTCCCCGCTTCAACTCGTCGTAGAAACGGCGCGTGACGTCGAGCCGCGTGTCGTCGGCCACCAGCACCAGTTGCTTGAATCGCGCATGCTCGCCGAATCGCAACCGCACGTCCGGCTCGTCATCCGGCTCGGCCTCAAGGAGGTCGGCCGGCACGATCGTCGCAGGCGGCGCGGCGGCCGCACGCCGCCGTTTCACCCAGGCAGCACCCCACGTCAGCAGCGCGGTCTGCGTCGCCAGCACGGCGGCCAGCGTCGCGAACCCGGCGAGAAACCCGTAATGCGGCCCGACCTTCGATGCCGCGTACGCGGCCGGAAGCACGTAAAGCAGAAAGAAAAACCACACGCGGCAACCCCGTTGTTCCTGTTTGCGACGTCCGGACGGGTGTAGCGCGGCGCGCCACCCTGCCTCCGGACCTCCCCTGCATCCCGCCGATGACGCGCATCGCGCGGGCCGACCGCCTAAGCGCCTTCCGCCTTCGTGCGGCGCACCGGATGACGATGCGCGGCGATGCGCAGCAGCTTCTGGAACGACGGGCATTCGAGATGGTTCGACGCCGGGCACACGGCCGCATGGCGCAGCGCATCGCGCACGGCGCCGAGGCGGCGGATCGTGAGATCGAGTTCGTCGGCCTTGCCGTCGAGCTTCGCGCGATCGATCGCGGGCCGGCCGTCGGTGCCGACCATCGCAAGGATGTCGTCGAGCGAAAAACCGGCCTCGCGGCCGAGCGCGATCAGCGCCAGGCGCTCCAGCACCGACTCGTCGTATTGCCGCCGCAGCCCGTGCCGGCCGATCGGGACGATCAGCCCCTTTTCCTCGTAATAGCGCAGCGTCGATGCGGGCAATCCCGTGCGACGCGCGACCTCCGCAATGTCCAGACGGCTCATGCTTGACCTCAAGTGAACTTGAGGTAGCAAGATAGTCGCTCGACTCCGTAAAGACAAGCCTGGACCATCATGAAACCGCTGAACCCAACCCGCCTTCCACTGCGCCGTGTCGCCGTCGCCGTCCACCGCGGAGGCGCCCGATGAGCCCGACCGATATCCTGTTCGACCTGCTGCTGATCGGCGCGGGCGCCACGCTCGTGATGGATCTATGGGCGCTGTTCCGGCGGCGTGCGTTCGGCATTCCGTCGCTCGACTACGCGCTGGTCGGCCGCTGGATCGGCCACATGACGCGCGGACGGTTCCGGCACGTGTCGATCGTCGCCGCGCCGCCCGTGCCGGGCGAGCGCGCAGTCGGCTGGATCGCGCATTACACGATCGGCATCGCGTTCGCGGCGCTGCCCGTCGCGATCGCGGGCACGGCGTGGATCGGCACGCCGACGCCGTTGCCCGCGCTCGTCGCCGGCCTCGCCAGCATGGTCGCGCCGTTCTTCGTGATGCAGCCCGCGTTCGGCTTCGGCATCGCGGCATCGCGCACGCCGCATCCGGGCGTCGCGCGCCGGCGCAGCATCGTCACGCATCTGTCGTACGGTGTGGGTCTCTATCTGGCGGCGTTCGCGCTCGCGGCGCTGGGCCGTTGAACATGCGGCTTTGCGGGTGCCATGCCAGCATCGCCGAAGCCTGCGATGCGTCGTGCCGGTGCCCTGTCTCCGCCGTTCTCGTCGTTTTCGATCCTGCCACCCGGCGCGCCCGGATGGCCATGTCCGTCACTCCCCGCCGCAGTCGATCAGGTTGTGGCGTACGCGCCCGAGCAGCCGTACCAGCGTATCGCGCTCGTCGGGCGTGAAGCCGCGCAGCCCGTCGTCGGTGACGGTATCGCCGACTTCGAGCATCTGCGGAAAGATCTCGCGCGCCTTGTCGGTCAGCCGGATCACGAACGCGCGACGGTCGTCGTCGTTCGAGATGCGTTCGATCCAGCCATAACTTTCCATCCGGTCGAGCAGCCGCGTGAGCGAGATCGGCGTGATTTCGAGCCATTCGGCGAGCCGCGCCTGATTCATCTCGCCCTTCCACGTCAGGTAGGCGAGCACACGGCTTTGCGCGCGCGTCAGCCCGATGCGCTTCGCGCGCCGGTCGAACAGGCGTCCTTGCAGGCGGGCCACGTCTGAAATCAGGTAGCCGATCCGGCTCTCGTAGGTCTTGTCCATCCGCCGATTATAGGGTCAAGCCGTCATCGGCCCGCGGCTCGCGCTCCAGCGATAAGCACATACATGATAAGCATGCTTATAATTGGCGCCATGCCGGATCGCCGCCCACGGCGACCGCCCCACGGAGACACCCGCTTGAACCCCGCCGCCGACGTCCCCGCCTCGCCCGCCCTGAACCGGCCGATGCTGACCCTGTCGATCATGCTCGCCACGCTGATCCAGACCCTCGACAGCACGATCGCGAACGTCGCGCTGCCACATATGCAGGGCACCCTGTCCGCGTCGCAGGACGAGATCACGTGGGTGCTGACCTCCTATATCGTCGCCGCGGCGATCGCGACGCCGCTCACCGGCTGGCTGTCCGACCGGCTCAGCGTCAAGCGGCTGCTGATCGTCTCGATCGCGGGCTTCACGGTCGCATCGGCGCTGTGCGGGCTGGCCGAGTCGCTCGTGCAGATCGTCGGCGCGCGGCTGCTGCAGGGTGTGTTCGGCGCCGCGCTGGTGCCGCTGTCGCAGTCGATCCTGCTCGACATCAACCCGCGCGAGAAACAAGGCCAGGCGATGGCGATCTGGGGGATGGGCGTGATGGTCGGCCCGATCCTCGGCCCGACGCTCGGCGGCTGGCTCACCGACAGCTACAACTGGCGCTGGGTGTTCTTCATCAACGTGCCGATCGGCGCGTTCGCGCTGGCCGGCGTGATGACCTTCCTGCCCGCGCGTGCGCCGCGCCCGCATGTGAAATTCGACGCATTCGGCTTCGCGACACTGGCGCTCGCGATCGGCGCGTTCCAGGCGATGCTCGACCGCGGCGAACAGCTCGACTGGTTCGGTTCGTACGAGATCCGCATCGAGGCGCTCGTCGCGGCGCTCAGCTTCGCGTTCTTCCTCGTGCATACGGCGACCGTCGGCAAGGCATCGTTCTTCAAGTCGGAATTGCTGCGCGACCCGAATTTCGCCACGGGCACGCTGTTCATCTTCGTGGTCGGCGCGGTGCTGTACGCGACGCGCGCGCTGCTGCCGCCGATGCTGCAGAACCTGATGGGCTACCCGGTCGCGACGACGGGCCTCGTCACCGCGCCGAGCGGCGCCGGCACGATGATCGCGATGCTGTTCGTCGGAAGGCTGCTGAAATACGTGGATGCGCGGATGCTGCTGCTCGCGGGGCTGTCGATTTCCGCGCTCGCGCTCTGGCAGATGATGCAGTACACGGTCGTGCTGTCCGAATCGGACATCGTGTGGCCGGGCGTGGTCCAGGGCTTCGGGCTGGGGCTCGTGTTCGTGCCGCTGAGCGCGCTGTCGTTTTCGACGCTGGCGCCCGACCTGCGCGCGGACGGCACGGCCACCTACAGCCTGATGCGCAACATCGGCAGCAGCATCGGCATCTCGATCGTGCAGACGCTGATGACGCGCAACACGCAGGTCTCGCATGCGGATCTCGCCGCCCACATCACGCCGTTCAACCCGGCCGTGCAGGCAATGTCCGGCAGCCGCCTCGACCTCGCACTGCTCGACAGCACGATCAACCAGCAGGCGACGATGATCGCGTACCTGAACGACTTCAAGCTGATGTTCGTCGCGACGCTGCTGATGATTCCGCTGTTGCTGCTGATCCGCCCGCCGCAGAAAACGGCGAGCGTCGATGTCGCGCACGCGGCGATGGATTGACGATCACGGCGGGCGCACGCGACGCGCGCCCGGCGCGGGTGGTTGCATCAGACCTTCATTGTCCCGGTCCGCACGTAGCGCTCGTGCCACGACAGCGCCTCGGCGAGCAGGTGCGGCGTGTGCTTGCCGAAGCTGTCGTGCGACGCGCGCTCGAAGTAATCCTCGAGCATCGGCCGGTAATCCGGATGCGCGCAGGTCGCGATGACCTTGCGCGCGCGCTGCTTCGGCGACAGGCCGCGCAGGTCCGCGAGGCCCTGCTCGGTGACGACCACCGCGACGTCGTGCTCGGTATGGTCGACGTGGCTCGCCATCGGCACGATCCGCGAGATCGCGCCGCCCTTCGCGGTACTCGCCGACATGAAGCACGACAGGTAGCCGTTGCGCGCGAAGTCGCCCGAGCCGCCGATGCCGTTCTGGATCTTCGTGCCCATCACGTGCGTCGAGTTCACGTTGCCGTAGATGTCAGCCTCGATCATCCCGTTCATCGCGATGCAGCCGAGGCGGCGCACGAGCTCCGGATGATTGCTGATCTCCTGCGGGCGCAGCACGATCTTCTCGCGGAACGTCGCGATCTCGTCGGCGAAGCGCTGCACGGCGGCCGGGCTCAGCGACAGCGCGGTGGCCGACGCGAAGCTCAGCGTGCCGTCGTCGAGCAGGTCGAGCATCGCGTCCTGGATCACTTCGGTGTACGCGGTCAGGTTCGAGAAGCCGGCCGAGCTGAGTTCCGCGAGCACTGCGTTCGTGATGTTGCCGACGCCCGACTGCAGCGGCAGCAGGTTTTCCGGCAGGCGGCCGCGCTTCACTTCGTGGCGCAGGAAGTCGATCAGTTGCAGCGCGATCTGCTTCGACGTCTCGTCCGGCGCGGAGAACGCGTTGCTGCGATCCGGCGCGTCGGTCTCGACGATCGCGACGATCTTGTCGGCCGGGCAGCGCAGGTACGGCTCGCCGATCCGGTCGTCGCTCTTCGTCAGCGGAATCGGCTTGCGGTGCGGCGGCAGCGCGGTGCCGTAATAGACGTCGTGCATCCCGTCGAGGCCGAGCGGTTGGCGCGCATTGACCTCGAGGATCACGTGCTTCGCGCGTTCGAGCCACGTCTTGTTGTTGCCGATCGACGCGGACGGAATCAGCAGCCCGTCCTCGCGGATGCCCGCGACTTCGACGATCGCGACGTCGAGATCGCCGTACAGCCCGAACCACGCATATTGCGCGACGTGGCTCAGGTGGACGTCCTGGTAGTCGACTTCGCCGCTATTGATCTTGTCGCGCAGCGTCGGGTCGGACTGGTACGGCAACCGCATCGAGATGCCGTTGGTGCGGGCGAGCGCGCCGTCGAGTTCCGGCGCGGTCGACGCGCCCGTCAGCACGTTGATCCGGAAATCCTCGCCGCGCGTGTGCGCCGCGTCGATGTGGGCGGCAAGCGCGGCCGGCACGGCCTTCGGATAACCCGAACCCGTGAAGCCGCTCATGGCGACGGTCATGCCGGGACGGATCAGCGCGGCGGCTTCGTCGGCGGTGCGGACGAGCGAACGCAGGGCGGGAGCGAGGATGCGTGATGAAGACATGGCTGGTTTCTGACGCTTTGGTCTGTCGTTGATGTCGCGGGGGCGCTCCGGAGCGACATGAAGCCCTTGGGGCCGCTCGGGGCGGCCGGCACCACAGGCACGGTCGGAGTATCGCAGAGGCGATCGCCGCGAAATGTCCGCTGAATGCAAAAGATCCTTACCGAATTTGCCGGGTATCGAACGACCGTTCTGTGACAGGCGATCCGCATGCGTCGAATGCACACGAAAGGTGCACGAAAGCTGCGATCGAATGGCCAGCCGACGATCGCCAACCCGTGCGCATTAATCGGCGGATTTCCATTGAAATTTATCGCCTGTCCATCAACAATCGACGACCCGTCTGCGGCGCGGCCAATTGTCGCCCGATGCGGCTGTTCCGGGCCTGACGCGGGTCAAGGTTGCACGCGCCGCGCGCCGCCCGCCGGCATGCGAGAAAATAACCGCCGCGCCGGCCTCGGAGGCCCGTCCGCCCTTGACACCCGCACGATGCGAACCACACTGGAATACGGGTGCGGCCGCCCCGTTTGCCTGCCCTTTCGCATGCGCGGTTTTCGACCGGCCGACACCCGCTGGACGCGGTAACACTCTTGTATGTCAGGACATTGATTGAATAAAAAGCAACAAATTACAATTCCGTATATATTTCGCCGATGGACCAAAGAAAAAACGCCACACGCTCCGAGCCCCCCCTGCCACGCACCTGGGATGCGCGGCTCGCGCGCTCGCTTGTCCGACCGCTCGTCGATACGCCGGTCACCCCGAATCACCTCACTACACTGCGTCTGCTGATCGGCCTCGCCGGCGCCTGGTGCCTCGCGCACGGCGGTTTCGGCTGGAGCAACGCGGGCGCGTTCCTGATCGTGCTGTCGAACTTCGTCGATCACACCGATGGCGAACTCGCGCGCATCAGCGGCAAAACCAGCAAGATCGGCCATTTTTACGACCTCGCGGCCGACGCGCTCGTCACGATCGCGCTGTTCGTCAGCATGGGCCTCGGCATCGTCGCCCAGGGCGGCCAGATGGCCGCGTCGCCGGTGCTGCTCGGCGCGGTGGCCGGCGCGGCCGTCGCACTGATCTTCTTCCTGCGCATGCGGATCGAATCGATCGCCGGCAAGGCCGGCACCAAGCAGGCATTCGCAGGCGGCTTCGAGACCGAAGACGTGCTGTACCTGCTGCCGCTCGTGACGCTCGTCGACGGCGTCGAGCCGTTCCTGCTCGCGGCGTCGATCGGCGCGCCGCTGTTCGCCGCCTGGGTCGTGATCGACTGGTGGCGCATCGTCCGGCGCGGCAACCTCCCGCAGAACCCTACTGAAATCCAGGCTTCCAAATGACTCCTAGCACGCGCGACGACTCCGTGCTGAGCCCGGCACGCCCCGCGCCTGCACGCGCGGCCGCGTCCGACCCCGATCGCACCGTGGCCGACCGCGTCGGCCATCTCGACCTCGACCGCCTGCGCGGCGACTACACGCGCCAGGGGTCGTTCCTGTATCTCGACACGTTCCTGCCGGCCGACGCGCACGCGAAGCTGGCGGCGGCCGCCCGCGCGATGCAGGCCGGCCTGAACCGCAATTACCTGCCCGGCCACAAGCAGGGCGGCAGCGTGAGCCGCCACACGATCGACGAGCAGGCGCCGTACATCGCCGAACTGTATCGATCGAAGGCGCTGATCAGCTTCCTCGAGAAGGTCACGGGCGACAAGCTGATGCTGTCGCCGGACGACGATCCGCACGCGTACGCGCTGTATTACTACACGAAGCCCGGCGACCACATCGGCTGGCACTACGACACGTCGTACTACGACGGCCGCCGCTACACGCTGCTGATCGGCGTGATCGACGAATCGTCGTGCCGGCTCGACTACGAGCTGCACACGCGCAATCCGGACGTGGCCGACGAACCGGGCTCGGTGCAGATCGCCGACGGCGGCATCGTGCTGTTCGACGGCGACAAGCTGCGCCACCGCATCACGCCGCTCGGCCAGAACGAGATGCGCGTGTCGCTCACGTTCGAATACGTGACGAACCCCGGCATGCGGCCGTGGAAGCGCTTCATCTCGAACATGAAGGACGCGATCGCGTATTTCGGTTTCCGCCAGGTGTTCAAGCAACTGGCCACGCGACGCACGACCGGGTCATGACACGCGCCGGCCTGATCCTGCTGTCCCTCGGGACGGCACTCTTCATCGCACTCCTCGCATGGCAAGGCGTCGGCGCGGTCGCGTCCACGTTTCTCGCGGCCGGCTGGGGGCTCGCGCTCGTCGCGGCGTTCCACGTCGTGCCGCTCGTGATCGACGCGGTCGCGATCTCGGTGATGTTCCGTCGCGGCCAGCCGGGCGCCGAACTCGGCAACGCGCTGCGTGCGCGCTGGGTCGGCGAATCGGTCAACAGCCTGCTGCCTGCCGGGCAGATCGGCGGCCCCGTGCTGATGGTGCGCCACCTCGCGCAGCGCGGCACGCGGATGGCCGATGCGGCGGCGGCGGTCACCGTCAGCACGACGATGCAGGCGCTCGCGCAAATGGCGTTCGCGCTGATCGGCATCTGCGCGTTCAGCCTGTATGCGACGCACGAGTCGGTCGCGCACCTGCGCACGCCCGCGCTGATCGCCACCGGCGTGCTCGGCACCCTCGCCGCGCTGTTCTATGTCGCGCAGCGGCGCGGGCTGTTCGGCCGCGGCATGCGTCTCGCGTCGAAGTTGCTCGGCCCGCGCGACTGGTCGTCGCTCGCGACCCGTGCCGATGCGATCGACGAAGCGGTCGGTGCGCTGTACCGCGATCGTGCGAAGGTCGCGAAGACGTTCGCACTAAGCCTCGTCGGCTGGATCGTCGGCACCGCGGAAGTGTGGCTCGCGCTGCACTTCCTCGGGCACCCGGTCAGCTGGCTCGACGCGCTGCTGCTCGAGAGCGTCGGCCAGGCGATCCGCGGTGCGGCCTTCGCGATCCCGGGCTCGCTCGGCGCGCAGGAAGGCGGCTACCTGCTGCTCGCGCCGCTGGTCGGCCTGCCGCCCGACGCGGCGCTTGCGCTGTCGCTCGCGAAGCGCGCGCGCGAACTCGCGCTCGGCCTGCCCGGCCTGCTCTATCTGCATTTCAGTGAAAGAAACTGGCAGCGGCGCCGTGCGCCGCAGCCGCTCGCCGACTGATCGTTCAGATCCGCCGGCTTTTTGGTTGGAGAACCCATGCGAGCCATCATTCTTGCGGCAGGCCTCGGCTTGCGCCTGCAACAACCGCCCGAAGCGCAGTTCCCGAAGTGCCTGCTGCGCTTTGACGACGTTTCGCTGCTCGAGCGCCATTTGCGCGTGCTCGACGCCGCGGGCGTCGACGAGATCGTGCTCGGGCTCGGCTTCCAGTCCGAGAAGGTCGAGCAGGAATTGAAGCGCCTCGGCCGCCAGGCCGAAATCGTGCTGAACGAGCGCTACGACCTCGGCAGCGTGCTGACCGTGCATACCGTCGCCGATGCGATGACGCGCGGCGGCGACGTGCTGCTGATGGACGCGGACGTGCTGTACGACGAAAACATCCTGCATGCGCTGATGGCCGATCCCGACAAGGCGGTCGACCGCCTGCTGATCGACCGCGACTTCGAGGCCGGCGACGAACCCGTCAAGCTGTGCGTGAAGAATGGCGTGCCGGTCGAGCTGCGCAAGCAGCTCGCGGTCGACCTCGACTACGACACGATCGGCGAATCGGTCGGCTTCTTCCGCTTCACCGAAGGCACCGCGCGCCGCCTCGCGACGATCGTCGCGGGCTACGTCGACAGCGGCCGCGCGAACATGCCGCACGAAGAAGCCGTGCGCGACCTGCTGCTCGAAGGCGGCCATTCGTTCGACATCGCCGACGTGACGGGCTCGCCGTGGATCGAGATCGACTTCCCGAACGACGTCGCACGCGCCACGCAAGAAATCCTCCCCCTGATTCAACGCACTACCGCAGGAGCCGCACGATGAACGCACGCGAACCCAATTTCACCGAATCGCGCAGCGCACGCCTGCGCCGCATGCTCGTCAGCAGCGACCTCGAATTCCTGATGGAAGCGCACAACGGCCTGTCCGCGCGGATCGTCCGCGAAGCCGGCTTCAAGGGGATCTGGGCGTCGGGCCTGGCGATCTCCGCGCAGTTCGGCGTGCGCGACAACAACGAGGCCAGCTGGACGCAGGTCGTCGACGTGCTCGAATTCATGGCCGACGCGAGCGACCTGCCGATCCTGCTCGACGGTGACACCGGCTATGGCAACTTCAACAACGTGCGCCGCCTCGTGAAGAAGCTCGAACAGCGCGGCATTGCCGGTGTCTGTATCGAGGACAAGCAGTTCCCGAAGACCAACAGCTTCATCGGCGGCGAGCGCCAGCCGCTCGCGGAAATCGACGAGTTCTGCGGCAAGATCAAAGCCGGCAAGGATTCGCAGACCGATCCCGACTTCTCGATCGTCGCGCGTGTCGAAGCGCTGATCGCAGGCTGGGGGATGGACGAGGCACTGCGCCGCGCGAACGCGTATGCGGAAGCCGGCGCCGACGCGATCCTGATCCACAGCAAGCTGTCGCGCCCGGACGAGATCCTGCAGTTCGCACGCGAATGGAGCGGCAAGGCGCCGCTCGTGATCGTGCCGACCAAGTACTACAGCACGCCGACCGACGTGTTCCGCCAGGCCGGCATCAGCACCGTGATCTGGGCGAACCACCTGATCCGCGCGTCGGCATCCGCGATGCAGGCGACCGCGCGCGAGATCCACGAGAGCGAAACGCTGATCAACGTCGAGGACCGCGTGGCATCGGTCAACGAGATCTTCCGCCTGCAGGACGCCGACGAGTACTCGGCCGCCGAGCGCATCTACCTGTCGTCGTCGTCACGCGCGTCGAACGCCGCGATCGTGCTCGCCGCGAGCCGCGGCAAGGGCCTCGAAGCCGTGACCGAGGACAAGCCCAAGGTCATGCTGCCGGTCGCCGGCAAGCCCCTGCTGCGCTGGCTCGTCGACGGCTTCAAGACGCACGGCGTGAACGACATCACCGTGGTCGGCGGCTATCGCGCCGACGCGATCGATACGTCGGGCATCAAGCTCGTGGTCAACGAACGCCATGCGCAGACGGGCGAACTCGCGTCGCTCGCATGTGCGGCCGAACGCCTGACCGGCGACACCGTGATCTCGTACGGCGACCTGCTGTTCCGCAGCTACATCGTGCGCGACCTCGCGGAGAGCGAGGCCGAGTTCAGCGTGGTGGTCGATTCGTCGTTGACCGAGCCGACCAACCAGAGCGTGCGCGATTTCGCGCTGTGCTCGGCGGCGGACGATCGCGGCCTGTTCGGCCAGAAGACCTATCTGCAACGCGTATCGAGCGACGTCGCCGCAGGCACGCCGCACGGCCGCTGGATCGGCCTCCTGAACGTGCGCGGCGCCGGCGTCGACCGCCTGAAGGCGATGCTCGCGACGCTGCAGGCGCGCGACGATTTCGACACGCTCGACATCCCGTCGCTGCTCAACGAACTGATCGCCGCCGGCGAGAAGATCGAGGTGCAGTACGTGCACGGCCACTGGCGCGGCGTCAACGATCTCGAGGACTTCCGCCGCGCGGGCGACTTCGCGCACGGCCAGACGCCGCTGTCCGAACCAGGTGCCGGCAACGGGGGCGCGCAATGATCGAAGCGGCCCAGTTCGTCGAGGCCGCGCGCGAACGCGGCTTCGACTGGTACGCGGGCGTGCCCTGCTCGTACCTGACGCCGTTCATCAACTACGTGCTGCAGGACCCGACGCTGCACTACCTGTCGGCCGCAAACGAAGGCGACGCGGTCGCGCTGATCGCGGGCGCGACGCTCGGCGGCAAGCGCGGGATCGCGATGATGCAGAACTCGGGGCTCGGGAACGCGGTAAGCCCGCTGACGTCGCTGACCTGGACGTTCCGCCTGCCGCAACTGCTGATCGTCACGTGGCGCGGCCAGCCGGGCGTCGCCGACGAGCCGCAGCACGCGCTGATGGGCCCGATCACGCCCGCGATGCTCGACACGATGGAGATCCCGTGGGAGACGTTCCCGACCGACCCCGAGCAGGTCGGCCCGGCACTCGACCGCGCGATCGCGCACATGGACGCGACGGGCCGCCCGTACGCGCTCGTGATGCAGAAAGGCAGCGTCGCGCCGTATGAACTGAACGCGAACCCGGCGGCGCAGCCGCGCGCGCATGTCGCCGCGCAATCGTCGTCGCGCGCCGCGTCGGCCGATGCCTGGCCGACCCGCCAGGACGCGCTGCAGCGCGTGATCGCGCACACGCCGGTCGACTCGACCGTCGTGCTCGCGTCGACCGGCTTCTGCGGCCGCGAACTCTACGCGATCGACGATCGCCCGAACCAGTTGTACATGGTCGGCTCGATGGGCTGCGTGACGCCGCTCGCGCTCGGCCTCGCGCTCGCGCGCCCCGACCTGCGCGTGGTCGCGGTCGACGGCGACGGCGCCGCGCTGATGCGGATGGGCGTGTTCGCCACGCTCGGCACCTACGGCCCGGCCAACCTCACGCACGTGCTGCTCGACAACGGCGCGCACGAATCGACGGGCGGCCAGGCAACGGTGTCGCGGCACGTGTCGTTCGCGGGCGTCGCGGCCGCATGCGGCTACGCGTCGGCGGTCGAAGGCGACGCGCTCGACGTGCTCGATACGGCGCTGGCCGGGTCGCACGACGGTGCCCAGTTCGTGCGTCTCGCGATCCGCACCGGCGTGCCCGACGGCCTGCCCCGCCCGACCGTCACACCGGTCGAGGTCAAGACCCGTCTGATGCGGCACATCGGCGCCGCGCAGACCGAAGCCCACGCTGAAGGAGCCCTTTGATGCTGCTGCTGAACCCCGGCCCGGTAACGCTGACCGAACGCGTGCGCCGCAGCCTGCTGCAACCCGACCTGTGCCATCGCGAAAGCGAATTCTTCGACCTGCAGGATGAAGCGCGTGCGCGCCTCGTCGCCGCGTACGAACTCGATCCGGCCGAATGGGCCGCCGTGCTGATGACGGGCTCGGGCACCGCCGCCGTCGAGAGCATGATCGCGGCGCTCGTGCCGCAGGACGGCAAGCTGCTCGTGATCGAGAACGGCGTGTACGGCGAGCGGATCACGCAGATCGCGACGCAGTACGGGATCGCGCATGATGTACTGAAGCATGAGTGGATGCAGGCGCCCGATCTCGCTGAGATCGGTGCACGGCTCGATGCGGGCGGGTATTCGCATGTCGCCGTGATTCATCATGAAACGACGACGGGCCGGCTGAACGATCTCGGTGCGATTGCCGAGGTGTGTCGTTCGCGCGGCGTGAAAATGCTCGTTGATGGTGTGAGCAGCTTTGGTGCGGAAGCGATCGATTTTGCCGGTGGCGACATCGATGCTGTTGCCGCGACCGCGAACAAATGCCTGCACGGTGTGCCGGGCGCGGCGTTCGTGATCGTACGCCGTAGTGCGCTCGCGAAGGCCGCGAGCCGTACTTACTACCTCGATCTCGGTCGTCTGGCGAAGCTGCAGGATCAGCGGAATACGCCTTTTACGCCGTCGGTGCACGCGTACTACGCGCTCGTCGAGGCGCTGCGCGAGTTTGATGAGGCTGGTGGATGGCGCGCGCGTCATGCGCATTACAAGGCGCTCGCCGATCAGGCGCAGGCCGGGCTTGCCGCGCGCGGGATGCCGCTGGTGCTGCCGGAAGGTGCGTCGTCGGTTGTTCTGCGCGCGTACCGGCTGCCACAGGGGGTCACGTACGAGACGCTGCATGACGGGTTGAAGGCGCGTGGCTTCGTGATCTACGCGGGGCAAGGCGGGTTGTCGAAGGAACTGTTCCGGATTTCGACGATGGGCGCGATTCAAGCGGCTGATGTTGAGCGGTTGCTGGAAGGGTTTACGGCACTGACGCGGTAAGCCGCTGCTTTTTTCGCCGACATGTCGACAAAAGGCCCGGCATATGTGAACTGAACCGCGGAAGTTGGACGGTTCAAGAATGCTGGGCCAAGAAGGCTGAACCGCTTGGAAGAAGCGCCTGGCAGCCGCCTTGTCGCGGCGCTTCTGTCGCAAGATGTCCAGTTCGACGCCATGCTCGTCGACCGCCCGCCACAGCAGGTAGGGCTCGCCGCGCAGTGACACGAACATTTCATTCAGGTGCCAAGTGCTGCTCGGCTTGCGCCGTGCAGTCTTGACGTTATGCGCGAAGCCCGGGCCGAACTTGTCGCGCCAGCGGCGGATCTCTCGTGGCTGGCGACCACGCCGCGCTCGAACAGCAGTTCCTCGATGTCGCGCAGGCTCAGTTGGAAGCGGAAATACCAGCGGACCGCCTGGCAGATGATCACCGATGGGAATCGATGGCCGTGGTAGGGCGATTTCTTTTTCATCGCCGCAGCTTACCCGACTCCCTCCGGCAACGTGACAGCGCCATTAGCGACTCTAAATCAATGGATTGAACCGGGATGCGGCGGATTTCTCGCGAATCCCGGCCAAGCCTCAACTCCACAGGTCAATCCACATTACGCACACTGATTACTTGAATTCACCTAGTTCTTTGGCCTCTTCACATGTCCTGAAACTATGGCTGCCCACGCGATCATTAGCACCAACCACAACGTAATACGGTAGTAGGCCGCTGCCGTTTGCGGAGACCTGGTAATCCCAGCACTCACCATCCCGACCCCTTGTAATTTTCTGCGGAGCCTGAATTCGCCGCACATCCTTGCCAAATGCCCCCTCTTTTTTAGAGGACGCCATCACGATCGGATGACCAGCGGCATGAATACGCGCCATGCCGTCCGCACAACCCGTCAAACTTACCGCGCTCATAGAAAATAAAAGAGTAAAAGTCCATTTATTCAGCATAACCAACCTTTCCATATAAAGCTGTTCTTCACGCTACCAAAGCATAAGCACAAAATTCGACCTGGATCGGCTTCAAGCGAGTGTAGTGCTCCAATTTCCATTTTCGCGGCCAATCCCCAATTGTTTGTAGCCACCGACCGGCATCTCAGCAGGCGGCTCACCCCAAGTGTTTTCCAGACAAACGCTTGTTTCACGCCGATGAATCACGCGATGCGCGCGGCTGAGATTTTCGGCTGCAACGCCCGCAGCCAATCCGTACTCAGTGTTGTTGGCACGTCGAAGGCAATGTCCCAAAGATAGATGAGAGTTGGGACAGCGGGTGTGATATCGGTTAGGCAACCATTCGATCATGGCCAATTTTTTTAGTTTTCAATTCATCCCGGATACCGAATTATGTTTTTCGTAAGTCGAAATTTCAGCATGCCGAAGGAGAATCATCTGCGGCCGCTTCCTTGCCTCTGCTGCATTGGAAGACCCAGATTTTACTCATCCCGCGCTCTTGTTCTGTCACGTTTTGTACTGCTCCCGTGCACGGGAGCATGAGGAGCTGCTGCCAAGATGCGTTAATCCCACACATTGGCGTATGACCGGAGAATTTGTCGAATTTTGTGATCAGAGATACGAAGCCGCGCGCCATAGGAGCGTAGGTCGTGTCGAGCGCCCAGGCCTGGTTGGCCCGCTCGATCTTCATGCCGCGCAGTAGGGCACGCCTGTCGCGGAGGTCTGCCACAAGATGAGGATCAGCGACGCGACGTTTTACAACTGGCGGACGAAGTACGGTGGGCTGTCGCCCTCGGAGTTGCCCGGCTGAAACAGCTTGAGGAAGAGAACGCAAAGCTCAACGGGTTGAATCCGCAGCCGAACACTAACGCTCTATCATACGTTCCCAGGAAATCTGCAAAGCCCCCTCTTTCCCATCGAGACCATGAAAATCCGTCGCTTCGTTCCTTTGCTGGCGCTTGCCGCTGCTCCCGCCGTGCACGCCACCGACAGCCAGCCTTGCGGCGACGATACCGTCACGGCCATCGCCCGCTGGGCCGGCATTGCCAGCGCACGGATCGCCACGCGCGACGCGGACCGGCTCGTCGTCGCGTCCGCGTGCAAGGTCATGCCGAACGCGCCGGACACGACGATCGCGGCCGTCGCGTTCGATTCGCGTCCGAAAAGCAAGAACCCGGACGACAGCGACAAGCTGCAGATCGTCGCGCTCGTCGAGGGCGGCAAGGTCGTTGCGGCCGAGCGGTCAGTGGTCCAGGAAGATGCGCTCACGGAGGTCGGCGAGAACAGCTATCGCATCGATACGGCACCTTACCGGCTGTCGCCCGACGTGCGAGCGTTCGGTGTCGTGTTCACGAGCAGCGCACGTGGGCCGAGCTGCCCCGACGCCGCTGCCAGCGAAGAATTGACGCTGTGGGTACGCGAAGGCAACCGCATCCGCCCGGTATTCGGCACCAACCTCTACGGCTGGGTCAGTAGCGAAGGCACAGCCTGCGGACCCGCCACCGGCGACGCACGCAGCGAATCGGCGCGCATGACGATCGCCGTCGAGAAAGCCTCGAGCCACGGTTTCGCAGACCTGTCGATCACTGCGCACATCACGAAGACGCAACGCAAGGACGGCGACTACTCGGACACGGGCACACGCACCGCACGCACGGTCGTCCGCTATGACGGCAAGACGTACGGAATCGATATGTTCCGAAACTTCTGGTATCCGCCTTCGGCGATGAAATAACGCAGTGACCTACTCCACCACCTTCGGCCCGATCGCCTCGGTCGGCACGGGCCTGCGCAACGCGTCATCACGCACGCGTCGCGCCTCGCGCGCCGTATAGCGATCCTTCAGCCGCAGGAACGGTTTTTCAACGAGGAAGTAACTGGCCGTCGCCGCCATCAGCGCCCACACGATCCCAAGCGGAAACGCGTGCGCGACCGGCAGGTCCGGGTTCGCGAACGGCTGCTGCCACAGATAGAGACTGAACGAGATCGTGCCGATGAACACGACCGGCCCGGCGCGCAGCCAGCGCGCGCACCAGAACTCGTTGCGGAAATTCAGCACGACGATCACGATCGCGATCAGCGCGGCTTCAAGCGTCACGCCGTACGTCGCATTCCAGAAGCCGCCGAGCCGGTGTTCGGCGAGCGGCATCCCGAGCAGCACGACAACGATGATCGCCGTCACGATGTGCGTCTCGCCGCGCCACGAACGGATCCACGCTTCGAGCCGTTCGCGGTTGAGCGACGCATAACAACCGATCAGGATCGGATCGACGCCGGTGTGCAGCATCATCCCGAGTTGCCCGCGCAGCGCCGGCGCAACGAAATACGTGACGGCGCGCACCAGCGGCACGATCAGGATCAGCGCGGCCAGCCAGCGCGTGCCGCGGCGGCGGATGCCGTACACGAACAGCAACGGCCAGAACCAGTAGAACTGTTCCTCGAGCGCGAGCGACCAGAAATGGCCGAGATACCACGCGCCGTCGCGATGCAACAGGTTGTCGGCGGTCAGCCCGAACCACGCCGAGTAATTCCACAGGTGCAGCGCGGCATACAGCCACTGTCGGCGATCGACGTCGAACCAGCCGGCGAAGGCCACAATCGCGACGGCCGCGAGATAGACGTAGCAGGCCGGCCAGATCCGCAGCGCGCGGCGCACGTAGAACGACGTCAGCGCGATATCGCCGGTGCGCGAGAACTCGGCGCGCAGCACGTTGGTGATCAGGAAACCGCTGAGGACGAAAAAGATCAGCACGCCGAGCTTGCCGTCGGCGATCAGGCGCAACGGCGCGTACCAGCCCGTGTAGCCGCCGGGCAGCACGTGCTCGGCATGACCGACGACGACCATCGACACCGCGACGGCGCGCAACCCGGTCAACTGCGTGACGCGATGGTTCATCGACTGATTCCCGTTGGCACGGTAAAGAAGCAGGAGATAGGCAGGTGCCCCGATCCGGCGCACCGATATGCCGCCGGGATTTTGTATGAAAAATATCGGAATGAAATTGCTTCAAAAATCCCGGCGCGAACCCCGGCGACGGTGCTCACCATAGCGAGCACACGTCCGGCGCGGCGAATGGGCATAATGACAAGCCTTGTCCGGCGGCGGCCGGCCGATGCCTGCGCAACGAGTTTTTTGCGGCGCCGCAATATTCAAAGTACCGTGCCCGCCCGCACACCGGCCCGCTCGTCCGCCTCCTGTCGACCCTCACCCGGAGCCTGTCTGTGTACCCACCGATCGAACCCTACGCCCACGGCCACCTCGACACCGGCGACGGCCATCGCATCTATTGGGAGCGCTGCGGCAACCCGGCCGGCAAGCCCGCCGTGTTCCTGCATGGCGGCCCCGGCGCGGGCTGCAGCGCCGATCATCGCCGCCTGTTCGACCCGGAGCGCTACGACATTCTGCTATTCGACCAGCGCGGCTGCGGGCGCTCGATGCCGCACGCGAGCCTCGAGAACAACACGACGTGGAATCTGGTCGCCGATATCGAACGCCTGCGCGAGATGGTCGGCGCCGAGCAATGGCTCGTATTCGGAGGCTCGTGGGGCAGCGCGCTGTCGATCGCGTACGCGGAAACGCACCCGGAACGCGTCAGCGCGCTGATCGTGCGCGGCATCTTCACGATGCGCCGCGCGGAATTGCTGTGGTACTACCAGGAAGGCGCGTCGTGGTTGTTCCCCGACCTGTGGGAAGCCTTCGTCGCACCGATTCCGGAAGCCGAGCGCGGCGACCTGATGGCCGCCTACCATCGCCGGCTGACGGGCGACGACGAAGCCGCGAAGCTCGAAGCCGCGCGCGCGTGGAGCATCTGGGAAGGCCGCACGATCACGCTGCTGCCCGATCCCGCGCTCGCCGCGCACTTCGCGGACGGCCACTATGCGCTCGCGTTCGCGCGGATCGAAAACCACTACTTCGTCAACCACGGTTTCGTCGAGGAAGGCCAGTTGCTGCGCGACGCACATCGCCTCGCCGGCATTCCCGGCGTGATCGTGCAAGGCCGCTACGACATCGCGACGCCCGCTCGCACCGCATGGGATCTGTCGAAGGCGTGGCCGGAAGCGACGTTCGAGATCGTGCCCGGCGCCGGGCACGCGTATAACGAACCGGGGATCCTGGAAGCGCTGATCGCGGCGACGGACCGGTTCGCGGATTAGCCACGCAGCGTCAGGAGGTCGTTTCCCGGCGCGCAGCGCCCGCCCCGGTGGAAGCGTCGGGATTCGACCACTGCTCCCAGTCGCTCTGCTTCGGCGGCTTCGTCGCGCGTATCAGCACCAGCGCAATGCAGAACGTGACGATCGCGTAAACCGTGATCGGTTGCCACGGAATGGCGATGCGCCGGTATTCGTGCGGCAGGTAGCGCACCAGCGGCGTCGCGACCGACACGTAGCTCAACAGCATCGCCAGCATCGCGACGGCGGACGTCATCAGCGACATCCCGCAGCACCACATGCGTTGCCCGCGTGGCGCGACAGCAGTGCCGACGACCAGCGCGATCGCAGCGGCGATCAGCAGGTCCATCGGCCGGCCATTCGGCAGCAGGTAGCCGAACGTGCCGGTACGCATCGTCGCGAACGAGATCGCCCAGTAATGCAGCGCGGACGAGGCGGCCAGCAGGCCGACGGATACGAAGCGCCGTGCCGTCGGTTCGATCGCGGCGTGCGGCAGGTTCAGATAGTCGTTGCTCAGCCGGTTGTACATCAGCGCGAGACCGGCGACACCCAGCGGCAGCCCGATGAGCACCGTGATCCACGACGACAGCATGAGCGACGCGGCGCTCAACACCATCCAGGTCGCCACATCCAGCGTCCGTCCCCATCCGCGACGAAATGCCAGCGCGATGTGACCGACGAGACCTGCAATCGCCGCCGCGAACGACACGCCCTGCAGCGCCCACATCTGCCCCGACCATGACGAGAATGCGGCCAGCGACCGTTCGTGCAGGAACAGCATGAACGGGACGAACGCCAGCAAGGCCGTGACGTTTTGCAGGATGCCGTGATACGCGATCACGCGAATCGTCGTATAGCGGCGGGAAACGGGAATGGCAGCGCCAGTTGCGGGCATCGGGCATGCGTGAATGAGCCGGTCGGACCGGCAGCATACTCCCTGATCCGCGCCGCCGCGCCGTGCTTATGCCGTCACAGTGCGGTTTCGACGATGGTCCTGCCGCTGATCGCCCGTTCGACGAGCTGTTCGTCGCCGACCTTGCGGATCGCGTCGTCGAGGAGCCCTTCCGGTTCTTCGGTTGCGACCTTCAAGAGACCCGACAGGCCGCGCGCGTCGAGCACCACCAGCGTCTCCATCGAATCCGCGCGGCTCACGAGCACACGGCGCAACGCCGGCCCCGCGCCGAAGCTCGCGCAGAGCGCAATCGTCTCGCTGCCGAGCGTGTAGTCGAAGTGCTTGATCATGGTCTGCCGTCGTTGCAAGGGAATGTCGACGCGCGACGGCGCGGCGCCGTGACGTCGACGCACCCGCGCGTGCTGCCGGCGCCGGACCGGGGTCCGATCCGCGCGCCGGCATCACCATGCTAGGCGTGCAGTATTAACGAAGACTTAAAGGGGCGAAGCGCCCGCGCGGGCGGCATCGCACGACGTTACGGCGCCTCCAGCGGCTCGACCGTCACACCGACCTTCAGCTCCTGATCCGCGCCGCCGCCGCGGATCACGCCGCGCAGCGGCGTCACGTCCGCGTAATCGCGGCCGATCGACAGCATCACGTAGTCGTCGCCCGGCGCGCGGTCGTTGGTCGGATCGAGCTGCAGCCAGCCGCCGTCTTCGGGCCACGCCGGGTCGTACACCTCGACCCACGCATGCGACGCGTCGGCGCCGATCAGCCGCGGCTGCCCGGGCGGCGGCTGCGTGAGCAGATAGCCGCTCACGTAACGCGCAGCCAGCCCGAGCGAGCGCAATGCGCCGATCATCACGTGCGCGAAATCCTGGCAGACACCCTTGCGCAGCCGCAGCGCGTCGAGTGCCGACGTCGTGATGTCGGTACTGTTCGGCGTATACGCAAAGTCGGCGTGCACGCGCCGCATCAGATCCCAGGCGGCCTGCACGAGCGCCCGGTGCGGCGTGAAGCTCGCGGCCGCGTACGCGGCGAGTTCGGGATCGCACGCGACATGCGGCGACGCGAACACGAATTCGCTCGCCGCGTCGTAAGGCTGCCCCGCGCGAAACCGCAAGCGGTCGCGCACGGCTTCCCATTCGGTCGCCTGCTTTGCATCGGGACGCGCGATCGCGGGCGGCGGCGCGCCGCGCGCACCGAGCGACCACACGGGCGGCGTCACGCGCACCGTGCTGCGGCTGCGCACGAGCAGCGTGTCGTGCGGCTGGTTCAGCGCAAACGACGCGCGTGCGTTGCCGAATGCGTCGATCTCCGTGCAGACCGATTCCGGCGCGGGCTCGATGTCGAGCGCGAACGACAGCACCTGCTGCCGCGGCGTCGCGAGCGGTTGCAGGCGGGCCTGGTGCTGGGCCGATTCGACGCGTGCCGCGTAACGGTATTCGGTATCGTGCGTGACGCGCAGCAATCTGCCGGGCGCAACGGCGGCCGGCGCGGCCGATGCGGGTGGTATAACCGGTGCCGCGGCCTGCCGTGCATGGCCGGAACCGGCCGGCGTTTTCGCCGCGCCTTTCGTCGTCACCATAGCGTCCTGCCCGCCTCGCGCACGTGGCTGAAATAGCGTTCGCCGATCCGGTTCGACAGCTCCCAGACCGCCCTCACCGTCGCGTCGAGCGCATCGAGCAGCTTGTCGTGCCGGCCGCCGTCGGCGGTTTCGCAAAGTTCGTGCAGCGACCACGCGGGCACGTCCGGAATCGTCTCGGCCAGCTCCGACAACGCATAACCTTCGCTGCGCTCGACCTTCGTCAAGCGGCCGCGCAGCGCCTGCACGACCCAGCCGAGCGAGCGCGGATTGTCGGTATCGAGCACGACGAGCGACAGCAGCGGCGCGACATCGAAGCCGCGCTGGAAACGCGAGCGGAACGTGATCGTGCTGTCGAACAGTTCCAGCACGAGCTCGAAGCCGTCCTGCCGGTGCACGGCGCCCTCGTCGAACGCGAATTTCAACACGGCGCACAGGAAGTCCAGCCGTTCGATCTGGCGGCCGATCGACAGCAATCGCCAGCCGTCGTCGCGCGTCATGTTGTCGGTCTGCGCGCCCGTGATCGCGCCGAGCAGCAGGCCAAGACGCTCCAGCAACTGCAGCGCGTCGTTGCCGATCTGCTCCTCGGCTTCCGGCAGGCCGGCGCTGTCCGCGAACAATTGCGTCGCGTCGTCGATCAGCCGCCATTGATCGCTCGACAGCCGTTCGCGGATCGCGGCGGCGGCGCCGCGCATCCCGAACAGGCACGACGCGATTCCCGACGTGCGATCGGCGCCGCGCGTCAGCGACGTCGCGAGCGTGTGCTGGAACGCACGCGGCGCGTCGACGGCGTTCGGCGCATCGGCCGCGATCAGGCCGGTGTCGCGACACAGCGTGTCGATCAGCTCCAGATGCGCGGGACTGTCGACGTCGTCCTCGCCGCGCAGCCGCTCGAGCGCAGCACGTGCGAGGCGCATCAGGTTGGTCGCGCGCTCGGTGTAGCGGCCGAGCCAGAACAGGTTCTCGGCCGCGCGGCTCGCGATCGCGCGCGGCCGCTCGACGAGATCGTCGGGGCCGAGGTGCGTTTGAAGCAGCGTCGTCGAATCGACGATGCCTTCGGTCATCACCCACGTATCGACGGTGCTGCCGCCGCGCGGCATCGGCGCGTTGAACAGCGTGTCGCGCGTACCAACCCGCGACAGCCCGCCCGGCAGGAGCCGCCAGCGCTGCGCGCCGTCGGCGAGCGCGAAGACGCGCAGCAGCACCGGCTTCGGCACGATGCGCGCGCTGTCGTTGCCGTCGGGCGCGTCGTGACGCGGCCACGTCGGCGCCTGCGACAGCGGCAGGTCGGCCTGCACCGTGTAGTGTTCGGGCTGTGCCAGGATCCGCGCGCGCCAGTCGGCGAGCTGCGCCTGCGTGAGCCGCGCGCCGATCACCGGGTCGAACGGGCCGCCGGCCTGCACGTCGGGCGGATACGACGCCTTCACGATGCCGCGCGCGAGCTGCGGCAACGCATCGTCACAGGCGGCCGCCTCGCCGCACCACCATGAATGCACGGCCGGCAGCGTCAGCGTTTCACCCAGCAGCCCCTCCGCGAGACGCGGCATGAAACCGAGCATGGCCGGCGATTCGAGAAAGCCCGAACCCGGCGCGTTCGCGAGCAGCACGTTGCCCGCGCGCACGGCCTGCAGCAGCCCCGGCACGCCGAGCATCGAATCGGGCCGCAGTTCGAGCGGATCGAGCCACGCGTCGTCGACGCGCCGCAGGATGCCGTGCACGGGTTCGAGCCCGCGCAGCGTTTTAAGGAAGACGCGGTTGTCGCGCGCGGTCAGGTCGCCGCCCTCGACGAGCGTCAGGCCGAGGTAACGCGCGAGATACGCATGCTCGAAATAGGTCGCGCTGTGCGGCCCGGGCGTGAGCAGCACGATCCGCGAATTCTTCGCGGTCGGGCTGAGTGCCTGCATGCTCTGCAGCAGCGCGCGGTACGCGGACGCGAGCCGCTGCACGCGCAGCCCGCGAAACCCGCGCGGAAACAGCCGCGACACGATCAGCCGGTTTTCGAGCAGATAACCGAGCCCGGCCGCGCCCTGCGTGTGCTGCGCGACGATCCGCCATTGCCCGTCCGGGCCACGCGCGAGATCGAACGCGACGACGTGCAGCCACGTGTCGCCCGGCACGCGCGCGCCGCGCATCGCGCGCAGGTAGCCGGGATGCCCGGTGACGAGCGCAGGCGGCAGCAGCCCGCGCTGCAGGATCGTCTGCGGCCCGTACAGGTCGGCCATCGTCGCGTTGAGCAGCCGCACGCGCTGCAGCACGCCGCGCTCGATCGCGACCCAATCCTCGGGCGTGACGATCAGCGGCAGCAGGTCGAGCGACCACGGGCCGACCGCGCCGGCGCCGGCGCGTTGCTCGTGCAACTGATAGAACAGGCCGTTCTCGCGCATGCGCCGCTGCAGCGCGTCGGCGCGGCGATCGAGGTCGGCCACGCCGTCGCTGCCGATCGACGTGAAAAAGCTGCGCCATGCGGGCGCGAGCGCAGGCGCGTTCAGGCCGGCCGCGCTGCCGCGCAGTTCGTCGTAACGGCCGGCGGCGGCCGGCGCCGCGAGCGCGGCGGCCAGTTCCGCGGCGTCCGGCTGCGCGCCGGTATCGAAAAGCGTGGGCATCGCGTCGAGGGCGGCGAGATGATCGGTTTGAATGGGCGACACAGTATCGTTTCGTCTTCAGGGTGCGGCCGCGCACGCGCGCCGCCGCACAGGCGGCGGGCCGCTGCGCGCGGCCGCAATCTGCCCGCATCCTAGCATTCCGGCGGGGCCGCCATCGACCGGTGCGCCGGGAGAACGCGAGCCGCACATCGTCGTGAGCCCTGTCATCGGCCGGTCAGGGCCGCCGCAAGTCGAGCGTGAACGGGAATTCGCGGCTCGGCGCGGCTGCCGACACGTCCATCCGCCCCGGCGTGTGCCCCATCTCGACGAAGCGCGCGAGCCGGCGGCTCTCGGCCTCGTACGCATTGACGGGGAACGTCGCGTAGTTACGCCCTCCCGGATGCGCGACGTGATAACGGCAGCCGCCGAGCGAGCGCTGCAGCCACGTATCGACGATGTCGAACGTGAGCGGCGCGTGCACGCCGATGGTCGGATGCAGCGCGGACGGCGGCGCCCACGCCTTGTAGCGCACGCCCGCGACGTATTCGCCGACGGTGCCGGTCGGCTGCAGCGGCAGCGCGCGGCCGTTGACCGTCACGACGTGCCGGTTGTCGTTCAGCCCCGTCACGCGCACTTCGAGCCTTTCGACCGACGAATCGACGTAGCGCACCGTGCCGCCGGGCGCACCCTCCTCGCCCATCACGTGCCACGGCTCCAGCGCGCCGCGCAGCGACAGCTGCATCCCGTTCACCGCGATCTCGCCGAACAGCGGGAAGCGGAATTCGAAATGCGGCGCGAACCAGGCCGGATCGAACGCGAAACCCGCGTCGCGCAGTTCGGCCAGCACGTCGTCGAAATCCATCTGAAGAAACGCCGGCAGCATGAAGCGGTCGTGCAGCGCGGTACCCCAGCGCGTCAGCGGCGTCGTGTACGGCGCTGCCCAGAAACGCGCGACCAGCGCGCGCAGCAACAGTTGCTGCACGACGCTCATCCGCGCATGCGGCGGCATCTCGAACGCGCGCAGTTCGAGCAGGCCGAGCCGGCCGGTCGACGAATCGGGCGAATACAGCTTGTCGATGCAGAATTCGCTGCGATGCGTGTTGCCCGTCACGTCGATCAGCAGGTTGCGCAGCACGCGGTCGACGAGCCACGGCGGCATGTTCTGCCCGTACAGCAGCTTGTTGCGCTGGATCTCCGCGAACGCGATGTCGAGTTCGTAGAGCTGGTCGTTGCGCGCCTCGTCGACGCGCGGCGCCTGGCTCGTCGGCCCGATGAAGAGCCCGGAGAACAGGTACGACAGCGACGGATGGTTGTGCCAGTACGCGACCAGGCTCGCGAGCAGGTCCGGGCGGCGCAGGAACGGGCTGTCGGCCGGCGTCGCGCCGCCGAGCACGAAGTGGTTGCCGCCGCCCGTGCCGACGTGGCGGCCGTCGACCATGAACTTCTCGCTGCACATCCGCGACTGCCATGCAGCGTCGTACAGGAATTCGGTGTGGTCGACGAGCTCGTCGAAGCTCGCGGCCGGATGGATGTTCACTTCGATCACACCGGGATCGGGCGTCACCTGCAGCATCTTCAGCCGCGCATCGCGCGGCGGCGGGTAGCCTTCGAGCACGAGCTTCACGCCGAGCGCGTGCGCGGTCAGCTCGATCGCGCCGAGCAGTTCGAGATAATCCTCGAGCGCGGCGAGCGGCGGCATGAACAGGTACAGGATGCCGTTGCGCACTTCGACGCACAGCGCGGTGCGCGTGATCCACGCGGCCGATTCGAAGCGCTCGGGCCGACGCTGCGGATCGTGCGCGGCGGGCCGCCCGTCTCCGGCCGTGCCACCGTTGCGCCACTGCATCACGGTCTGCGCGGACGCTTCGCGATGCACGCCGGACAGGTAGCGCGGCGCGTCGGCCGGCCCCGCATAACGCGCGCGGATGGCGGCAGCTTCCGGCAGCGCGGTGCGCGGCGCGAACGGATCGCGCTCGACCAGGTGCGGATGGTCGGCACGCGCGGCCCATGGCAGCGAATCGAGCGGCAGCCGATAGCCCATTGGCGAATCGCCGGGCACGAGGTACATCCGCTCGTCGCGGAAGAACCACGGGCCGGTCTGCCAACGCGGCCCGTCGAGGCCCGGCCCATCTTCCGTGCGCTGGACCGGCAGCACGTAGCCGACCACACTGTCGAGCTGCTGCTCGAACACCTTGCGCAGCCGCGCGCGTTCGAGCTCGTCGTCGAGGCGCGAGTCGAACGGGTCGACGTTGACCGGCAGCCGGCGTTCGCGCCACAGGTAGTACCAGACGTCCTCGTAGCCCGGCAGGATGAAGTCGCCGGTCAGGTTCAGCCGCGCGGCCAGCGCGTTGATAAAGCGCTTCGCGTCATCGGTCGTACAGGCGGACGGCTCGCGCTCGTCGGCGAACAGCGACGGATCGTGCCACACGGGCTGGCCGTCCGCGCGCCAGAAGATCGACAGCGCCCAGCGCGGCAACTGCTCGCCCGGATACCACTTGCCCTGCCCGAAATGCAGGAAGCCGCCGTCGCCGTATTCGGCGCGCAGCCGCTGCACGAGTTCGGTCGCGTAGCCGCGCTTGGTCGGCCCGAGCGCATCGGTGTTCCACTCGGCGCCGTCGCGATCGTCGATCGACACGAAGGTCGGCTCGCCGCCCTGCGTGAGCCGCACGTCGCCGGCCGCCAGCGCGCCGTCGACCTGCGTGCCGAGCGTGCGCACCGCGTCCCATTGCGACTCCGTATACGGCTTCGTCACGCGCGGCGATTCGTACACGCGCGTCACCGCCATCTCGTGCTCGAACGACACCTCGCATTCGTCGATCAGCCCTTCGACCGGCGCGGCGCTGGTCGGCTGCGGCGTGCACGCGAGCGGGATATGCCCTTCGCCGGCGAGCAGGCCCGAGGTCGGATCGAAGCCGATCCATCCGGCGCCCGGCAGATAGACCTCGCACCACGCATGCAGGTCGGTGAAGTCGACCGACGTGCCGCTCGGGCCGTCGAGCGACTTCACGTCGGGCGTGAGCTGGATCAGGTAACCCGACACGAAACGCGCGGCGATGCCGAGATGCCGGCACAGCTGCACGAGCAGCCACGCGCTGTCGCGGCACGAGCCGGACGCGAGTTCGAGCGTCTGTTCGGGCGTCTGCACGCCGGGCTCCAGCCGCACGAGATAGCCGATGTCGCGCTGCAACTGCTGGTTCAGCGCGACGATGAAGTTCACGGTGCCGGCCGGCGTGAGGTCGACGCCGTCGAGATACGCGCGGAACAGCGGCGACGCGTTCGTCTTCGGATCGCAGGCGAGATACGGCGCGAGCTCGGTCTTCAGCGCATCGTCATAGCTGAACGGGTATTGCTCCGCGCTGGCTTCCAGGAAGAAGTCGAACGGGTTGTACACCGACATTTCGGCGACGAGATCGATCGTGATCTCGAAGGACTCCGTGCGCTCCGGAAACACGAGCCGCGCGAGATAGTTCGAGAACGGGTCCTGCTGCCAGTTGATGAAGTGCTCCGCGGGCTCGACCGTCATCGAGTACGCGACGATCGGCGTCCGGCAGTGCGGCGCGGGCCGCAGCCGCACGACCTGCGGGCCGAGATTGACGAGCCGGTCGTAACGGTAGCGGGTGGTGTGATGCAGCGCGACGTGGATGGACATGGGAGCTCGGTTCGGGTTGGGCCGGCCGCACACGCCGCGTCGCCCTCGACGCGGCGGCCCGGCATGGCGGATTCGGCTAAAGCGCGCGTCAGGTCAGACGAATTCCGGCGACTGCACGACGCTGATCTCGACGCCGACGGCCGTCGCGCCGAGGCCCGTCACCGGCTGCGCGTCGCGATAGTCGAGGCCGACCGCGATACGCACGTAGCGCTCGTCCGGGCAGCGGTTCATGAACGGATCGAACCCGACCCAGCCGAGCCCTTCGACATAGGCCTCGGCCCACGCATGGCCGGCCGGCTGCTGCGCCAGCGCGGCGGCTTGCGGCTGCGCGCCGAGCGCCTGCTGCGGCAACCCTTGCGACTGCGATTGGGATTGCGATTGCCCCGCATGCGACGCGCCGAGCACCTGCTGCATGCCCTCGCCGCTCTGCAGCGCGAGCGCTTCCTCCTCGTCGTCGCCCACGTTCTGCTTCGCGTCGGCGATGCGCTGCATCGCGCTGTCGGCGAGCACGTAACCCGAGATATAGCGCGCGGGAATCTTCAGCACGCGCGCGGCCGCGATGAACGCATGCGCATGGTCGCGGCTCGTGCCCTCGCCGCTTTGCAGCGCGGTTTCCGCATCGACGGGCGCGTCGGCGGCCAGGTTCGGCGCGTATGCGATGCGGCCGTGCACTTCCGTCATCAGCCAGTGCAATGCGTCGAGGCCGTGCGGCTCGATCGGCAGCGCCTCCGCGAGCGCACGCACGGTGTCGCCGGCCTTCGTCAGCGCGGTCTCGCGCTCGAAGATCCACGGCGGCGCATAACCTTCCGGATTGCCGAGAATGCCCGCACGGTCCTGCGTCTCGACGACGCCGGCCGCGATGACGACGATCTCGGCCTTCGCGCCGCGGTCGTGCCGCACGAGGTCGATCCGGTTGCCGAGCCCGTCGGCGTACGACAGCGTCGGCTCGACGCCGTCGATCGTGACCTGCCACGCGCGCACCGTCTGCCCGGGGCCCGACTGCGGGCGCAGCCGCAGCCGTTGCAGCGCATGGGTGGCTTGATCGTCGAACTGATAACGCGAAATGTGTCGAATGGCGAGTCGCATGGCAAGTCTCAGTCGAAGTTGTAGGCCTGGGCGATTTCGAGCCCGAGGCTGTTGTTGCGGCCGATGAAGTCGGTCAGGAATTCGTGCAGGCCGCTCTTGAAGATCCGCTCGACCGAGGTATCGGACAGCATTTGCAGGATCTTCGTGGCCGTGTCGTGACACGGATGTGTCACGCCGTAATCCTTCGCGAGCAGGTTCAGGCTCGACACGACGCGCCCGTAGCAATAACGCAGCGAACGCGGCATGCGGCCGTTCAGGATCAGGTAGTCGGCAATGTTCAGCGGCTTGTACTGCACGTCGTACACCCAGCGGTACGAACGGTGCGCGGCCACGCAGCGCAGGATCGTCTCCCACTGGTAGTTGTCGAGGATCGTGCCGACGTGCGACACCGACGGCAGCAGCAGGTGGTATTTGACGTCGATGATCCGTGCGGTGTTGTCCGCGCGCTCGATATACGCGCCGATCTGCGCGAAATCGAAGATCTCGTTGCGCAGCATCGTGCTGTAGAAGCTGCCGAGGATCAGCGCGGTTTCGCGCTTCACCTCATCGAGCACGGCCGGCAGCCCGCTCTCCGGCACCGGCTCCGCAAGCGCGCGGCGCAACGCGAGCCATGCGCCGTTCACGCTCTCCCACGCTTCGCGCGTCAGCGCCGTGCGCACCATCCGCGCGTTCGAGCGCGCGGCCTCGATGCACGCCAGCACGCTCGACGGGTTGTCGCGGTCGCGCAGCAGGTAGTCGGTCACGGTATCGGCCGCATACGCGTCGTATTTCTGCCGGTAGCCGTCGTCGGTGCCCGAGCTGACAAGCACCGACGACCATTCGGCCGGCGCGTCGGACGTGCGCGTGAGCGCCATCCGCAGCCCGGCATCGACGATGCGCGCGATGTTCTCCGCGCGCTCGATATAGCGGTACATCCAGTAGAGACCGCTTGCAGTACGTCCCAGAAGCATCTCGTGTCCACTCCGTCTTCGTTCGGTTCGCGCGCCGGCTCCGGCGCGCGCGGTCGTGTCCGGCTCAGTCGGCCAGCACCCAGGTGTCCTTGGTGCCGCCGCCCTGGCTCGAGTTGACGACGAGCGATCCCTCCTTCAGCGCGACGCGGGTGAGCCCGCCCGGCGTGATGCGGATCCGGTCCGACACCAGCACGAACGGCCGCAGGTCGACGTGGCGCGGCGCGAGGCCGGCCTCGGTCAGGATCGGCGTCGTGGACAGCGCCAGCGTCGGTTGCGCGATGTAGTTCGCCGGCCGCGCACGCAGCTTCGCGGAGAACGCCTCGAGCTCGGCCTTCGACGCACACGGCCCGACCAGCATCCCGTAGCCACCCGAGCCGTGCACTTCCTTCACGACCAGTTCGTCGAGATGCTCAAGCACGTACTTCAGGCTGTCGGCCTCGCCGCAGCGCCAGGTCGGCACGTTCTCCAGCAGCGCCTTGCGGCCCGTGTAGAACTCGACGATCTCCGGCATGTACGAATAGATCGCCTTGTCGTCGGCGATGCCCGTGCCGGGCGCGTTCGTGATCGTGATGTTGCCCGCGCGGTAGACGTCCATGATGCCGGCGACGCCGAGCACCGAATCGGGGCGGAACGTGAGCGGGTCGAGGAACGCGTCGTCGACGCGCCGGTACAGCACGTCGATCGGGCGGAAACCCTCGGTCGTGCGCATCGCGACGCGGCCGTCGATCACCTGCAGGTCGCTGCCCTCGACGAGGTGCACGCCCATCTGGTCGGCGAGGAACGAATGCTCGTAGTACGCGGAATTGTGGATGCCGGGCGTCAGCACGGCGATGGTCGGGTTGTCGGCGTTGCCGCCCGGCGGGCACACGGCCGCGAGCGACTGGCGCAGCATCTGCGGGTAGGTCTCGACCGGGCGCACCTTCACCTGCTGGAACAGCTCGGGGAAGAGCTGCATCATCGTCTCGCGGTTTTCCAGCATGTACGACACGCCGGACGGCGTGCGCGCGTTGTCCTCGAGCACGTAGAACTCGTTCTCGCCGGTGCGCACGATGTCGACGCCGATGATGTGCGTGTAAACGTTCCCCGGCGGTCGGAAATCGATCATCTCCGGCACGAATGCCTCGTTGTGCGCGATCAGGTGCTTCGGCACGATGCCCGCGCGCACGATCTCCTGCCGGTGATAGATGTCGTCGAGGAACGCGTTGAGCGCCATCACGCGCTGCTCGATGCCGAGCGACAGCCGGCTCCATTCCGCGCCCGAGATGATGCGCGGGACGATATCGAACGGGATCAGCCGCTCGGCGGCCTCCGCGTCGCCGTAAACGGCAAACGTGATGCCCGTCTTGCGGAACACACCTTCCGCGTCGTGGGCTTTCTGGGCGAGGCTCGCGGGATTCTGCGTGTCGAGCCAACGCTTCAGGCGCGCGTAAGGCGCCCTTACCATGTCGCCGGATTGCAGCATTTCATCGAATGGCTTCATCGATCTTTTCTCCATCGATCGTTTTCCCCGGCATTGCGCATGCCGGACCGGCGTAATGAATGCTTCGCAAGGAACGTGCCTTGCGATATCCCGTCGATATCCTCCCCCCTTTTTGTGCCGCGCCGGGCACGCCCGCGCGGCATTCCGCACCACAACGGTGCAGCACCCGGCGCGACGCTCGGCGACGGTGCGTCGCGCGCGCGCACGGCCGATGCTGCGCCGCGTCTTTCGAACATAGTTCCCCCGCGTGTCACGACTGTGCAATCTGCACTGCACAAAAAATGGCCCGCCTGGGGCGCCCTGGCACACCTGGAGCGCCGGCTCGGCGGCCGCCGGAACATCGGGACGAAAAGGCGGGCCGGCACGCATACAGCGCAGCCGGCCCTGGGGAAGTACCGTCTGCGGCAGCGCGGACAGCTCGACGCGATGAACTGTCCGGTTAGCCGGGTCCGGCACCTCAAACCTATGCAGCCGTAATCCCGCCGACAATGCCCATGCATATTTCGACTGACACCCATCGAAAAAAAACATCGGGCCGACCCACGCGAGGCGCGGTACGCTAGAAAGTTCGTGCAGCGAAGCGGCGCCGCGCCTTCTGACGCCCGACTATAAAAAGCGAAGATCGAAATGGAAGCAAAGTGGCTGGAAGATTTCCTGAGCCTTGCGGATACCAAGAGCTTTTCCCGGGCCGCGCGTAACCGGCACCTCACGCAGTCGGCATTCAGCAGACGAATCGCGTCGCTCGAAACCTGGATGGACGCGAAGCTGGTCGACCGGAGCATCAACCCGATCACGCTGACGCCGGCCGGACAAATGTTCCGCGGGCTCGCCGCGGACATCCTGCGCAGCATGTATGCGGCGCGCAATCTCGTGAACGGCTACGACCAGTTCGCGGCCAGCGATCAGGTCGTGCGGTTCGCCGTCGCCCATACGCTCGTCTTCACGCTGTTTCCCGAATGGCTCAAGCAGCTCAACGGCGAGGTCGGCCACGTGACCGCGCGCGTGAACGCGGTGAACGTGCCGGAAGGCGTGCAGCAACTCGTCGAGGGCGAATGCGACCTGCTGCTCGGCTATCACCATCCGCAATTGCCGATCGTGCTCGACCCGAACCACTTCCCGTTCGTGAACCTCGGCGTCGAGCGGATCCTGCCGGTGTCGACGCCCGACGCGCGCGGCAAGCCCGTGTTCCAGCTGCCGGGCACGCCCGACGCGCCGCTGCCGCTGCTCGCGTATTCGTCGGGCGCGTTTCTCGGCAACATCGTCGAGATGCTGCTGCTGAATGCGACCGAACCGTATGTGCTGCACCGGTGCTTCGAAACGCACATGTCCGAGGCCTTGAAGGGCATGGTCGTGGCCGGGCACGGAATCGGCTGGCTGCCGGAAAGCTGTGTCGCGAAGGAGCTCGCGGAAGGCACGCTCGTGTGCGCGGGTTCCGGCGACTGGATCACCGAACTCGAAATCCGCCTGTACCGGTCGGCACGCAAGCGCGGGCTCGCGGCCGAGCAGTTGTGGACCTACATCATGAACCGGCCGCGCAAGGCGCTTGAAGGCGTGGTCGATGCCGCCGAGCAAACGGCCGCGCCGGCGATACGCATCGCGCGGCGAAGCGCGGACGGCAGCCGCTGATACTCGCGTTCGGTTTCGCGTTCGCGCCCGCTCTGTTCACGGCGCGAACGCGGATGCGGTATCGGGCAATCCGGCGGTGACATGCATTCGCGTCGCACTGCTTCGTATCGAACGCGACCTTCCTTCCGGCAGCAATCGATCATCTCGCCGCAGCCTGTGAAATCACCGTACCCACCTCGCAATCGACAGCAGAAAAATCGCAAACGTTTGCTTTCGAAAGTCGCATTTCTTACTCATCAATCGTAATGTCCGAATATTCGGCTTGATTTTCCGGGTAGAAATACCTCGTTACACAACAAATAGAAAGTTTCGATTTACCTGTAACAACCCGAATATCAAAAACGTCGCACCCTCATTTCAAATCACGCGACCTGTATCCGGGCCTTCATCAATACGCATCGAACACAGACGCAAAAAATTCTTTTATCAGTCGTTATGTTTCGGCACGAATGTCGATACCTCCGACGTGATTCAATGCGTGCTCGATCATCGCTACCGAACAGCAATGATCATATCCGGCAATATCGACTTTCTTCAGCACCAAGCGAGTCAGACAAATTGGTCGTTATCCTATTTAAATAAGATTATTCACCCTCGTCCCATTCCAGCCACACGCGGTTGTTGGTTCAAAAACCATCGTGTATCAATAGCGTGTCGCAAAAAGAACGCTGGAAATTTGACTCGGAGTAAATGCGTTGCCATTGATTCCGGACGGGAGGTTGCAATGTCTACCTCGTTTCGACAGCATGCTCGCCCTCTCCTGAGCGTCGTCCTCTCCACGCTCTGCATCAACGCCATGGCCCAGACCCCCGCGTCCGGTCCAGGCACGGGCCGCTACGTGATTTCCTATATCTGCGGCGACGCACGGATCGACGGTACGGCGCCGCTTCCCCCCGACGGCCGCCCGTACAACCTGGGCGTGTCGTTCGAGTCGGCCCGGACCGGGCAACCGCTCGCCAACGTGCAGGTGCGGCTCAGGCGGCATGGCCGCGTGCTCGTCGAATTCAACGCATCGGGATCGCGCTGCCTGTTCAGCGTGCCCGAGGCGAGCTACCGGGTCGAAGGCACCTATCAGGGGGCCATGCAGTTCGCGATCGTCGAAACGGGCACCCTCACCACGCAGTTGCGATGGTGAGCGCCAGCTGACCCGCCCCGATCGCGTCACTCACCGCAGCGTATCGAATCGAGGAGCATTGAATGACTCGTGCAGAACGACCGGACAACCCGCCCGCCAGCCGGCCGAAACCCTCCTGGGGCCCCGGCAAAAACGCGGCACTCAGCTTCGTCACGTTCGCCGCGCTCTTCGGCATCTTCGCGTATGCCGAGCGTGACACGGCGACCGGCCATGCCAGCGTGACGCACGACATCTCCGGCGTGATCCGTACCGCCGCCGGGAAATACCGCAACGCGATCGTGGCCGCGACTTCCCGCTCGACCGGTGGGTCCGGAACCTCGGTCGCCCAAGGACCGGAGCCGGAGCCGGCGATCGCACCGGCCGCACCGCCCGTCACGCTCGCGGCCGAACCGGAAGCCGCGCCGCGGGCAGCGACCCGCGCCGTCGCGAAACACCGGCAACCGGTGCATGTGCCGCCCATGGCGCTCGCCGCCAACCCGCACGCCGCGCGGGCTCACGGCCACCTCAACGCGCGCTTCGGCGACGCGCATCGCGCGCCGCGAACCGAGACGCTGGCGGGCACGAGAAAGCGTATGGACTTCGCACCGATGCCACGGTCGTACACCCCCGACACGGCGCGCATGCAGACGGCAAGCGTCACGCGCGCGGACCTGGCAGGTGCGCGTGCGCTGGCCAAGGCGCGCTCGTGCGCGCAGATCGACGAATGGAACTGTGTGGAGCAAAACGCGAGCCGGGCGCTCGCGATCGACCCGAAGAACAGCGAATCGCGTGCATTGCTTGGGCAGGCGATCCGCAATCGCCTGTGAACCGGCGCCGCATGGCCGGGCCCGCTGCCCGGCCGCGCGACGAACGGTGGCGTGGATCGTCGGGTGTGCAACCGTTGTGATCGTTTCGAAGCGAGGACACACCGTGGCCAACAATCGCAAACAACACCGCACTGCCGTCGCTCCGTCCAACCGGCGGATCTTCCTGCATGCGCCGCTGATGGTGCTGCTCGTCGCGTCCGGCCCCTGCTTCTCCGCCGAAAGCGATGCGGAATCCGGCGGCGTCAGCGAAATCGCCGGCACCCATGGTGTGCCGGATCCCAAACCGCCGGACGCGCCGACACCGGGTTCGCTCGCACCGGACGCACCCCCGCCGAATGCGCCGACACTGATCGCGCAGGCCTCGGGTGCCCAGATGCCGAATACCGCGGCGCCCGCGGCTCAAACCCCGCCCCCTCAGACATCGGACACGCCGATGCCGAATGCCCCGCCGCCGGCCGCGCAGACACCCGAAGCGGAAACCCCGAATGCGCAGGCGCCCGACCTCCGTACCGCCGACCCGGCCACCGTCCGCAACGACGTGTTCGGCCTCGCGTCGAGCGGCGGCGCGATCAAGGCGCTGGAAGAAGCGAAAGCGCGCCCCGACGTGTTCTCCGCCGTCGATCTCGCGCGGCTCGAGGAACTGTCGATACGCCAGCAAGTGCGCGGCGGGCGCGACAAGTCGCGCTCGATGACGAGCGCCGACCGCTTCGACGGGCTCGACACCGCATTGCGCGCCGCCGACGACCTCGACAAGCGGATGCCGCCCACGCCCGAGTATTCGCCGGTCAGGACGGCGCTCGCCGGCGACCGGACGATCGCGTACGCGGCGCGCGGCGACATGACGAAGGCCGTCGCGACGTTCGAGACGATTCCGTCCGACGCGGAGATCTCGATCGACGCGCTGGCGGCCGTCGGCGACGCGTACCTGTACCTGAGCGAACCGGGCAAGGCCAACGCCGTGTACCAGCGCGCGCTGAAGCAGGCGACCGCCTCGCCGACGGACAGCGCGACGCGCGGCTTCCAGTACGGCGCGCGCACGCGTCCGATCGAATTGCGCGAGGGGCTGTTCTGGTCGTACGTCGACCGGGGGCGCGCGGCCGATGCGAACCAGGTGCTCGACGACATGGGCAAGTCGCTGCCGCCCGCCAAGGAGGTACGCGTGTGGGGGCCGGAAAACGACGACTACCTGCGTTACTACCGGCTGCGCGCGCAGTACCTGATCTACACGGGCCGCGTGGATGAAGGGATCGCCGCGCTGGAAAAGCTCGAGAAGGAAGTGCCGTTCAACGCGGAGGTCCGTTCCGCGCATGCCGATGCCGTATCGGGCCAGTCGCATCCGCGCCAGGCGATCGCGATGTATCACGCGTCGCTGACCGACCACCCGGACAACGTGGAAATGCTCGCGGGGCTCGGCCGCGCGGCGCTGTCGGCCGACGACTACGCGACCGCGAAGAGCGTCGACCAGACCTTCGACAACACGTTCCCCGACAGCGGCTCCGTGCGCGCATTCAAGCGCGACTACAACGCGTACCGCAGCCCCGTGTTCACGACCGACCTGAGCTACGAGCACGGCAACAGCGCGCTGGCCGACAACAGTTTCACGTCGGACAGCTATGTGTATTCGCAACCGTTCGGCGACAACTGGCGCGTGTTTTCGCACACGTTCTTCGGTTATGCGCAAACCGACAGCGGCAACATCAGCCGCACGCGCACGGGCGTCGGCGGCGACTACCGGCACGGGCCGCTCACGGTCCAGGGCGAAGTCACGCGCTCGCTCGGCACCGATGGGCGAACGGGTGGCCGCGGTTCCGTCACGTACAACCTGAACGATTACTGGACGGTCAGCGGCGCGCTCGACTCCAACGACAACACGCTGCCGTGGAAGGCCTATGTCGCGCACATCTGGGGCCGCTCCGCGAACGTCGAGGTCGTGTATCGCCAGAACGACCGCCGCGAAGTCAAGCTGAGCTACGGCGTGAGCCGCTACAGCGACACGAACCTTCACCAGGAAATCTCCGCGACGGGCACGCAGCGCGTGTACACGTCCGCGAACCAGCTCGTCAACGTCTCGCTGGATCTCGGCACCGACAGCAACACGCGGCAGGACGCGCCCTACTTCAACCCGGGCCGCGACTATGCGGCGGCAGCAACCGTCATGCACCAGCTGACGCTGTGGAAGAAGGGCGACATGTCGTTGCAGCAGCGCCTGTCGGCGTCCGGCGGCGTGTACAACGAGCGCGGCTTCGGCACCAGCGCGTTATGGACCGCCCGCCTCCAGCACGTGTGGACGTTCAAGCACGACATCACGCTGAGCTACGGCGTCGAAGTCAGCAGCCATGCGTACGACGGCCAGCGCGAACGCTCCGAAACCGGCTTCCTGTCGGTCAACCTGCCGTTCTAGCAAGGAGATCGGACAATGCAATCCAGACGGACCTTCATGTGCGGATGCCTCGGCGCGTTTACGGCCTGCTCGTTGTTTCCGGGCGTGGCGAACGCGCGGATGATCGACCTGCTGCCGCCGTCCGATCCGGTCGACGGCAAGACGTTCCGCGTGATCTGCATGCACGACGTGCGCGACAACCTGCTGTCGACCTTCTCCACGTCGACGATGGTCGATCCGTACGCGGTGGATACCGGCACGCTGACGGCCATCTTCTCGTGGCTGCAGACCAACAACTACCACACGGTCACGGTCAAGCAGATCGAGGCATCGCGGCACGGCGGCAAGCCGCTGCCGCCCCGCGCGGTGCTGATCACGTTCGACGACGGCTACCGCAGCCACTACACGAAAGTGCTGCCGCTCCTCGAGCGCTTCAAGTATCCGGCCGTGATGGGCATCGTCACCGCGTGGATCGACGCGCCGCCGGATGTGCCGATCAAGATCAGCGACAAGATCCAGATGCCGCGCGACTACTTCATGTCGTGGGACGAAGTGCAGAAGGTCGGCCAGTCGAATCTCGTCGAGCTCGCGTGCCACACGCACAACCTCCATCACGGCGCGGTCGCGAATCCGCAGGGCAACGAGTTGCCGGCCACCACGTCGCACCTGTACTTCGACAACGAGAAGCGCTATGAAACCGATGCGGAGTTCGAAGCCCGTGTGCATGACGACCTGCAGACATGCGTGCGGCAGATTCGCGACCGCACCGGCATCGTCGCACGCTCGATGGTCTGGCCATACGGCGCGGAAAACCAGCCGGTGCGCAAGATCTCGACGTCGCTCGGCATGGACATCCAGTTCAGCCTCGACGCCGGCCCGAATACGCCGGACGTGCCGCTCGACCGGCTGAGGCGGATCCTGATGATGTACGACGTCGACATCGGCGGGTTCGAGCGGTCGATGCGCGAGCCGGCCACCAACCGCGGCGACGTCGACGTGCCCGAGCGCGTCGTGCAGGTCGATCTCGACCAGGTCTACGATCCCGATCCGGCGCGGCAGGAAACGAATCTCGGCAAGCTCGTCGAGCGCATCTACCGGATGCAGCCGAAATCGGTGTACCTGCAGGCGTTCGCCGATCCGAAGGGCACCGGCGTCGCGGAATCGCTGTACTTCCCGAACCGGCACCTGCCGATGCGCGCCGACCTGTTCTCGCGCGCCGCATGGCAGCTCAACACACGCTCGAACGTGCAGGTGTATGCGTGGATGCCGGTGCTGGCGTTCCGGCCGCCGGCCGACAAGCATCGCGGCCTCGAAGCCGTCAGTGCTTACGGCGGCGCGCCCGCGCGCGAAAACGGCTCGCGCATGTACCGCCTGAGCCCGTTCGATCCCGAAGCGCGGCTGTTCATCGAGCAGATCTACGAGGATCTCGGCAAGTACGCGTCGTTCAGCGGCATCCTGTTCAGCGACGACGCCGTGCTAGACGATTACGAGGATGCGGGCCGGCACGCGTTGAGCATTTACTCTCAGTGGGGGCTGCCGGCCGACATCGGCAAGATCCGCGCGACGCCCGACCTGATGAGCCGCTGGACGCGGCAGAAGACGCGCTACCTGATCGACCTGACGCGCCAGCTCGAGCAGATCGTGCTCGCGAACCAGAACGCGGGCGACGTGCTGACCGCGCGCAACATCTTCGCGCTGCCGGTGCTGAAGCCGGAATCCGAAGCGTGGTACGCGCAGAACTACGACGACTTCCTCGCCACCTACGACTTCGTCGCGCTGATGGCGATGCCGTACATGGAACAGGCGCAGGACCCCGTGCGCTGGATGGACCAGCTCGTCGACGCGGTCCGCGCGAAACAGCGCGGCTTCGCGCGCACCGTGTTCGAACTGCAGTCGTACGACTGGCATGCGCGCAAGGACATCGGCGGCGGCGCGCTGCTCGCGCAGATGCGGCGGCTGCGCAGCAAGGGCGCGGTGAACTTCGGCTACTACCCGGACAACTTCCTGAACAACCAGCCGGATCTCGACACGATGCGCGACGTGATGTCGCTGAAGTCACGCCTCGATCCGACGTCGATCAACGCGCTGATGCAGACGCAGCATCAGCAGGGGACGAAAACGCCATGACGACCCACGGCATCATCCAGCGCCTGCAGGATTTCGTCTTCTACTACCCGTTCTTCATGTCGTATCTGTGGATGATCGGCGGCGTCGTGCACTACTTCCTGCTCGAGGAAGGCCGCGTGCTGTCGACGCGGACGATCGCGTCGAGCGGCATTCCGAAGATCTCGATCGTCGTGCCCTGCTTCAACGAAGCCGCGAACGCGCGCAGCGTGATCGGTCACCTGAACGGGATGCAGTATCCGAACTACGACATCATCGCGGTCAACGACGGCAGCAAGGATCGCACCGGCGACATCCTCAACGAACTGGCGGTCGAGATCCCGCGGCTGCTCGTGATCCATCACGCGCACAACGAAGGCAAGGCGGTCGGGCTCACGACCGCGGCGGCCGTGTCGAACGCCGAATACCTGCTGTGCATCGACGGCGATTCGCTGCTCGCGCACGATGCGATCGGCTGGATGCTCGAACACTTCCTGACCGACCCGGGCGTCGGCGCCGTGACCGGCAACCCGCGCATCCGCACGCGCACGTCGCTGCTCGGCCGCATGCAGGTCGGCGAATTCTCGTCGATCGTCGGGCTGATCAAGCGCACGCAGCAGGTGTACGGCCGCATCTTCACGGTGTCGGGCGTCGTCACGATGTTCCGCAAGACTGCGCTCGCCGACGTCGGCTATTGGAGCTCGGACATGCTGACCGAGGACATCGACATCAGCTGGAAGCTGCAGTGCCGCGACTGGCGCGTCGTGTACGAGCCGCATGCGCTGAGCTGGATCCTGATGCCCGAGACGCTCAAGGGGCTCTACCGGCAGCGGCTGCGCTGGGCGAAAGGCGGCATCCAGGTGCTGATGAAATATGCGGGCACGCTCGCGCGACCGACGCAGATGATGATGTGGCCGCTGTTCATCGAATACCTGATCGGCATCGCGTGGGCCTACTCGATGTCGTTCATCCTGCTGCTCGCGCTCGTCGACGTTGTCCATCCGCTACCGCTGAACTGGCACGTATCGGTCGTGCCGCACTGGCACGGGATGCTGCTGGTCGCAACCTGCATCCTGCAACTGATCGTCGGCAGCATGATCGATCGTCGTTACGACGAAAAACTCCTGATGTATTTCCTGGACACCGTCTGGTACCCCGTCGCCTTCTGGCTGATCAGCATGATCACCACCGTCGTCGCCCTGCCCGCCGTCGTGCTGCGGGGCCGCGGCAAGCGGGCCGTATGGGTCAGCCCCGACCGAGGCATTCAACATGAAGAACGCGCCGATTATTGACCTTTCCCTGCGCGCGCCGCGCGAAATGATCGCCGAGCGCGGTCGCATCGTCGGGCTCGGGCTCGTCGTCTGGTTCCGCCTCGTGCGGCCCGCGCTGGTGGGCGCCGTGTGGGCATCGATCTGCATCTACACGTACCGCTACCTGCTGCCGTTCAACCAGGCGGAGATGCCGATCGAGCAGATGGTGTTCTACGCGACGTGTATCGCGATCATCGGCGGCACGATCGTCACGTGGCTGATCGCGGGGCGCGTCGTGCATCCGCTCGCGTACCGGCTGCGCGTATCGAAGATGCTGCGACGCTCGGCCAGCGCGAAGGTGCGCTCGGTGCCCGCGACCGCGCTGGCCGGCGCCCGCCGGCGCGGCGTACGGCGCACGACGCGCATTCTGGTCGCGTCGCACGATGCGAACGGCTCGATCTCGGGCATCGAATGGGTAGCCCACGCGGGGCCGCCGCCCCGCGAGTAGAACAGCGGAGACGCGCCGCCGAGCACGAGACCGCATTCGTGCGGCGCGGCGTAGCTCCTGACGCCGCGCTGCCGTGTTTCGCCGGCAGGCCGGCAACTTCTTGTGGACGAGGTGAATCATGTGCGGAATCGTCGGAGCAAGCGGCCTGAAAAATCAGGTGCCGCAACTGGTCAATGCACTAAGCCGGCTCGAGTATCGCGGCTACGATTCATGCGGCATCGCCGTGCAGGACGCCGGACGCCTGCGCAGCGAACGCACGCTGCGGCGCGTGACGGACCTGCAGGATCGCGTGATGACGCTCGGTCTCGAAGCGCAGACCTGCATCGCGCATACGCGCTGGGCGACGCACGGCGCGCCGTCGGAGATGAACGCGCACCCGATCATGTCGGGCGACACGATCGCGGTCGTGCACAACGGGATCATCGAGAACCACGACGCGCTGCGCACCGAGCTGCGGCAGCGCGGCTACGCGTTTCGCGGCGAAACCGACACCGAGGTGATCGCACACCTGATCCACAGCGTCTATCGCGACGACCTGTTCGACGCGGTCGTGCACGCCGTCAAGCGGCTGCACGGCGCATACGCGATCGCGGTGCTGAGCGCGCGCGAGCCGCAGCGTCTCGTCGCCGCGCGCGCCGGCTCGCCGCTCGTGATCGGCATCGGCGCTGAGCAGAATTACCTGGCGTCGGACTGCGCGGCGCTCGGCGACCTGACCGACCGTTTCATCTACCTGGAAGACGGCGACGTCGCGCTGATCACGCCGGAACGCATCGCCGTGGTCGACGCGGGCGGGCAGGAAGCGCAGCGCCCGTTGTGCCAGGTGAAGGCGCGCGACGGCGACGTTGCGCTCGGCCCTTACCAGCACTTCATGCAGAAGGAGATCTTCGAGCAGCCGAAGGCGATCGACAGCACGCTCGACGGCATCGACACGATCTCGCCGGCGCTGTTCGATGCGACCGACAGCACGCGCGCGCTGCTGTCGCGAGTGCGGAGCGTGCTGCTGCTCGGCTGCGGCACCAGCTACTACGCGGGCCTGACCGCGAAGTACTGGCTCGAGAGCATCGCGGGCGTGCCGGCGCAGGTCGAGGTCGCCAGCGAATTCCGCTACCGCGATACCGTGGCCGATCCGCGCACGCTCGTGGTCGGCATCTCGCAGTCGGGCGAAACGGCCGACACGATCGGCGCGATCGAGCGCGCGCGCGAGATGGGCCAGGAACTGTCGATGGCGATCTGCAACGTGGCGACCAGCACGATCGCGCGCAACGCGCCGCTCCGGTTCCTCACGCGGGCCGGCATCGAGCTCGGCGTCGCGTCGACCAAGGCATTCACGACACAGCTCGTCGCGCTGTTCGTGCTGACGCTGACGCTCGCGCAGCTGCGCGGCCGGCTCGACGCGGCACAGGTCGCGATGCACCTGAAGCAGTTGCGCGCGCTGTCCGGCCGCATCAGCCATGCGCTCGCGCTGGAAACGCAGATCATGGGCTGGGCCGCGAAGTTCGCGCGCACCGAGAACGCGCTGTTCCTCGGGCGCGGCATCCATTTCCCGATCGCGATGGAAGGCGCGCTGAAGCTCAAGGAGGTGTCGTACATCCACGCGGAAGGTTATGCGGCCGGCGAGCTGAAGCACGGCCCGCTCGCGCTCGTCACCAGCGCGATGCCGGTCGTCACGATCGCGCCGGACGACCGCCTGTTCCAGAAGCTGAAGTCCAACATGGCCGAGGTGCGTGCGCGCGGCGGGCGGCTCTACGTACTGGCCGGTAATCAGCTCGAAATCGACGCCGACCGCGACACGCACCTGATCCGCGTGCGCGAATCGGGCGACCTGCTGTCGCCGATCGTCAACGTGATTCCGCTGCAACTGCTCGCGTATCACGTCGGCTGCGCGCGCGGCGCCGACGTCGACAAGCCGCGCAACCTCGCGAAATCGGTGACGGTCGAATGATACGGCGCACGCGCGCGGCGCAGGCGGTCGCGCGGCGCGTCGCGGCTGCGCTGTGCGGCGCGTGCTGCGTCGTCGCGGCAGCGCCGCCGGCCTTCGCCGGCTCGCCGGCCGTGCATACGGTCGCCGTGCAGAGTTCCCCGCCGCCGCAGGAGACCGGCGACCCGCGGCGTTTCATGCACGGCATCGGCGTGGCCGACGCGGGCAACGGCAACCGCTGGGTGTTCTTCAGCAGCTCGGGCATCGTGCCACGCGGCGCGATGCGCAACGGCAACTGGCCGCATGACGTGTACGTCGGCGAATGGCTGCCCGGCAAGCCGCACCTGCTGCACGTCCATACGTTCATCAGCCGCCCCGAGGCGCAGGAACCCGTGTCGATCGCGCAGAACGCGCGCGGCGACATCTTCGTCACGTTCGAGGACGGCTGGAACGCGCCGCAGGAAGTCAGCCAGCGCTACGGCGTCTACCGCCGCGACCTGAAGCCGATCAAGCCCTACCCGAACGACGTCGAGTCGGGCGGTCACTCGGGGCATGTCGCCACGGTCGGCGAACGCTTCGTCGTGTTCTATTCCGCCGACTGGGTCGATGGCGGCGGCGTCGACAACCTCGGTACCGGCAACGGCGTCTACCTGAAAACCTACGACGCGGCCGGGCGCGTGCTGAACCACGTCGCGGTCGCGCCGCACCGCCGCGAGTGGTGGCCGGTGATCGCGGGATCGCCGCGCAACGCGCTGCTCGTCTGGCAAAAATTCATCGAAGGCAGCACGGACGCGACGCTCGAATACGCGCTGTTCGATCCGGTCACGGCGAAGCTGGACACGCTGGGGCCGTTGAACGAGGCCATCCGGTACTACGTGTACGCGTCGGCCTACGTGGCGGCAATCGACCGCTTCATCGTCGTCACGACGGCGGCGGACGATCGCGGCGTCGCGATGCTGATCGACCCGGACGGGCGCCGCACGGCAACACTCGGCTGCCTGCCGGCGTCGGTGCGCGAATCCGGCATCGGCATTTCCGGCACGCATGCGTATGTGCCGACCCGCGACGGACGGCTGCTGACACTGGCGCTTGCGCCGGCGGACATTTCGGTGAGCGGCGTGCAGCGTTCGCCGATTCCGTGGGGCACGACGGGCGTCGCCGGTTTCCCGGCGCGCGGCGCGACGATGCATTTCGTGTCGCTGACGCCGTCGGGCACGCGCGAAGCCGATTTCGACCCGGGCCAGCAAACGCCGTTGCCGAAGAGCGAAGCGCCGTGTTCGAGTCATTGACGGCAATCCGGCATCGATAATGCCGCGAACGCGGTCGGCCCGCGTTGCCTGCCCGCACGCCCCTTTCCGCGCCGCAGTCGCCAGCGCCGCGCGTACCGGATAGACTGTCGCCCGATTCCTTCCATCGGCCGCGGTTTCCGCCTCCTGCCGCCGCCGGAACGCCCTTTTCCGGAGAACGAATGCTGAAGCGCCAGTGGTTTTCGCTTGTGCTGCTGACGGTTTGCCTGATCGGACAACGCGCGTCGGCGCAGTCCGCGCTCGAACTCGAAACCGACGGCACGGCCCGCGCCCTCACCCGCCAGACGCTGCTCGCGCGCCCCGATGCGACGGACATCCGCGTGCCGCGCGACATCGCCTACGGCCGCCCGATGACGTTCCGCGCCGTGCCGTTCGCCGCGCTGCTCGGCGACACGCCGCTGCCGGCCGACGGCGTGCTCGAAACGCGCGCGGCCGACGGCTTCGCCGCGCAGTTGCCGATGGATCTCGTGCGCCACCGCGCGCCGGCCGGCGCCGTTGCGTGGCTCGCGATCGAGGATCCGGCCCATCCGTGGCCGAAACTGCCCGGCAAGCAGGTCAGCGCCGGGCCGTTCTATCTCGTCTGGCTCGGGCCGGATGCGTCGTCTGTACGCGGCGAGCAGTGGCCGTACCAGATCGTGCGCATCACGATCGAATCGTCGCCGGTTACTCGGTGGCCGTCGCTCGCCGTCGATTCCGCATTGCCCGAAAACGATCCGGCACGCGCCGGCCAGCACCTGTTCGTCACGCAATGCCTCGCGTGCCACCGTCTCGACGGCGCGGGCAGCAGCCATGCCGGCCCCGACCTGAACACGCCGATGAATCCGGTCGACTACTTCCAGCCCGCCGCGCTGCGCCGCTATATCCGCAACCCGGCGTCGGTGCGCGACTGGCCGGGCCGGAGCATGCCGGCGTTTCCGCCCGATCAGTTGAGCGACCGGGAACTCGATCAGATCGTCGCGTATCTCGCGTATATGGCGCGGCGCAAGGCCGCTCAGTAACGCGCAGTCGGATCACACAAGGAACGTTGATGACGCCAGGCGACACGCTGTTCACCATCGCATCGATCGAAGCCGTGCAGACCCACCCGCTCCGGGCAGCGATCCTGCTGAACGGCGATCTGAACGCGTGCGAACTGGCGGGCGACCATGCTTCGACAACGCTGCACGTCGGGGTGCGCGACGATCGGTCTGGCATCGTGGCGGTCGCGTCGCTCTGCGAGGAGCCGCGCGACGACGACCGTGCGCGGCCGGCGTGGCGGCTTCGCGGAATGGCCGTCGACCCTGCCGTTCGCGGCATGGGTTTCGGACGGGTGCTGGTGCAGGTGTGCGTGCGACACGCGGAAGAACGCGGGGCCGCGCTCGTGTGGTGCACGGCACGCGAATCGGCATACCGGTTCTATGAAAAGCTCGGCTTTGTGTCCGATGGTGCGCCGGTGACGATGCCGGGGCGCACCGATACCGCGTTCCATGTGATGCGGCGGTACATCGATCGGCACACGCCGCCTGTCTGAAGCGGACCGCGCGTCGGCATCATCGGGAGAGAATCGGCGCGGCCCGGCGTACCACCATGTGCCGGACCGCACGCCTCACGCTCAGGCTTCCTGCGCGCTCCGCAGCACCGCACGCAACAGCACATCTGCGCCCGCCGCCGCCCATTCGGGCGTAATCGCTTCGGCCTCGTTGTGGCTCAGCCCGTCGACGCACGGCACGAAGATCATCCCGGTCGGCGCGACGCGCGCGACATAACACGCGTCATGGCCGGCGCCGGACACGATATCCATGTGCGACAGCCCGAGCGCCTCGGCCGCGTCACGCACCGTGTCGATGCAACGCGGCGCGAACGGTATCGGCGGATACGTGAAGATCTGCTCGATCTGCGCGCCAAGACCGGTTTCGTCGGCCACGCGGGCGAGTTCCGCACGCAGCACCGCGTCCAGTTCGTCGAGCACCGCATCGTCGGGGTGACGGAATTCGACCGTGAAGAAGCAGCCGCCCGGCACCGTGTTGCGCGAATTCGGCCGCGCCTCGATCATGCCGACCGTTGCGCGCGCATACGGCGCGTAACGGCGGCCGAGCACTTCGACGAACGAAATCATCCGCGCGGCGCCGACCAGCGCATCGCGACGAAACTCCATCGGCGTCGTGCCCGCATGCGCATCGACACCGGTGAGCGTCACCTCGTACCAGCGCTGCCCCTGCCCGGCCGTCACGACGCCGATCGTCTTGCCGGCCCGTTCGAGAATCGCGCCCTGTTCGATATGCAGTTCGTACGCCGCGTGCACCGGATAACCGCCGACGGGCTCGGCGCCCGCGTAGCCGATCCGCGCCAGTTCCTCGCCGATCGTCTTGCCTGCGGTGTCCGAGCGCGACAGCCCGAATTCGAGCGTATAGACACCCGCGAACACACCGGCCGAAATCATCGCCGGCGCAAAGCGCGAACCTTCCTCGTTGGTCCAGATCACGACGTCGACCGGGCGCTCAGTCTCGATGCCCACGTCGTTCAGCGCGCGCACGACTTCAAGCCCGCCGAGCACGCCGTAGATGCCGTCGTAGCGGCCGCCCGTCGGCTGCGAATCGGCGTGCGAGCCCGTCATCACCGGCGCGGCGTCGGGGTTGCGGCCCGCGCGGCGCGCGAACACGTTGCCCATCCGGTCCACGCGCACCGTGCAGCCGGCCTCCTGCGCCCACTGCACGAACAGGTCGCGCGACGCGCGATCGAGATCGGTCAGCGCGAGACGGCAGACGCCGCCTTTCGGCGTCGCGCCGATCTGCGCCATCCGCTCGAGCGATGCCCACAGGCGGTCGCCGTCGACGCGCGGCGCGCTCACGTTGCCGTCACGCATCGCCCTGCTCCGACGCGGGTTGCCGTGCGTAACGGAAATCGCAGCGCTTGCCGCCCTGCATGATCGTGCTCGTGCGCGTGAGTGTGATGTCCGGCGCATAACCCTGGATGAAATGGCTGTCGCGCGCGCAGCTCAGCAGGTGCCCGATCTCGCCGAGCCCCATCGCGTGATACATCTCCGCGTAGCTGCAGCGATGCACGTCGTAGTCGTAGTGCGCGTCGTCCACGCGCCGCACCTCGACGTCAAGCGCATCGTCCTTCTCCCACAGCACCTGCAGCGCGATGAACGACTTCACGCTCGTGCCGTCCGGCTCCTGCGCGGCGAACGTGCGGCCCGCGTCGACGGCCGCGCCGCGCACGGCTTCCGCGATCACGGCCTGCGCGCGCTCGGCGCCGAACTCGCGCTTCATGATCTCGTAGATCGGCTTGATGATTTCCGCTTCGATGCGGCGCCGCGCGAGGATCCCGAGGCGCGTGTCCTCGGGGGCGGCGGCGGATGTCTGGGTCGGTTCGGTCATGGGGATCGTCTTTGTCGTTGATTTACTTGGCCACGGTGCGCGAGCCGCCGAGCACGTCGACGACGGTCCACTTGCCGCCGCGCACCTGATAGATCGTGAACGCCGGGTCCTTCAGGTTGCCTTCGCCATCGAACGCGATCCGCCCCGTCACGCCGGGCCGATCGATCGCGCGGACCGCCGCGACCAGCTTCGCCGGCTGCGTCGTACCGGCCTTCTGCGCGGCCGCGATCAGCGTGGCGGCCGCGTCGTACGCGAACGGCGCATGCAGTTCGATCGGTGCACGATAGCGTGCCTGGTACTGCGTGTCGAACGTCTTGCCGCCCGGCATCCGGTCGAGCGGCAGGCCCGGTTCGAGCGCCGTCACGCCGTCGCCGTCCTTGCCCGCGAGCGACAGGAAGGTCTGGCTCACGAAGCCGCCCGCACCGAGCAGCGGCGCGTTCACGCCGAGCTGACGCATCCGGCGCGCGATCGGCGCGGCCTGCGCATCGAGGCCGCCGAAGAACACGAGATCGGCGCGCTTGCCCTTGATTGCGGTCAGCACGCCGCTGAAGTCGGTCGTCTTGTCGTTCACGTACTGGCGATCGACGATCGCGCCGCCGTTCGCCTGCACGCCCTTGATGAACTGGTCGGCCAGCCCCGCGCCGAACGACGTGCGATCGTCGATCACAGCAATGCGCTTCGCCTTCAGCGTCTTCACCGCATACGCGCCCGTGAAGTTACCGCCCGCATCGTCGTGACCCATGATGCGGAAGGCCGTCGCATAACCCTGCTGCGTGTATTGATGGCCGGTGGACGCCGGCGCGATCTGCGGGATGCCCGCATCGCGATAGACGCGCGACGCCGGCACGCTGCAGCCCGTATTCCAGTGACCGACGACGCCGATCACGTGCTGGTCGACGAGCTGCTGCGCGACCGCGACGGCCGTGCGCGGGTCGGACTGATCGTCGGCCGCGACGAGCTTGTAGACGACCGGCTTGCCGCCGATGGTCGGATGCTTCGCGTTCGCGTCGTCGATCGCGAGTTGCGCGCCATTCTGCAAGTCCTTGCCGATACGCGCGGACGGGCCGGTGAGCGGCGCGGCGAGACCGATCGCGATCGTCTGCGGCGCGGACTGCGCGAACGCGGGAACGGATGCGGCCAGGGCGGCCGCCGAGAAAACGAGGCTGACGGGAAGGAACGGGATTTTCATGTGTGGGGATCGGCGATTCGGATCAAAACATGAAAAATATTAAATATTCAGCACCCAAACCCCAAATACCCAATTGTTGGATGCTTATGCCGTTCCCTGCAGATTAAACCAAGCACCTGTAAACACAAGACATTTTCAGATTGCCGCTCATCCTGACTTTTCGATAAAATTCGATACATGAAAAATATCGAACAATTGCCGCACGATCCGCCGCTGCGCGCGGTGCGTGCGTTCGAAGCATTCGCGCGTCTCGGGTCGGTCACCGCGGCGGCGGGCGAGCTCGACATCACGCCGTCGGCGGTCAGCCATCAGCTGCAACTGCTCGAAGCGTTCATCCAGACGCCGCTGACGGTGCGCGAGGGCCGGCTGCTCGCGCTTACCGACGAAGGACGCGACTACTACCGCTCGATCAGCGCCGCGTTCTCGGTGCTGCGCAGCGCGACGCGCTTCGTGCGCGACCGCTCGTCGCTGCGACAGATCACCGTCAGCCTGATTCCGCTGCTCGGCATCGGCTGGTTCATTCCGCGGCTGCACGCGTTCCTGGCCGACAACACGGACGTCGACGTGACCGTGCTGTATGCGCATCACCGCAACTACCGAAGCGATGCGTCGGACCTGTCGATCCGCTTCGGCACCGGCGACTGGCCCGGCTACCGCTGCGAGCGGCTACTGCCGGGCGCGATGGTGCCGATGTGCAGCCCGTCGTTCCTGAAGCGCCACGGGCCGTTCCGCACACCGGCCGATCTCGCGCGCGCGCCGCTCGTGCACGACGAGGATCGCAGCACGTGGGTCAACTGGCTGCAGGGCGCCGGCGTGCGGCATGTGTCGCATGCGGTGGGGCCGATGTTCGAGGACGGCCAGCTCACGCTGAGCGCCGCGCGCGCGGATCTCGGCGCCGCGCTGCTGCGTGCGCCGCTGGTCGAACGCGAACTGGCGAACGGCGAGCTCGTGAAGCTGTTCGATCACGCGCTGGACGACGGGCGCGATTACTACCTGTGCACGCGCGAGGACGCGGACATGCCGGATGGGGCACGGCGGCTGGCTGAGTGGTTGAGGAAGATGGCGGGGATTTGAGCGACGCACCTTCTCGCGTTGCCGAACATCGGTTGACGCGGACGCAGCACCCACCGCACCCGCCTGAGTCTTGCATGCGCCGACTCAAGTATATATGATATGCATATCATATATCGGAGGCTGTCATGAGCCGGATTCTGGTGGATCTGTCGGACGGCCAGCTCGACGAGTTGGCCGCTATCGTCGAGACTGAACATCGTCCCCGCGCCGCGATCATTCGCGACGCGATTGATGCCTACATTGCCCTGCACAAACGTCCGCTCGCCGACGACGCATTCGGTCTCTGGAAAGATCGCACGGTCGACGGGCTCGCGTATCAGGAGGAAATGCGCTCGGAATGGTAAAAGCTCTGTTCGACACCAACATCCTGATCGACTATCTGGGCGGCGTGGAATCCGCCCGCGTCGAACTGGCCCGCTACCACTATCGTGCGATCAGCATCATCTCGTGGATGGAGGTCCTGGTCGGCACGTCCGCACATAACGAAGCCACGACTCGCGCATGGCTCTCGTCGTTCGATGTCATCGCGCTCGACAGCACGGTCGCGAATCGCGCCGTGACCATTCGCCAGGAGCGCCGCATCCGCCTGCCCGACGCGATCGTCTGGGCATCGGCGCAAGTGAACGGGCTGCTGCTTGTGTCGCGCAACACGAAGGACTTCCCCGCCACCGAACCCGGCGTTCGCGTGCCCTATCAGGTCTGAGTCGATCTGCGCGGCAGCATTGCAAATGCGTCAACTCGACGCAATCTCCCCGCATCTGCAAAAGGTACGGCGTGTGCCTCGCCGAAAAATCGGCTGGGTCCTCTGACACGACGCAACCGAATCGCTCGTAGCGCTACCCTGCATCCGGATTGAAGGCGTCGATTCACGCGACGCCCCCTCTCCCCCTCACATTCCCATCGAATCGCCTCCCGGCCCGCATACGCGCAACATCTCAAACGTCGTCCGCCCCGCCCAATCAAGGGCCGGAAGCAGATAGAAATTCCCGATGCCCCGGATTGAAACAAGCAATTTCACAAGATCAGGGTGAACCCGGATACTGGCAACACTCCACTCACCACTGAAGCAAAGGAATTCACCAGATGCCGATCATCAACACCCAAATCAAGCCGTTCAAGGCAACCGCATACCACAACGGCGATTTCGTGCCCGTGTCGGAAGAGAACTTCAAGGGCAAGTGGTCCGTCGTCGTGTTCTACCCGGCCGACTTCACGTTCGTCTGCCCGACCGAGCTGGGCGACCTCGCCGACCGTTACGCGGAATTCCAGAAGCTGGGTGTCGAAATCTACGGCGTGTCGACCGACACGCACTTCACGCACAAGGCATGGCACGACACGTCGGACACGATCGGCAAGATCAAGTACCCGATGATCGGCGACCCGACGCTCACGCTGTCGCGCAACTTCGACGTGCTGATCGAGGAAGAAGGGATGGCGCTGCGCGGCACGTTCGTGATCAACCCGGAAGGCGAGATCAAGCTGTGCGAAATCCACGACAACGGCATCGGCCGTGACGCGGGCGAACTGCTGCGCAAGGTGCAGGCTGCGCAATACATCGCGGCGCACCCGGGTGAAGTGTGCCCGGCCAAGTGGACGCCGGGCGCGGAAACGCTGACCCCGTCGCTCGACCTGATCGGCAAGATCTGACGATCGCTCCGCGCGCCTCGCACGAGGCGCGCGAGACACACGTATACGGGCCGCCGCATCGCGCGGCCCGCGCCCTCCTCCGGCACGACGTGCCCGACCATAATCATTAATACGGAATCCGAAACGCCATGCTCGACGCCAATCTCAAGAATCAACTGAAAGCGTACCTCGAAAAAATCACGCGCCCGATCGAACTCGTCGCCTCGCTCGACGACAGCGCGAAATCGCAGGAACTGCTGGCGCTGCTGAACGAGATTGCGTCGCTGACGGATCGCGTGACCGTAACCGAACGCCGCGACGACGCCGAGCGCAAGCCGTCGTTCTCGATCGGCGAGCCCGGCAAGCCGGCCGGCATCCGCTTCGCCGGCATCCCGATGGGCCATGAATTCACGTCGCTCGTGCTCGCGCTGCTGCAGACGGGCGGCCATCCGATCAAGCTCGACGACGACGTGATCGAACAGATCCGCGCGCTCGACGGCGACTACGCGTTCGAAACGTATTTCTCGCTGTCGTGCCAGAACTGCCCGGAAGTCGTGCAGGCGCTGAACGTGATGTCGCTGATCAACCCGCGCATCCGTCACGTCGCGATCGACGGCGCGCTGTTCCAGAATGAAGTCGAGTCGCGCCAGATCATGGCCGTGCCGACGATGTTCCTGAACGGCGCATCGTTCGGCCAGGGCCGCAGCAGCGTGAAGGAAATCCTCGCGAAGCTCGATACGGGTGCGAGCGCCCGTGCCGCGAAGTCGCTCGAAAGCAAGCCGGTGTTCGACACGCTGATCGTCGGCGGCGGCCCGGCAGGCGCGGCCGCGGCGATCTACTCGGCACGCAAGGGCATCGCGACGGGCGTCGTCGCCGAGCGTTTCGGCGGCCAGGTGCTCGACACGATGGCGATCGAGAACTTCGTGTCGGTGCAGGAAACCGAAGGGCCGAAGTTCGCGACGGCGCTCGAACAGCACGTGAAGCAATACGACGTCGACATCATGGACGTGCAGCGCGCCGACGCGCTGATCCCGGGCGACGTGCACCAGATCCGCCTCGCGAACGGCGCGGTGCTGAAGGCAAAGACGATCATCCTCGCGACCGGCGCGCGCTGGCGCGAAATCAACGTGCCGGGCGAGCGCGAATACCGCAATCGCGGTGTCGCGTACTGCCCGCACTGCGACGGCCCGCTGTTCAAGGGCAAGCGCGTCGCGGTGGTCGGCGGCGGCAACTCGGGCGTCGAAGCCGCGATCGACCTCGCCGGCATCGTGAAGGCAGTCACGCTGATCGAATACGGCGCGCAACTGCGCGCGGACGAAGTGCTGCAGCGCAAGCTGCGCAGCCTGCCGAACGTGACGATCGTCACGCAGGCGCAAACGATCGAGCTGACCGGCGACGGCAGCAAGCTCAACGGGCTCGTCTACAAGGATCTGCGTTCGGGTGAAGCGCAGCGCATCGATCTCGAAGGCGTGTTCGTGCAGATCGGCCTCGTGCCGAACACCGAATGGCTGAAAGGCACGATCGAACTGTCGAAGCACGGCGAGATCGTCGTCGATGCACGCGGCGCGACGTCGGTGCCGGGCGTGTTCGCGGCCGGCGACGTGACGACGGTGCCGTTCAAGCAGATCGTGATCGCGGTCGGCGAAGGCGCGAAGGCATCGCTCGGCGCGTTCGACCACCTGATCCGGCAGGACGTGACGCCGGTTGCAGCCGCTCAGCCGCAGGCCGAAGAAGCGGTCGCCGCTTAACGCGCAACAGTTTGTCTCTCTTGGCCCCGCATGCCTTGGTCGGCGTGCGGGGTCCTTTTTTTGCATCTGCGTCGAGTGGTGGCGGAACGCTGGTCAAAGCCCCCTTCGTCGCTACACGGTCGACATCAACCTGACGATTTCCCGCCGCAGATAATTCGCGGCCGGACCGAGCCGCCGCCCCGCACGCGTGACCACATAACGATCGAACGAGCGTGCGATCGGATGATCGAGCGGCACCGCGACGACCTGCCCGGCCGCGATCCTTTCCTGCGCTGCCCCGCGCGTCATGAACGCGACGGCGAGATTCTGCGCCGCAATCGCGACTGCCGTCGAAAACCGGTCGCAGCGGAATGCAGGCACGACGATGCGCCCGATATCGGCAAGGATCGCATCGACATGGGCCTGCAGCCCGAACTCGGCGGGCATGAAGACCACGCGCTCGTTGGCGAGCGCTTCCATCTTCACGGATTTGCGCGACGCCATCGGATGATCGACCGAAAAGATCGCGCAGATGGGCTCGCTCTGGAACAGGCGCGCGTTCAAGGTCGGATCCGTCGTCGCGCCGATCGATACGCAGATATCGACCTGATCCTCGCGGGTCATCGACAACAGCTGCGGAAGCGAGCCGGTGCGCAACTCCACGGTGATACCCGGATATTTTTCCAGGAAGGGCTTGAGGACCATCGAGACCAGGCTCGCTACCGCCCCTTCGCCGGCGGCGATCGTGACCTGCCCGCGCTTGAGGCCACGATATTCGTCGAGCTGCGCACGAAACCGGCGGGCGTTGCGTTCGCAGTCGCGAAAATAATCGACCGCCATCTGCCCCGCTTCCGTCAACTCCATTTTTCGCCCGCGACGGGTGACCAGCGACAACCTGAGCTCGCGCTCGGCAACGGCAACCTGCCGGCTGATCGTCGACACGTTCACATCCAGACCGACCGCCGCCTGGCGCATTCCGCCGTACGTTGCGATCGCGACCAGGTATTGCAGCGTGCGCTCCGAAAGACTCCGTTCGACCGTATCCAATGGGTGCTCCAGTGTTGCCTTCAATGCAACATTCTTGCAGCGACGGAGGCAACTTTCCAGACGGGATTTCGCCGATACTCCGCCCCGGAGCCGGCCCGGACAAGCAGACAGCCCGCGCCGGACCGAAAACAGGGTGGCTGACCACCCGAGCCCATCTACGGAGGAGCAACATGAACGACGTCAGCCGGTCAGTCGACGGCACGGGGCAACCGCGCCAGCCCGCCCGCGCGCGCGGTGGCAAGGAGCCCATCAGCCCCTATGTGCTGCTGTTCGTCATGCTGGTGGCGGCCGCCATCGCGACCTGGATCGTGCCGTCCGGCGAATTTGCGCGAACGGTCAGCAACGGCGTCAGCTTCGTCATTCCGAACAGCCTGACACCGGTTGCCCGCCACGGCGTGATGCCGGGCCAAATGTTCGTCGCGCTGGCCAAGGGAATGACCACTTCCGCGCCCATCATCTTTCTCATCCTGTTCACCGGCGGCGCACTGGCCGTACTCGAATCGACGGGTGCCGTCCGCAGCGCACTTGCGCTGGTCGCACCGGGCGAGCGCACGGGATCGTACGTTGCCGCTGTCGTCATCTGCTGCATTTTTTCGCTGCTCGGCACACTCGGCGTGGTGACGAATTCGGTCGTCGCGTTCGTCCCGCTCGGACTGCTGCTCGCGGAGTCGATGCAACTGCCGAAAGAAATCGGTGCCGGCATGATCTATCTGGGCACGTATGCCGGCTTCAACACGGGCATCCTCAATCCTGTAACGACCGGACTGTCGCAACGCCTGGCCGGCCTGCCGATGTTTTCCGGCATGACGTTCCGGGTATGCATCTATGTCGCGTTTCTGGCGGCCACCGTTATTTTCCTCGCCGCACGAATCCGTGCCGGTCGAATCAATGACGCAACGGTTCCCGACTCGACGGCCCGTGCGGCCGGCGCTCGGTCGCCGTCGTCCGCGCAACGGTTCGACGCACGGCAACTCGCCGTCGTCGGCATCGTGCTCGTCTGCCTGGCGGTTTTCGTCTACGGTTCGTCGACGCGCAGCTGGGCCGAGATCGAAATGATCGCGATGTTTCTCGTCATGGCGATCGCCGCCGGGATCGTGAGCGGCATGCGCCCGGGTACGATCGCGGACACGTTCCTCCACGGCTGCGGCGGGCTCGTCAAGGGCGCGCTCGTGGTCGGCATGGCACGGGCCATCTCGATCGTGCTCGGCGACGGCAGAATCATGGACCCGATCGTCAACACGCTCGCCGGCATGCTCGCACCGCTGGACTCCACACTGGCCGCGATCTGCATGTTCCTGAGCGCCGCGCTGATCCATGTCGGCATCTCGTCCGGGTCCGGCGAATCGGCGGTGCTCGTGCCGATCTTCGCGCCGCTTGGCGACACGCTGCACCTGACCCGACAGGTCACGGTGCAGGCCGTGCTGCTCGGCGAAGGCTTCATCAACTGCTTCAACCCGACTTCCGGTGTCCTGATGGCTGTCCTCGCAACGTCCGGCATCCCCTACTTCAAGTGGGTGCGTTTCGTCATGCCGTTGCTGGTTGCGTGGTTCGCCATCTGCATCGCCGCCATTGCGACCGGCGTCGCGATGCATTGGGGCCCCTTCTAGTCAGCCGCATTTTTCCTGGACCGCACATGCTATTACCCGACCTCAGTTCCCTCTCCGACCTGCAGCCGCTTGCCGACGACATGCGCAAGCTCCGCTATACGCTGCATTGCTGCCCCGAACTGGCATTCGAGGAGGTGCAGACCGCGGAAATCGTCGCAAGCCGCCTGCAGGAATATGGCTACACGGTCGCGACGGGCATTGCCAGCACCGGCGTGGTCGGTACGCTGCGATTGGGTTCGAGCGAACGTCGTATCGGGATCCGCGCCGACATGGATGCGCTGCCGATCGACGAACGCAATACGTTCGGTCACAAGAGCCTCCACCCGGGACGGATGCATGCGTGCGGCCATGACGGCCATACCGCGATGTTGCTCGGCGCGGCGCGACACCTCGCACAACGCGGGCGATTCGACGGCACCGTGCATCTGATCTTCCAGCCGGCCGAGGAACGCGGCTTCGACAGCGGGGCCAAGCGCATGGTCGAGCAAGGGCTCTTCACGCGGTTTCCGTGCGACGCGGTGTTCGCCATGCACAACCATCCCGGCGCGCCGGCAGGCACGTTCATGTTCCGCAAGGGGCATTTCATGGCCGCGGGCGACCGGGTCTTCGTGAAGGTCATCGGCAAAGGCGGGCACGCCGCCCGCCCGCACCTGGCCAACGACCCGATCGTCGCGGCCGGCAGTATCGTGATGGCCTTGCAGACCATCGTGTCGCGCAACGTCGATCCGACGCAGTCCGCGGTCGTGACGATCGGCAAGATCGCCGGCGGATCGGCGCCGAACGTGATTCCGGGCGAAGTCGAGTTGAGCCTCAGCGTCCGGTCGTTCGATGCGGATGTCCGCAGGATGCTGAAGGAAAGAATCACCGCGCTCGTGCATGCGCAGGCCGACAGTTACGGCCTCCGAGCCGTCGTCGATTATGTGGAAGGCTACCCGGTCGTGACGAACGCCGATGCCGAAACCGAGCTTGCGATCGAAGTCGCAAGAGAGCTGGTTGGCGAGGCCCGCGTGACGGAACAGATGGCGCCGTTGATGGGCAGCGAGGACTTTGCCTACATGTTGCAGGCCTGCCCCGGTACATTCCTGCGGATCGGCAACGGCCCGACCGACGGCGGGAACACGCTGCATAGCGCGACCTACGACTTCAACGACGAAAACCTGGTCGTCGGTTCCGCGTTCTGGGCCAGGCTGGTGGAACGTTATCTGCCCGTCGCCTGAACGATCGATGGCCGCCGTGCTGCATCGCTCGCGCGGCGGCCCGTCGTCAACACGCCGTTGCACGGCCAACCCGATCGGGCGTAGGCTTCGTCGAACCCGCCCGTCAACCAGAGAACACCGATGATGCTCGGCACGCCACTCAGATCGTTCGTCATGCTGGCCCTCGGCGCCGCTGTCGGCACGTGGGCACTTGCCGCCGAACCGCTCCCTGTCGGGCGGGACGCCGGCGTTCCGACCTTCTATGCGTGGACCGACACCGTTCCGGCAACGCCCGGACAATTGCTGCGCGCCGAGCCGCTGACGCCTGAGCAGAGCCTCACCGAAGCCGGCAAGAACATCCGGATCCTCTACACATCGACCGACGGCGTCGACGGCCGCACGCCGATCGTCGTGTCCGGCGCCCTGTTTCTGCCGAAAGGAACGCCGCCGAAAGGCGGCTGGCCGATGATGGCGTGGGCACACGGCACCGTCGGCAGTGCCGGCGTGTGTGCGCCGTCGCTGGCGCGCCGCAGCGAACGCGACACGCGTTATCTGAATGACTGGCTCGCCCGCGGCTACGCGATCGTCGCAACCGACTATCAGGGCCTCGGTGCGCCCGGCGTGCATCCCTACGGACTGACGCGCCCGCTCGCGTACAGCGTGCTCGACAGCATCCGCGCGGTGCAGCACGGCGACTTCGACCTGACGTCCCGCGCCGTCGTGTTCGGGCAATCGCAAGGCGCACGCGCCGCGTTTGCAACGGCCGTCTTCGCGAAGTCGTATGCGCCCGAACTGGCGATCGCCGGCGTGGTGGCAACCGGCACGCCCTATGCGGCCGTTCACGTCCACGCGGCCGATGCCGAGCGCGCACACGCGCACCAGTCGGTCGTCCCGACCTTCGCGTACGACATGCTGCGCATCAGTACCGCGGCGCTGCTCGATCCCGCGTTCGTTCCTGCCGATTACCTGAACGACAAGGCGATGCCGGCGTTCGAACTGAGCCGGCATGCCTGCTTGCATGCACTCGAATCCAGGATCGTCGCGGATGGGCTCACGTACGACAGCAGTTTCAAGCGCTCGCCCAAACCGGCATTCGAGGTGATCCAGCGTGAAGCCGCCTATCCGGCGCTGACGTCGGATATCCCGATCTTCATCGGCACGGGCGGCAAGGATCGCGACGTGTTCGTGCCGGACCAGATCGCACTCGCCACCGACGCCTGCCGGGCCGGCGACCGGATCGAGTGGCATTTTTATCCGGCACTCGACCACTCCGGTACCGTCAACGGCTCGCTGCCCGATTCCACTCGATTCGTCTCACGCGCGTTTGCGGGCGAACGCCTCGATGGAAATTGCGCGGCGTTATCGTCGAAACCTTGGTCGGCGCATCGAGGCGCAGAAGAATAGCGAACTGCCTTCAACTGACGAGTCGCATTCCTGCAACCTTGGCCGCTTTCGCGTCAAACGTCATCGTGTATTGGCATTGCGCCTCATGGCACGTCCGCTCGATCAGACAATCAGAAAAATCCGCGGACGAACCGGAATACACGCGCAATGCCTTCCAGACCGTTTCCGCGGCTTCGACGACCAATTCCTTGGTCCGCAATAGCGCCTCGATCACCTGCGCGATCTCGTCGCGGTCCGAACCGTAGGCCCGCGCAAGCACCCAAACAACCTCGACCAACGCAACCTGCGTGATATAGCCGGGGTGCTCGGCAGTCAGTGATTCGACCAGCCGGGTCGCTGTCTTCGTCTACGCCTGGTCATCCTGCACGAGATAGCTCACCAGCACATTCGTGTCGAGCCAGATCATCGCGCAGACGCTCCCCGCTCCGCGATCGCGGCATTCATGTCCTCGATCGACACGGTTTTTGCCGGCTTGCGAATGACGCCTTTGAGAGCGGTAATCGAACCCGTGGCAGGAACGAGTTCGTACCGCCCGGTTTTTTCGTTGAGAATGAATGCGATTCGATCCCCGGTCGCAAGACCCAGGCGGGTTCTCACGTCCACGGGTATGGTGACCCGCCCCTTCGATGTCACGGTTGCCGATGCCATAGCGCCTCCGACCCAGATTTCCTTACGTTAAAGTAAGGAATTGGAGACCGCAAGAATGTATGCCGCCGCGGAACAGGTCGAACCACTCGCGACTGCCGGGCAATGAACACGTCAGCCAAATGCCCGATACCCGATCATCTTCACAAAAAAATTCACGCTCGAATCGCGCAGCTTACTTGGTCGTAGTCGAATCGCCATTCGCCGAGGGCGACGCCTTGAAACTGCTCGACTGCCGAACCAGTTGCTCGGTCATCGCGGCAGCAACCGGATTCGCGCCCGACGACGAGCCGCCCTGCCGAGTCGACCCGCTGCTTGCCGACATCGACGACATCGGCGGCGGCGGCAACGACGGATCGAGCTTCGCTGATTGCCTGACGAGCGCGGCGGTCTCCGGCGTTTCGGATTTCGTTGCGGCAGGCGCTGCGGCCGCGTGACGTTCGAGGCCATCGCGCTTGCGCGGTGCGCGTTGCGTGACCTGCGACGGCGCGGTCGACTGTGCGGGTTGTGCGGCTGGCGGGGTCGAATCCTGCGCATCGACCGTCACGACGTTGACCTTCGGCGGCGGTGCTTTCTCGCTGACGACCGGAACGGCGGGGACAGATGCAGGTGCGGCGCTCACGCGCGCGGTTGCGGGTGCAGCCGGCGCAGGCGCCGGTGCGGGTGAAGGCGGCGGGACAGCCGCCTGTTTCGGCGCCGTATCGGCGGCAGCCGGTGCCGGCGGCGCGATGGCGCCCTGCACCGCGTGATCGTTGTTCGCGGGCGCCGTGGCAACCGGCGCGGCGGAATCGCCGATGCCTGAGTCCTCGATCGCACGGTGGTCCGCGCGCAGCAGCATCACGTAGGCGGAGCCGGCCGCGGCTACCAGGAGCCCACCGGCAATCATCAAGGTCTTGCGGGTACTCGTCATGCTTGTTCACCGATCATTGCGACGTGAACAAGCCATCATACGCGGCCATCGGCCGTTGATCCCGCATGAATACATTTGGTTGCATTGATGCCGGCGGCGCGATCGTCAGACGTATCGCGCTCGCCGTTCCGGCACGATCAATGCACGGCGCTTACTCCGGAAACGGCAGATCGGTCTGCCCGTCCGCGCGCATGCCAAACGTGTTCAGCGTCATCGCGACGAGCGCGTAGTAGCCGAGCAGCGCAACGAGATTCACGACGGTTTCGTGGCCGAAGCGCGCCTCCGCGCGCGCGAACGTCGCGTCGCTGACGCGCCGCGTGTCGTACAGCTCGCTCGCGAATGCATGGATCAGCGCATCATCGTCCGACTCGAACGCAGGTTCGACGCCGCGCCGGATCGCATCGGCCGTCGCAGCCGGCACACCCGCGTCGAGCGCAATCGGATGGTGGATGTGCCACTCGGCCTGCGAGCGCCAGCGCGCGGCCGTCACGAGAATCGCGAGTTCCGACAGCCGCAGCGGCAGACCCGTGCGATAACGGCAGAACGCACCGAGCTTCTGCGCGTGCTGCGCCAGCTCGGGGCTCGCGATCCAGCCGAGAAACGGCCCGTTCAGGTTGCCGCGCGGGCCGCTGAGAATGTCGGCCAGCACGGCCTTCTGTGCGTCGGTGGCCGACGCGGGATCGAAAGGGGGCAGTCTGTTCGTCATGTCGATGATCCGGTGAAGTTCAGTGTATCGACGCCATCACGCGCCGGCCGACGCGAGTGCCGCACCGATCGCGCCGGACAGCCGCTCGACGATCGTATCGATCTGCTGCGCAGTGCAGATGAACGGCGGCGCGATCAGGATGTGGTCGCCGTTCACGCCGTCGATCGTCCCGCCCATCGGATACACCATCAACCCGCGCTGCATCGCTTCGCGCTTGACCGCCGCGTGCAGTTTCAATGTGGGGTCGAACGTCGCCTTGGTGTCGCGATCGCGCACGAGTTCGACGCCGACGAACAGCCCGCGGCCGCGCACGTCGCCGATATGCGGATGCGCGCCGTAGTGTTCGCGCAGCGATGCGCGCAGCTGTTCGCCGCGCGCCTTCACGTTGTCGAGCAGCTTCTCTTCGGCGATCACGCGCTGCACTTCGAGCGCGGCCGCGCACGCGGTCGCGTGCCCGAGGTAGGTGTGACCGTGCTGGAAGAAGCCGGAGCCGTCGACGATCGTCCGGTAGATGCGGTCGCTGACGAGCGTCGCGCCGATCGGCTGGTAACCCGCGCCGAGCCCCTTCGCGATCGTCAGCAGGTCGGGCGCGACGCCGTCTTCATCGCACGCGTACAGGTAGCCCGTGCGCCCCATCCCCGACATGATCTCGTCGAGAATCAGCAGCACGCCGTACTTGTCGCACACCGCGCGAATCTTCTTCAGGTATGTGCGCACCGGCGGCACCGCGCCGACCGTTGCGCCCACCACCGTTTCCGCGACGAACGCCGCCACGTTGTCCGCGCCGAGCTCGACGATCTTCTGCTCGAGTTCATCCGCCAGACGCTGCGCATACGCTTCGTCGGTTTCCCCCGCCAGCTGGTCGCGGTACGCATAACACGGGCTCACGTGATGCGCTTCGATCAGCAGCGGCAGGAACGGCTCGCGTCGCCACGCGTTGCCACCGATCGCGAGCGCGCCGAGCGTGTTGCCGTGATAGCTCTGGCGCCGCGCGATGAAATGGCGGCGCTGCGGCTCGCCCTTCTCGACGAAATACTGGCGCGCAAGCTTCAGCGCGGCCTCGACCGCCTCGGAGCCGCCCGACACGAAATACACGTGTTCGAGGCCGGCCGGCGCGGCATCGACGAGACGGTCGGCCAGTTCCTCGGCCACGTCGGTCGTGAAGAACGACGTATGCGCGTACGCCAGTTGCTGCGCCTGGCGCTTGATCGCATCGATCACGCGCTGGTTGCTGTGGCCGAGACACGAGACGGCCGCGCCGCCGCATGCGTCGATATAACGTTTGCCGGTCGAGTCGATGATCTCGATGCCGTCGCCTGCGACGGCGACGGGCAAGGTGGCGCGCGGGGCGCGATGAAAAACGGTCGTCATGCGTTGCCTCATGGATCAGGACGCGCCGTGTGCGCGTCCGGACGGCACGATGCGCGTCGCAAAGCGCTGCGTGCCGTGTTGATGAATGCTGAAATCGATCGCCGCCGCGCCGATCGCGAACACCGCGGTCGCCAGCGTGTTCTCGTCGTCGGGGTCGGCCGGGTCGTCGCGATAGATCGGCAGCCCTTCCGGCGCGCGATCGCCGAGCACGCGCAGCAGCGCGGCTTCGTCGAACGCGTCGATGCCCGGTGTCAGCGCGTCGACACGCCGCTGGCGGTCGGCCGACGATTGCGTGACGATCTGCGCTTCCGCGTCGCAACCGGGGTGCACGAGATGGTTCGCATGGCCGGCAAGCCGCGCCACGTCGACCACCGAGCAGCGCGCGGCGCTCGCTTCGATACTGAGCAGCCGCGCATCGCCGGTCGCGCCGAGCGTATGGTGGAAGCCGCTCGCGCGTGCATGCGTGCGCAGCACGTCGGCTGCGGCGTCGAGCGACGTCGCATCGAGCACGGCGCGCGCGAGGATCATCCGCGGCACGCCCGGCGCGGGCGTCCGGATCCGCAGGTTGTTGATCGCCTGCGCGATGCCCGCGCGGTTCGCGGCAAAGGTATGCCCCGGCAGCGAGCCGGGGTAATAGAAGCTGATGAAGCCCGGTTTGCCCGCAGGCTGCACGTCGACGAGCAGGCAGCGCTCGCGCAGGAACGGATCGCCGTCCTCGTTGTGCGCGATCCAGCGCGTGCCGTTCGCATCGCGCGCGGCCAGCGTCGTGCAGCCGTCCGGCGCGTTGTGGATCAGCTCGCCGCGGCAGTTCCACAAAAAGATGTCCTCGGCCGGCCAGCCGATGCCCGCCGCGATCCCGTCGAGTTCCGCGACGAGATCGGGGTACGCGGCCAGCGCGGCCTGCCGCAGCGCATCGACGAACGGATGGCCGCGCCAGCGGCGCACGGCCTGCCATGCGCCGCTCTGCTGCATGTACGCATCGAACACGGGACGGGCGAGCTCGCCGAGGCGCACGCCGATGTCGAACGGCGCACCGGCGATGACGGGAGAAAGGGAAAGCGGCATGTCAGATGATTCGGTTTCTTTCAGGACACATGTTTCAGGAACTCCTTCAGGCGCGGCGTCGGCGGCCGGTCGATCAAGTCGACCGGATGACCGTCCTCGGCGATACCGCCCTGATCCATGAACAGCAGGCGCGTGCCGACCCGCTTCGCGAAGCCGATCTCGTGCGTGACGACGATCATCGTCATCCCTTCGGTAGCAAGATCCTGCATCACTTTCAGCACTTCGTGGCGCAATTCCGGATCGAGCGCCGACGTCGGCTCGTCGAACAGCATCAGCCGCGGCCGGATCGCGAGCGCACGCGCGATCGCGACGCGCTGCTGCTGGCCGCCCGACAGCTCGGACGGGTAATGATTCGCCCGCGATTCGAGGCCGACCTTGTCGAGCAGCGCCATCGCCTGGTCGCGTGCGTCGGCACGCGACGCGCCGCGCACCTGGGTCGGCCCGAACATCACGTTCTCGAGCGCGGTCATTTGCGGAAACAGGTTGAATTGCTGGAACACCATGCCGGCTTCGAGCCGGATGTTGCGGATCGTCGTCGCGTTGCCGCGCACGCTCTGGCCGTCGACGAGCAACTCACCGCCGGTGATTTTCTCGAGCGCGTTGATACAGCGCAACATCGTCGATTTGCCCGACCCCGACGGGCCGATCACGACGACGACCTCGCCCGCGTCGATCTTCAGGTCGATATGCTTCAGCACCGGCACGTGGCCGAAGCTCTTCGACACGTTCTGGAATTCGATCATGCTCATAGGATGCGCATCCTCTTTTCGACGAGCCGAAGCGTCAGCGTCATCGCGCCGGTAAGAACCAAATAGATCACAGCCACCGCGCTCCAGATCTCGACCGCCTGGAAATTGCCCGCGATGATTTCCTGCCCCTTGCGCGTCAGTTCGCCGACGCCGATCACGATGAACAGCGACGTGTCCTTCAGGCTCACGATGCACTGGTTGCCGAGCGGCGGAATCAGCCGCCGGAACGCCAGCGGCCCGACCACCTTCAGCAGCACGCGCGGCATCGACAAGCCCATCGCGAGCCCCGCCTCCGTCAACCCCTTCGGGATCGACAGCAGCGCGCCGCGCACGACTTCCGCGAGATACGCGCCGGAATTCACCGTGATCGCGATGATCGCGGCCGTCAGGCCATCGATGCGGATGTGCGCGAGCAACGGCAGCGCGAAATACAGGAACATCACCTGCACGACGATCGGCGTGCCGCGGATCAATTCAATGTAGACCTGGACGAGCACGTTCATCGCCTTCGGTCCGTATGCGCGGAACATCCCCGCGACCATCCCGACGATGAAACCGCCCGCCAGCCCGAAAAATGCGATGAACACCGTCAACCGGACCCCGTCCATCAGGTCCGGCAACGCCGCCCAGATCGCCGACCAATCGAAATTCACTTGTCGCTCTCCGTTCGATTCAAGACCGGCGCGGCCGCACGGCCGCGCGCTGTTGCCGCGTCACGCTCACATCTTCGGCGGTTCGGCACCGAACCACTTCTTGTAGATCTGCGCGTAACGGCCGTCGGCCTTGATCTTCACGAGCGACGCGTTGACCTTCGGCACGAGCGGGCTGCCCTTCGGGAAACCCATTCCGTACTTGTCGCCGCTGACCGGCTGGCCCGCGACCTGTACCTTGCCCTTGCCTTCGTTGTTCACGAAGAACAGCACGTTCGGCGTGTCGTGCATCGCCGCGTCGACCCGGCCGGCTTCCAGCGCGAGGTACGCCTGGTCGATGTTCGGGAACTGGCGGATCTCCTTCGGCTTCAGGTGCGCCTTGATCCAGTCGATCGTCGCCGTGCCCGTCTTCGCGGCGATCACCTTGCCGTTCAGGTCGTCGATCGACTTGATCGACGTGTTGCCGACCTGCACCATCGCCGCGAGGCCGCTGTCGTAGTACGGCGCGGAGAAGTCGATCGCCTTCTTCCGCTCCTCCTTGATCGTCATCCCCGACAGCGCGACGTCGATGTTCTGCGTCTGCAGCGCCGGGATCAGGCCCGCGAAATCCATCGGCTGGATCGTGTATTTCCAGCCCTGGTCCTTCGCGACCTCGGCCCACAGGTCGAGATCGAAGCCGACGTACTTGTCGCCTTGCTTGAACTCGAACGGCATGAACGACGTATCGGTCCCGACGACGAGCGTCTTGGTGTCCGCGTGCGCGATGCTTGCGCCGAGCGCGGCAGCAACCGCGACGGCTTTCAGGAAGGAACGGCGACTCATGGTTTCTCTCCGCATGATTGAGCGATGTGACCGGCCAGCCGGCCGGCGGTAACGACGACATCAAGCCGCACCGCAACATGCGATGTCGAATTAAACATTAGTGAAACAAGTGTTGTCAATAGCGATACTACGACAACAAAAAAGTGCGCAACGGGGAAATGCATCGAGACAAACCCGAGCCGCTCGGGCCGGATCGATCGGAGGAAACGGAGGAATGGGCGGTGAGAAGCGCCGCGCTGGCGGATGGCGGCGCGTGGCGAGAGGATGGTGGTGCCGGGTGCGGGCCGGCAGGTTGGCCATCCCGGGCGACAAGCGCGACGGGATGACGACCGTTCAACCGCGAACGCATTCGCGTTGGACGGTCCGCTCGTTCATGCGGAACGTCGGCGATCCGCCTCGGACTGGCCGAGGCTGCCGTGCACGCGAAACCGGCAAGCGCCGGCGCGGCTCAACGAACGGGACGGGATTCCCGCGAAAACACCGGCCGGCGACGCGCCGATCCGGCTTCCGTCACGCCGTCACCCCGCTCGCCTGATGCGACACGAGCCGCGCATACGCGCCCTGCCGCGCCAGCAGTTCCGCATGACGCCCGGCCTCGATGACGCTGCCCTGCTCAATCACGAGGATCAGGTCGGCATTACGCACGGTCGACAACCGGTGCGCGATGATGATCGACGTGCGTTGCGTCATCAGGTCTTCCAGCGCCGCGCGGATCTGCTGCTCGCTGATCGTGTCGAGGTGGGACGTCGCCTCGTCGAGGATCAGCACGGGCGCATCCTTCAGGAACGCACGCGCGATCGCAACACGCTGGCGCTGGCCGCCCGACAGCTGCACGCCGCGCTCGCCGACGCGCGTCGCAAGCCCGTCCGGCAGCCGCGCGACGAATTCGCCGAGCGCCGCCTGGTCGATCGCACGCTGCACGTCCGCGTCGGATGCATCGTTCGCGGCGAGCCGGATGTTCGCTTCGAGCGTGTCGTTGAGCAGGTAGGTATCCTGCGCGACCAGCGCGATGTGCTGCCGCAGGTCGTCGAGCCGCAGGTCGCGCAGGTCGACGCCGCCGAGCGTCACGCGGCCCTGCTGCGGATCCCAGAAGCGCAGCAGCAGGCTCGCGACCGTCGACTTGCCGGCGCCCGACGCGCCGACCAGCGCGACCGTGCTGCCGGGCGGCACCTCGAAACTCACGCGGTCGATCGCGGGCACGCTGCGGCCCGGATACGTGAAACGCGCGTTCTCGAAACGCACCGCCGGATTGCCGGGCATCGCCTGCGCGCCGTCCGTCACGGTCACGGGTTCCTTCTCCAGCGCGCGCAAGCGGCGCGTCGACGCGATCGTGTCGGCCAACTGGCGCGCGACCTGGCCGATCTCCGCAACCGGCATGAACGCGGCGACGGCAACCAGCACCAGCAGCGGCAACGACTCGCGCGGAAACCAGCCGCGCGCGCACAGCAGCGCGCCGAGTGCCGCCACCGCCAGCCCGCCGAGCCCGCTCGCGATTTCCAGCGCGGCGCTTTGCGCCGACAGGTCGTCGAGCAGCTTCGCGCGCTGCTTGCGATACGCATCGGCCTCCGCGACGAACGCTTCGCGCCGGCGCGCGATCGCCTGGAACGCGGTCAGTTCCGCGAGCCCCTGGATCGTTTCGGTCAGGTGTGCGCCCAGCTGGCCGAGCGCTTCGCGCGCGCCGGTGCCGAGCCGGTCGACATCGCGCCGGGCCAGCACGGGCGCCAGCCCGGCCCACAGCAGGAACGGCAGCAGCACGAGCGCGAGCGGCCACGCGACCGCCGCCAGCAGCACCAGCACGGCGGCCGGCACGAGCACCGCGACGAACGCGGGTGCCAGCGTGTGCGCGTAGAAATACTCGACCGTCTCCACGTCCTGCGTCGCGAGCGACACGAGATCGCCGGAGCGGCGGCGCAGCAGCCCGGCCGGCGCGAGGCGTTCGAGCGTCGCGAACAGCGCGATGCGCATTTCCGCGAGCAGCCGGTACGCCATGTCGTGCGCGAGCCACGATTCGAGCCAGTGCAGCAGGGCCGCCACCGGCGCGATGACGAGCAGCGCCGCGACGAGCGTGGGGCTCGCATGCCCGGCCGACACCGCGCCGACCACCATCGCGCCGATCACGCCGACGCCGATGAACGCAAGCACGCGTCCGATCCCGAACAGCACGGTCAGTGCGACCTTGCCCTTCCACGGACGCACGAAGCGCAGCAGCGTCTGCAAGGTTTCCGGCCAGCCGATCGTCGCCGCGTCGTCGTTCAGCGGCCGCACCTGCGGGCCCGACGACGCGCGCGCGGTGGCGCCGGCCGTCGTCGCCGCGCCGACGGATTCGGCGACCGCTTCCAGTTGCGGCCCCATCAGCCGCCGATACGGGCCGTCGCGCGCGATCAGCGCCGCGTGCGTGCCCTCGTCGACCACCTGCCCCTGGTCGAGCACCAGGATACGATCGGCGCCGATCACGCTGGACAGCCGGTGCGCGAGCACGAGCGTCGTCCGCCCGCGCGTGAGCCGGTCGAGCGCCTGCTGGATCAGCGCTTCGTTTTCCGCGTCGACCGACGACAGCGCCTCGTCGAGCAGCAGGATCGGCGCATCGCGCAGCAGCGCGCGGGCAATCGCGATGCGCTGGCGCTGACCACCCGACAGCATCAGCCCGCGTTCGCCGATGCGCGTCGCGTAACCATCGGGCAGCGCCGAGATGAAATCGTGTGCGTTGGCGGCGCGCGCGGCCGCGATCATGTCCGCGTCGCTCGCGTCGGGGCGGCCGAGCCGCAGGTTGTCGGCAACGCTGCCGTCGAACAGCGTCGCATCCTGCGCGACGACCGCGATCATCTCGCGCACCTGGCCGGCGTCGAGCGCGCGCACGTCGTGACCGCCGATGCGGATCGCGCCGCCCTGCGCGTCGTGCTGGCGCAGCAGCAGGCGCACGATGGTCGACTTGCCCGCACCGCTCGGGCCGACGATCGCCACCGTCTCGCCTTCGCGAACCGAGAAGCTCAGCGCCGCGTGCGCATCCGCGCGGCGCCCCGGATACGCGAAGCTGACGCTGTCGAATGCGATCTCCGGCCGCAGGCCCGTCACGCGCGGCGCGTCGGCGGCCGGCGCGTGGCTGCCCGCGTCGAGCAGCGCGTGGATCGCATTCGCCGCCGACTGGCCGATCATCCCCTGATGCAACACCGAGCGCAGGTCGCGCAGCGGCCGGAAGATTTCACTGCCGGCCATCAGCACGATCAGCAGCGCCTCGAGGCTCATGTCGCCGTGCCGCACGCGCCACGCGCCGACCGCGATCGCCGCGGCCGCGCCGAGGCCGGTGCCGAGATCGGTGAAGAGCCGCGTCAGCAGCCCCAGCGCGAGCACCCAGAACGTGCTGTCGGACAGCGCGCGCGCTTTCTCCGCCAGCTTCGCGCCGAACGCGGTGCTCTGCCCGAACGCCTTCAGCGTCGGCAGGCCCTGCACCGCATCGAGAAACTCCTCGCCGAATGCCTTGAATGCGGCCGAGCGCGCAAGCGCCGCGCGCCGGTCGGCGCGATGCACGAGCTGCGGCAGCGCGAGCGTGACGAGTGCCGCGACCAGCAGGATCGCGGCTGTCGGCACGTCCCACCATGCGAGCACCGCGAAGATCATGACCGGCGCGCACGCGGCGATCACGAGCTGCGGCAGGTAGACGCCGAAGAAGGTCTGCAACTGCTCGACGCCGTCGACGACGGCCAGCATCACGCCGCCCGTGCGTTCGCCGCTGAACCATGCGGGGCCGAGCGCGGCGATCCGGTCGAACAGCCGCGCGCGCAGCGTGGTCTGCACACGGCCCGCCGTGTGTTGCGCGAGCACCGTGCGGCGATGGTCGAGCCACGCGCGCAACAGCACGCAGGCCGCCGTTGCAACGACGGCTTCGGCGATGCTGCGTGCCGGCGCGCCGGAAAAGACCAGCGCCAGCACGCGGCCGAGAAACACGAAACGGAGGATGCCGACACCCATCGCGAGCAGCCCGAGCGCGACGGCCGCGGCCACCCGCCAGCGTAGTCCCGCCATCATTGCCCATAGTCGTCGGTCGAAATACATGAAGCCCTCCAGTCGGTGTTTTAGTACGGTTTTTCTTGACCGGATCGAGGCTACCCGCGCCGCCCGTGCGCGGCAAAAGATGATTTTTCAACGGGTGTTGAGTCAACTACAATACCCCGCATGTCGCACCTTCCTCCCCTTAGCGCACTGCGAGCGTTCGAGGCGGCTGTCCGCCTCGGCGGGTTTGCGCGCGCGGCGGCCGAGCTGAACGTATCGACGAGCGCGGTCAGCCACCAGATCCGCGCGCTCGAGGAATCGCTCGGCGCGCGGCTGCTCGAACGCAGCACGGGGCTCGGCGGCATCAGTCTCACGCCGGCCGGCGCACGCCTGCTGCCGGCCGTCAGCGACGCACTGACGCGCCTGACCGACGCCTGCGGCGAGATTCGCGGCACCGCGCAACGCTTGACGGTGTCCGCCAACGCGCCGTTTTCGTCGATGTGGCTTGCGCGCCGTCTCGCGGAATTCTCGTCGCTTCATCCCGACACGCCGCTGCATGCCGTCGTACTCGACGACGAACCGGATTTCGCGCGCAGCGGCGTCGATCTGGCGATCGTGCACGTGCCCGCGCACCGGCTGCGCGCCGACGACGACGTGCTGATGCGGGAGACGGTGTTTCCGGTATGCAGCCCCGAGCTGTATCCGTACGCGTCGGGGCACGTGTGCGTGTCGCGGCTGCTGCAGGAGATGCATGAGGACAGCCCCGAGATCGACTGGCGCAACTGGGCCTCGGAATTCGGGCTGCCGGACGACTTCGAGACGAAGATCGTCCGCTATAGCAGTTTCAGCCAGGTGATCGGCGCGGCGGTCGGCGGTGCGGGCATCGCGCTCGGCCGCGTGCCGCTCATCGAGCCCGAACTGCGCAGCGGCCGTCTGGTGCCGCTGATTCAGGGCCTCGAACGCGATGCGTCATGGCGATTCGTGCTGCGCCGCCATCCTTCGACGCGGCACCGGCTGCTCGATCCGTTGATCGCGTTCCTGCGCCGCGAGGCGGATGCGCCGCCGTTCACCGCGAAGATCGTTGCGCCCGCATCCAACGACAGTCACGCGCGGGGCGCGGGCGGTGCTTAAGGGCGCAGCTTAGGGCCGGCACGCAAAGCCGGCCTCGCCTGCTCACCGGCCCGTTACGGCGTGGCGAAGAACAGCGCAACGACGCACGCCATCCCGGCGAACCACACGAGCGAACGCAGCGACGCCCAGTTCAGCAGGTACATCAGCGTATAAACGACGCGGATCGCGACGAAACCCATCGCGAGCTGGTCGACGTGGTGCGCGTTCGCGCCGTTGTGCCACGCGACGACCAGCGCGGCCGTGAACAGCGCGAGCGCTTCCCACGCGTTCTGGTGCGCGGCCTGCGCCCGTGCGCGCCAGCCTTCGAGTTTCGCCAGGTAGTCGCGCGGCGTACGGTTGTCGTAACCCTTGCGGGCCTTCGCCAGGAACGTCAGCGGGAACGGCAACAGCGCCACGATGAACAGGCACAGCTGGGACGTCGTCATCAAAGTCTCCTCCTTTATGATTACATTGCTCAATGACAAGATCGTCGAGAGCTTAGCATTGCGCCGCGCCGTTCGCGCACCGATTTTCTAGACGGGAGACTCGGCCGCGCATGCCGCCGACCGCCTTGGTCGGCCTGATCCGCCACCTAAATTTCCACCAAATCGTCGACAAATACGTTAATTAAAACTGGTCGAACACCAATAAGATAGCGCTCAACACTGGCTTGGCGCGCTACCGCGCCAGCCTGCCGCCCCTATCGCGCCGCCGCGCGCCGAACGACATCCGACCCGAGCCATCACCATGCCCCGTCCCATCGTCGCCCACATCCGCCCCGACGCCGTCCGTCACAACCTCGACTTCATCCGCCGCACCGCCGCGCAATCGCGGGTGTGGGCCGTGATCAAGGCCAACGCCTATGGCCATGGCATCGAGCGGATCTACCCGGGCCTCGCGGCCGCCGACGGCATCGCGCTGCTCGATCTCGACGAAGCCGTACGCGTGCGCGAACTCGGCTGGGACAAGCCCGTGCTGCTGCTCGAAGGGATCTTCGAACCGGCCGACATCGAGCTGGCCGATCACCACCGGCTGACGGTGGCCGTGCACTGCGACGAGCAGCTCGACCTGCTGATCGCCGCGAAGCCGCGGCAGCCGATCGACATCCAGCTCAAGATGAACTCCGGGATGAACCGGCTCGGCTACCGGCCCGCCGCGTTCCGCGCCGCGTGGGAGCGCGCGGCAAGCGCGCCGTCGATCGACAAGATCACGCTGATGATGCATTTCGCGAACGCCGACGAAGGCGAGGTCGACTGGCAGCTCGAACAGTTCGATGCGACCACGGCGGGGATTCCGGGCGAGCGCTCGGTGTCGAATTCGGCGGCCGTGCTGTGGCATCCGCGCGCGCACCGCGACTGGGTGCGCCCCGGCACGATCCTGTACGGCGCATCGCCGACGGGCGCGTCGCGGCATATCGCCGACACGCCGCTGATGGCCTCGATGACGCTGACGAGCAAGATCATCGGCGTACAGACGCTGTCGCCGGAAGAAACCGTCGGCTACGGCCGCCGCTTCACGGCCGATCAGGCGATGCGGATCGGCGTCGTCGCATGCGGCTACGCGGACGGTTATCCGCGCCACGCGCCGACCGGTACGCCGATCGCGGTGGACGGCGTGATGACGCGCGTCGTCGGCCGCGTGTCGATGGACATGCTGACCGTCGACCTGACGCCGTGCCCGAACGCGGGCATCGGGTCGACCGTCGAGCTGTGGGGCGACCAGGTGAAAGTGGACGACGTCGCGGAAGCCAGCGGCACGATCGGCTACGAGTTGATGTGCGCGCTCGCGCGCCGCGTGCCGGTCGTGATCGTGCCGCCCGGCGCGTCGACCGCGCAGCCGGCGCTGCGGACCGGGAGCTACGGACGTTGAGGTGAATGCGGTGATGCGCTGCCACGTCGCTGCGCTTACCTCGCTACTTGCGGGCCGCTTCGGGCGGCCCGTTTGCGTTGCGGCGGACGAGGAATTCGAACTGAAGAAAACGCGTCGGTGACGGCCCGCCCGCTCCGCTCGGCCCGCCCGTTCAGCGACGTGCTACGAACGCCACGTCGGCTTGCGCTTCTCGAGAAACGCGTCGATCCCTTCGCCGGCATCCTCTTCCATCATGTTGCGCGCCATCACGTCGCCCGCGTACGCATAGGCTTCGTCGAGCGGCAACTCGCGCTGGCGGTAGAACATCTGCTTGCCGACCCGCACCGCGGCCGGGCTCTTCGCGACAATCTCCGCGACCTTGCGCGCGACGGCCGCGTCGAGCGCGTCCTCGGGCACGGCCTCGTTGACGAGCCCCCACGCGGCGGCCGTCGCCGCATCGACGAAACGCCCGGTCACGAGCATGTCGAACGCGCGCTTCGCCGTGACGTTGCGGCTCAATGCGACGGCCGGCGTCGAACAGAACAGCCCGACGTTGATGCCCGATACCGCGAAGCGCGCGGTGTCGGCCGCGATGGCGAGGTCGCACGCGGCGACGAGCTGGCAGCCGGCCGCCGTCGCGATGCCCTGCACGCGCGCGATCACCGGCACCGGCAATGCGCGCATCGCGAGCACCACGCGGCTGCATTGCGCGAACAGCGTGCGGTAGTAATCGAGGTCCGGCTTGCCGCGCATCTGCCGCAGGTCGTGGCCCGCGCAGAACGCCTTGCCTTGCGCGGCCAGCACGACGCAGCGCACGTGCGGATCGGCCGCCAGCGTATCGAACGCATCGTGCAGGCTCGCGAGCATCGCTTCGGACAATGCGTTGAACTGCTGCGGCCGGTTCAGCCGCAGCGTGACGACGCCGTCGTGCGACTCGCGCAACAGGATCGGCTCGGCAGTCTCTTGATCGGGTTCCATGATGTTCCGCTCGACGGGTTTCGATCGGGCGCACACGGGCGGCACGCGCCCGCGTTCGCGACTGACATGATCACGAATCGTCCTCCACATTGCGCGCGACGTCCAGCCGGGACGGCCAGCATGCCTGCACACCGCCGCACGGCGGCGCCTCGGCTTGCCCGCGTTACGGGTGCCGCTGCGCAAGCTTCCCCATGCTCGCGCCTGCGATCAGCGCGACCAGCACCGCCGCTGCATACGTGGCAAAGCCGAGCACCGCGACCGCCCGCAGCGCCGCCATCAGATTCGGCAACAGCATCGTCGCGGCGCCAGCGATTGCGACGCCGAGCAGGCTCCCTGCCTGCCTTGCCGCATTGAGAAATCCCGATGCGACACCCGCCGCATCCGCCGGCACCTGTTCGAGCACGGTCGCGATCATCGGCGCCACGGACAACGCGGTCCCGGTGCCGAATGCCGCCATCGCCGCCCACGCCGCGGGCCACGGCGCGTGCATCGTCAGCGCGGCCGCGAGCGCCGGAACCGCGCACGTCGCGAGGAAAAGGCCGCCGGCCATCAGTTGCGTCGCGCTTGCCCGTCCGAGCAGCTTGCCCGACAACAGGTTGCCGAGCGACAGGCTCAATGCAAGCGGCAACAGCATCAGCCCCGTCTGCCGCGCATTCAGCCCGAGGTTGCCGTGCAGGTACAGGCTCAGGATGAACAGCAACCCGAAATAGCCGACATAGACGAGGGTGCCCATCACGTTCATCGCAATGAACACGCGATTACGAAACCACACGAGCGGCACCATCGGATCGGCGGTGCGCCGCTCGACGACGATCAGCACGGCGGCGGCGAGCGCGGCAACCAGAAGTGCGGCGAGGACTTCAGCCGCACCCGGACCACGCGTCGGCAGCTCGATTGCGGCAAAGCACAGTGCGCCGAGCGCCGTTGCGCTGGCGAACTGGCCGGCCCAGTCGAAGCGCCGCGCGTCACGCCTGGCCGACGCGCGAACCAGCGCCGCCGCCCCGGCCAGCGCCAGCGCGCCGGTCGGCACGTTGACGAGGAACGCGCTGCGCCAGCCGAAATCCTCCACCAGCACGCCGCCCAGCACCGGCCCCACCGACGCGGCGACGGATGCGATACCCGCCCAGACGGCGATCGCCCGCGCCCGCTCGGCCGGCACATCGAAGGTGTTGCGCACGATCGCCAGCGACGCGGGCAGAAAGAGCGCCGCGCCCACGCCCTGCACGAATCGCGCGGCGACAAGCACGGTCACGGACGACGCGAACCCGCATCCCGCCGACGCGCCGATGAAGAGCGCGAGGCCGGCGAGATAGGCGTGCTTCGCACCGAACCGGTCGGACAGGACGCCGCCCGCGAGGATCAACGCGGCGAAACTGAGCGTGTACGCATCGACGATCCACGCGAGCCCGGCGACCGTCGCGCCGAGGCTTGCCCGCATCGCCGGCAGCGCAACGTTGACGATCGTCGTATCGAGCACGGCCATGAACATGCCGATCGCGACGAGCGCAAGCGTGAGGCGGCGTTCGCGGGCCGTCGAGCGGCACGCCGTCGTCACGGATACGGGAACGGAAATAGAAACGGGCGTGCAATCGGGCATGAAACCTCCGGGCAGATTTCAGGAGTCTAGAAACGGCGCACGATGCAGAAAAGTGATAATTTCGCTTTTGCCCGATGCAGATGTGCATCACCACGCCCGCCACCACCCTGCCCGATGACGCTGCCGACCCGCATGAACTGGGACAACGCCCGCTTCTTCCTGGCCCTTGCGCGCACCGGCACGCTACGCGGCGCCGCGGCGCAACTGAACGTCGATCAGGCGACGGTGGGGCGTCGGATCGCCGCGCTCGAGGACGAACTCTCGGCCCGCCTGTTTCTCCGAACGCCGGCCCTCTACGTGCTGACGACCGCCGGCGAAGCGCTGCTCGAACCCGCCGAAACGATGGAACGGGCGTCGCTTACCATCGAGCGACGCGTCATGGGGCTCGACGAGCAGCTTGCCGGGTCCGTGCGCATCGCGACGACCGACACGCTCGGCAAGCGTTTCGTCATTCCCGCGATCGCCCGCTTGCGGCGCAGGCATGCCGGTATCGACGTCGTGTGCGTGACGTCGGCGGAAATCGCCAATCTCACGCGCCGCGAAGCGGATCTCGCGATTCGCACGTTGCGGCCTGAATCGCCGGACCTGATCGTCCGGCGGCTCGGGCATCTCGAAACGGGCATCTACGCATCGCGCCACTACCTGGCCGAGCGTGGCGAACCCGTCGCGGGCAGTGCGTTCGAAGGACACGATCTGGTGATGTACCAGCAGCCGGTGGTGCCGACGATGTGGGATGCGCTGTGCGGCGAATCGACGTCGCGCGGTCGCGTGATGTTCCAGACATCGTCGACGATGATGCTGGTCGAGGCCGCGCTTGCGGGCCTCGGCCTTGCGGAGCTACCGTGCTTCCGTGCCGAAGCCGAGCCGGAACTGGTGCGCCTCATGCCGCGACGATGCAATCATTTCGACGTGTGGCTCGTCGCGCATGCCGATCTCTACAAGACCGCACGCGTGCAGGCCGTGATCGAAGCCGTCGTCGACGAATTCGCGACCGCCGCGCCCTCGGGCCGGTAACGAACGGGCTACCGATTCAGCGCGCGACCGGGTTCCGCCCGCGGCGCCATGCGCGCACACCCGACCACAGCTGCCCGATACCGCCGAGGAAAAACACGGCGCCCATCCCGCCGAGGGTCAGCACCGTGCCCCAGATCGCGCCGAACGTATTCATTCGCGCGCTCGTCCTGGGCTCATCCGGCGCGTAGCGCACCTCGACCGTCGCGCCGTCCTGCACGCTGACGTCACCGCCCTGCGGGTATTCGACCTGTTCGCCCGCGAGCGTCGTGAATGCGATTTCCGGATGATGCGGCCCCGCGTTCAGCTTGATGACGTGTCCCGGCACGACGACCGACGTCCGCAGGAACTCGCGCGTCGACTGCGCGTACATGACGTCGCCGATCAGCATGCACGTGCCCACCACGGTGAACACGACGCCCTTCGCGATCAGCAGCTCCATGCGCTGCGCGGCGGTGCGGGCGAGCGGTGCCTGATCGATTTTCACTGGCATCTGTCCCGTTCCTGATTGTGGTGGATGCCGGGCGTGATGCGCATGACGCGCAGGCACGCCGCCCTCGGCATCCGGCAGGATACGAGCATCGCGGGGCACTGTAAATTGCGCCGCCGCCCCCGCTACCCGCCGCTACTCCCCGCTCGCGACGCGCGCGATCGTCTGCCGCAGCCAGACATGCGCGGCGTCGCCGTGCCGGCGCGCATGCCAGTGCTGCGCGAACTCGAACGAATCGATCGGGAACGGCGGTTCGAACACGCGCAGGCGCGGGTCGTCGCGCACGCGGTCGAGGTTGCGGCGCGCGACGGTCAGCACGAGATCGGTGCCGGCGATCAGGTCGTTCGCGACGCCCCAGAACGGCAGGATCACCGCGATGTGCCGCTCGTGCCGCAACCGCGCGAGCGCACGATCGACCTCGTTGTCCATGCCGTCGCGCATCGCGACCAGTGCATGCGGCCGCGCGAGCCACGCGTCGAGCGCAAGTTCGCCGCGGCGCGGCAAGCGGCTCGCGTCGGCCACGCACGCGAACGATTCGACGAACAGCGGCTGCGCATGCAGTTCGCGCTGCAGCGCGGGCAGCACGCCGAGCGCGAGATCGACCTCGCCGTCCATCAGCTGCATCCGCATCGCCTCGCGCGTGGCCTGCGACACGATCAGCTCGATGCCCGGCGCATCGGCGCGCAGCGTCTTCACGAGCGCCGGCAGCACGATACGCGCGCCGTAGTCGGACATCGCGATGCGAAACACGCGCGTGGTCGCGGACGGATCGAACGCGGCCGGCTCGATCAGCGCGCCGAGCCGCACGAGCACGTCGTTCAGCGGTTCAATCAGTTCGTTCGCGCGCGCGGTCAGGTCGAGCCGGCCCGCGCGGCGCACCAGCAGCGGATCGCCGAAGATCTCGCGCAGCCGCGCGAGCGCATGGCTCACGGCCGGCTGGCTCTTGTGCAGCCGAACCGCGGCGCGCGAGATGTGACGTTCGCTCAGCAACGCATGCAGCGTGACGAGCAGGTTCAGGTCGATACGAGCCAAATTATTCATGACGCGAATATGAAGCATCCGAAAGACGAATTTCCATTCGCCATCTTAATGGATGACAATCATTTCGACACCCTTTCATGACCGACCCAGATGACGACTTCGCTTTCCCTCACCACCCTTTCGCTCGCCGCCGCGGCATTCGTCGCCGGCACGCTGGTGCCGCTGCAAGGCGGCAGCAATGCCGCGCTCGGGCGCGCACTCGGCCACCCGCTGTGGGCGAGCGTCGCGTCGCTGACGGTCAGCCTGCTGGTGGTGCTGCCGGTGCTGCTGGCAATGCGCGCGAACGCCCCGCTCGTCGGCGACGCGCTGCAACGCCCGTTGTGGATATGGCTCGGCGGCCTCGCGGGCGTGATCTACATCACGCTCGCGCTGATCCTGACGCCGCGGCTCGGCACGACGACCTTCATCGTCTGCGTCGTCGCCGGGCAGATGCTCGCGTCGCTGCTGATCGACCACCACGGGCTAATGGGCCTGCCGCAGCGGCTCGCGACGCCCGGCCGCATCGCGGGCGTCGCGCTGATCTTCGCGGGGATGATCGTCGTGCAATGGCAGACGCCCGCGCCGGTTGCATCAGGCGACGCGGCGGCCGCGCAACCCGAGCCGCTGCGTTGAATGCGCAGCCGGCGTCCGGCCCGCCCCCGCGAAGCGCGCGTCAGCCCGCGAGCTTCTTCAGCGCGTCGAGCACCGCGTCGCCCTTGAACGGCTTCACGATCCAGCCCTTCACGCCGGCGGCCTTGCCGCGCTCCTTCATCGCCGGGCTGCTTTCGGTCGTCAGCATCACGACGTTGACCGCCGTGTTCGCGAGTTCGCCGCGGATCTTCTCGACCATCGTCAGGCCGTCCATGTTCGGCATGTTCACGTCGCTGATCACGAGGCGCACGCCGGGCGTCGCCTTGAGCTTCGCGAGCCCGTCCTTGCCGTCGACCGCCGTCGCGACGTCGAGCCCGTGATTGCGCAGGAAGCCCGCGACCTCGTCGCGCACCGTGCCCGAATCGTCGACCACCAGAATCTTTGCCATGCCGTATTCCCCTTTCCTTGTTGCTGACTTCAAAACAGTTCGAGTTCGCCCGATTCGACCATCGGCCCCACGTCCTGCACCGATTCGCGGAAATCCTCCGGCGACCAGCTGAGGCTGAACACGAAACGCTGGTCGAGACAGACGGAGCGCCCCGATGCCGGGTCGGTCATCCGGTACTTGAAACAGAGCTGCGGACAGTCGCCGCCGAACGAAATGAACTTCTGCTTGTGATTGACGACGAGCGGCACCTGCACCGGATGGCGCGCGAGTGCCTCGGCGTCGCCGAGATAGCGGTTCTTGAACGCGCCCCATACGAGGTTGGTCAGCTCGCCGAGCACGCTGTTCACGTCGCGGAAATCCGGCGCGCGTCCGTCGTCGCGCGTGCCGCCGAGCATGTCGAGCAGCGGCTGCTCGCTCGTCTGCAGCAGCATGTAGCCGCGGCACCACGCGCTTTCGAGCGCGATCAGGCTGAACACTTCGCCGAAGATGATCTGGTCGCGCACGATGCACGGCGTGTCGTGCTCGATCGCCATGCCCGGAAACAAGCTGTCGATGCGCGCCTCGGTAATCTCCGAGATGCCGCGCACCAGTGCGTTCGGGTAGTCTCGGCCGAACAGGTATTCGTCGATCGCGCGCTTGAGCGGCGTCATGTCGTCCGCGGCGTAGGCCGCGCACGCCACTCGCGCGAGCGCTTCGGGCAGCCCGTCGCGCGACGCGAGCGATTCGCGGCGCAGGATGATCGGCAGCTCGGGCCGCAGCGCGTCGATCTGCGTCGCGATGATCGCGCTCTCGGCCGGCGAGCCGCCGTAATCCTCGGCCAGCAGGATCGCGCCGAGATCGATGTTCGAGCGCAGCACCTTCAGCAGCCGGTTGCGCCGCACGGTCAGGCAGACCAGGTTGTGCTCGTCGCAGAAGCGCTTGATCGCGTCGGCGTGCGCGCGGCTGTCGTCGAGCACGAGCACCTTGCTGACGGGTTGGTCGACGGTCATGTCAAGGGTTCCTAATGGTCGGTCAGAAGAGTTCGAGCTCGCCACCGGTATCCACGGTGGCCGTGTCCGGCATGTGGAAATCGACCGGCGCGTTCGCGCACACGCACAGCGTCGCGCCGACCCGCACGTCGCCGTCGAGCGTCAGGTCGTATGCGGCGACGTGATCGGGCGCGAGCGCGGGCAGGTAGTCGATGCTCGCGCCGCTCAGCAGGTAAGGCGTCGACATCCCGAGATCGGGAAACGGCACGGTCAGCGCCTGGTTGATCGCGCCGCAGCACAGGTTCGCGACTTCCATGAACGCTTCGGGCAGCGGCCGCTGCCCGCTCGTGCCCGCCGTCGCGCCGGCGAAATGGCGGCGCGTCGCATCGTCGTCGCTGAAGCGCAACGCGAGCAGCAAGCGGAAATGCAGCGCGGATATCGTCAGCACCGCAACGTGCTCCGGCACCTTCGGCTTCGATCGCGACGCGGCCCGCGCAGGCTCGTGCTCGTGCGCGTCGGCCGCGGACGGCCGGATGTCGCACGCGCCGCCGGATGCGAGCCGCGTACGCGCCGCGTCGAAAAAGATCCGCTCGAAGCCGGCCTTCGCCTGCGCGCTGATCACGCCGCCTCTCCTTCGATCCGCGTGTGCAACTGCCCGGCGAGCGTCTCGACGGTCGCGAGCGCGGCCGTGATCATCTTGCCGCCGGCCTGGATGTCCTGGAACGTCGCGGCCGTCACGAGATCGTTGCGGTTCAGGCTGTCGCGATAGCTGTTCGACAGTTGCTGCGAGCGCGCGGCCAGCCCGCGCACCTCGCTCGCGACGATCGAGAAGCCGCGTCCGGCCGTGCCGGCACGCGCGGCCTCGATCGACGCGTTCAGCGACACGATCGACACGTGCGCGACGATCGCCGACAGCTCCTGGTTCTTCGCGCGCATGTCCTGGTTCTGCGTGGTCAGCGAGATCATCTGCTCGTGCCAGCGCTCGAACGTGCCGGCGAGCCCGCGCAGGCGCGCGGCTTCGTCGGCGATCTTCATCGCCTGCTGCGCGAGCGCGGTGCGATCGGCCGACAGCGCCTGCAGCGCGTCGCGCTGCGCGCCGGTCGCGGACGCCTCGCGCGCCAGCGCATCCTCGAGTTCGGCCTCGCGTTGCGTCCATGCATCGGCCGCTTCCGCATGCGCGGACGCCGCCTGTTCGGCGCGCGCATCGGCTGCCGCGAGCGCGCCGCGCAACGCATCCGCGTCATGTTCCATCGCCGCGACGAGCCGCCTGCGCATCACGCGAAACACGACCGCCGCCACCGCCGCGACGACAACGCCGCCCGCCAGCGCGGCGGCAACCTGAATCATCCACGCCTGCACGATCACTTCGTCACTCCGCCGCGCCGATATCCGCGCTGCGTGCGCGCTCGTGCACGGCGTCGTGACCGGCGCCGTCCGCCGCGAAGCGGGCCGGCAGCGACACGATCGTCTCGAACGCGCGATACGGTGCGCCGACATGATCGTCGGTGAAGCGCAGCGCGATATCGCCGCCGTCGCGCTTCAGGAAGTTGCGCACCGCGTCCATGCCGACGCCGCGCCCCGACACTTCGGTCACCGCGTGCGCGGTCGAGAAGCCCGGCCGGAAGATCAGCTCGGCCACATCTTCGTCGGACAGCGCCGCGTCGTTGTCCGCATCGATCCACCCACGCTCGCGCGCGATGCCGCGAATCCGGTCGAGTGCGAGGCCGCGGCCGTCGTCGCTGAGCACGAACCACAGCTCGTCGCTGCCCACGCCGACCGCGACGTCGATCGTGCCGGACGCCGCCTTGCCGGCCGCACGCCGCTCGTCGGACGATTCGATGCCGTGGTCGATCGAATTGCGCAGCAGGTGCATGAACACGTTCTTCAACGTCGCGCCGATTTCGCTGCGCACGCGATGGCCGTGGCTGTCGATATGCACGACGGGCGCCGGCTTGCCGAGTTCGGCCGCGAGCGACGGCAGCGACTCGATCACGCCGCCGAGCGCGTCGCCGATGCCCTGCGTGCCGAGCTGGCTCAGCATGCGGCGCACGGAATCACGCGCCGCGTGCCAGTCGGCCGCGTTCGCCGGATCGGCGCCGTCGAGCACGCGCAGGCTCTCGCTGATATGCGCGCGTTCGACCATCAGGTAATCGGCCCCGCCCTGCGCCGGTTCGCCGCTGCGGCCGAGCGTGACCGCGTTGATCGTCGCGTAATGTTCGACCGCCTCGCGCACGCGGGCCAGGTCGTCCATCAGCGCGACGCGGTTCCACTCGGGGCCGCCGTCCGCGCGGCGCAGCGATTCGTACGCCTGCTCCGCTTCATGAACGATGTTGGTCAGGTGCTGGAGGCTGTACGTGCGCGCGTTGCCCTTGATCGTGTGCATGTTGCGGAACAGCGCCGCGACGATCGAGTGATCGACGCGCTCGTGCTGGCGGATCATCCGCTCGTTCTCGCTGAGGAAGCCCTTCGCGCTGTGCACGAAGTCGTGGAACTTGTCCTGGCTGATCGACAAGATCTCGCCGATCATCTCGAGGCGGCGCTGCTGCTCGCCGGCCTGCGCGGTCAGCTCGCGAATCTCGGTCACGTCGCGCACGCACAGCATCAGGCGCACGACCGTGTCGGTCTCGTCGGTGATCGCCGACCAGCTCAGGTCGAGCCACTTCTCGCGGCCATCCGGCATCCGCTTCGCGACTTCGTTGACGAGCAGGTGCGCGTTGAACTCGAAGTTCATGCTGTCTTCGCCCAGGCACGCGTGCACGGCCGCATCGACCTGCGAGCGCGCGTCGGAGCCGATCCCCGAATCGTCGAACACGAGCGCCATCAGGTCGCGGCCGGCGATGTCGCTGGTCTCGAAGATGGTTTCGAGGTACGCCGAATACTCCGCATGCACGACGCCGCCTTCGACGACGGTCAGGATCCCCTGCTGCATGTTCTGCAGCATCGCCTGGATGTCCGCCGTCTTCTGCTTGAGCTGCGCGGCGTTCTCCTGGATCTTCTCGATCATCCCGTTGAACGCGACGATCGAATGGCCGATTTCGTCCATCCGGCCCACCGGCACGCGGCGCGTGAAATCCTGGCTCGTCGCGATCTCGCTCATCATCGTCTGCATCCGGATCAGCGGGCGCGTGATCTGGCGATACAGCACGAAGCCGAGCGCGGTCAGCAGCACGATCACCGTGCCGGCGACGCCCGCGATCGCGGTCGCCGTCGTCGCGAGCATCCCGTTCAGCGCGCTGATCGCGTCGTCCTTCTGGCGGTTCTTCTCGACGCGCAGCGTGTCGACGATGCTTTCGAGTTCGTCGCGATACTGCGCGACGTTCGCGAACAGGTAGGCCTGCGCCATCTCGGGCTTGCCGTCCGTCTTCATCTTCACGGTGTCGTCGATCGCCGCGAAATAGTTCGCGACGCTGTCCTTCGCCTGCGTGACGAGGCCTTCCTGCGCGCGGCCGACCGCCGACTTCGCCTGCACGTCGAGCGCGGCGCGCAGCGCGGCCTGCTTTGCCTTCAGCTCGTCGCGCGCTTGCGCGGCGGTGTTCGCGTCGGGCGCGTAGACGAGCGTCATCGTCGCGATCTGGATGTTCTTCACATCGGCGACGAGATCCGCCGACGCGAGCGCGCTCGGCACGATTCCCTGGGTGACCTGACGCACCTCGGACGCGCTCTTGCGTGTCTGGTACACGGCATAGATGCCGATCGCGGACAGCGCGAAGAAGGTCAGGACGACTAGCAGCGTAATGCGATGACGGATGGTCATGAGTACAGCTCCCCGCAGCGATCCGGCTTCGATCGCCCTTTGGTCTATTGAAAGAATGTGAGCGCCGAATTATCGGGGATGGTGTATGACTGTCCGATGACCGTAATTCAATCGGTCATTGAGGAAATTGAAATGATTAATTGCGGCGGAAAAACCCTAAAGTTTTTCGCGGATCGGCCGTTAACTACCGGGCACCTGCGCCAGAACGGCTGCGGCGTGTGACGAATCGGCGGCATAGCGGATATTCATTGTTTTATTCGAATTCCGCCGAATCGATCTTGTTGAATAACGGTAAAACGTTTGCGCATTGTCGCGCGAGTCGATTCGTTTCCGTCCCTTGATTCGAAAAATATCGCATGCGGTGCGCGGGCCCGCGCCGGCCCGCGTCGTCGTTCACGGATCGAGCGCGCCGCCCGACCAGCCGGCCGACGGCCGCGACCCCGTCAGCTTCAGCGCGACGTCGCCCTGCGCGACCAACCGCTCGCGGTTGCGCGTGACGATGCGCCCGGCCTGCGGCGCGACCAGCACATGCTCGCTGCCGGGCACGCCCGGATGCGCGACGATCCGCGCGACGCGCTCGCCGGCCTCGACCGTCGCGCCGAGTTCGCGTTCGTAGACGAGCACGCCCGACACGGGCGCGATCAGCGTTTCCATGTGTGCGATCGGTACGGCGTCGCCGTGCCAGTCGGGCGCGCCGGGCGATTCCGCGATCACGCCGCGGCCGCGCAGGAACGCGAGTACGCCGTCGGCATCGCGCTCGGCGAGCGCATCCGACACGTCGGACTGCCCGCGCAGCTCGACGGTCGCGACGAGCCGGTCGCTTAGGCCACCGCTGCGCGCCCAGTGCGCGACGACGGCGCCTTCGAACGCACCTTCGTCGTCCTCGTCCCACAGGATCGCGACATCGGCGCCGAGCGCGGCGGCGAGATCGCGGCCCGCCGGCCACAAGTCGCGATGCAGGTACACGTACGGCAGCGCCTCGGAATCGGTATGGAGGTCGAGCACGATATCGGCGTCGCACGCGGCGGCAAGCAGCGTGCGCTGCCACGCGGCGAACGTCGTCGCGGGCCGGCGCGTGGCCGCCGATTCGTGGAAATGCCGGTTGAAATTGCGGTGCGTCGTTTCGTGGAAGCGGCCGAGCAGCCGCCCCTGCCGGAACTGCGCGAGCCCGAGCGGGTTGGCCTGCGGTACGACCGTCACCGTGCCGCGCAGCACGCCGCGATCGTGCGCCGCGCACAGTTGCGGCAGCAGCCGGTGCAGCACGAGCATGCCCGCGATCTCGTCCGCATGCACGCCGGCCTGCAGGTGCACGCGCGGCCCGTCGCCGGCCGACAGCCGCCACGCGCGGATCGCGAGCGGTTGCCCGTGGTCGCCCGGCACCTGCCAGGTCAGCGTTTCGATCATCGTCTTTTCTCCTTCAGGACCGATGCGTCATGCATGACGCTTCACGACGACGCATGCGAACCGGCGCCAAGGCTTGCGACGAACGCGGCGATGCGCTCGCACGCGTCGGTCAGCCGCGCGTCGTCGACGACGAAGCCGAAGCGCACGAAACCCGACGCGGTGTCGCCGAACGCGCTCGCGTCGAGCAGCGCGACCTGCTTCGCACGGAACAGCCCCCACGTAAACGCATGCGCATCCAGCCCGGTGCCGCGCACGTCGACCATCATGAACATCCCCGCCTCCGGCAGCAGGCAGCGCAGCCCCGGCACGTCGCGCAGGCGCGCGTACGCGAGATCGCGGCGGCGCCGGTAGAGTTCGCGCATGTCCGCGACGATCGCGGCCCGGTTGTCGAGCGCGGTGACGGCCGCCTGCTGGATGAAGCCCGGCAGCCCGTACAGCATGCACAGCGCGAGCCGCTCCGCATGCTCGATCAGCTCCGTCGGGCCGATCGCCCAGCCGACCCGCCAGCCCGGCATCGCATGCGATTTCGACAGGCTGCCGAGTGTCACCGTGCGCTCGGCCATCCCCGGCAGCGACGCGATGCTGACCATCTCGCGCTCGAACGTCAGCGCCGCATACACCTCGTCGGACACGACCCACAGATCGCGCTCGCAGGCGAGCCGCGCGATCCGTTCGAGGTCCGCGCGCGGCATCACGACGCCGGTCGGGTTGCAGGGCGTGGCAAAGAAAATCGCTTTCGTGCGCGGCGTCACGGCCGCTTCGAGCGCGTCGAAGTCGAGATGAAAACCGCGCGACGCATCGACCGGCACCGGCACGAGCGTCGCGCCCGACGCGCGCACGCTCGCCTCGTAGGTGAGGTACATCGGCTCCGGCACGATCACCTCGTCGCCCGCCTCGCACAGGCACATCGCCATCGCGAACAGCGCGTTCTGCGCGCCGGCCGTCACGATCACGTGCTCGGCGCCGACCGCCTGCCCCGATGCTTTCGTGTGCTCGCGCGCGATCGCCGCGCGCAGATCGGCGCGGCCGCGTACTTCGCTGTAGTGCGTGTCGCCGCCGCGCAGCGCGGCCACCGCACGCTCGACGATCACGTCGGGCGTCGCGAAATCGGGATCGCCGACGCTCAGGATGATCGCCGGCTCGCCGGCGGCGACCGCCTGCTGCGCCGCGTAGTGAATGTCCCATGCAGTCGTGCGCTTGCCCTGCAGGCGATCGACCAGCTTCGAATAGTTCATGCGTCCTCCATCGCGCGGCGTCCGTCCGGCTACCGCGCCGTCAGTGGGTTCATTCAGCGCGGCATGCGCACGGGCACGCGCCGCTCGAGCCGGCCGAACACGCGCTCGATCACGAACGCGAGCGCGACGTAGATCGCCGCGATCGCCAGCAGCGGCTCGTAGGTCCGCAGCGTCTGCGCGCGGATATAGTTCGCGGCGCCGAGCACGTCCATCACCGCGACCGTCGATGCGAGCGCCGTCGATTTCAGCAACATCACGGTCTCGCCGGCCAGTGTCGGCAGCAGGATCTGGATCGCGCGCGGCAGCCATACGCGGCGCGCGATCATCGACGGGCGCATCCCCATCGCGCGCGCGGCCTCGATCTCGCCCTTCGGCACGCCACGCAGGCCGGCACGCAGCACCTCGCCGACATACGCGCCGACGCTGATCACGAGCGCGAACGCGACATACCAGAAACCGTCGCGCAGGAACGACCAGAACACGCTGTCGCGCAGCGCGGGCCAGCCCGCGAACAACGAGCCGACACCATAGTAGATCAGGTAGATCTGCACGAGCAGCGGCGTGCCGCGTATCACCTCGGTGAAACCCTTGCTGACGCGCGCGATGATCGGGTTCGGCGACAGTCGCGCGAACGCGACGGCGATCGCGAGCCCGAAGCCGAATACGGCCGAGATGACGAGCAGCTTGACGGTGGTCAGCACGCCGAGCAGCAGCAGCGATCCGTAGGAAGACAGTACGCTCAGATCCATGACGTTGATCCGGTTCGATGGGAAAGCATGCGGGAAAACGAGGCGTGGTTCACGATGCCGGCATCCAGCGGCCGAAGCGGCGCTCGATTTCGCGGAACAGCACACCGGACAGCGACGTAATCGCGAAATACACGGCGGCCACCATCAGGTAGTAATGCATGTATTCGCGCGTCGAGCCGGCCGCCTGCTTCGCGGTGTAGAGCAGCTCGCTGTAGCCGACCACGCTGATCAGCGCGCTGTCCTTCACGAGGATCAGCCACAGGTTCGCGAAGCCCGCCAGCGCGTACGGCGCCATCGCCGGCAGCGTCACGCGCCGGAACACGAGCCCCGGCGGCGCGCCGAACGCGCGGCCGGCCTCGATCTGCCCGTACGGGATCGCGAGGATCGCGCCGCGGATGATCTCCGCCGCGTACGCGCCCTGCACGATGCCGAGCACGATCACCGCCGCCGCGAACCCGTTGACCGCGACCGGCCCGACGCCGATCGCCGTCATCAGCAGGTTGATCGCGTCGGTGCCCGCGTAGTAGAGCAGCAGGATCAGCAGCAGTTCGGGCACCGCGCGGCACACCGTCGTGTAGCCCTGCGCGATCCGTTCGAGCGCGCGCACGCCGGACAGCTTTGCGGCCGCGCCCAGCAACCCGAGCACGATGCCGACGACGAACGCGCCGAGCGAAATCTCGAGCGTCACGCCCGCGCCCTGCAGCAGCGCGACGCCCCAGCCGTCCGGGTCCATGCCCAGGTAGCTCACCCATCCCCAACCGTCCATGCCGCCTCCTCGTCCGTGCGTGCGCCGGTGTATCCGTGTGCCGGTAGCGGCGCGATCAGTGCGGCCAGAGGTCGATCGGGAAATACTTCTTCGCGATCTGCGCGTACTTGCCCGACGCATGCAGCTGTTCGAGCGCCTGGTCCATCTGCTGCTTCAGCGGCGCATCGGCCTTGCGCATCCCCGCGCCGACGCCGTAACCGAAGATCGCCGGATCCATCTTCACGCTGCCGGGGCCCTTCAGCTCGAACGTCGAACCGTCCTTCGACTTCAGGAAATCGAGGATGCCGAGCTGGTCGAGATACATCGTGTCGATCCGGCCCGCGACGAGATCCGCGTTGCAGTCGTCCTGCGTGTTGTACAGGCGCACCGTCGCGCTCTTGCCGTACGCCATCTTGATGAACTCGGCGTTCGCGGTGGAACCCTGCACGCCGATCACCTTGCCCTTCAGGCCGTCGGGCGTCAGCGTAAGCTTCGTGTTCTTCGCGCCGACGAAGGTGCCCGGTGTCTCGTAGTACGGCCGCGAGAACGCGATCACCTTCTGGCGTTCCGGCGTGATCGACATCGAGTTGAAGATCACGTCGATCTTGTCGCTGAGCAGCGCCGGGATGATGCCGTCCCACGCGACTTCCTTGATCTCGCACTTCGCCTTCATCTGGTCGCACAGCGCGCGGATCAGGTCGGCCTCGAAGCCGCTCCACTGCCCGGTCGGGCTCTTCATCAGGAACGGCGGATACGGTTCGGCGGCGACGCCGAAGCGCAGCACGCCCGACGACGCATGCGCGGAACCGAGCGGCGCGAGCGCCGCGACGACGATACTGAACAGGCACAGCAGACTGCGTACGACACGTTTCATGGTCGGACTCCTTGCAGGAAAGATAGGGATGGGCGGGCCGGCCCGCGCGTTCGCGGGCGGCTCCCGTGATTCAGTGGTGCTGCCGGTGCGCGTTGACGAACTGGCGGCAGCGTTCGCTCCGCGGCGCATCGAAGATTTCCGACGGCGTGCCGCTCTCCTCGACGCGCCCCTGGTGCAGGAACAGCACCTTGCTGGACACGTCGCGCGCGAACGCCATCTCGTGCGTGACGAGTATCATCGTGCGGCCTTCGCACGCGAGATCGCGAATCACCTTCAGCACTTCGCCGACGCGCTCGGGGTCGAGCGCGGAGGTCGGCTCGTCGAACAGCATGACTTTCGGCCGCATCGCCAGCGCGCGCGCGATCGCGACGCGCTGCTGCTGGCCGCCGGACAGGAAGGCCGGATAGACGTTGCGCTTGTCGGCCAGGCCGACGCGTTCGAGCAGTTGCTCGGCGCGCGCGATCGCTTCGGCGCGCGGTTCGCGCAACACGTGCACGGGCATCTCGATCACGTTCTCGAGCACCGTGCGGTGCGCCCACAGGTTGAAGCTCTGGAACACCATGCCGAGCCGCGTGCGGACCCGCTCGACCTGACGCGCATCGGTCGGCACGGTGCGCCCCTTGCGGTCGACTTTCAGCCCGATCTCCTCGCCGTCGACGACGATGCGCCCCCGGGTCGGCGTCTCGAGCAGGTTGATGCAGCGTAGCAGCGTGCTCTTGCCCGATCCGCTCGCACCGATCAGCGAGATCACCTCGCCTTCGCGCGCGCTCAGCGACACGCCCTTCAACACTTCCAGGTCGCCGAACCGCTTGTGCAGATCTTCCACCTGCACGCGTTCCTCGACGTCCGTTTTCACGCTCTCCACCCGCGCCAACATGCTGTCTCCTGTGTCGAATTCTCACGCCCGTCCCACGCGGGATCGTGGCGTCTTGTTGAATGGCCGACCAACCTCATGCGGAGTCGAGTATAGGTGCTGTTGAACAATGGTTCAACAGTTTTAAAATAATCCGGAGCAAGGGTTTTCGCGGGTTTCGCGACGCTTTCATCACCGTAATTGAACAAGCGTCCGGCACTCCCCTATAATCGGTGCCATGACGATTCCGTAAGGTCACCACGTGAAAAAGACTCCTGGCACGGCACCGGTTCAGGCACGCAGCCGCGGCATCCGAGAAACACCCGCGGTGCGTCAGCAATCGATCATCGACGCGACGATGCGCTGCATCGCGCGCTACAGCTATTCCGAGACCACGATCGACCGCATCTGCGCGGAAGCGAAGGTCTCGCGCGGGCTGATCAATCATCATTTCCAGTCGAAAGACGAACTGATGGCGCAGACCTACAAGCGGCTCGCGACCGACCTGCTCGACGTGTCGCGCGCGGCGGCCGCGAACGCGACGGGCCCCGAGGAAAAGCTCGATGCGATCATCAAGGTCTGCTTCGCCACGCCGGTGTTCGCGCCGAAGAACGTGAAGGTATGGCTCGGCTTCTGGAGCGTCGCGCACAGCGACCCGGTGATCCGCAAGGCGCACAAGGAGCTGTACAGCGGCTACCGGCAAGCGTTGAAGAAGCTGTTCGACCAGATCGCGGAAGTGCGCGGCGGCACCGTCGACAGCGATCTCGCCGCGCTGACGCTGACGGCCGTGATCGACGGCTTCTGGCTGGAGCTGGCGCGCGACCCGACGTCGTTCACCGCGGAAGACGCGCTGACGAGCTGCCTGCGCGTCGTCGATACGTTCCTCCCGCCGCCGAAGACGGCCCGCAAGCGGGCGTAATGCATCACGCGCGCACCCGCCGCCGGGCAACCGGCGGCGGCAACGACGGCCTCGCACGGTGCGAGGCCGTTCGCATTTTCAGGCCGTGCGGATCTCGATCAGGTACGGCGCGTCGTGGGCGGCCGCTTCGCTCAGCGCGCCGACCAGCGCGGTGCCCTCTTCGACCCGCTGCGCACCCCATCCGTACGCACGCGCGATCGCGACGAAATCCGGCGTGTGCAGATCCACGCCGACCGGCTCGACGCCGACGTCGACCATCGCGCGCTTGATCTCTCCGTACCCGCCGTTGTTCAGCAGCACGACGATCACGCGGGCGCGGTGCTGCACCGCGGTGCCGAGCTCCGCGAGCGTGTACTGGAGCCCGCCGTCGCCGGCCACGCAGACGACCGGACGCGACGCGTCGCCAAGGCTCGCACCCACGGCGGCCGGCAGCCCGTAACCGAGCGAGCCGAATCCCACCGACGCGTTGAACCAGCTGCGCGGGCGCGGCGCCGCGAAACCGACGTTGCCCGCGTAGACGATGCGGGTCGAATCGCCGACGATCGCCGCATCGGGCAACGCGTCGCGCACGCTGTCGAGCAGCGCGAGGTCGCGCCGCATCTCGTCGTTCAGTTCCTGCCGTGCCGCCGCGCGGCACATCGCCGCGCGTTCGACGCCGTCGCCGTCCGAGCGCTCGGGCGCATCGGCCGGCCAACTGCGCCGGAGTGCGCGCACCGTCTCGCCGACGTCGCCGAGCAGCGGCAGTGCGGGCACCGCGTTGCGGCACAGCTGTTGCGGGTCGATGTCGATCCGCACAAGCGGCGCGGGTATCGCGAAGCTGCGCGTCGCGTACAGATCGTAGTCGGTCGGCCCCAGCTCGGTGCCGAGCGCAATGATCAGGTCGCTGTCGCGCATCAGTGCGCGCACCGCGTCGCTCGACGCCGACCACGCGATGCCGAGCGGATGCGCGGGCGGCAGCACGCCGCGCCCGTTGATCGTCATCACGACCGGTGCGTCGAGCGTTTCCGCGAGCCAGCGCACGTCGTCGGCCGCGTCGAGCGCGCCGCCGCCCGCGAGGATCAGCGGCGCGCGCGCGGCGGCCGCCTTCGCACGGAATGCGTCGACGCCCTGGGCCGATGCGGGCCCCGGCGCGATGCGCGGCGGCGCGTCCGGCACGGGCGACAACGCATCGGCAGGCGCCGCGAGCACGTCGAGCGGAATCTGGATATGCACGGGGCGCGGGCGGCCGCCGGAAAACACCGCGAATGCGCGCGCGATCGCCTGAGGCAGCGCATCGGCGCGCGGCACCGTGTAGCTGAACGCGGCGACGTTTTCCGCGAACGCATGCTGGTCCGGCAATTCGTGCAGATGGCCGTTGCCCGAACCGAGGTCGCCGGATGCGTTGACGCTCGAGATCACCAGCATCGGAATCGAATCCGCATACGCCTGCGCCATCGACGTCGCGATGTTCGTCATGCCGGGCCCGGTGATCACGAAACACACGCCGGGCTTGCCGGTCGCGCGCGCATAGCCGTCCGCCATGAAACCCAGGCCCTGCTCGTGGCGCGCGCTCACGTGACGCAGCGCGCTGCCGGCCAGGCCGCGATACAGCTCGATCGTATGCACGCCGGGAATGCCGAACACCGTGTCGACGCCGTAGGCGGCGAGCAGATCGACGAGGTACATGCCTACTGTTTTCATAAGGTTTCCATCGTTCAGGACAGGTTTGAAGATCGTACGCCGGCCGCTGCCGTCAATGCGCGAGCCCCGGCAGCAGTTCGCGCACGCCCTGCGCGAGCATCTGGAACGCGATCGCGGTCAGCACGATGCCGGACAGCCGCTCGACCAGCGTCCTGCCGATCTCGCCGAGCCGGCGGCACCACGACGCCGAGCACGCATACGTGAGCCCGATCACGCCCGCATGCAGCACGCAGGCGGCGCTCAATGCCAGCAGGTCGGCGGGCGTATGGAAACGCGTCGCGGTCGTGATCACGAGCGACATCACCGCGCTGCCGATCGACAGCGGGAAGATCAGCGGCACCGCGATGTAGTTGCGCCATTGCGCATACTCGAGCCGCGTGTCGCCGCCGTTGCGCTCGTCGTTCGCCGTGCCGCGCATCATCGGGATCGACCACAGGCACAGCACGAGGCCGCCCGTCAGCGTCAATGCGCCGAGCGTCAGGCCGAGCATGCGCAGCAGGAACTGCCCGCCCCATACCGCGCCGACCATCAGCGTCGCGATCCACGCGAACAGCCGGAACGCGATCTGCCGCTGCGTCGTATCCGGGAAATGCCCGGTGACCGCCGCGTACATCGGGATCGCGACGGGCGGACAGAACAGCGTCAGCAGGCCCGTCAGGAACAGCAGCACGTCGCTCGACGTCAGGGTCATCGTTCGCACTCGGATGCGGTCGGGTGGATAAGGCATGCAATGGCATCGCGGCCGGGGCTGGGTCAGCCGAGTTCGGCGTGGAGTTCGGGGACCGTCGAGAACAGGTCGCCGACGAGGCCGTAGTCGGCCACGCTGAAGATCGGCGCTTCCGGATCCTTGTTGATCGCGACGATCACCTTCGAATCCTTCATGCCGGCCAGATGCTGGATCGCACCCGAGATGCCGACCGCGATGTACAGCTGCGGCGCGACGATCTTGCCGGTCTGGCCGACCTGATAGTCGTTCGGCACGTAGCCTGCGTCGACTGCGGCGCGCGATGCACCGAGTGCCGCCGACAGCTTGTCGGCCAGCGGCTCCAGCACCTTCGTGTAGTTCTCGCCGCTGCCCAGACCGCGGCCGCCCGACACGATGATGCTTGCGCTCGTGAGTTCCGGACGGTCCAGCTTCGTCACTTCACGGCTCACGAACTGCGACTTGCCGGCGTCCGCCGCTGCCGCGATCTTCTCGACCGCTGCGCTGCCGCCTTCGGCCGCGACCGGATCGAAACCCGTCGCACGCACCGTGATGACCTTGACCGGATCGCTCGACTGCACCGTCGCGATCGCGTTGCCCGCGTAGATCGGGCGTTCGAACGTGTCGGCCGAATCGACTGCCGTGATGTCCGAGATCTGCGCGACGTCCAGCTTCGCGGCGATACGCGGTGCGATGTTCTTGCCGTAGGCGGTAGCCGGCGCGAGGATGTGCGAGTAGTCCTTCGCGATGTTCAGCGCGGTCGCTTCGACGTTTTCCGCGAGGCCCGCTTCGAGCTGCGGCGCGTCGGCCAGCAGCACCTTCGACACACCTGCGATCTTCGCCGCAGCGTCCGCAGCCGCTTGCGCGTTGTGGCCCGCGACCAGCACGTGAATGTCGCCGCCAATCTTCGCTGCCGCCGCCACCGTGTTCAACGTCGCGGCCTTGACCGACGCGTTGTCGTGTTCTGCAATCACCAGAATCGTCATTTCCTTGCGCTCCCTCTTACAGCACCTTGGCTTCGGTCTTCAGCTTCTCGACCAGCGTCTTCACGTCTGGCACCTTCACGCCGGCCGCGCGCTTCGGCGGCTCGACCACCTTCAGCGTCTTCAGACGCGGCGCAACGTCCACGCCCAGGTCTTCCGGCTTCACGGTTTCCAGCGGCTTCTTCTTCGCCTTCATGATGTTCGGCAGCGTCACATAGCGCGGCTCGTTCAAACGCAGATCCGTGGTCACCACGGCCGGCAGTTGAAGCGATAGCGTTTCCGCGCCGCCGTCGACTTCACGTGCGACCGTGGCCTTGCCGTCTGCCACCGTCACCTTCGACGCGAACGTCGCTTGCGGCAGGCCAGCCAGCGCGGCCAGCATCTGGCCCGTCTGGTTCGAATCGTCGTCGATCGCCTGCTTGCCGAGGATCACCAGTTGCGGCTGTTCCTTGTCGACCAGCGCCTTCAGGATCTTCGCGACGGCCAGCGGCTCGACGCTGTCGGTCGATTCGACGAGGATCGCGCGATCCGCGCCGATCGCCAGCGCCGTGCGCAGCGTTTCCTGCGCCTGCGTGACGCCCACCGACACGGCGATCACTTCGGTCGCCACGCCCGCTTCCTTCAGGCGCACGGCTTCTTCAACGGCGATTTCGTCGAACGGGTTCATCGACATCTTCACGTTCGCGAGGTCGACACCCGTGTTGTCCGACTTCACGCGGACCTTCACGTTGTAATCGACCACCCGCTTCACTGCCACCAGTACCTTGATGCTCATTCATTCCCCCGGAATCGAATCGTTCAGTCCTGCGCGGCTTCCTGCGGCGCGCGTTCGCGCGGCCGCATGTCGCCATCGAAATCGTCGAGCGTCGGGAACGCCATCGGTTCCAGCCGGTCGAGCTGCGCCAGGTACGCGTCGTAGCGTTCGAGCACGGCCTCGCGCTCGGCGTCGCCGATATACGGCACGTGATAACCGACGAACGACGGCAGCACGTCGAAACCCGCATAACCGAGCGTGCCGCGCAGCACGTGGCGCAGCATCAGGTCCATCTCGCCGTGCACGCCGTCCGCGCCGAACATGTAGTCGCGGCCGCCGCACGTATAGGCGAGCAGCGCGCGCTTGCCGCGCATTCCGCCGCGATCGTAGAAACGCACGCCGCCATATACCTTGCCCGACACGAGCACGCGGTCGACCCAGCCCTTCATGATCGCCGGCATCGAGCACCAGAACAGCGGGAAGCTCAGGATCAGCAGGTCGCAGGCGACCAGCTTGTCGAGTTCGGCGGCGATGTCGGGCGCGATCGCATGCGCGGCGACGTTCTCGCGCTGCTCCAGCGCATAGACGAGATAGTCCGGGTTCTTCCGCACGCCGAAATCGGCCGCGCTCGCAACCGGGTTCCACTGCATCGCGTACAGGTCGGACACCGTCACGGTATGCCCCTGCGCTTCGAGCGTGCTCACCGCGCGGTGCAGCATCGACGTGGTGAACGACTGCGGTTCGGGATGGGCGTGAACGATCAGGACTTTCATGGTGCTGTTTTTCTCCGCAACGTAACGTTGATTCGGTTGATATCAGACGGACCCGGCCGCGCGCTTGCGCAGCAGCGACAGGCCGATCGCGATACAGGTGGCCGCCAGCAGCAGCGTGGAGACCGACGCGATCGCCGGATCGACGTTCTCGCGCATCCCGTCCCACATGCGGCGCGGCAGCGTGTAGACGCCCCGGCTCGAAATGAACAGCGTGACGACCAGTTCGTCCCACGACAGGATGAACGCGAACACGGCCGCCGACAGCACGCCGGGCCGGATCGACGGCAGGATCACGTAACGCAGCGTCTGCGACAGGTTCGCCCCGAGGCTGCGCGACGCCTGCTCGATCCGCAGGCCGACCGTCGCCAGCGACGCGGATACCGCAACGACCACGTAAGGCACCGACAGCACGACATGCGACAGGATCACCGCCGGATAGCTGTCGAGCATGCCGAGCTCGCCCCATAGCCGATAGAACGCGAGCGCCGACACGATCGGCGGCACGATCAGCGGAAACAGGATCACGCCGCGCACCAGCTCGCCGCGCCGCGATGCCACCTTCCACAAGCCGATCGCGCACAAGGTGCCGAGCGTCACCGAGATCGCCGACGAAACGAGCGCGATCAGCCCGCTCTGCAGGAAGCTCGACACCCAGCCGTCGTCGTCGAGCAGCACGCTGTAATGCCGCAGCGACAGCGCGCCGTCCGGCATCGACAGGTAGTCGCTCGGCGTCAGCGACACGGGCACCGACACGAGCAGCGGCAGCATCAGGAACAGGATCGCGGCCCATGCGACGCCGATCACCAGCGCGCGGCCGGCCGTCAGTCTGGTCTTCATCTTCGATTCCTCCGGTCGGATTCAGCGCGCGCCGAACAGCTCGCGCAGGTCGACGAAACGCGCGAGCAGCGCAAGCGCGGCCAGGATCGACGCCAGCAGCAGCGACGCGAGCGCCGCCCCGCTGCCCCAGTTCATCAACTGCAGGATCTGCGTGCTGATGTATTCGGCGATCATCACCGTGCGGCCGCCGCCGAGAATCACCGGCGTCACGTAAAAGCCGAGCGAGAAGATGAACACGAGGATCGCCGCGCCGACGATGCCCGGCCGCGTCTGCGGGAAATACACCTTGCGGAACGTGACGAGCGCGCCCGCGCCGAGCCCCTGCGACGCGCGCACCAGCTGCGGGTCGATGCCCTTCATGTTCGCGTACAGCGGCAGCACCGCGTACGGGATCATGAAGTGGATCATCCCGATCACGACGCCGATCTCGTTGCGCATCAGCGGCAGCGGCGCATCGATCAGCCCGATGCGCATCAGCAGCGTGTTGACGAGCCCCTGCTCACCGAGCAGGAACAGCCACGAGAACGCGCGCACCAGCACCGACGCCCAGAACGGCACGAGCAGCCCGAACATCAGCGCCATCCGCTGGCGCGGCCCGACGTGCGCCATCGCATACGCGATCGCGTAACCGAGCGCGACCGAGCACACGGTCGTGACCGCGCATACACGCAGCGTCGTCCACAGCACGCGGTGCACGCCACGGTTGTCGAGTAGCCGCGCATAGTTGTGCAGGCCGGGCTCCGGCACCGCGAAGCCGAGCCACAGCACGCGCACGAGCGGATACACGTACAGCACGATCAGCACCGCGAGCAGCGGCACGACCAGCAGCCAGTAGCGGTCGGCTTTCGCGCGGCCGAGCGGGGCGGCGCCCGCGACAGGGGTAGTCAGGGTATTCATCGCATCACGCTCACGAGGCAGCGGCTCAGGACGACATCAGGTCGGTGTACTGCGCGAGCGTCGCTTCGTAATGCTGCGCCCACCACTCGGGATCCACCTTGCACTGCCTGGCCCAGTTCTCCGGCGTGCCGGGATTGTCCGCGCGCAGCGCCTGCGGCACGGCGGCCGTCGCGGCCGGCGTCACCGGCCCGTTGCCGAGCAGCGACAGCAGGCGCACCTGCGGCTCGACGCCCTGCACGAACTTGATGAACTGCCACACGGCGTCGCCCGACGGATTGTTCTTCGGCACGCCCCACACGTCGCACGACGCGAGCCCCTGCTCCCACGTATAGCGGAACCGTCCGCTGCTCTCGCGCTGCAGCACGTTCGCACGCGTATGCCAGATGCACGCCATGCTGACTTCGCCGTTGCGCAGCAGTTGCAGGCTGTCCGCGCCGGAATCCCACAGCAGCACGTTCGAGCGCAACTCCTTGAGCTTCTTCATCGCGCGCGGCACATCGATCGGGTAGACCTTGTCCTTGTCGACGCCGTCGGCCATCAGCGCGGCTTCCAGTGCGCCGCCCATCCACTTCCACAACCCGCGCTTGCCCGGAAACTTGCCGACGTTCCAGAAATCGGCCCAGTTCTTCGGCGGATTCGCACCGAACTTGCGCGCGTCGTAGACGAGCACGTAGCTCAGCAGGTACGACGGCACGCCGAAATCCGATGCGAGCCCCGGCAACGCGTTGCGGCCGACGACCGAATAATCGATCGGCCGCAGGAACCCCTGCTTGCCGAGCTTGATCGCCGCGAAGCCGTCGAGATCCATCACGTCCCAGATCACGTTCTTGTTCTCGACCATCGCCTTGATCTTGCCGTCCTCCGGCGACGAGTCGTAGCCCATCCGGATCCCGCTCGCCTTCGTGAACGGGTCCATGTAGGCGGACCGGAACGCGGAGCGTGCCTCGCCGCCCCACGCGCTGAGCACGATTTCCTTCGGGTTCGCGGCCAGCGCATCCTTCGCGCCCGTCGCCAGCAGCGTCGGCGCGAGGCCGGCGGCCGCGCACAGCCGCAGGAAGTCGCGGCGGCGCTGCGACGTCGCGGGTTGAAGCTCACGTGCTTGGTCGAGCAGGTCCTGCAGATAGCGGTTCGTCATGGTGTCTCCTCCAGGCTGGGCAGCGCCCGCACGCATCTCGTCGTTTCCGGGCACCGTTGAATCGGCCGGCGACGACGGCGCTCGCCGCGTCGCGCGGGATGCATCGTTCGTCGTCTCAGTCCGACGCGATCCGGCAGGTCGCGTCGCGCTCCCACTGCACGAACACGTCCATGCCGGTGCGCGGCGACGCGAGTCCGCGCCAGGCCGGCACATCGGCGGTCACGCAGCCGAGTGCCGCGGTCTCGATCTCGAAGCGGTACGACGAACCGAAATAGCTCCAGTGGCGAATCCGGCCGGCCACTTCGTTGTGCGCGCCACCACACGATGTGGCCGAGACGCCGACCTTCTCCGGGCGCAGCGCGAACAGCAGCGTGTCGTCCGGCCGCGCACCGCAGGCGGGCGCGACGAACCGCGCGTCGCCGACGCGATAGTGCGTCGCCGCGCCATCGCCGCCGAGCGCGACCGCTTCGATGAAATTGCTCTTGCCGAGGAAATCGGCGACGAAGCGGTTGGCCGGCTGTTCGTACAGCCCGTCCGGCGTCCCGATCTGTTCGAGCCGGCCGTCGCGCATGATCGCGATGCGGTCCGACATCGACAGCGCCTCCTCCTGGTCGTGCGTGACGAACAGGAACGTTGCGCCGAGCCGTTCGTGCAACGCCTTCAGTTCGACCTGCACCTCGCCGCGCAGCTTGCGGTCGAGCGCGCCGAGCGGCTCGTCGAGCAGCACGAGATCGGGATCGAACACCAGCGCGCGCGCAATCGCGACGCGCTGCTGCTGGCCGCCGGACAACTGGCGCGGCAAACGGTCCGCGAGCTGGCCGAGCCGCACGAGATCGAGTGCGGCCTTCACGCGCTTCACCGCGTCGGGCCCCTTCTGCTTGCGCACCATCAGCGGATACGCGACGTTCTGCTCGACCGTCATGTGCGGAAACAGCGCATAACCCTGGAATACCATCCCGAAGTTGCGCTTCTCGGGCGGCAACGCGACGATGCTGCGGCCGCCGACGCGCAGGTCGCCGGTCGTCGGATGCTCGAAACCCGCGACGATCGTCAGCAACGTCGTCTTGCCGGAACCCGACGGCCCGAGGATCGTCAGGAATTCGCCGCGCGGAATGTCGATCGTCGTTTCCCGCAGCGCATGCACATTGCCGTAGCGCTTCGACACGCGGTCGATCTGCAGACCCGCGCCGCTCGCCGTGCGCCCCGCCGATTCCGCGCGAACCGCGGGCGCACCGGGCCCACCCTGCTCCACACCTGCCGTCGTCTCCATCACCGCGCTCATCGCGTGTCTCCTGGTCAACTCACATTTGGGTTGAACGTTCATTTAACAGAACTTATACTATGCCGAAATGCGGTTCGCAAGTAGCGGCGACCCTTGCCGGCTCTGACACAACACGACACCCAACACCAAGGAGACAGTGGCAACATGAGCAACGAGGACATCCGAATCGAACGGCACGACGGGGTCGTGACGCTTCGCCTGAACCGCCCGGCGAAGCGCAATTCGCTCGCGCGGCCGCATCTCGACTTTCTTCGCGACACGCTGGATACGCTCGCGAACGACCCGGCCGTGCGCTGCCTCGTGCTGACCGGCACCGGCAGCGCATTCTGTGCGGGCGCGGACGTCGACGAATGGGCCGAGGCCGAGCGCAACGGCGAGCTCGACACCTACGGCTGGAGCGAACGCGCGCACCGCTTCGTCGAGGCGCTGGCGGCATTTCCGCGCCCGACCGTCGCGGCGCTGAACGGCTCGACGGTCGGCGCGGGCACCGACATCGGCTTCGCGTGCGACTTCCGCATCGCGAGCACGGCCGCGACGCTACGCTGCGGCTACACGGGCATGGGCTACAGCCCCGACATGGGCGGCAGTTGGTTCCTGCCGCGTCTCGCGCGGCCCGACGTCGTGCGCCGCTTCATCTTTCTGAACGAACGCTGGAACGCGCAGGACGCGCTCGCGGCCGGCTTCGTGTCCGAAGTCGTCGATGCCGACGCGTTCGCCCAGCACGTCGCCGCTTTCGCCGCGCGTCTCGCGCAAGGGCCGAGCGTCGCGTTCGGCCATGCAAAGGCGCTGCTCGCGCAATCGCTCACGCACACCCTCGCCGAGCAATTGCGCGGCGAGCTGGCAGCCTGCGTCGCGTGCGGTCACAGCGAGGACGGCCAGGAAGCGCTTCGCGCGTCGGTCGAGGGGCGCGCACCTAATTTTGTCGGGAGATGATTCATGGATTTTTCGCTGACTCAAGAGCAGGAAATGCTGGTGTCGTCGCTGCGACAGTTCGTCGAGAAGGAACTGCAGCCCCATGAATTCGCGGTCGACCGTGCGGACGACGTGCCGCCCGAACTCGCCGATTCGATCCGCCGCAAGGCGCTCGAACTGGGTTTCTACGCGTTCAACATGCCCGAAAGCGCCGGCGGCCCGGGCCTCGACTACGTGACGCAGGCGCTCGTCGAGCGCGAGCTCGGCCGCACGAGCTGGGCGCTGCACGTGTTCGTCGCGCGGCCGAGCAAGATCCTGATGGCCTGCAAGGGCGACCAGATCGAGCGCTACCTGAAGCCGACCGTGCGCGGCGAGCGCGTGGACTGCTTCGCGCTGACCGAGCCGGGCGCCGGCTCCGACGCGATGGGCATCCGCACGCGTGCGGTGCGCGACGGCGACGACTACGTGATCAACGGCAGCAAGCACTTCATCAGCCACGCGGATACGGCCGATTTCGTGATCCTGTTCGCCGTCACCGGCGAGGAGGAAGTGCGCGGCCAGAAGCGCAAGCGCGTGACCTGCTTCCTGATCGACAAGGACACGCCGGGCATGACCGTGCGGCGCGGCCCGCACTGCACGAGCCTGCGCGGCTACCACCAGTCGGAAATCTTCCTGTCAGACTGCCGCGTCAGCACCGCGCAGATCCTCGGCGAGGAACACCGCGGCTTCGATCTCGCGAACGACTGGCTCACCGCCGGCCGCGTGATGGTCGCGGCCAACAACATCGGCCGCGCGCAGCGCGCGTTCGAGATGGCGGCCGAATGGGCCGCGACGCGCCAACAGTTCGGCAAGCGCATCGGCGAATTCCAGGGCACGTCGTTCAAGCTCGCCGACATGCAGACCGAGATCCGCGCGGCGGAACTCGTCACGCTCTACACCGCGCAGAAGCTCGACCTGGGCACGATGACCGACGGCGATGCCGCGCTCGCGAAGCTGCTGGCAACCGAAACGCTCGGCCGCGTGACCGATCATGCGGTGCAGATCTACGGCGGCATGGGGCTGATGGACGAACTGCCGATCGAGCGCTTCTGGCGCGATGCGCGCATCGAGCGCATCTGGGAAGGCACGTCCGAGATCCAGCGGCACATCCTGTCCAAGGAAATCCTCCGACGCTACAGCTGACGCGAACCGCCGCGCGGGCACTGCGGGCGCGACTTCCGAAAGGACTTTTCATGACTTCCACTCCCGCAGTCAGGGATCGCCGCACCACCGCCGCGGCCAACCTGCGCCGGCTGCTCGAGCCGGCCAGCATCGCGTTCGTCGGCGGACGCGGCAGCGCGGGCGCCGTGCAGCGCTGTCGCGACTACGGTTACGCCGGCGATATCTGGCTCGTCAACCCGAACCATGCCGAAATCGACGGCGTGCGCTGCCATGCGAGCGTCGCCGACCTGCCCGCCGCGCCGGATGCCGTGTTCGTCGCGGTGCCCGCGCGCCAGGCGATCGACGTCGTGCGCGCGCTCGCCGAACGCGGCGCGGGCGGCGCGATCGTCTACGCATCGGGTTTCTCCGAGACCGGCGCCGACGGCGCCGCGCTGCAGCAGGCGCTCGTCGACACGGCCGGCGACCTGGCCGTGCTCGGGCCGAACTGCTACGGGCTGATCAACGGCCTGAACGGCAGCGCGCTGTGGCCCGTCGCGCACGGCGCGCCGCGCGTCGAATCGGGTGTCGCCGTGATCACGCAGAGCGGCAACCTCGCGTACAACCTGTCGATGAGCGCCCGCTCGGTGCCGTTCGCGTACCTCGCGAGCGTCGGCAACCAGGCCTCGGTCGACATCGCGCGCCTCGTCGACGCGTTCGTCGACGATCCGCGTATCCGCGCGATCGGTGTGCATCTCGAAGGCCTGAAGGACGTGCGCGGGTTCAGCGAGGCCGCCGCACGCGCGCTCGCGCGCGGCGTGCCGATCGTCGCGCTGAAGAGCGGCACGTCGACGCTCGGCGCGCAGCTCGCGATGAGCCACACGAGTTCGCTCGCGGGCTCGGACGCGCTGTACGACGCGCTGTTCCGGCGGCTCGGCGTGATCCGCGTGAAGGATCCGGTCGGCCTCGTCGAGACGCTGAAGCTGCTCGCGATCGCCGGCGTGCCCGAGCGCCGCACGCTGGCCGCGCTCGCGACGTCCGGCGGCGATGCGGGGCTCGTCGCCGATCTCGGCGAAGCACACAGCATCGCGTTCCCGCCGGTCGGCGACGCGGGCCGCGACGCGCTCGGCAACGTGCTGCCCGCCTACGCGACGATCGCGAACCCGCTCGACTTCACGACGACGCCGTGGGGCGACCCCGACAAGATGCGCGCCTGCTGCGACGCGCTGCTGGCCGATCGCCCGGGCGCGGCCGCGATGATCCTCGACTATCCGCAGGAAGCGACCGGCGAACGGCCGCTGTGCGACATCGCGGCCAACGCGTTCGCGGCGTCCGCGCGCCAGCACGGCGTGGTCGGCGCGGTCATCTCGGTGTTTCCGGACCTGACGCCGCCCGATCATGCGGCACGCATGGCCGCGGCCGGGATCGCGCCGCTGCAGGGGCTCGCCGACGGGATCGACGCGATCGGCGCGGCGATGACCTACGGCGACACGCGCCGCCGCATCCTCGACGCCGATGCGCTGAACGCGCTGCCCGTGTTGCGGGCCGGCAATGGCGACGACGGCGCGGCCACGCTGCACGACGAATGGGCGAGCAAGCGGATGCTGGTCGCGCACGGGCTCGACGTGCCGCCAGCCGAATGCGTCGCCCCCGCCGATGCGCCGGCCGCCGCGCAGCGGCTCGGTTTTCCGGTGTGCGTAAAGGTCGTCAGCGATCGCCTGCCGCACAAGACCGAGGCCGGTGCGGTCGCGCTGAAGCTCGCGTCGCCCGAGGCCGTCGCCGCCGCGGTCGAGCGGATGACCGCGCAAGTCGCGCATCATGCGCCCGACGTGCGCGTCGAACGCATCCTCGTCGAGAAGATGGCCGACGCACCGCTGCTCGAACTGATCGTCGGCGTGAAGCGCGAACCGAACTTCGGTCTCGCGCTCGTGCTCGGCGCCGGCGGCGTGCTGGTCGAGCTGATCCGCGACACCGCGACACTGCTGCTGCCGGTACGGGAAAGCGACGTGCGCGACGCGCTGCTCGGCTTGAAGCTCGGGCCGCTGCTGACCGGCTATCGTGGGCGGCCGAAGGCCGATCTCGATGCCGTCGTCGCGAACGTGATGGCGATCGCGCGCTTCGCACAGGCGCACGCGGATACGCTCGTCGAGCTCGACGTCAATCCGCTGCTGGCGATGGAACACGGCGCGGTCTCGGTCGATGCGCTGGTGAGGCTCGATACCTGATGCGCCGGCCATGAAACGCACCGGCCCGCTCGCGCGATGCGTGAGCGGGCCGGTTGCCGCCGCGCGGCGTAATGTTCAGAGCACCTTGCCGGGATTCAGCAGCCCGAGCGGATCGAATGCGTGCTTGAGCGTGCGCATCGCGGCCAGTTCGGCGTCACTGCGCGAGCAGCCGAGCCAGTCGCGCTTGTAGCGCCCGATGCCATGCTCGGCCGACACCGATCCACCCGCGTCGCGCACCAGCGGATACAGCACCGCGTCGACGTCGTGCGCGCTTTCGCCCTTCGCATACGGCGCCGATACGCAGACATGCAGGTTGCTGTCGCCGAGATGCCCGAAGAAGAACACGTGCGCGCCGGGCCAGCGTGTCGTCAGCGCGCGATCGCACGCGTCGATGAACGCCGCCGTCTCGCGCGGCGGAATCCCCACGTCGAAATTCACCAGGCCGGGCAGCGCATCGATCGCGAGCCCTTCCCGCAACGTCCAGAACGCCTGCGCGTCCGCGGCGCTCTGCGCGAGCGCCGCGTCGTCGATCAGCCCGCGTTCGAGCCAGCCGGCCAGCACGGTTTCGAACCGCTCGGTGGTCTGCGCCGCGTCGCTGCTTGCGCACTCGATCAGCACCTTGACGCCGCCGTCCGCCGGCAACGGCGCTCGCACGCCCGGCGTGTGTTCGGCGACATAGCCGTAGAACGCCGGCCACATCGTCTCGAAACTCAGCAAGTCCGCGCACGACGCCCGCGCGTCGCGCAGCAGCGCGAGTGCCGCGGCCGTGTCGCGCACCGCGCACAACGCGGTCGACGGCGCGGCGAGTTTCGGATGCAGCCGCAGCACGACACGCGTGACGATGCCGAGCGTGCCTTCGCTGCCGACGAATATCTGCCGCAGGTCGTACCCCGCGTTGTTTTTCAGCAGCTTGTTCAGCGAACCCAGCACGGTGCCGTCGGCCAGTACCACTTCGAGACCGAGCACCTGTTCGCGCGTGGTGCCGTAGCGGATCACGCGGTTGCCGCCCGCGTTGGTCGCGACATTGCCGCCGATCTGGCACGAGCCGCGCGCGCCGAGATCGATGCCGAGCGCGAACCCCGCGTCGTCCACCGCCTGTTGCAGGTCCTGCAGCGTGGTGCCGGCCCAGGCCGTGACGGTCGCCGCGTCCGCGTCGATCTCGACGACACCCGTCAGCCGCTCGAGCGACAGCGCCACGTCGCCCTCGGTTGGTGCCGCGCCGGCCGCGAGCCCCGTCATCCCGCCCTGCGGCACGATCGTCTGCCGGTATGCGGTGCAGATCGCGAGCGCGCGGCTCACGTCGCCGACGCTGCGCGGCCGCAGCAACGAACGCGGCCGCGCGCCTGGCGCTTCGCCGTAGTTCGTGAAATGACGCGCGCCGATCGCGTCGCCCGTGCTCACGCAATCATCGCCGAGCGCATCGCGCAGCGCGGCGACGACGTCGCCGTTCGAGGAAAAATTGGACATGGTCGACGGGGCCGGCCGGTCCCGGCCCATGGAAACAGAAGGATCAGAAGTTGTGCCGCATGCCGACGCGCGCGGCGGCCTGCGTGCGGCTCGTCGACGGCGCGAAGCTGTAGCCGATCACCGCGTCGACGCCGTTCGACGCACGCATCCAGTCGACGGCCGCATACACGTCGGTGCGTTTCGACAGCGCGTAGTGCGCACCGAGCGCGGCCTCGTGCCAATGATGGCCTTCGAAGGTCGTGTACTGGTAGCCCGCGACGAGCGACAACGGCGCGGTCGCCTGGTACAAACCGCCCGCCTCGTACACGCGCATCGTCGACGATTGCCCGTAGCCCTTGAACGTCGTGTTGCTGAAGTCCGCATTGAGCGTCAGCTTGCCGAGCGTGTACGACGCGCCGATCCCGAAGATCGACTGCGAATTGACCGCAAACGGCGTCGAATCGTGCAGGTCGGTGACGGCGCCGGTCGCCGGATCGATCGTCGCGACCGTCTGCCCGAGCATCGTCGTCACGCCGATCTGCGCATACGGGTCGAGCGCCGCGAGCCCGCGCGGCGAATTGAGCCGCGTATAGTTGCCGCCCGCCGAGAAATTGCCTTGCGTATAGGTCGCGCCGACGCTCCACGCGCTGCCGTCGTGGAAACTGCCCGCGTCGTTGCTGAACGAATACATGCCGCCGACCACGAGCCCGTGGAAGCTGTTGCTGACAAACTTCACCGCGTTCTGCAGCCGGTCGCCGCTCTGGCGGTCGAAATCGCCGAGGTGCACGCCGTAGCCGCTGCCGAACGCGCTGACGTTGAAGGCCGCCGTGAAGTCGAACGCGAAGTCGTACTGGTTGCCGAACGTCAGCGTGCCCCAGTCGTTGCCGAGCCCCACGTAGGCCTGGCGCCCGAACATCGCGCCGCCCTGGTTCAGCTTGCCCGTGCCGAGCCGAAAGCCGTTCTCGAGCTTGAACACGGCCTTGTTGCCGCCACCGAGATCCTCGGTGCCCATCAGGCCGACGCGGTTGCCGTACGACACGCCGTCGTCGAACAGGTACGCATGCGCGCCGCCCGTATTGTTCACGTAGGTGATGCCGCCGTCGATGATCCCGTACAGCGAGACGCTGCTCTGCGCGTGTGCATAACCGTGGGCCATCACCGACATCAAGCCGGCCAGCAGGAAGCGTTTCTTCATTTCCGGTGTCTCCAGTTTCCGCGCGACGCGGATCGATTGTCGTTGTTCGTGAAAGACCGCCCGCCTGCTTCGCTTCGGCATCGCGGCGCTGGCGAGTATAGGTTTCGTTGAATGAATGTTCAATCGATAGAGGCACCGATCGGCACCGGTGTTTACACGCATCGGCGATATCTTTATTGAAAAAACGTTCAACCCGTCATAACATCGACCGGCAGCCCCGCGGACGACGCGCGGGCCCGTTCCGAACCTCGGAGTGCACCGGATGACGACCCACCTCAGCCCCGCCGCCGAGCCGCGCCTGCGCTCGGCCTACGAAGGACAGAAGTCTCGCCCGTACGACCCGGGCGCGCCGATCGCGACGCCGCTCGAACTGCACCGCTGCACCGTGCAGCCCGAATGGGTCGACTACAACGGCCACATGAGCGAATCGTGCTACCTGCTCGTGTTCGGCGACAGCAGCGACGCGTTCTTCCGTTACTTCGGCATCGACGACGACTATCGCGAAGCCGGCTGCTCGATCTATTCGTCGGAAACCCACATCCGCCACCTGCGCGAAGCGATGCTCGGCGAACCGCTACGGCTCACGTTGCGGCTGCTCGATGCGGACGACCGGCGCCTGCACGTGTTCCATTCGATGCATCACGCGACGACCGGTGCGCAGCTCGCGACCGGCGAGCAACTGCTGACTCACGTCGACATGCGCGCGAAGCGCTCCGCACCGTTTCCCGACACGATGCGCCGGCATCTCGACGCGATTCACGCCGAACACGCACGCGCACCGCGCGAACCTCATGCGGGCCGCGCGATCGCGATCCGCCGCCCCGCCCCCGCTTCACGCTGAACCATGACGGAGCCTTCCATGCAGACGAACGACGCCTGGCGCACGCGCGCCGGCCAACTCGAAATCGAATCGCGCGCCTTCGTGGACGGCGCGTTCCGCGACGCGCACGACGGCGCGACCTTCGCATGCACGAGCCCGATCGACGGCCGTGTGCTCGCCCAGGTCGCGCATTGCCGGCAGGCCGACGCCGACCTCGCGGTTGCAGCCGCGCGGCGTGCATTCGAGCACGGCGCATGGCGCGGTGCGACGCCGCGCGAACGCAAGCGCGTGCTGCTGCGCTGGGCCGCGCTGATCCGCGAGCAAACGGACGATCTCGCGCTGCTCGAGACGCTCGACACCGGCAAGCCGATCGCCGATACAACTGCGGTCGACATTCCGTCCACCGCGTATTGCGCCGAATGGTTCGCGGAAGCGATCGACAAGACCGGTGGCGAAGTCGTGCCGGCCGATGCGCATCTCGTCGGGCTCGTCACGCGCGAGCCGATCGGCGTGGTCGCCGCAGTCGTGCCATGGAATTTCCCCGCGATGATCGCGATGTGGAAATGCGCGCCCGCGCTCGCGGCCGGCAACAGCGTCGTGCTGAAACCATCGGAGAAATCGCCGCTGAGTGCGCTGCGGCTCGCCGCGCTCGCGGCGCAGGCCGGGCTGCCGGCCGGCGTGCTCAACGTGCTGCCGGGCTTCGGCGACGCGGGCGAAGCGCTCGCGCGCCATCCGGACGTGGACTGCATCGCGTTCACCGGCTCGACCGCGGTCGGCCACAAGGTCGCGCGCTGCGCGGCCGATTCGAACCTGAAGCGCGTGTGGCTCGAACTCGGCGGCAAGTCGCCGCAGATCGTGCTGCCCGACTGCCCCGACCTCGACCGCGCGGCACGCACCGTCGCGCATGCGGTGTTCTACAACACCGGGCAGATGTGCACGGCCGGCTCGCGGCTGCTGGTCCATCGCGAGATCCGCGACGCGCTGGTCGCGCGCGTGCTCGCGATCGCGCCGGACTACGCGCCCGGCGATCCGCTGTCGCCCGACACGCGGATGGGCAGCCTGATCGACGCGGCGCAGGTCGAGCGCGTGCTCGGCTACGTCGATGCCGGCCGCGACGAGGCGACGCTGCTGGCGGGCGGCAAGCGCGCGCGTACCGCGAGCGGCGGCCAGTACGTCGAGCCGACCGTGTTCGACTGCCCGCGTGCCGATGCGCGGATCGTGCGCGAGGAGATCTTCGGGCCGGTGCTCGCGGTTACCGCATTCGACGATCTCGATACGGCCGTCGCGCTCGCCAACGACACGCGCTACGGGCTCGCGGCATCGGTGTGGACGGCAAACCTGACGACCGCGCACGAAACCGCGCGCCGGTTGCGGGCCGGCACGGTGTGGGTGAACGGCTACGAGGAAACCGACGACATGAACTTCCCGTTCGGCGGCTTCAAGGAATCGGGCAACGGGCGCGACAACTCACTGCACGCGCTGGAGAAATACACGGAACTGAAGTCGACGATCATCCGGCTTCGGTAAGACGAAACGGGCGGCACCGGCCGCCCGTTTCGTACCGCACGCTTCGAGTTGAACAACGACGCACGCGGCGATTAATTCCCACCAGGAAACAATCAATCGCCTCCCGGCGATTCACCTCCCCGTCCGCACGCTCTAGACTGTCGCATCGCTCCTCTTTCCGGACCCACGCAATGACCGACGTCCTGCCGCTGACCACCGAACCCGAGTCGGGCCTCCAGTACCGGCTGCGCCCGGCCACCGGGCGCCCCGCCGCCCGCCTGTTGCTGCTGCATGGCGTCGGCGGCAACGAAACCAACCTGCTGAACATTGCCGATGCGATCGACCCGCGCATCGAGATCGCGTTCGTGCGCGGCCCGCTCACGTTCGGGCCCGATCAGTACGCGTGGTTTCCGGTGCGCTTCGGCCCGAACGGCCCTGAAATCGACGCGGCCCGCGCGGACGCAAGCCGCGTGCAACTGATCACGCTGCTGCGCGCATTCCGTGCGCAGGACGGTGCAGGCTCCGCATTGCCGGCCGTGATCGCCGGCTTCAGCCAGGGCGGCATCATGAGCGCGAGCGTCGGCCTCACGTCGCCGGACGACGTCACCGCGTTCGCCGTGCTGTGCGGCCGCCTCCTGCCGGAAATCGATCCGCTGATCGCGCCGCGCGATGCGCTTCGCCCGCTCCATGCGCTGATCGAGCACGGCCGCTTCGACGACAAGCTGCCCGTCGCGTGGGCCGACACCGCCGACGCGAAACTCACGGCGCTCGGCGTCGCGCACGACACGCGGCTATACGAAGCCGGGCATGAACTGACCCAGGAAATGGCCACCGATTTCGGCCGGTGGGTCGATGAACGCGCCGGGTTGAACTGAGCGCACCGGGAAGCCGGCCCGCGAACGGACCGGCTTCACCGGCGCGATTCGTCAAGCGTTCCGCGCCGGATCGGCGACGGTACGCGCCACGGGCGCGGCAACCGCCCGCTCGCGCGCGACACCGCGCTTCGCCAGCTTCCAGCCGATCACCAGCGCGAGCACGACGACCGGAATCGTCGCGACGGTCCACGTCCCGCCCGGATAGTCGAACGCCATCAGCACCAGCACGCCGACGAGGAAAACCAGCGTGAGCCACGACGTGAACGGCGCGCCGGGCATCCGGAACGACACGGCCTGCAGCTCGCCGCGATCGACCGCGCGGCGGAACAGGATCTGGCACATCACGATGAAGCCCCAGGTCGTGATGATCCCGAGCGACGCCATGTTCAGCACGATCTCGAACGCCTGGGCCGGCACGATGTAGTTCAGCGGCACGCCGATCGCATTGATCGCGACCGTGATCAGGATCCCGCCGTACGGCACGCCGCGTGCATTCATCCGCGACACGAAGCGCGGCGCCGACCCGCCCATCGCGAGCGAACGCAGCACGCGCCCGGTCGAATAGAGGCCGGAGTTCAGGCTCGACAGCGCGGCGGTCAGCACCACGACGTTCATCACGGTGCCGACGTACGGCACGCCGAGCTTGCTGAAGAACGTCACGAACGGGCTTTCGTGCGAGCTGTACGCGGTCCACGGCAGCAGCATCGTCAACAGCACGACCGAGCCGACGTAGAACAGCGCAATGCGCCACATCACGCTGTTGATGGCCTTCGGCAACACCTTGCGCGCATCGGCCGTCTCGCCCGCCGCAACGCCGACGAGCTCGATGCTCGCATACGCGAACACGACGCCCTGCACGATCAGCACGGCCGGCAGGATCCCATGCGGAAAGATCCCGCCGTGGTCCGCGACCAGGTGGAGCCCCGGCATCTGGCCGGCGACCGGATGGCCGCTCGCGAGGAACACGGCGCCGACCGCGAGAAACACCGCGAGCGTCCCCACCTTGACGAGCGAGAACCAGAACTCCATCTCGCCGAACACCTTCACGCCGATCATGTTCATCACCGACACGATCCCGAGCGCGCCGAGCGCGAACACCCATTGCGGCACGTCCGTGAACACGGCCCAGTACTTCATGTAGATCGCGACCGCGGTGATGTCGACGATGCCGGTCGTCGCCCAGTTCAGGTAGTACATCCAGCCCGCGACGAACGATGCGCGCTCGCCCATGAACTCCCGCGCATACGACACGAAGCTGCCGCTGGTCGGCCGATGCATCACGAGCTCGCCGAGCGCGCGCATGATCAGGAACGCGAACACGCCGCAGACGAGATACACGAGCGCCAGCGCGGGCCCCGCGCTCTGCAGGCGTCCGCCCGCACCGAGAAAGAGGCCGGTGCCGATCGCGCCGCCCATCGCGATCATCTGCACGTGCCGCGGCTTCAACTGCTTCGCATAACCGGCTTCGTGCGATGCGAACATCGCATCGGGGTCGGCATGACGGGCATCCGCGCCGCCGGCCGGGTCGACCGGCCGCTCGCTGGTGTGTTTCATTGTGAGTCTCCATTTATTGATGTATCGCGCCCCGCGCGGGGGCGCTTCTGGAACGATTGGAACGGCCGCGCGCGGGCCGCCGGCGGCAGGCGCCGGCGCCGCGCGGCCGGTGTCACAGCACGCGCGGCCGGATCAGCGCTTCGGGCCGCAGCGCGTCGTCGAGTTCCGCGTCGGTCATCAGCTGTCGCTCCAGCACGACCTCGCGGACCGACTTGCCGCTCGCGTGCGCTTCGGCCGCGACGACCGTCGCGTTCTTGTAGCCGATGTACGGGTTCAGCGCGGTCGCGAGCGCGACCGAGCGCTCCATCGTTTCGCGCAGCCGCTCGGGATTCGCGGTGATCCCGCTCACGCACCGCTCCGCGAGCGTCGTGCAGGCCGCGGTCAGATGGCTGAAGCTGCGGAACAGCGCGCTGGCGATCACCGGTTCGAACGCGTTGAGCTGAAGCTGTCCAGCCTCGGCGGCGAAGGTCACCGTCAGGTCGTTGCCGAACACCTCGAACGCAACCTGGTTGACGACTTCCGGGATCACCGGGTTCACCTTGCCCGGCATGATCGACGAGCCGGCCTGCATGGGCGGCAGGTTGATCTCGCCGAAGCCCGCGCGCGGGCCGCTCGACAGCAGCCGCAGGTCGTTGCAGATCTTCGACAGCTTGACGGCGATCCGCTTCAGCACGCCCGACACCTGCACGAACGCGCCGCAATCCTGCGTCGCCTCGATCAGGTTCGGCGCGGTGCTCAGGTCGAGCCCGGTGATGCGCCGCAGCGCCGCCAGCGCCTTCTCCGCGTACTGCGGATGCGCGGTGATCCCGGTGCCGATCGCGGTCGCGCCGAGATTGATCTCGCGAATCAGCCAGCCGGCTTCCTGCAGGCGCGCGATGTCTTCGGTCAGCATCACCGCATAGGTCGAGAATTCCTGGCCGAGCGTCATCGGCACCGCGTCCTGCAACTGCGTGCGGCCGAGCTTCAGCAGGCCCGCGAACGCGTCGGCCTTCTCCGCGAACGCATCGCGCAGGCGCCCCATCGCTTCGAGCAGGTGCTCGACCGCGAAGCATGTCGCGATCCGGATCGCGGTCGGATAGACGTCGTTCGTGCTCTGGGCGAGATTGACGTGCTCGTTCGGGTGCAGGTATTCGTACTGGCCGCGCGCGTGCCCCATGATTTCGAGCGCGCGGTTGCAGATCACCTCGTTCGCGTTCATGTTGGTCGACGTGCCGGCCCCGCCCTGGATGACGTCAACGACGAACTGGTCGTGCAGGCGGCCCTCGCGGATCTCGACGCACGCAGCGGCGATCGCATCGCGATACGGCTGCGGCAGCAGCCCGAGCTCGCAGTTGGCGTCGGCCGCGGCTTCCTTCACGGCCGCGAGCGCCAGCACGAGGTACGGGAGCGTCGCTATGCTACGGCCCGAGATGTCGAAATTCTCTTTCGCGCGCAGCGTATGGACGCCGTAGTAGACCTCGTCCGGAATGCTTCGTTTACCTAAAAGATCCGCTTCGACGCGGAACCCGTTTTCTGCCATCGTGCCCTCCTGAATGTCTCTTGCCGCTTGTCGTGCGCCGCTTCCCGACGCGACGGGTTCGCATTCTATGCCTTTGCAAAAACAAGCTCACTTCTGTATTATCGAAAGCGGTTTTGCGTGGAATGCAACAACGAGAATCGAATGAAAAAAGGCGCGAGAGAAACCGGCATCGATCATGTGGGCGCGATGCGCGCGTTCGTCAGGGTGGTCGAAACAGGGAGTTTTTCAGCGGTCGCGAAGGAGATGCACGTGTCGACGTCGACCGTCGCGCGCAAGGTGACGGCGATCGAGGAATCGCTCGGCGTCGCGCTGCTGCACCGCTCCACGCACAGCGTGACGCTGACCGAAGCCGGCCACATCTATCTGGAGCGCGCCGTCACGCTGATCGCCGATCTCGACGACACGCTGCGCGTCGTCGCCGAGCTGAATGCGCGGCCGAGCGGCCCGCTGAAGCTCACCGCGCCGGTCGCGTTCGGCCGCCGTCACCTCGCACCGCTGGTCGCGCCGTTTCTCGCGCGCTATCCGACGATCCAGCTCGACGTACGGCTCACCGACAACCACAACGACCTCGTGGCCGGCGGCTTCGATCTCGACATTCACGAGGGCGAGAACTACCTCGACAACCTGGTCGTCCACCGGCTGTCGCGCAACGACAGCATCCTGTGCGCGACGCCCGGCTATCTCGACCGCTGCGGGCGCCCGTCGACGCCGGACGACCTGAAGCATCACAACTGCCTGCGCTACGTGCACCCCGAAGGCGATCCGCGCTGGGATCTCGTGAACGGCGACGCGCAGCACAGCGTGCTGCCGGCCGGCAATCTCGTCACCGACCATTCGGAGCTGCTGCTCGAAGCGACCTGCGCGGGGCTCGGCATCGCGGAGTTCGAGATCTGGCTGGCGCGCGACCTGCTCGCGAGCGGCCGGCTCGAAGCCGTGCTGCCGCGCTACCGGCTGCAGAACCGGCTGACGGGCGAATTCATCTACATCGCGTATCTGGCGAACCGGCGCAGTTCGGCGAAGCTGCGCGTGCTGAAGGACTTTCTCGCAGAACACCTCGCGCAGATCGGCGAGCTGTCGGAACTGGAGCTGACGAAGATTCGCGGCGAACGCGCGTAGCGCGCGCATTCGCATCGATCAGCACGCAGGCGGGCGCCGACGCACGCCGCCCGGATCGCGGGCCGGCGGCATCGGCGCGGTGCCGGCGTTCAGGCCGGCTGCAATTCGAACGGGAACGTGATGTGCCCGAACTCGACGCCCTTCGTATTGAGCATCCGCGGCCGATGAAAGCCGGCAAGTTGCGCGCGTTGCTCGGACGTGCCGATCTGCAGCCGCTCGAGGATTTCGCTGACGACCATGTAGAGCACGTCGAGATTGCCGTCCTCGATCTTCACCGACAGGCCGAGTGCACCATCGGCACCGAGCTGCCGCGTGCGTTCCGATGCGCGCACGCCGATCCCGTAGCACGCATCCGCGCCGAGCTTGCCGACGACCTGCCCGTCGAACGCGTTCATCAGCACCGTGCAATAGCGCCCGTCGCCGGCGACCAGTTCGGGATGCGCCGTCATCGCGCGATGAATGCGCGCCAGCGCGCGAACGCGCTCGGTGATCGCACCGCCGCCCGCTTCCACCGTGTCCGCGCCGTCGGCCAGCGATGCATAGAGACGCGCCAGACGATCCAGTGAAAAAGCCGGCGTCGGCAGGTTGCAGCCGTCGATCGCCCAGTCGACTTCGTCGTCGCGCAGCCCGCACGCGTCGGCCACGACATGCTTCACGCGCACCTGCATCGGGTGGTCGGGCAGATGGTAGTCGGCCATCGCGGCACCGATCGCCTGCGCGCCGGCCAGCATCCCGACGTGCTTGCCCGAACAGTTGCTGCACACGCCGGTCGGCGTGTAATCGCGCTTGATCCACGACCGGTACACCGCGTCGGACAACGGCGGATGGCCGCCGCAACGCAAGTCCGATTCGTGCGCAGCCACCTTGGCCAGCATCGCCCGCGTGCGCTCGATATGCCGGTCCTCGCTGCTGTGTGACGCGCACATCAGCGCGATGTCCGCGTCGTCGAAGCCGAAGCGCTCGGGCGCGCCCGTCTCGATCACCGACAGCGCCTGGGCCGGCTTGGCCGCCGAGCGCGCGAGCGTCATCCGGAACGGATCGCCGAACCGGGCCAGCAACCTGCCGCGGGCATCGACCACCGCCACATGGGCGACGTGCGTGTTCTCGATCGCATTGCCGCGGTACGTGACGACCGCTGCGCGTTGGGTGTCCATCGTGTGTTGCCTCCTTGCTCGGGGCCTGCTTGCCGGGGCCCGTCCAACCGGTACCGCAGTGTATCGAGTCGTCGCCGCCGCGCGCCGGTCGAGCCATGGAAAGCGGTGTTGCACGCGACGCAAAGGCAGCCGCGCCGCCCACGAAAGCCTGACTGATTTAGTACAAAAACCATTCAAGTGTTTACATATTTGGTACTAATTCGTACAATTACGATCGCTAACGCGAATCATACGCATTTACATTGACGTACTCCGATGTTCCGGCCAGTACTGCCCGCATCGAGAAAACGCACCCGATCACCGAACCTTCCGTTGCTTCCCGATATGCCTGCCCAGTTCAAGACGAGGCCTCGCGCCCTCGTGTCGGCGCTGACCTGCTCCGTTTTCCTGACGCCGCTGCTCGCCTCCGCCGAAACCGCTCCCGCCTCCGCCCCTGCCACCGACGCACCGGCCACGCTGCCGGCGATCGCGGTCCAGTCGTCCGCGCTGTCGGACATGCAGGTGAAGCGTTCGCCGTCGTACAAGTTCACCGCGCCGCTGCTCGATACGCCGCGTTCGGTGACGGTGATCCCCGAGCAACTGATCAAGGAAAAGAACGTCACGTCGTTCGCAGATGCGCTGCGTTCGGTGCCGGGCATCACGTTCCTCGGCGGCGATGCGGCCGCGAACCCGTCGGCCGACCGCCCGGTGATCCGCGGCTTCGAATCGCGCAACTCGATCTTCGTCGACGGGATGCGCGACTCGGGGCTGCAGAACCGCGAGACGTTCGCGGTCGAGCAGATCAGCGTGATCAAGGGCCCCGATTCGGTCTACGCGGGCCGCGGCTCGGTGGGCGGCAGCGTCGACATCGTCACGAAGACGCCGAAGAACGACAACTTCATCAACAGCAGCATCGGCTTCGGCACCGACGGCTACAAGCGCGCGACGGTCGACGCGAACCGCAAGATCAACGACACGACGGCCGTGCGCCTGAACGTGATGGGCCACGACGCGAACCAGGCCGGCCGCAACAACGTGTACAACAAGCGCTGGGGTGTCGCGCCGTCGATCGTGTTCGGGCTGAACACGCCGACCACGGTCACGGTCAGCTACTACCACATGAACTCGTACGACATGCCGGACTTCAGCGTGCCGTTCCGTGCGTCGGGCGGCACGCCGGTGCCGACCGATCGCGGGCAGTTCTTCGGGCTGAACACGCGCGACTACCGTTACGGGCAGACCGACACCGGCGAAGTGCGCGTCGAGCATCGCATCAACGACGACTGGAAGCTGAAGAACACGACGATGTTCGGTCGCACGACGCTCGATTACGTGGCGACGAATCCGCAGATCCTCGCGTCGAATCCGAACATGCTGAGCCTGCAGGCGAAGAGCGGCAAGTACGCGACGAACGGCATCGCGAACCAGACCGAGGTGACCGGCCGCACGAACCTGTTCGGCATGCAGCACACGCTGACGGCCGGCGTCGAGTTCAGTCTCGAACAGAACCGCTACGAGGGTTACCTCGTCACCGATGCGAAGGGCAACAATATCCGCTCGGGCGGACCGTGCACGGTGCCGGGCAACTGCACGCCGCTCGCGGGCGGCTGGAACCCGAACATGCCGTGGACCGGGAACATCGTGCTGAACGGCGACAAGAGCTTCCCCGGCGCGACGACCAACACGCGCACGACGACCGCGTCGGCGTACCTCTTCGACACGGTCAAGCTGACCGAGCAATGGCTCTTCAACGCGGGGCTGCGCTTCGACCGCTACGACCTCAACGCGAAGCAGGCCGGCGCGGCCGACCTGTCGAACACGTCGAACCTGTTCAGCTACCAGTTCGGCCTCGTGTACAAGCCGGTGCGCACCGTGAGCCTGTATGCGTCGTACGGCACGTCGTCGAACCCGCCCGGCGCGAACGGCGGCCTCGGCGGCGGCACCGACCAGATCACCGCGAACAACCAGAACCTGACGCCCGAGCGCACGCGCAACATCGAGGTCGGCGCGAAGTGGGATGTGATCGACCAGCAGCTTTCGTTGACGTCCGCGCTGTTCGACACCGAGAAGACCAATGCGCAGGTCAGCGACGGCCTCGGCCACACGATCAACGCGGGCAAGCAGCGCGTGCGCGGCGCCGAACTCGGCTTCGCGGGCAACCTGACGGACAAGTGGCACGTGTTCGGCGGCTACACCTACCTGAACGCGGTCACGGTCGACGCGGGCCCCGGCAATCCGGGCGGCGCGGGTTTGCCGATGGTGATGGTGCCGAAGCACAGCTTCACGCTGTGGACGAGCTACGACGTGATGCCGAAGCTGACGCTCGGCGCGGGCGCGACGGTGATGAGCAAGACCTATGCATCGGTGTCGCCGACGGTGAAGAAGTGGACGCCCGGCTACGCCCGCTTCGACGCGGCCGCGACGTGGCGCGTGAACAAGACGATGGACGTCCAGCTGAACGTGCAGAACCTGTTCGACAAGAAGTATTACGCGAGCGCGTATCCGATCTACGCGACGTGGGCGCCGGGCCGTTCGGCGATGGTCACGCTCAACTTCTATCAGTAATACCGGTCACGCCGGTTGCGGCGGGAAGGCGCGACGCGCCCTTCCCCGCCGCGTCGCAATTCAGCGAACCACAACCAGCCCTTCGTATTCGAGGCAGCGGCACAGCGTCGCCCACGCCGGCGTATCGGGCCATGCACGCGCGCCGGCATCGATGCGGATCGGCCGCCCGAATTCGCGCGACGCGCACGCCAACAGCGTGTGCGCGATGCCGCTGCTTCCGGATGGTTTTTCCCGCGATTCCGCTCGACCGGATCGAGCCCGGCGTGCGGGCGCTGGCGCAGTGCGTGCGAATGCAAAAGACGGACGCCTGACCGGACGCAAAATGGCGCGCGCATGTCGTTGCGACGAACACCGCGCGCGTCACTCGCGCTCACACCGCTGCAGTGTCATCTCGACGAAACAGCGCCGAATATCCCGGCGTTTCTATTTGTTTAGTAAATCGAATAAAAATATTACAACTCTGTTATTCCGATTGACAGCGGATTCCTCCAAATCCTAGTGTTACGACCCAACAGGATAGCAATAACCCACGGCGAACCCATGGTTCGATCGACCGGGTGATCAACGCAGAAGATGCATATCCGAATGGAGGGGGCAATCATGAATCGATTCACGACGCTCGCGGCGATACTGGCCGCGACGTATGCGTTGGCAGGATGCGGAGGCGGTGACGGCAGCGACGGAACAGCGGCGTCGATACTGACTGCAAGGCCGTCGAACGCCGTGGCCGATACGACCAATCTCGACGACAACCGCAGCCTGTCGTTGACGCAGTATGTCGATCCGTTGATCGGCACGCTCGCGAGCAATTCACCGAATCCGGTGCCGGCAGGACAGGCCGGCAGCGTCGAGCCGGCCGCCGGCTTGCCGTCGGGCATGGTGCAATGGGCGCCCGACACCAACACCACGCCGGCGCCGAACGACAGCCAGGAACCGAACTCGCCCGCCGGCTACTACTACGACATCCACTCGATCCAGGGATTCAGCGTGACGCACATGCCGGGGGCCGGCTGCAGCGGCAACAACGGCGAATTCCCGATCATGCCGACCACCGACGCGACGAAGCTCGTGCCGACCTTCAGTCATGCGAATGAAACGGCGAAGCCCGGCTACTATTCCGTGCTGCTCGATTCGCAGATCAAGGTGGAGCTGACCGCCACGCTGCGCACCGGCTTGGGCCGGTTCACCTACCCGGCCGGCCAACCCGCGCTGCTGGTGCTCGACGCGACGCGCACCAACACGAAAACGTCGACCACCGGTGCGATCACGCAGGTTTCCGACAGCGCCCTCTCGGGCAGCACGATCGGCGGCGGCTTCTGCGGCAACTCGGTGCCGGTGCCCGTGTACTTCTATGCCGCGTTCGACCAGCCCTTCGCTTCGTCCGCGATTTCGCACGGCGTGGCCCAGCTCGGCTTCCGCTCCGGCCAGACGGTCAGGATGAAGATCGGCATCTCGTACGTCAGCGTCGCCAATGCCAAGGCCAACCTCGACGCGGAAAATCGCGGCTGGGACTTCGACGGCGTGCGCACGCAGGCGGACCGCATCTGGAACGACCGCCTCAACGGGATTCGCGTGGCGGGCGGCACGCTCGACGCGAAGAAGAAGTTCTACACGGCGCTCTATCACGCGCTGTGGGCACCCAGCATCTTCAGCGACGTGAACGGCCAGTACATCGGCTTCGACAATACCGTGCATCAGGTCGCCAAAGGTCAGGCGGCGCAGTATTCGTCGTTCTCGGGCTGGGACATCTATCGCTCGCTGATCCAGCTGAAGGCGATCCTCAACCCGTCCGAGACCAGCGACATGATCCAGTCGCTGGTCAACGACGCGGATCAGTGCGGCGCGATTCCGCACTGGGTCAACGACAACGTCGAGGACGGCGTGATGCCGGGCGATGCCGGTTCGCTGATCGTGTCGAGTGCCCATGCATTCGGCGCACGACGCTTCGATACGCGCTCCGCGCTGCAGCACATGGTGAAGATGGCGAACATCCCCGGCACCGCATGCAACAACGTGACCACCAACGGCGGACGCGCGAGCTACCTGCAGACCGGCTATATCACCAGCGGCGAGTGGGGACAGGCGTCGTCGACGCTCGAATACACGAGCAGCGACTTCGCCATCTCGCGTTTTGCCGGCGCACTTGGCGATACCGCCACGCAGCGCATGCTGCTGGGCCGCTCGGCCTACTGGCAGAACCTGCTGAACACCGCGCTGACGCCGCCGCTGATCGCGGCACGGCAGTCGAACGGCGCGTGGATTCCCGAGACGCCGAGCAGCGGCGACAACTACGTGGAGGGCAATGCCGAGCAGTACACGTGGATGGTGCCGTACGATTCGGCCGGCCTGTTCGCGCAGCTGGGCGGCAATACGGCGGTGACGTCGCGGCTCGACCAGTTCTTCACGGTACTCAATGCCGGCATGACCCTGCCGAATTTCTACATGGGCAACGAGCCGACCTTCGAGGCGCCCTGGCTCTATAACTGGGCCGCGCAACCGTCGGGCACGCAGCGCGTCGTACAGCAGATCATGGGCACCGCGTTCGGCACCGGCCCCGATGGCCTGCCGGGCAACGACGACCTCGGCGCCGTGTCGGGCTGGTACGTGTGGGGCGCGCTCGGCCTGTACCCGCAGATCCCCGGCGTCGCAGGCCTCGCGATCGGCAGCCCGCAGTTCCCGCAGATCGACGTGCGGCTCGGCAACGGCCGCACCTGGCGGATCCGGGCCGAGGGCGCGCCCGCGTCGAACTATGTGCAGTCGCTGTCGATCAACGGCCGCGCTCACCCTGCCGCATGGGTTGCCTACGACGACATCGCCAACGGCGCCACGCTGCACTTCGCGATGGGCGGCGCTCCGTCGCAATGGGGCAGCCAGAAACAGCCGCCGTCGTTCGGCGTGCCGGTGGCGCTCAACGCGGCCGACAGCTACAACAATCGCGGCTTCAGCGCGGATGGCGCGACCAATACCGACGGTCAGGGTGCGGACTTCGACGGCAGCCTGTTCAGCTACTCGCTGAACGCGCTGGCGGCGGCGGGCGTGCAGCCGGGCAAGCCGTTCGCGGTGGCCGGCGCCAGCGTGGCGGTGGCGGGCGGACCGCTGTCGCTCGACAACACCGTGACCGTCGGCCAGACCGTGATGCTGCCGCCGGGCTCGGTCGGCACCGGCGTCGTGGTGCTCGGCTCGGCCAACAATGGTCCGAGCAGCGGCATCGCGCAGCTGAACTTCGCCGACGGCTCGAGTCAGGCCGTCACGCTGGCGTTCGACGACTGGACCCTGAACGGCGGCAGCGCGAGCGCCAGCTCGACGGTCGCCGTCACGATGGCCTACCGCAACGGCGGCAACGGCCAGCAGGACAACGTCAAGACCTACATCTTCGCGCAGAAGCTTCCCGTGCCGCCCGGCAAGGTGGTCACAAGCATCGTGCTGCCGCGCCAGGTCAGTGCCGGCAAGATGCACGTGTTCGGCATCGGCATGACGGCCTCGTGATGCCCGCATGACCCGCGGGGGACATCGCACGTGACGATGTCCCCTGCTCTCCCTGCTCCCTCCTCGTGAGCACGCGTCGCGCAAGTTCGCGCACACGCGTCGTCACGACGCGCGCTGGTAGTAGATGTTCTGCGGATGCCGCGCGTCCGCGAAGAAGAACCAGCGTTCCGCGACCAGCCCCGCATACTGGATCACGAACGCCGCGCCGAGCGCGACGGCTGCCGCGACCGACGTCGGCGCGAGCGCGCCCGCACCGGTCAGCACGAACGGCACCGCGAATGCGCCGATCAGGAAACCGGCCTTCACCGCGCGCAGCGTGCCGTTGCCCTGCCCGTGAAAGAACTCCCGCGTATTGAACGCGCTGGCCGTGAAGCCGCGCGATTTCTGCTCGACCTTTTCATTGCGAATCCCCGTCGCGCTCTGCACGGTCGACTTCGGTCGCAGCCGCGCATTGCGCGCGAGCGACGCGAGCCGTGTCGCGCCGCCCACGAGCGTCAGCACGCAGGCGGCCGCCGCGAGCCGACCGACCAGTGCCGGCGCGAGCCAGGCCGCGCACGCCGTCGCGAGCGTGCAGCCCGACGCGCAGCCGAGCAGCACGAAGTTCACGAGCGTCAGCGGGCTCGCCCATTCCTGCAGGAAGCGCAGGCACGCGTAGATCATCGCGGTGCACACGAACAGCGCGACGCTCGCGAGCGCGCCCGCCGCGCCGATCAGCAGCGTGCCGGGCCAGCCGAACAGGTGCGCCGCGCCATACGCGAACGCGCACGCGAGAAACACCGGCAGCGCGATGCATTCGCGCGACAGCCACGACGTGCGCCACATCGCGATCGCGCGCCATGCGCGTTCGGGGTGGCCGAGATGGAAGAACGACGCGAACAGGCCGAGCACGCCGAGCGTGACCGACAGCGCCGCGCCGGTCACGTAGAACGCGGCGGCCACGTCGACGCCGGCCAGCCGCGCCAGCGCCTCGACGATCACGAGCGTCAGCAGCAGGCCCTGTGCGGCACCACACAGCGTGGTGAGAAAAACGACCGAAAAGGCTGGGCGCATGGGAACTCCGTCTGGATCTGAATGAAAAACAACGCGCTCAGCGCGGCGTCGCGAGCGAAACGAGATTGATATCGCCGCGCGCCGCGCGTGCCTCGAACGACGCGTCCGCGTCGCCGCCGCCCGACGTGCTGCCACATCCGCCGCCGCTGCCGCAACCGCATGACGCTTGGGTCTTCACGCGCGGCAGGTAATGGTTCGACGGCCGCGTGCCCCATTCGGGCATCAGTGCATAACCGCCGCGTTCGCGGATCGCGCGCGACACCTCCGAGTCGGGATCGTGCACGTCGCCGAACAGCCGCGCCGACGTCGGGCACGCGAGCACGCAGGCCGGCTTGCGGTCGCGTTCGGGCAGCGCTTCGTTGTCGATGCGGTCCGCGCACAGCGTGCACTTCGTCATCTCCTTGCGGCCTTCGTCGAGTTCGCGCGCGCCGTACGGGCATGCCCATGCGCAGTACTTGCAGCCGATGCACTTGTCGTAGTCGACCAGCACGATCCCGTCCGACTTGCGCTTGTAACTCGCGCCGGTCGGGCACACGGGCACGCACGGCGGATCCTCGCAGTGCAGGCACGATTTCGGGAAGTGGATCGTGTCGGTCATCGGGAACACGCCGGCTTCGTACGTCTGCACGCGGTTGAAGAACGTGCCGGACGGATCGTCGTCGTACGGGCGCAGGTCGGCGAGGCTGCCGGCTTCGCCCGACGTGTTCCATTCCTTGCAGCTCGTCACGCAGGCATGGCAGCCGACGCATACGTTCAGGTCGATGACGAGGGCCATCTGGGTCATGGTTGCGCTCCTTCGATCAGCTGTCGTCTGACGGCGAACCGGCCGACGCCGCGCGCCGCAGCCGCGCGGCGAATGCGCCGGTCCCCGCGAAATACGCCTGCACGCGCTGCAGCACGCGTGGCGTGCCGGGCAGCGGCGGCATCGGCGCGAACTGCGGCAGCGTCGTCGCCGCATCGGCTTCGGCCGGATAGATCCGCACCTGCACGTCGTACCAGCCGGCCTGCCCCGTCACGGGATCGGAGTTCGACATCCGCGCACCGGCGCGGGACGCATCCGGCAACTCGTCGGTGATCACGTGATTGAGCAGGAAGCCGCGCTGCGATTCGCCCGCTTCGGGCCCGAGATTCCATGCGCCGGCCGCCTTGCCGATCGCGTTCCACGTCCACACGGTGCCGGGTTCGACCGCCTCGCTGTAGCGCGCGCGGCAACGCACCTTGCCCCACGGCGATTCGACGTAGATCCATGCGCCGTCGTCGATCTGTTGCGCGGCGGCCGTCAGCGGGTTCACGAACAGGTGGTTCTCGCCGTGGATCTGCCGCAGCCATGCGTTCTGCGAATCCCACGAGTGGTACATCGCCATCGGCCGCTGCGTGATCGCCGCGAGCGGATAGCGGTTCGCGTCGGTCAGCCCGCTTTCGAGCGACCGATGCCAGAACGGCAGCGGATTGAAATAGCGCGCGATGCGCTCGCGCAGATGGTCGGGCGGCTGGCGGCCCGACGTGCGGCCCTGCGCGGCGAGCCGGAATTTCTGCATCACGTCCGAGTAGAGCTGGATCACGATCGGCACGCCGAACTTGCGCATCCCGTTGTCGACGGCCCACTGCATGTACGGGCCGTTGCAGTTGCGCATGTACTGCAGCGGCTCCGGCAACCGGTGGTGGTACACGCAGTTGTTCTCCGCGTAGCGCTGCCACTGGTCGGGGTTCGGCTCGCCGACGACGGCCTTGTCGCCGTTCTTGCCGCGCCAGCCGATCAGGAAGCCGGTGCCGGAGTTCGGTGCCGTCTGGAAGTTGATGACGAAATCCGGATAGTCGCGGTACTTGCGTTGTCCGTCCGCCGTCGTGAACGCCGGAAACTTCAGCCGGCTCGCGAGCTCGATCAGCACTTCCTGGAACGGCTTGCATTCGCCGGTCGGCGGCACGACGGGCACCCGCACCGAGTCGACCGGCCCATCGAATTCGGAGATCGGCCGGTCGAGCACCGACATCACGTCGTGGCGTTCGAGGTAGGTCGTGTCGGGCAGGATCAGGTCGGCGAATGCCGTCATCTCCGATGCGAACGCATCGCACACGACGAGGAACGGGATCCGGTACTCGCCGTCGTCGCGCTTGTCGACCAGCATCTTGCGCACTTCCGTCGTATTCATCGACGAATTCCACGCCATGTTGGCCATGAAGATCAGCAGCGTGTCGATCGGATAGGGATCGCCGCGCCACGCATTGGTGATCACCGAATGCATCAGCCCGTGCACCGCGAGCGGGTATTCCCATGAGAACGCCTTGTCGAGCCGCGCGGGCGTGCCGTCCGGATGGATGAACAGGTCCTCGGGGCCCGCCGGCCAGCCGAGCGGGCCGGTGGCGAGCGGCGTGTTCGGCTTGACCTGGGCCGGATCGTTCGGCGGTTTCGCCGACGGCGGCACCGCGCGCGGATACGGCGTCTTGTGCCGGAACCCGCCCGGCCGGTCGATCGTGCCGAGCAGCGACATCAGCACGGCGAGCCCGCGGATCGTCTGGAAGCCGTTCGAATGCGCGGCAAGCCCGCGCATCGCATGGAACGCGATCGGCACGCCCTTCACCGTCGCATGTTCCTTGCCCCACGAATCGGTCCAGCGTACCGGCAGCTCGATGGCGTGATCGCGCGCGACCGTCTCCATTTCGCGGGCGAGGCCGCGGATCGTGTCGGCCGCGATGCCGGTGATGTCGGCCGCCCATTCCGGCGTGCAGCCGGCCACCTGTTCGCGCAGCAGCGTGAACGACGGCGCGACGGGCGTGCCGTCGTCGAGCGTGTAACGACCATCGAGCGCCGGTTCCGCGCCGTCGGTGTGGTGCAGCACCGCGCGGTTCGTCTTCGTATCCCACCACATGCGGTTCTGCGGATACAGCGCGTTGACCTCCGGCGCGGCCACATCGCGCACGAACAGCCCGAACGTGTCGGCGCCGTCGCGCTGATCGACCAGCTCGGCCGCGTTCGTGAAGCGCGACACGAATTCGACGTCGAACGCGTCGCGCGCGATCAGCTCGTGCATCAGCGCCATGAACAGCGCGCCGTCGGTGCCGGGGCGGATCGGAATCCATTCGTCGGCAATCGCAGCGTAACCGGTGCGCACCGGGTTGATCGCGATGAAGCGCCCGCCCGCGCGCTTGAATTTGCCGAGCGCGATCTTCAGCGGATTCGAATGGTGATCCTCCGCGGTGCCGATCATGAAGAACAGCTTCGCGTTGTCGAGATCGGGGCCGCCGAATTCCCAGAACGAACCGCCGATCGTATAGATCATCCCGGCCGCCATGTTCGCCGAGCAGAACCCGCCGTGCGCCGCATAGTTCGGCGTCCCGAACTGCTTCGCGAACAGGCCGGTGAGCGCCTGCATCTGGTCGCGGCCGGTGAACAGCGCGAAGCGCTTCGGGTCGGTCGCGCGCAGGTGCGCGAGCCGCTTTTCGAGCACGTCGAACGCGACCGCCCACGACACCGGCTCGAACTGCGCGTCGCCGCGCTCGGCGCCCGGCTTGCGCATCAGCGGCTGCGTGAGCCGCGCGGGCGAATACTGCTTCATGATTCCCGACGAACCTTTCGCGCAGATAACACCCTGGTTCAACGGATGCTCGGGATTGCCGTCGATATAACGCACTTCGCCGTCGCGCAGGTGCACGCGGATGCCGCAGCGGCACGCGCACATGTAGCACGTCGTCGTCTTGATCTCGGCCTGCTCGTCGCGCTCGCGTGCTCGATGCTCCATCGTCTGTCCTCGTTCGCGGATGATGGCGCGCCCCGCCGGGGCGCACCCGTGAATCGGTTCATCCATGCTATGCCGGCACGCGGCCGACATAAAGTCGCATCCTCCGATCGGTCCTATCGGGCGGCCTGATAGTTGGCTAGACAATCCATCGGGTCTGGACAGGGTCCGCATGTGCGAAGGCCCGGCTCACGGCCGGGCCTTCGGCGTCATGCGTTACCGCGGCGGATAGGCGAGCAGTTCGCTGTCGTCGAGAGGCTCGCGACGGCCGCGGCACGTCAGCCCGTACGCGACGCTCAACGATTCGCTGGAGAACGTGTCGAAGATGCGCGACGCGGCCGCCCGGCTCGCGCCGCTGCTGCATGCGGCCGATGGCGTGCAGCCGGGCTGACGCGGCTGCGCGAGGTCAGGCAGTCACGCGTTCAAGCGAGGTGATAGCGCAACCAGAAGGTTTCGCGACACGCGTTGTCGAACGTGAGCCGCGACGGGCTGATCGGCCGCGCATCGGGATGGCGCAGCACGTCGTAATCGATCCAGCATTCGGCGCACAGCAGGTCGGACGGCGCGCGATCCTGCTCGACCGAGCGGCGCACGATCGCGCCGTTGTCGAAGCGGTATTCGGTTTCGTCGCGCGTGACTTCGACGTCGTCGTCGGTCCAGCGGTCGTGGGAGGTCGCGTGCGACACGATCGATACCGGGCCGGCGAGCCCGTGGATCGCGGCGACGTAGGAAATGAGCTTGTCCATGAAGAGGCGGCGAACTGGCGGATGGCCGCTTCGCGCAACGCATGCTGCGCGAAGCGGCCCGAGCGGCGAGTATAGCCGCGCGCCGATGACCTTGCCGCCGACGGGGTTTCGTTCCCGTTACGCGTCGCGCAACGGCCGCGCGCTACGCTTCCAGCGCGAGCAACGCGAACGTCGCGAGCCAGTGCTCGCCCATGTAGTCGCCGGCCACGTGCGCGAGCGCGCTCGCGAGATGCCGGTCAGCCGCGTCGAGCAGCTTCGCGCGCCGCGCATCGCCGTCCGGCAGCGCACCGGCGAGCGCGCGCTGGCACCACGCGCGGCTCAGGTTCAGCCCGTCGAGATGCGCGATCTTGCCGTCGCTGCGATCGCTGACCGTCGCCGGCTCGAACAGCGTCGCCGGCTCGCCGCGCGCGAGATCCGGCAAAAAGCGCGCGAACCAGCCGTCGAATTCGGCCGCCGGCAGCACGCGCCGCATCAGCTCGGCCTCCATCAGCGCGGGCGACAGGAATTCGTCGCCCGACGGCTCCCACGCCTGGCATGCGACGTCGTTCAGGTGCCAGCGCTTCGCGGTATCGACGATCAGCGCCGCGAGCCCGTCGCGCTGCGTGTCGCGCGCGAAGTCGAGCGTGAGCGCCAGCGCGAACGCGGTGTTGAAGTGCGTGCCGACGCGCAGCGGATAGGTCGCCTTCGGCAGGAAGGTCTCGAAGCGCGACACGAACAGGTCGGTGAGCGGCGCCATCGCCTTCGCCCAGCGCGCGGCCTGCGGCAGCGCGCCTTTCAGCGCGAGCCGTTCGAGCTGCGCGGACAGCGCGAGCAGCCACGCCCAGCCGTACGGCCGCTCGAAGCCGCTGTTGTGCGGCAACGCGAGATACGCGCGCTCGCCGGCGACGTTCGCGTCGGTGAAGTGCGCGTCGACGATCGCGACGATGCGCTCGGCCTCCGGCAGCGCCGGATAACGTTCGAGCACGCGCAGCACGAGCCAGTAGCCGTGCACGCACGAATGCCAGTCGTAGCTGCCGTAGAAGATCGGATGCAGCGCGCGCGGCCCCTGCACGTCGTGCGGGCCTTCGAGCGAATGCGTGAGCTTGTTCGGATATTCGCGGGTCAGGTGCGCGAGCGCGAGCGACGCGAATTTCGATGCGAGTTCGGGCGTGAGTCGGTCGGTCATGAGGATCTCGTCCATCGAGTCAGAAGCGGAATACGAACGCATACATCAGCAGTGTGTTCACGGCCAGCAGCAGCACGGCCGTCGGCCACTGCGCCTTGATCACGCCGTTCTTGTCCTTCAGTTCGAGCAGCGCCGCCGGCACGATGTTGAAGTTCGCGGCCATCGGCGTCATCAGCGTACCGCAGAAGCCGCTCAGCATCCCGATCGCGCCGACGATCGCCGGGTTGCCGTGGAACTGGTGGACGATCAGCGGCAGGCCGATGCCGGCCGTCATCACCGGGAACGCGGCGAAGCCGTTGCCCATGATCATCGTGAACAGCGCCATGCCGACCGTGTAGGCCGCGACGACCGCGAATGGCGAATCGATCGGCACCCAGTCCTTCACGAGCCCCGACACCACGCCGCCGACGCCCGCGACCGCGAACAGCGCGCCGAGCGCCGCGAGCATCTGCGGCAGGATCGCGGCCCAGCCGACCGCGTCCATCGTGTGACGCGCTTCCCTCAGCGCATGCACGGGCGAATCGCGCAGCATCGCGAGCGCGACGACGAACGCGACGATCGTGCCGAGCACGAGCGAGATCAGCGTCACGCTCTTCGGATCGACGAACGGCAACAGCTTCAGCGCGAACGTGCCGATCAGCGTGACCACCGGAATCAGCAGCGCGGGCAGGAACAGCCGGTTGCCGAAGCGCTGCGCGAGGGTTTCGCGGCGCACGGCCGCCGCTTCGCCGGCCTCGTCGGACTTGCCGCGCCCGAGCTTGCCCGAGCCGGCGATCACCGCGAGCGCGATCGCGAGGCAACCCGTCACGAAATGCGGCAGCCGCGCGCCGAACAGGAACGTGACCGCGTAGATCCCCCAGAACGCGAAATTGACGACGCGGCGCGGGTTCGTGCGGTCCGTCAGGTTGAAGCACGCGAACGCGGCGAACATCAACCCCGCGAGCGTGTACAACGATTCGAGGCCGATCATCGCGCGCCCTCCTGCCCCAGCAGGCCGAAGCCGCGCGCGAGCCGCCGGTCGAGCAGCGCGAGGCGCGTGCAGTGGATCAGCAGCGCGGCGATCGCGGTCGGGATCGCCCACACCGACACCTGCAGCGGCTCGACGACGATCCCGTTCTGCTCGAGAAAGCCCTTGATCAGCAGGATCGACTGGATCGCGATGAAAATGTCCTCGCCGAAGAACACGGCGATGTTGTCGACGCCCGATGCATGCGCGCGGATCTGCTGGCGCACCGACTCGGGCAGCTCGCCGTGCCGGTTGACGGCGGCGGCCTCGGCCATCGGCGCGATCAGCGGCCGCACCATCTGCGCGTGCCCGCCGAGCGACGTGAGGCCGAGCGCGGCCGTCACCTGGCGCAGCACGAAGTACAGCATCAGCACGCGGCCCGTGGTCGCCGCCTGCACGCGCGAGATCATCCGCCTCGCCTGCTCCTTGAGCCCGTTGCGCTCGAGCAGCGCGATCACCGGCAGCGTCAGCCAGATGAGCCCCATGTAGCGGTTTTCGGTGAACGCCTTGCCGAACGCGCTGACGATGTCGACGAGATTCAGCCCGCCCGCCAGCCCCGTCGCGAGCCCCGCGATCGTGACCACCAGCAGCGCGTTGAAGCGCAGCGCGAAACCGATCACGACGATCGGCACCCCAATCAGCACCAGCATTGCTCTCCTCCTTGTGTCGGATCCACGACGCCTTCGCAACGCGCCGCCTGCCCGGTTTGGACCGGGCTCGAATCGCGAAATCTAACACGAGACTTTATCGATAAAAAGTCGACAATTTGCTGCTTCGGGTAAACGTTGAAAACCTGTCCGGGCCGTGTGTGGGCGGCGTTTCATCGGAGGAATCGATGGCCGGCTGGCCGCCGCGGGCGCGTCGATCGCGGCACGGATTTTCTGCCCGGGCGCGGCGAGCGGCCGGCCGCCGCGCGTGGCGGAGCCCCGGTGCGCCGACTACACTGGAAAGCATCTGCAACGTACGGGAGAGCCGCCATGATTGACGTATTCCAGACCATCGGCAGCCGCGCGTTCTCCGCTCATCTGGCGAAGGACGGGATGGTGACGCTGATGGAACAGCGCAATGAAGTCGACCGCGTGACGCTCGCGACCGCCTATGCCGCGCTCGTCGAGGAGTCCGAGCAGGAATCCGACCTGCTCGATGCGACGGTCGAAGGGATGATGCGCGCGCTGATCCAGGGGTACGCGCGCAGCCACTGACGGCGATCGACGGCCCGGCCGCGCATCCGGTGCGCGGCCGGGTACCGTTATGCGGCCGGCGTGCCGGCGCCCATGCCGAACCACCGGCCCGCGCGCAGTTGCCCGTAGTCGGCCTGCGTGAAGATCCTCAGCAGGTTCGATACGGCGCCGTTGCTGCCGCGGTCGAGCTGGGTCATGAACGCCTCGACCTCGTCTCGCCCCGCAAACAGGATCGTGCTGAAGTAGCGTTCGCGCTCGGCGTCGGACAGGTTCGTCGCGCGCAACTGGTACGGATGGTGAAGCGCCGCGAACAGGAAGTAGTAGCGTTCGGCGTCGTCGCGCAGCACGCGCACCGCGTCGCGGTCGACCGGAAACTCGAGGTGGAACGATGCATGCCCGCTCTCGATGTCGATCCGGTACAGCAACCGGCCGTCGCGCTCGATCACGACCGGTGCGTACGGATCGCGGCTGACGAGCGTGGTGTCGGGCGCGGTCATCGCGCCCGCCTTGCGGCCGGTTCCCCGCCGGTGTGGCGTCGCCCCGCCGATGGCGTGACACACAAGCACGCGAAGATGGCGCGCACGGTCATGCGAAAACGGGGTTTCTCGCTCTTGTCGCTCGACAGCATTCGTTCAGTGGAAGGGATAAATGGCGCGCCATGATCGCACGGCGTACCGCCGGCCATCCAGCCGGCGACCGGTTTTCGCGGGCCGCGCGGCGTGCATCGACCGCCCCCCGACTTACCGTGCACCATAGAGGAAATGCACTGAAACGGCGCATGGCACAAATTTTTCGTTGCCGCCGCCCGCGCCGCATGACAGCATGCGGGGCGTTGCCAACCGAAAAGAATGCCGCGCCGTCCGGCCGCCGATAACCCGCCCGGCGGCACCGAACAGGCAGCCCCTTCCATGAACCCGGCCTACCTCCAACACTACGAACCGACCGGAGAATTCCGCTTGTGAACATCGGCATCGTCAACGACCTCCCGCTAGCCGTCGAGGCGATGCGCCGCGCGATCGCGCGACGGCCCGAGCACCGCGTGCTGTGGGTCGCGACCGACGGCGCGCAAGCCGTCGAACTGTGCGCCACGCAGCCGCCCGACGTCGTCCTGATGGACCTGATCATGCCGAAATTCGACGGGATCGAAGCGACGCGGCGGATCATGCGATCCGAACGACCGTGCGCAATCCTGATCGTGACGAGCTGCATCGGCGCGAACGCATGGCGCGTGTTCGAGGCGATGGGCGCCGGCGCGCTCGACGCGGTCGATACGCCGCGATTCGGCGACGGCGCGGCCGGCGACACGACCAAACTCCTGCTCGCGAAGATCGACCAGATCGGCCGGCTGCTCGATGCGCCGGGCGGCACGCGCCTCGCTGCCACGGCCCCCGGTGCAGGCGGCGGCCCGCTGGTCGCGATCGGCGCATCGGCCGGCGGCCCCGGCGCGCTGGCGTCGATCCTCGGCAGCCTGCCGGCCGATTTCAGCGCGCCGATCGTGATCGTGCAGCATGTCGACCGCGCGTTCGCCGAAGGCATGGCGCAATGGCTCGACGGCCAGACCCCGCTCACCGTGCGCGTCGCCTGCGAAGGCGACCGCCCCCAGCCGGGCGTCGCGCTGCTCGCCGCAACCGACGATCACCTGCGCATCACGCGCTCCGGCACGCTCGAATACACCCGCGAGCCGGCCGCCACGCCGTATCGGCCGTCGGTCGACGTGTTCTTCAACAGCCTGACCGAGCACTGGCCCGGCCGCGTGATCGGCGTGCTGCTCACGGGGATGGGCCGCGACGGCGCGATCGGCCTGAAGGCACTGCGGATGAAGGGCTACCACACGATCGCGCAGGACGAGGCGACGAGCGCCGTGTACGGCATGCCGAAGGCGGCCGCGACGCTCGGCGCGGCGCGCGCGATCCTGCCGCTCGGGCGCATCGCGGGCGAGCTGGCGACGCTCGCGCGGATCTGAGCCCGACGATGAACACGCGCAACACCCATGCCTGCCCTTGCAACAACCTGCATCAATCATGACCAGTGACCTGACTCGCCCGCCGGGCAGCCCGTACACGCCGCACGCCGACGTGCCGGCGATGGTGCTGCTGGTCGACGACCAGACGATCGTCGCCGAAGCCGTGCGGCGCGCGCTCGTCGACGAGGACGGCATCGACTTCCATTACTGCCCGCGTTCGGACGACGCGATGGCCACCGCGATCGAGACGCGGCCGACCGTGATCCTGCAGGACCTCGTGATGCCCGGCACCGACGGGCTGAGCCTCGTGAAGGAGTACCGCGCGAATCCGGCGACGCGCGACGTGCCGATCATCGTGCTGTCGACGCAGGAAGAGCCCGTGATCAAGAGCGCCGCGTTCGCGGTCGGCGCGAACGACTACCTCGTGAAGCTGCCCGACCGCATCGAGCTCGTCGCGCGCATCCGTTACCACTCGCGCTCGTACATGAACCTGCTGCAGCGCGACGAAGCCTATCGCGCGCTGCGGCAATCGCAGCAGCAACTGCTCGAAGCCAATCTCGAACTGCGGCGCCTCACGCATTCGGACGGCCTGACCGGGCTGTCGAACCGGCGCTATCTCGACGAATACCTGGCCGCCGAATGGCGGCGCGGCACGCGCGAGCGCAGCGAGCTGTCGCTGCTGATGATCGACGTCGACAATTTCAAGCTGTACAACGACACGTACGGGCACGTGTCGGGCGACAGCGTACTCAAGCAGATCGCGTCGACCATCGAGCGCTGCCTCGGGCAGTCGGGCGACCTCGCCGCGCGCTTCGGCGGCGAGGAGTTCGCGGTCGTGATGCCGGCCACGTCGCCGGGCGCCGCGCGGCTGCTCGGCGAGAAGATCCGCCTCGCGGTCGAGGCGCTGCGGCTGCGGCACGCGCATTCGTCGACCGGCAACACCGTGACGATCAGCATCGGCGGCGCGACCATCGTGCCGGCGCCCGGCATGCCGACGACCACGCTGATCGAGGCGGCCGACCGCGCGCTGTATCGCGCGAAGCACGAAGGCAAGAACCGCGTCGAGATCGATCTGACGCCGACGCCGCCGGGCGCCGGCGGGTTCGGCGCGCCGCCCGGCGAATGAGCCCGGGCGCCGCGTTCACGCGGCGCCGAGCCGGCGCGCGTAGTCGTTCGGGTCCAGCGGGCGGCTGAACAGGTAGCCCTGCTGCATGTCGCAGCCGATCTGCTGCAGGAAGCACGATTGCGCCTGCGTCTCGACCCCTTCGGCCGTGACCTTCATCCCGAGCGAATGCGCCATCGCGACCACGGCCTGCGTGATCGCGACCGAATCGTGATGATCGGGCACGCCCGACACGAACGAGCGGTCGACCTTCAGGTTGTGCAGCGGAAAGCGCTTCAGGTACGCGAGCGACGAATAACCGGTGCCGAAATCGTCGACCGAGATCCGCACGTTCATGTCCGTGAGCGCTTCAAGCATCGGCAGCACGGTGTCCGTGTCGTTCATCAGCAGTCCTTCGGTGATCTCGAGTTCGAGCGCGGACGGATCGAGCCGCGTTTGCGCGAGACAACGATCGACCGATTCGACGAGCCCTTCGTGGAACTGCCGCGGCGACAGGTTCACGGCCAGCATCAGGTCCGGCGCGATCGTGCGGCGCCATTCGGCCGCCTGCCGGCATGCGGTTTCGAGCACCCACTGGCCGATCGCGACGATCTGCCCGGTGTCTTCGGCAACCGGAATGAATTCCGCGGGCGACAGCGGCCCGAGTTCGGGGCTGGTCCAGCGCAGCAGCGCCTCGGCGCCGACCGTGCGGCCGCTGCGCGCGTCGACGACCGGCTGATAGGCGAGCCGCAGCATGTCCGTCGTGAGCGCGCGCCGCAGCGACTGCTCGATCGCGAAACGGCGCTGCAGCCGCAGGTTGAGCTGCGCGGTAAAGAACGTGAAGTGGTTGCGGCCGCGCTGCTTCGCGTCGTACATCGCCGAATCGGCGTTGCGCATCAGCGTGACGGCGTCGTCGCCGTCGCGCGGCGCGACGCTGATCCCGATCGACACGCCGAGCCAGTACTCGTTGTTCGCGATCGCGAACGGCTTCGCGATCACGTCGATCACCTCGCGCGCGAGCACCTCGAGGCGCTCCGGATCGTCGCAGTCGTCGACGAGGATCACGAACTCGTCGCCGCCGACGCGCGTGAGCGCGTACTGGCCGCCCCCGCAAGCCGCGAGCCGCGACGCGACGCTGCGCAGCAGCGCATCGCCCGCGTCATGGCCGGCCGTGTCGTTGACCTTCTTGAAGCCGACGAGATCGATGAACAGGATCGCGACGCGCGCGGGCCCGGCCGCCGCATCGCGATCACCGAACAGTTCGCGCATGCGCTCGGCGAGCCAGCGGCGGTTGTAGAGGCCCGTCAGCGCATCGCGCGTGGCCAGGTAGCGCAGCTGCTGCTGCGCTTCGCGCACCGGGCCGATGTCGTTGAACGATACGAGCACCGAGTCGGCTTGAAGCTCGCCCGGCTTCACGATCGGCACCGCATTGCCGCGCACCCAGATGATGTCGCCGTCCGCGAGGCCGAAGCCGACCGTGTAGTCGAGCATCGGCGTGGCTGTCTCGAGCGCGAGCCGGCTCGGCCAGTCGCCGGGCGTGATCGGCGTGCCGTCCTCCTGCAGCTTGCGCAGGATCACCGACGACAGCCGGCGGCCGACGAGGTCGCCCTTCACGCGCAGCATCCGGTTCGCGCTCGGGTTGCTCGCGACCACGATGCCGTCGCGCGACACGACGAGGATGCCTTCGTTCAGGCTGTTGACGACGAGCCGGTGATGTTCCTCGCTGCGCGCGAGCTGCCGCACCATCCGGTCCTGGTGCACCGCGAGGCCGACGCTGTTGCCGATGTCGCGCAATAGTTCGGTTTCCTCATCGCTTGGACGACGTGGCCGACGGTGATAGACGGCGAACGCGCCGAGCACGGCGCCCGCTTCGTCCAGGAACGGCACCGACCAGCACGCGCGCAGGCCCAGCGGCAACGCGAACGATCGGTAGTCGGCCCACAGCGGATCGGTTTCGATATCCTCGACGGCGATCATCGTGCGCTCGTACATCGCCGTGCCGCATGAGCCCGCTGCGGGCCCGATCGACGCGCCGTCGATCGCGGCACTGTACTGCGGGGGCAAGGACGGCGCCGCGCCGACGCGCACGTGCACGCCGTCGGTATCGAGCAGCAGGATCGTGCAGGATGCGCCGTCGCCGAGCAAAGTCTCGGCACGCCGGCAGACTTCGATCAGCAGTTCCGGCAGCGGTGTGTTGCGCGTGATCAGCCTCAGCACGCTTTGCTCGGACGCGAGTACTTCCGCCGCGAGACCGAGGCTGTATCGAGAGCTTTGCGGTTCGGTATTCAAGTTGAATCCTGCCGTCTGTTCGACCGGGTCTGATGCGCCCGATTCGTTATCGATCCTTCGTGCCGTTTTTCGCTCCGGGTTTACGCCGATGCCCGGTGCGCCCCGTTGCGCACCGAGCCAGGGTGCGCCGAAATACATTTAACACCAATCCGTGACACCCCGCGCATCCGCGCGCATCAGGGCTTACGCGCGGTCGCGGCGGCGCTTGCGATCGCCAGTCAGCTTGCCGAAAGACTTGCGCGCCGTGCGACGGCCTCGGGCCCCTCCGCGTGCCGCGCGTGCCGCCTTTGAAATCGATTCGTCGGATTGCGGTGGCGCCCTGCTTCCGCCCCGATCAATCGTCCGCGCCGGGATGCGGGCGCGACCAGGTCGAACGCGCGGGCCGACAGCACGAACAGGCAACCCGACTGTTCGGCGACCTCGCGGTTGGTCTGCCATGACACCGATTCCATCAGCACGGCCGGCGGCGGCACGCGGCGCGCCGCTCATCAATCCTTGCGGATGTGTTCGGCCAGGAAGTCGATCAGCAGGCGCACGCGCGGCAGCAGCCCGCGTCGCGACGGGAACACCGCGTGCACCACGCCGCCCTTCGGCGCCCATCCCGGCAGCACGTCGACCAGCGTGCCGTTGCGCAGGTCGTCCTCGACGACCATGCACGGCAATTGCACGATGCCGACGCCGTGAATCGCCGCATCGCGCAGCGCGTGCATGTCGTCGGTCACGAAGCGTGGATGATGGCGCAACTGCGCGTGCTCGCTGTTCGGCCCGACCAGTTGCCACACGTGATGCCGCGCCGGCCCCCAGTCGAGGCTCGGCGCGCCGGCCAGCTCGGCCGGGTCCGACAATGCGGCGCGCCCGCCCAGCCACTGCGGCGCGGCCACCAGCCGCTGCGGGCTGTCGCCGAGAATGCGCATCACGAGATCGCTGTCCTCCAGCGGCGGAAAACGCACGCGCAGCGCGAGGTCGAACCCTTCGCTCAGCGGGTCGACGCGGCGGTTCGTCGCCTCGAGATGCACCTGCACCTGCGGATGAGTCGCCATGAAACGCGCGACGAGCTCGCTCACGCGATATTCGAGTAGCGCGGTCGGGCAGCTCACGCGGACGATGCCCCGCGGCTCCGCGTGCCGGCGCTCGATCACCTCGCGCGCGGCGTCGGCTTCGACCAGCACCGCGAGGCAGCGCTCGTAGAATTCGCGCCCGGTTTCCGTCACCGTGAAGTGACGCGTCGTGCGCTGCAGCAGCCGCACGTCGTACCGCGCCTCCAGCGCCGCGATGCGCCGGCTCAACGTCGATTTCGGGACATCCAGCGCGCGCCCCGCCTGCGTGAACCCGCCGTGTTCGACCACTTTCACGAAATAGTAGAGGTCGTTCAGGTCATCCATGATTGTTCCATTCATAGAACACTGACGGCATTTTAAGGGACTGGAACGCCGGTTGTTGCGCGAATAGCATCTTGATTCGATGTGGATCGACGCAGTCGAGGCGGCCGGGAAGGGTGTCATTTCAACCGGTTCCCTCGGCCGCCCGGCCGATTCACCGAGCTCGGGGCTCCCCCTTATTTCCTGCACTGTCTCTGGAGGCAACCATGGCAAGCGAACCGATTCGCGACCCGGCGAACGACCACCTGCTCACCCCGCAGAACGCGGCGTTCATCGTCATCGATTACCAGCCGGTCCAGGTGAACTCCATCGCGTCGATGGATCGCCAGCTGCTGGTCAACAACATCGTCGGCGCGTCGAAAGCGGCCGTCGCGTACGACCTGCCGATCGTCCACTCGACCGTCAACGTGAAGACGGGCCTGAACAAGCCGCCGATCCCGCAACTGCGCGCGGCGCTCGAAGGTTATCCGACCTACGACCGCACGAGCATCAACTCGTGGGAAGACGTCGAATTCCGCAAGGCCGTCGAGGCGACCGGCCGCAAGAAGCTGATCATGACCGCGCTATGGACCGAAGCGTGCCTGACGTTCCCGGCACTCGACGCACTGAAGGCCGGCTACGAGGTGTACGTGGTCGTCGACGCCGTCGGCGGCACGTCGGTCGCCGCGCACGAAGCCGCGCTGCGCCGCATCGAGCAGGCCGGCGGCCAGATGATCAGCGTCGCGCAGCTGTTCTGCGAGTTGCAGCGCGACTGGGCGCGCAGCGCCACCGTGCCGGCGTTCATCAACCTGTTCATCGAAACCGGCGGCACGGCCGGCATCCAGTTCTCGTACGACAAGAGCTGACCGGCCCGGCGCGCGCGGCCGCGGGCGTATTCCCGCCGGCGGCGCGCGCCCATGCCTTGCCCGTTTCATCCGTTCCGGCGGCACCCGGACGGCATCGCGGCCGGCCAAGCCGCGTTTTCGTATCCGTGATTCAATGTCGATCGAACCGGCGTCGCGCATTCCGGCGGCACGGTGATGTGCCTCCTCATCGAACGACTTTCACGGGATCACCATGACGCATCCTGCCGAAATCAAGGCGCTCGTTTTCGATGTCTTCGGAACGATCGTCGACTGGAGAAGCGGCGTCGCACGCGGTGCCGCCGCGTTCCTGGATCGCTACGCGCCCGCGCTCGATCCGTTCGCGTTCGCCGACGCGTGGCGCGCCGAATATTCGCCGTCGATGGAAGAAATCCGCAGCGGACGCAGGCGCTACGTGCGGCTCGACGTCCTGCATCGCGAGAACCTCGTCCGCACGCTCGACCGCTACGGGATCGTCGACGTGCCCGACGCGGACATCGATGCGCTCAACCTCGCGTGGCACAGCCTCGATCCGTGGCCCGACGCCGTCGCCGCGCTGCACCGGCTGAAGCGGCGCTTCATCATCGCGCCGCTGTCGAACGGCAACATCCGGCTGATGGTCGACGTCGCGAAACGCGCGGGGCTGCCGTGGGACGCGATTCTCGGCGCCGAGGTCGTCCGTGCGTACAAGCCGTCGCCGCAGGTGTACAGCGACACGGTCGAGATTCTCGGCGTCGCACCGGCCGAGCTGTGCCTCGTCGCGGCCCACAACGGCGACCTCGCCGCCGCGCGCCGGCTCGGGCTGTCGACCGCGTTCGTGCTGCGGCCGGCCGAACACGGGCCCGGCCAGACGACCGACCTGCAAGCCGACGATGCGTGGGACTTCGACGTCAAGGACCTCAACGAACTCGCGGACCGGCTCGGCTGCCCGGATTGAGCGATGCGTGCGCCGGGTGCGCACGGCGACTGGTAGACTCCGCAACCATTGCCCTTTCCGATTCGCGAGCCTGCATGTCATCTCCGCTGCATCTGGTAGAAGGCAAACTGACCGCGCTGCGCTTCCTCGAGCGCCCGGATCAGGACAGTTCCGAAGGCCATCCGATACGGCCGGTCGACCCGGAAGCCAGGAAGCAATCGCTCGGCTACTGGTTCACGCACAACGTGGTGCCGATCATGGCCGCGCTGACCGGCAACGGCGCCGCGGCCAATGCGCTGGTTTTTCAGCAAAGCAATGAAGACGACATTCTCGCCAAACTGAATGCCGACGCCGACAAGGTCGAGCATCCGGCAACGTGGTCGTACGCGAACATCCGCGACAGCAAGACCTACGTGTCGCAGAACGCATCCGTGACCGTCGGCAAGAACGGCAGGATCGTCCTCGCCAAACTTCCGGTGGAAATCGAAATCGGCGGACAAACGTATCGCGGCTTCCTGGGCGGGCAATGCTTCGACGTCGGCGACGAGGTCGTGGCCGTCATCAACCGGCAGGGCCGCCTGTTTGCGCTGTCGTCTCCCGACAAGCGTTATCTGGCGATGGATCACGCGTGCGGCAATACGGGGCTGGCCGGCCTGACGCACACGCTGTGGCTGGCCTGGAAATGGTCGTTCATCGGCGTGAACTGCCTGGTCGTCCCGATGATGATCCTGGTGCTCTGGACCGGCGACGGCGGGTTTTCCGATCTCGGGCTCGACCTTCTGATGCTGCTGGGCGGGCCGCTGATGATGGGCGTCCTGCTGGCCCTGATCATCGGCGTGCGGCTGTCATGGTCCGACTGGCTGCCGGCGTGGCGCACGTCGAGCATCCTGCATGCGCTGGGCCGCCCGGACCTGTGCACGCGCGATTTCGCCGACGCCCGCAGCGAGGCCGAACGCAAGGGCCAGGTGCGCGACACGGATATCGGTCAGATCTATTACGCGTAGCGTCCGGCGCTCCCGCGCGCCGGCTTGTCCGCCGCCGCGACATGATCGAGAATGCATCGTCGCCGGTCGTGTTCCGACGGTTGGCATCGATTTCTGGCAGCCCCCACCGGAGAACGAACATGGACGAACAGCCCAACGGCCTGGACGCAGCGTTTATCGCCAGGCAGCGTCAGCGGCTCGAGGCCTTGCAGCGGCAAGTGCTCGGCGGCGAGGAAAGCACCATCGCGCAGGAACGGCAACAACAGGAAACGACCGGCGCGGAGGCCGAGGAACGCGAGGACGACGCGCAGACGCTCGAACAGGACGTCGCGAACCAGGCGCTGCGCAACGTCAACGTCCGCCGGATCGCCGACATCCAGCGCGCGCTGGAAAAGATCGCGGACGGCACATACGGATACTCCGACGAAAGCGGTGATCCGATTCCGATCGGGCGACTCGAAGCCGTTCCGGAGGCCATCTACACCGTCGACGAAGAAAGCCGGCGCGAATCGGGACAATGACCGGCCCGCGGCGGGTCTCGATCTAGCGCGCGGGGAGGGTCGCGCCCCCGGTCAGGTCGCCGGTTCCAGCGCGACGGCACGCCCCTTTGCCGCGAGCGCGAGGCGCCGCCAGTTGCGCGCCGCATACCGGTGGGCCTGCTGCAGCGCCACCCACAGGCCGATCTGACGGATCGGTTTCAGGAAACCGCGCGCGCTGAACACGGTCCGCCGCTCGACGCGCGTCTTGCCGCCTTCGACCGGCGTCAGCGTGAATTCGTCCTCGAGCAGACCGACCCAGTCGCGGCACCAGACCGTCGACGCCACCATCCGGTAACGCAGCCGGCGATTCTCGTCGAGCACGAGGATCCGCTGGTCGATCGTGCCGCGATCGGTCGTGCACTGCCGCGTGTTGCCAACGGTCGGCGTGCCTTCCAGCACGCGGCAACTGACCGGCTTCGGCACGCCGAGGCGGAACAGCAACGGCCGCGTGTCGTCCATCCGGGCATGGAGGAAATGCGGCCACACATGCTCGGGCCGGCAATCGAAAGTCCACTGCGAATGAATTTCCACGACACGCTCCTGGCGGCTGGCGATGCGGATATGACGGGATGATAGTCCTCGCGGCTGCCTTATGCCGCCCGAACATCGCCTCCACGCCCGCCGGGTGAAACGCCGCCGCTTCGGTCACCCGCTATTACCCGCTATTCCGGCTCACCGACGAATTGCAACTTCCCCGATTCGCCCATCAACAATGCCCGATTCGCATCCGCCGCCGCGCGCAGGTAATCCCACAGCGCGGTCACGCGCCGCAGCTTGCGCAGATCCTCGCGGCAGGTCAGCCAGAAACACCGCGTGACGACCACGTCGTCCGGCAGCACGGGCACCAGCGCCGGCTGCGTGGCCGCCATGAAGCACGGCAGGATCGCGAGCCCGCCGCCCTGCAGCGCCGCGAAATATTGCGCGATCACGCTCGTCGTGCGCAACCCGGCCGTCGCGCCCGGCACCGCGCGCTCCAGGTACAGCAGCTCGTTGCTGAATGCGAGATCGTCGACATAGCTGATGAACGCATGCCGCGCGAGATCGTCCGTGCACGTGATCGGCGCGTGGTTCGCGAGATAGTCGCGCGTCGCATAGAGCCGCAACTGGTAGTCGCACAGCTTGGTGACCACGTAAGGCCCGCGATCGGGCCGCTCGAGCGTGATCGCCAGATCGGCCTCGCGCTTCGGCAAGTTGACGAAATGCGGGACCGGCAGCAGGTCGACCGTCACGTGCGGATGCGCGGCGCGAAACTGCGCGAGCTGCGGCGCCAGGAAAAAGCAGCCGAACCCTTCCGTCGACCCGATCCGCACGTGGCCCGACAACGCCGCGCCCGTGTTCGCGACCTGGTCGCACGCGGACTGCACGGTCGTCTCCATCGCGTCGGCATACGCGACGAGCCGCTGCCCTTCAGCCGTCAGCGTGAAGCCGCCGGAGCGCGACTTGTCGAACAGCAGCGTGCCGATCGCGGCCTCGAGCGCGCGGATGCGCCGCGCGACGGTCGTGTAGTCGACGCCGAGCCGCTTCGCGGCGCCGCTCGCGCGCTGCGTGCGCGCGACTTCGAGGAAGAAGCGCAGGTCGTCCCAGTTCAGGTTGCCGGAAACCGGCTCGGTGGCACGTCGCATCGGCGGGGAAAAAAGGCTGGAGTCTCCGGGCCGGCCGTCGATATGCATAAATGCACATCCAACCGGTTTCTTTATCGGTACATCATGAATCTGCGCATAACTATACTCGACCGTGACCTGCGGACCACGAGCCGCGGCACCCACCACGGAGACACCATGCAGACGCGATCCACCCTCGATGAGCATGCGACAGTCGCGACGCCGGCACCCGCCCGCACCGCGAAGCACTACCTGCTGGCCGGCTGGGCCAGCATGGCCGGCACGACGATCGAGTGGTACGACTTCTTCCTCTACGGCACGGCCGCCGCGCTCGTGTTCAACCGCATCTTCTTCCCGTCGCTGGACCCCGTCGTCGGCACGCTCGCCGCGTTCGGCACGTTCGCGGTCGGCTTCATCGGGCGGCCGATGGGCGGCATCGTGTTCGGCCACTTCGGCGACCGCATCGGCCGCAAGTCGATGCTGATGATCACGCTGCTGCTGATGGGCGTGCCGAGCATGATCATCGGGTTGATCCCGTCGTACGACCGCATTGGCTACTGGGCGGCCGCGCTGCTGATCGCGATGCGCTTCCTGCAGGGGATGGCGGTCGGCGGCGAATGGGGCGGCGCGGTGCTGATGGCCGTCGAACACGCGCCGAAGGGCCGCAAGGGGCTGTTCGGCAGCCTGCCGCAGACAGGCGTCGGGCTCGGCCTGATCCTGTCGTCGGTCGCGATGGCCGCGGTGGCCGCGCTGCCGGAAGCCGACATGCTGTCGTGGGGCTGGCGCGTGCCGTTCCTCGCGAGCATCGCGCTGGTCGGCCTCGGCTGGTTCATCCGCGCGAAGGTGCCCGAGTCGCCCGACTTCGAGAAGATCCGGCGCCAGGGCAAGGCCGAGAAGTCGCCCGTGACGGCCGCGCTGCGCCGCCATCCGCGCGAGGTGCTGACGATCGTCGGCGCACGCGCCGCCGAAAACACCTGGTTCTACATGGTCGTCACGTTCGCGCTCGCTTACGCGACGCAGCAGCTCCATCTGCCGAAGGCCGGGATGCTGCACGCGATCACCGCCGGCGCCGCGCTGTCGCTCGTCACGATGCCGCTGTGCGGCCACCTGAGCGACAAGATCGGGCAGCGCCGGATGTTCGCGATCGGCCTCGTGCTGATGTGCGCGTTCGCCGCGCCGTTCTTCATGATGCTCGGCACGCAGCAGGCGTCGTACGCGTGGTGGGCAATCGTGCTAGGCCTCGGCGTCGTGTTCCCGATCCTCTATGCGCCGGAAGCGCTGCTGTTCGCGCAGCAGTTCCCGGCGGAAATCCGCTACAGCGGGATCTCGCTGTCGGTGCAACTGGCCGGCGTGATCGGCGGCGGCTTCGCGCCGATGATCGCGACGTCGCTGCTCAAGGTCGGCGGCGGCCAGCCGCACTACGTGATCGCGTACCTCGTCGGCTTCGGCGTGTTCGCGCTCGGGTGTACCGCATTGATGCGCCGGCCCGCGCCTGATCGCGCCTGAACGCGCCGGCGCCGGATCGATTTCAGTTCACCCTGCCGTCCGCCGTGCATGCACGCGCGGCGGATGCCGGGGCCCGTTTTTCATCGCCACACCGTTTTCCGGAGACATCCATGAACGCCGCAGTTCCCCAGACCACCCTCGCCCTGCCCACCGCCAAGCTGCTGATCGACGGCGCGTTCGTCGAATCGCAAAGCGCCGAATGGGGCGACATCGTCAACCCCGCGACGCAGGAAGTGATCGGCCGCGTGCCGTATGCGACGCTCGACGAGGTCGACGCCGCGATCGCGTCCGCGCAGCGCGCGTTCCAGACCTGGAAGACGACGCCGATCGGCGCGCGGCTGCGCATCATGCTGAAGTTCCAGGATCTCGTGCGCCGCAATCTCGAACGGATCGCGCACACGCTCACCGCCGAGCAAGGCAAGACGCTGCCCGACGCGCAGGGCGACATCTTCCGCGGCCTCGAAGTCGTCGAGCATGCGTGCTCGATCGGCACGCTGCAGCAAGGCGAATTCGCGGAGAACGTCGCGGGCGGCGTCGATACCTACACGCTGCGCCAGCCGATTGGCGTGTGCGCGGGCATCACGCCGTTCAACTTCCCCGGGATGATTCCGCTGTGGATGTTCCCGATGGCGATCGTCTGCGGCAACACGTTCGTGCTGAAGCCGTCCGAACAGGACCCGCTGTCGACGATGCAGCTCGTCGAACTCGCGATCGAGGCCGGCGTGCCGCAGGGCGTGCTGAACGTCGTGCACGGCGGCAAGACGGTGGTCGACCGCCTCTGCACGCATCCGGACATCAAGGCGATCTCGTTCGTCGGCTCGACGCGCGTCGGCACGCACGTGTACAACCTCGGCAGCCAGCACGGCAAGCGCGTGCAGTCGATGATGGGCGCGAAGAACCACGCGGTGGTGCTGCCCGATGCGCACCGCGAACAGTCGATCAACGCGCTCGTCGGCGCGGGTTTCGGCGCGGCCGGCCAGCGCTGCATGGCGACGTCGGTCGTCGTGCTCGTCGGCCAGGCGCGCGACTGGCTGCCCGATCTCGTCGAGAAGGCGAAGGTGCTGAAGATCAACGCGGGCCACGAGCCGGGCACGGATGTCGGGCCGGTCGTGTCGAAGGCCGCGCACGCGCGCATCACCGCGCTGATCGACGAAGGCGTGAAGGCCGGCGCGACGCTCGAACTCGACGGCCGCGGCGTGACGGTGCCCGGCTACGAGCACGGCAACTTCGTCGGCCCGACGATCTTCTCGGGCGTGACGACCGACATGTCGATCTATACGGAAGAAATCTTCGGGCCGGTGGTGGTCGTGCTCGAAGCCGACACGCTCGACGAAGCGATCGCGCTCGTCAACCGCAACCCGATGGGCAACGGCGTGGGACTGTTCACGCAGAGCGGCGCGGCCGCGCGCAAGTTCCAGAGCGAGATCGACATCGGCCAGGTCGGCATCAACATCCCGATTCCGGTGCCGGTGCCCTACTTCAGCTTCACGGGCTCGCGCGGCTCGAAGCTCGGCGATCTCGGCCCGTACGGCAAGCAGGTCGTGCAGTTCTACACGCAGACGAAGACGGTCACCGCGCGCTGGTTCGACGACGACGCGACGGCCGGCGGCGTGAACACGACGATCGCGCTGCGCTAATTACCGAGGCTCGCACATGGAAATCGCATTCATCGGGCTCGGCAACATGGGCGGCCCCATGGCCGCCAACCTGCTCAAGGCCGGCCACACGCTGACGGTGTTCGACCTCGACGCACACGCGGTCGACGCTGCGGTGCGCGCGGGCGCGACGGCGGCGGCCTCGCCGCGCGACGCGGCCGCCCGCGGGGCGGTCGTGATCACGATGCTGCCGGCCGCGCAGCACGTGCGCGCCGTCTACCTCGGCGACGACGGCGTGCTGGCCGGCGCGCGCGCCGGCGCGACGCTGATCGACTGCAGCACGATCGATCCCGGCACCGTGCGCGCGGTGGCCGAAGCCGCCGCGCAGCGCGACTTCCCGCTCGCCGACGCGCCCGTGTCGGGCGGCACCGGCGGCGCGCAGGCCGGCACGCTGACCTTCATGGTCGGCGCGGATGCCGCGCTGTTCGAGCGCATCCGCCCGGTGCTGCTCGACATGGGCAAAAACGTCGTGCATTGCGGCGGTACCGGCACCGGGCAGATCGCGAAAATCTGCAACAACCTGCTGCTCGGGATCTCGATGATGGGCGTGTCCGAAGCGATGGCGCTCGGCGCCGCGCTCGGCATCGATCCGGCCGTGCTGGCCGGCATCATCAACACGTCGACCGGCCGCTGCTGGAGTTCGGATACGTACAACCCGTATCCGGGCGTGAGCGACACGGCGCCGGCCGCGCGCGGTTATGCGGGCGGTTTCGCGGCGAACCTGATGCTCAAGGACCTCGGGCTCGCGACCGAAGCCGCACGGAGCGCGCATCAGCCGGTGTGGATGGGCGCACTCGCGCAGCAGCTGTATCAGTCGATGAGCCAGCAGGGACTCGGCGCGCTCGACTTCTCCGCGTGCGTGAAGCTGTACGAGGCGCAGCCCGCGTAACCCGCACAGCCGACGCCGGACGTGCGCCGACCCGCGATGCGCTTGCAACGCATCGCGGGTCGTTTTGCATGCGGGGGACGGAGAATGCAGGGGGCGGCGGCGCGACAACGCCGCCGGGTGTTCAACCGCGCGGGTTCGACGCCGTTTCGAAGGTCGGATGGCACTCGAACGCGAGTTCGGAGCGCGCGTCGACACGGCGGCCGCCGGTCAGCGATTCCTGCTTCATGCTCGCGCGCATGCCGCGCTGCGTGCAGAAGTTGTTGGCTTCGTTGAAAGCCTTCTCATGGGCGTCGGCCCACGTCGTCGATACGCCGACCGTGCGCGTCGTCACGGTAAATACGTTCGGGTTCGACGTCGCGGTCACGTCGGAAGCGGTCGAACACGCGGCGAGCAAGCATGCGGCAGCCGCGACGGTCAACCATCGCAGGGTTCGAAAAGATACTGGAATGGACATGGGAACAGGCGCACGCCGGGTTGACGTGCATTGAGCAACATAGGCGCCAGTATGCCTGCTCGATCGCCGGAGATCATGCCCTTTTCAGTGAACACATTGTTTCGAATGGTTAAACGATCGCTGGCGCAGGCAAGATTTACAGCCGGCGCTGCCGTTGTTTTCACACGGCGGGTAGTTTTGTCCTACCGGCGTATCGGTCAATGCGCGCGTTCCTGCCGGATCCTCGCCGACGCTTGCGCCAGATCCCGCCACGCCGGCTGCGCCGGCGCGTAGCGCGCGCGAATGTACGCGGCGAGTTCGGCCATCTGCCGGTCGTCGAACGCGTCGCCGAAGCCCGGCATGTAACCGAGCTGATCGGTGGCCGGCTGGTCGATCCCGTGATGCAGCACGCGCAGCAGGTTGTCCGGCGCGGCCTGGCTGACGCTCGTATTGAGCCCCATCAGCGGGCGCACGCCGAAATGCCCGACCCCGCCCGATTCCGCGTGACAGACCGCGCACGCCGCGTCGAACGCGCGGCGGCCGTTCTCGAGGCCGAGCGTCGCGACGGCTTCCGCGCCGCGCGCCTGCCGGCTGGCCGCGTCGGCGGCCACCGCGGCGTCGACGGGCGGCGACAGCGACGCGAGATAGTGCGCGATCGCCTGCACGTCCGACTCCGGCAGCGACGCGAGCCCCGCGACGACGGGCGCCATCGGCCCGGCCGCGACGCCATGCTGCGCGGAGAAGCCCGTGCGCAGGTAGTCGAACAGCGCGCCTTCGGTCCACGGCACGGGCGTGGCCGGCGACGCGACGAGCGGCGGCGCGACCCATCCCTCGGCCTCGCCGCCCGACAGGTACGCAAAACCGCCCTTCTCCGCGCCCAGCGCGTTGCGCGGCGTGTGGCACGCGCCGCAGTGACCGGCGCCGTCGACCAGATACTTGCCGCGATTCCACAGCGCGGAGCGCGCCGGGTCCGGCGCGAACGGCCGCGCGTCGTGAAACAGCCAGTTCCAGCCGGCGACGAGGCGCCGCTGGTCGAGCGGGAACGGCAACTTCGTCTTCGGCGGCACGTGCTTCACCGGCGGCTGCGACATCAGGTACGCATAGAGCGCGAGCAGGTCGGGCTCGCTCAGCTTCGCGAACGCCGTATAGGGGAACGCCGGGTACAGGTGCGTGCCGTCGCGCGAAATGCCTTCGCGCATCGCGCGCGCGAACGCCGGATACGACCAGGTGCCGATGCCGGTGTCCGGATCGGGCGTGAGGTTGGTCGTATGGATCGTGCCGAACGGCGTATCGAGCGCGAGCCCGCCCGCGTTGGTCGCGCCGCCGGGCGCGGTGTGACACACCGCGCAATCGCCGGCGAGTGCGCCCAGGCGGCCGCGGTCGGGCGGCGCCGCGCGCCCCAACGCGCCCGCCGCGCCGCCGGGGGCGGGGTGGCCCACCCCCCCCTCGCCGGCGAGTGCGACCTGGCGGCCGCGTTCGAGCGTCGCCGCGCTCCACATCGCGCCGTCCGCGCCGCCGGGTGCGACGGGCGCGATCGGCGCGGGCCCCGGCAGGATCGCGCACGCGAGCCCGATCAGTCCGCCGACCACGCCGCCCGCGCCACCGCCGGCCAGCCAGCGGCGCCAGCGCGATGCGCGGCGCGGCACGTTGCGCGGCCCGTCGCCGGAATCGGCCGGCACCGGCCGCGCGAGCGCCGCGCGTATCCGCCCGGCATCGAACGGCGGTGCGCGAAACCGCACGCCCGTCGCGTCGTACAGCGCATTCGCGATCGCCGCCGCGGCCGGTGCGGCCGCCTGCTCGATCCGGCGCGCGTCGTACGCGGACAGATCGCCGTGCGCGCGGTGCGCCGCGTCGTCGAACGCCACCAGCTCGTGCGCGATCGCGTCCGGCTGCGCCCCCGGACCGGTTTCGTCATGCGCGGGCCGCGCGGACAATCGCGTGCCCATCACGCGCGAAATCGCCGCCTCGATCTGCCACGCGGGCAAGCCGGCCAGCGACGCGTCGCCCGGTTCGCCGGCACCCTGCCCGGCCACGACGCGCCGTACCGCGACGTCGCCCGTCGCGCGGTCGACATCGAGATCGACGACCCACGCGGACCAGCGCGCCTCTGCGTCATGCGAGGCAGCCGCAGCAGTTGCGGCGGAATGTTCGTCACCGGACAGCGCGGCAGGCACGCCGGCGCCATCGAATGCGAAGCCGCGGCCGCTGACCCGCGCATGGGCAGTCGCATCCGCCGCGATCGGCGCACCCCATGCGGCGCGCTCGCTGACCATCCGGATAATCTCGCGCGGCCCCGCATCCCGCGATGCATCGAGATGCTGCAGACGCAACGCGACCGGGTCGCACCGCAGCGTGTCCGCGAGTTCGTCGACGAAGGATTCGCGCGCAAACACGTGCGCGTGACCCGGAATCGCGCCGCCCGCATCGGCCAGCTCGATCGACGTCTGTGCGTGCCGGTAGACGAACGGCGCTGCCGGGCCGGGTTCCGCGCCGTTGTTCGTCGAAGCGTGCGGCACGCGACCCTCGTCCGTTACCGTGCCCGTGCCGGCCGCCTGCGCGCGATAGCGCCAGGTCGTCATCCGCCCGTCGGGCGCGGTGTGCGTTTCGACATCGAGCGACGCCTGCGCGCGTGTTTCGCCGATCGGCCATGTGTAGCGCGCGTGGTGCGTGCTCGATGCGGCGGCGGCTTCATCGCGCGGCTCGTGCGCCATCACACGCTGCGGCTGCACGGGCAGGCTCACGTCATGCTTCATGGCCATCCCGCAGATAACGCGCGGCGCGATGCACGGCCCGGAGGATCTCCAGGTGCGTGCCGCAGCGGCAAAGATTGAAGCGCAGCGCGTCGCGGATCGCCGCATCGTCCGGCGCGGGATGGCGGTCGAGCAGCGCCTTCGTGCTCATGATCATCCCGTTCAGGCAATAACCGCATTGCGCGGCCTGCTCGTCGATGAACGCGCGCTGGATCGGATGCGGCGCGTCGCGCGATCCGAGCCCTTCCAGCGTCGTGACCTCGCGCCCGCGCGCGGCGGCGGCCGGCACGACGCACGAGCGCGTCGCCTGTCCGTCGACGAGCACCGTGCACGCGCCGCACTGCCCGAGCCCGCAGCCGTATTTCGGGCCGTTGAGCGCGCAGTCGTTGCGCAGGACCAGCAGCAGCGGCGCGTCGGGCGCGGCATCGTCGAAGGTGTGCGGCGTGCCGTTCACGCGGAACGCCAGCGGCCGCGACGGAGAAGCGGGATGGGACATGAATGGATCCGGAATACGGAGCGCGGGCCGACGGTCGGCCGGCGGCGGGCACTACCGCCGGCTGGCACCGCCGGCGCGCGCCTGACATATAACACGCCGAAAAACGCGCGGTATCGGCGCATCGATCGCGCGCCGGCGGTGCCACGGCCGGCGCGGGAACCGCGTGCGCGTCAGGCCGCGGCCGCCACGCCGCTGCGCGACGGCGCCACGAGCGGCACGTCGAACACGTCGTAGCCGAACACCCACGACGGATCCTCGTTGGTGCGCAGCCACGTGTTGTTGTGCGACACGAGCTGCACCTTCGACGCACGCGCCGCGCGATTCGCCTCGTACAGCGCGAATGCGCCCGCGTAATCGCTGGCACCGACCTCGTCGAGACAGCGCGCGAGCATCGCGGCATCCTCGATCGCCATCGCCGCGCCCTGCGCCATATGCGGCTTCATCGGATGGCACGCGTCGCCGAGCAGCACCAGGCGGCCACGGCTCCACAGCGGCAGCGGGTCGCGCTCCAGCAGCGGCCACTTGGTGATCGACGGCGACACGTCGATCAGGTGCTGGATATCGGCATGGAACCCCGCGAACGCTTCGCGCATTTCGTCGCGGCTGCTGTCGACCATCGACACGCCTTCGGGCCATTCGGCCTGCGGCACGCCGGTCACGTAGTAATACTCGTCGCGCTTCTCGGTCACGTAATAGACCATCATGTGGCGATCCTCCGACCACCACTTCACGCACATGTCGTACGGCTTGTTGCCGAGCAGCGACGCCGGAAACACCGCGCGGTGCGCGACATAACCCGTGTAGCGCGGCGGTTCCGCGCCGAGCAGGTGCTCGCGGATCCGCGAATTCACGCCATCCGCGCCGATCACGATGTCGGCCGTGTCGACGCTGCCGTCGGCAAACGTCAGGCGCACCGCGTCGCCGGTGTCCTCCACCGCCGCGAGCCGCTTGCCGAAGCGGATCGTGCCGGGCGTCACCGCCTGCGTCATCAATGCATGGAAATCGCCGCGATGCACGGTCAGGTAGCTCGCGCCGTAGGTCTTGCGCGCGTAGTCGCCGAGCGGAATCTGCGCGAGCACGTCGGCGCTCTGCCAGTCGCGGCTGTACCAGAAATCCGGGTGCGAACCCATCGTGTTCAACGCGTCCTCGCAGCCGATGCGCCGCATGATCTTCATCACGTTCGGGCCGAGGTGGATGCCCGCGCCGAGGCGCGAGAACGCCGGTGCCTGCTCATACAGCGCGACATCGTAGCCGCTGCGCTGAAGCAGCGCCGCGGCGGCCGTGCCGCCGAGACCGGCGCCGATGATTGCGATACGGGGTGTGCTCATGCGGATCTCCTGATCGTGGGCCCGTCGCCGGACGCGGCGCGAGGACGGGCGGATTGAATGGCGTTTATGTAGCGTACACACTCAATTTATTCAGGACAAGCGGATTGTTGATCGCTGCATTCGCATTCGGGAAAACACCGATATTTCGTTGAATATCCATATACACAAACGATCACACCGCGCAGAACGTCATTTTGATGCATTGCCATTTTCAAATGTACACACTAGACTTTGCTCGAAATCCGGCGATCTCGCGTCAGCGTGCCGCCTCACCCTTACCGCCACGGAGCCTCCCGTCATGAGCAAGACCTACCGCATCGGCCAGATCGTGCCGAGTTCCAACACGACGATGGAAACCGAGATTCCCGCGATGCTGCGGTTGCGCGAAACGATCCGCCCCGAGCGCTTCACGTATCACTCGAGCCGGATGCGGATGAAGAAGGTGGTCAAGGAAGAACTCGCGGCGATGGATGCCGAATCCGACCGCTGCGCGGTGGAGCTGAGCGACGCGCGTGTCGACGTGCTCGGCTACGCCTGCCTCGTCGCGATCATGGCGATGGGACACGGCTACCACCGCGTGTCGCAGGCGCGCCTCACGAAGCACACGGCCGACAACGGCGCGCAGGCGCCCGTGCTGACGAGCGCGGGTGCGCTCGTCGATGCGCTGAAGGTGATCGGCGCAAAGCGCATCGTCGTCGTCGCGCCGTACATGTTGCCGCTCACCGAACTCGTGGTCGACTACATCCGCAACGAAGGATTCGACGTGCTCGCCTACCGCGCGCTGGAGATTCCCGACAACCTCGACGTCGGCCGTCACGATCCGGCGCGCCTGCCCGACATCGTGAAGACGCTGCCGTACCAGGACGCCGACGCGATCGTGCTGTCCGCGTGCGTGCAGATGCCGTCGCTGCCGGCCGTCGCGAAGGTCGAGGCGATGACGGGCAAGCCGGTCATCACCGCCGCGATCGCGACCACCTACGCGATGCTGCGCGAGCTTGACCTCGAGCCCGTCGTGCCCGGTGCCGGCGCGCTGCTGTCCGGCGCGTACTGAACGCGGCCCTTCCGACGGAGTCCACCCATGCCCTCGACTTTCCTCAACGGCGCGAACGTCCACGCAAACGGCATCCGCCAGCACTACCTGCGCTACGGCGGCGCGACCGGCGCGCGCGCGGCGCGCCCCGCGATCGTGCTGATTCCCGGCATCACGAGCCCCGCGATCACGTGGGGCTTCGTCGGCGAAGTGTTCGGCGCGGCGTTCGACACCTACGTGCTCGACGTGCGCGGCCGCGGGTTGTCCGACGCGTCGCCGTCGCTCGACTACAGCCTCGATGCGCAAGCGGACGACATCGTGGCGCTGGTCGCCGCGCTCGGCCTGCCGCGCACGAGCCTCGTCGGCCATTCGATGGGCGCGCGGATCGCCGCGCGCGCGGCGCGGCGCGGCATCCGCGGGCTCGAGTCGGTCGTGCTCGTCGATCCGCCCGTGTCGGGCCCGAACCGCCGCGACTATCCAGGCAAGCTGCCGTGGTACATCGACTCGATGGCGCTCGCGCGCGCCGGCACCGACGCCGAAGGCATGCGCGCGTTCTGCCCGACCTGGACCGATGCCGAACTGCAGTTGCGTGCCGAGTGGCTGCATACCTGCGACGAGCGCGCGGTGCGCGCGACGTACGAAGGCTTCCATACCGACGATTTCCACACGGACGCCGCGCGCTTGACGGTGCCGTCGCTGCTGATCACGGCCGAACGCGGCGACGTGGTGCGCGACGACGACGTCGCGGAACTGCAGCGCGCGACGCCGTCGATGCGGCACGTGCGCGTGCCCGATGCCGGCCACATGATCCCGTGGGACAACGCGCCCGGCTTCTACGCGGCGTTCGGCGACTTCCTCGGCGCGCCGCTCGCGGCCTGAGCCCGTTTCGCCCCCCTCTTTCCCTCACGCCTTTACCGGAGCCGACGATGCCAGTCAGCGACACCCAACTGATCGACGCGTGGAAGCAGGTACTCACGCTGTCGCGCCTCGAACCGGGCCAGACCGTCACGATCCTGACGAGCGCGGCCACCCATCCGCAGACGCTGTCGTGCGCGCTGATCGCGACGCAATCGATGGGCGCGATCGTCAACCGGCTCGACCTGCCACCGGTCAACGGCGACAAGGCATTTAGCCGCGATCCGCTTGCGTATCTCGGCACGACGCCGCTGACGGGCAACCGCGCGGCGATCGCCGCATTGCGCGAGAGCGACCTCGTGCTCGACCTGATGACGCTGCTGTTCTCGCCCGAACAGCACGACATCCTGAAGGCCGGCACGAAGATCCTGCTCGCGGTCGAACCGCCCGAGGTGCTCGTGCGGATGGTGCCGACGCCGGCCGACCGCACGCGCGTGCTCGCCGCGGCGAAGAAAATCGCCGCCGCTCGCGAGATGCGCGTGACGTCCGCGGCCGGCACCGCGCTCGTGTGCCCGCTCGGCGACTTCCCGCCGACGGCCGAGTACGGTTTCGTCGACGCGCCCGGCCGCTGGGACCACTGGCCGAGCGGCTTCGCGCTGACCTACCCGAACGACCGCACCGCGCGCGGCACGATCGTGATCGATCGCGGCGACATCCTGCTGCCGCAGAAGCACTACGCGAGCGAGCCGATCGTGCTGACCGTCGAAGGCGGTTATGCGACGCGCATCGAAGGCGGCGTCGACGCCGACCTGCTGCGCGACTACATGGAGACGTTCGCCGACCCCGAAGGTTATGCGATCTCGCACATCGGCTGGGGACTGCAGCCGCGCGCGCGCTGGTCGACGCTCGGGCTGTACGACCGCGAGGCGACGATCGGGATGGACGCGCGCGCGTTCGAGGGCAACTTCCTGTTCTCGCTCGGCCCGAACAACGAAGGCGGCGGCAACCGCACGACCACCTGCCACATCGACATCCCGCTGCGCCGCTGCACGGTCGAACTCGACGGCGAAACCGTCGTGCGCGACGGCCGCGTGACCGACCAACCCGCCTGACCGACGAGCCCCCGACACCATGACCGATCTTTCCCATCACGCCGAAGCGAACGTGTATCGCCAGCAGGGTTTCGGCACGCCGCTGCCGCCGCACGGCAACATCGGCCTCTTGATCGTCGATTTCGTGGTCGGCTTCGCCGATCCCGCGACGTTCGGCGGCGGCAACATCGCACCGGCAATCGCACGCACGACCCGTGCGCTCGCGCTGGCGCGCGAACGCGGCTGGCCCGTCGCGCACAGCCGCATCGTCTACGCGGACGACGGCAGCGACGACAACGTGTTTTCGCTGAAGGTGCCCGGCATGGCGACGCTGACCGAGCACCATCCGAACAGCGCGATCGTGCCCGAACTCACGCCCGCGGCTGGCGAGCTCGTCGTGCGCAAGACCGTGCCGTCGGCGTTCTTCGGCACGCAACTCGCGCCGTGGCTCGCGCAGCGCGCGGTGCAGACGCTGCTGGTCGCCGGCGCGGTGACGAGCGGCTGCGTGCGCGCGAGCGTGGTCGACGCGATGTCGCACGGGTTCCGTCCGCTCGTGCTCGCCGATTGCGTCGGCGATCGTGCGATCGCGCCGCACGACGCGAACCTGTTCGACATGCAGCCGAAATATGCGGCCGTGATGCCGCTCGACGACGCGATCGCGGCGATCGATGCCATGCATGCCCGCGCACGCTGAGTCGCGACGGACGATGGACGGCGGGCGGCGCATGCGGCGCCCGCGATTGACGCTGCGCTTTTGGCGACCTAAATTGGCCCGACGCGCGCCGCACGATCCTTCCCCGACGCAACCGGTCGCCGGCCGCGCCGCTCCCGACAGGACACCTCCCCCGTGAACCGCTCCGAACTGCTCGCGCGCACTGGCTGCCTGACCGTGATCCGGCCGCCCGCGCCGCCCGTCAAGCCAGCGCCCGGCCAGCCGGGCAGCCTGTCGTCCTATGTGCCCGCACTGCCCGAAGTCTTCGTCGCGATTCTCGACGACGGCCGCATCCTCGCGTTCAACGGACACGTCGATCTCGGCACCGGCATCCGCACGTCGCTCGCGCAGATCGTCGCCGAGGAACTCGACGTGCCGGCCGCGCGCGTGACGACGGTGCTCGGCGACACGGCCGCGACCCCGAACCAGGGCCCGACCATCGCGAGCGCGACGATCCAGATTTCCGCGACGCCGCTGCGTTGCGCGGCCGCGCAGGCGCGTCACGCACTGCTCGCGCTCGCCGCCGAACGGTTCGGCGTCGACGCGGCGCAACTGAGCGTCGACAACGCGACGATCTCGGCGGCCGGGCAAACGGCGACGTTCGCCGCGCTCGTCGCCGCGCAGCGGATCGCGCTGACGCTGGACCTGACCATCCGCACGAAGGACCCCGCGCACTACCGGATCGTCGGCAAGTCGTCGCCTCGCGTCGACCTGCCCGCGAAAGCGACCGGCCAGCTCACGTTCGTGCACGACATGCGCGTGCCGGGCATGCTGCACGGCCGCGTCGTGCGGCCGCCGTACGCGGGACACGACAGCGGCCCGTTCGTCGGCACCTCGCTCGTCGACGTCGACCGTGCATCGGTGGCCGACGTGCCGGGGCTGGTGGCGGTCGTCGCGATCGGCGATTTCGTCGGCGTCGTCGCCGAGCGCGAGGAACACGCGATCCGCGCGGCGCGCCAGTTGCGCGCGACGTGGCGGCCGCATCCCGCGCTGCCGACGCTCGACGCGCCGGCCACCGCGATCGCCGCCGCGCCGGCCAAACGCCGCGTGCTGCTCGACGAAGGCGATGTGGACGCGGCATGCGCGCAGCCCGACACGATCACGCTGTCGCGCACCTATGCGTGGCCGTTCCAGATGCACGGCTCGATCGGTCCGTCATGCGCGCTCGCCGATTACCGGGAACCGGGCGACGGCCGGATCACCGTGTGGTCCGGCACGCAGAATCCCGTCTCGCTGCGCTACGACCTCGCGACGCTCGTCGCGCGCGACGAAGCCGATTTCGATATCGTGCGGATGGAAGCGGCCGGCTGTTATGGCCGCAACGGCGCCGACGACGTGTGCGGCGATGCGCTGTTGCTGTCGCGCGCGGTCGGCCGCCCGGTGCGCGTGCAACTGTCGCGCGCGGACGAGCATCTATGGGAACCGAAAGGCGCGGGCCAGCTGATGCAGGTGACCGGCACCGTCACGCGCGACGGCTGCCTGCTCGGCTACGACTTCACGACCCGCTATCCGTCGAACGACGCGCCGCTGCTCTCGGCGCTGCTGACCGGCGCGATCGCGCCCGAGCCGCGCGTGTTCGAGATGGGCGACCGCACGGCCGTGTCGCCGTACGCGAGCCCGCATCGCCGCTTCGTCTGCGAGGATCTCGCGCCACTCGTGCGCGCATCGTGGCTGCGCGGCGTGTCGGCGTTGCCGAACTCGTTCGCGCACGATGCGTTCGTCGACGAATGCTCGGCGCTGACGGGTATCGATCCGCTCGCGTTCCGGCTGCGTCACCTGCAGGACCCGCGCGCGACGGAACTGCTGCAGGCCGTGGCCGATCGCGCGGGCTGGACGCCGCGCACGCAGCGCGAACGCGACGGCGCGCGACTCGTGCATGGACGCGGGGTCGCCTATGCGCGCTACGTGCACAGCCGCTTTCCCGGTTTCGGCGCGGCATGGTCGGCATGGATCGTCGAACTGAGCGTCGATCGCGTGTCGGGCGAGATACGCATCGAACGCGTGACGGTCGGCCAGGACACGGGCACGATGATCAACCCGGATGGCGTGCGCCACCAGATCCACGGCAACGTGATCCAGGTACTGAGTCGTACGTTGAAGGAGCGCGTGCGATTCGCGGACGGCAAGGTCGCGTCGCGCGAATGGGCCAGCTATCCGATCCTGACGTTCGCGGAAGTACCGGACGTCGATGTGGTGCTGATGCCGAGGCAAGGCGAGCCGCCGCTCGGTGCGGGCGAATCGGCGTCGGTGCCGGGCCCGGCCGCGGTCGCGAACGCGCTGTTCGATGCAACCGGCGTGCGGTTCTACGCGCCACCGTTTACGCCCGAGGCGGTCCGTGCCGCGCTGCGCGAAGCCGGCCGGCTGATGCGTGCCGACGAGGCCGTCACCGCAGGCACGACGTAGGCTCGACCCGCGCCGCTACCGCATCACGCGTCGCCGTCCTCTTCCATCATCTTGCGCAGCAGGAACTGCAGCGCGACACGTTCGCCCGGATTGAGCGCGCCATAGGTGCGCTCCGTCACCTGTCGCGCGAACGGCACCGTGCGCTCGATCAGCGCGAGGCCGCTCGCGGTCGCGCGCACGAGCAGCTTGCGGCCGTCGTTCGGGTCGTGCAGCACCTCGATCAGCGCCCGCGCCTTCAGGCGCTCGACGACGCCGCGAATCGTCGCCTGATCGATCGCGGTCGCCTTGACGATGTCGTTCAGCGAGCACGCCTGCCTTTCCTTGACCGCGCACAGCGTCACGAACTGCGCGGCCGTGAGGTCCGAATCGGGGATCGCTTCCTGGAAGATCGAAACGTGCCGCTGATAGGCGCGGCGCAACAGGTGCCCGACCTGGTCGTGAAAGTCGTAGGAATCCTTGGAAGACGCCATGAAAGTGCAGGCCCGTGCCGCGTGTAAGGGAAAGACAAGGAGTGTACACCCTCAATTCCACGCAACCGGCCGCCGGGCAGCCGCTTCATTGCGGTGCATCAGGATTCGCGGTGCCCGCTACGCAGCATGCCTGACGATCGCCTGACAGGAGCGGATTGCGCCGGTGGCACCGCCGGGACGATCGGCCGCCCGCGTCCGAACCTGCTGCCGCACACGCGTTTGCGCGCTGCGGCAGGCTTTCACGCACACACTCCATTTTTAAGCGCATACGCACGAATATTGTACATATTCAGGCGCGCTTCCAGATCATTCATACACATGTTTTAGATCGCCTAAAACCCCACTAAAAGCGCGGCTTTCTTCACACGAACGCTTGCCGAAACGCGTCGATTTTCATGCCTGTGCGATTCCGTATTTTCTAGTGTGTACGCTATTTAATTGCCGTGATATACAGACTCCAGTGCGCAGCGGAACCTTCGCTCGCGTCGATCGGCCACCCATTCATCCGTCACATTCGAACAGGGGCAACCCCATGTCTACCGCACACCCGAGCGCCGCCGTTTCCCCCGACGACGCGCTGCACGGCAATCTTTATCGCAAGGTCACGCTGCGCCTGATCACCCTCTTCTGTTTGTGCTACTTCGCGGCCTATCTCGACCGCATCAACATCGGGCTCGCGAAACTCCAGATGCTCGACGCATTGAAGTTCAGCGATACCGTGTACGGGCTCGGCGCCGGCCTGTTCTTCGGCGGCTACATCCTGTTCGAAGTCCCGAGCAACCTGGTGCTGCAGCGCGTCGGCGCGAAGCTGTGGATCGCGCGGATCATGATCACGTGGGGCCTGCTGTCGGGCGCGACGATGTTCGTGCACACGCCGATGCAGTTCTATATCGTGCGCTTCCTGCTCGGCGCCGCCGAAGCCGGCTTCCTGCCGGGCGTGCTGCTGTACCTGACGCAGTGGTATCCCGATGCGCGCCGCGCGCGGATCGTCGCGCTGTTCATGGTCGGCCTGCCGCTGTCGAGCATGATCGGCAGCCCGATCTCCGGCTGGATCATGCGCGCGTTCGACGGCGCGCACGGGCTCGGCGGCTGGCAGTGGCTGTTCCTGCTCGAAGCGCTGCCGTCGGTGCTGCTCGGCTTCGCCGTGTTGCGCTGGCTGCCCAACAACATCGAATCCGCGCAATGGCTGAACGCCGATGAAAAGCGGACGCTGCGCGCGAATCTCGACGCCGATCCGGCCGGCAACAAGAGCCACGCGCTCGGCAAGGCGTTCTCCGATCCGAAGGTGTGGGCGCTCGGCCTGATCGACCTGTGCGTGCTGCTCGGCCTGTATGCGGTGAGCTTCTGGCTGCCGACGATCCTGCGCGACACCGGCGTGAAGGACGCGTATCACATCGGCTGGCTGATGGTGATTCCGAATGCCGCGGCCGTGCTCGCCACGCTGTATTGCGGCGCGAGCTCCGATCGCGCGCGCGAGCGCCGCTGGCATATCGTCGTGCCGTTCATGGTGTCGGCCGTCGCGCTGACGATCGCGGCATCGTCGTCGCACGGCACGCTCGGGACGGTGCTGCTGTTCTCGCTGATCAACGCGGGCGCGGCGGCCGCGATGCCGGTCGTCTGGGCGTTGCCGTCCACGTTCCTGAAGGGCTCGGCCGCGGCCGGCGGGATCGCGTTCGCGTGCTCGATCGCGAACCTCGGCGGGTTCGGCAGCACCTATTTCATCGGCTGGCTGCGCGACACGTTCCATTCGCAAAGCGCGGGGCTGTATGGCTTCGCCGCTTGCATGCTCGTTGGCTGCGCGCTCGCGCTTGCATATCCGGCGAAGCTCGTGAACCGCTGACGGATTGCGTCGCCCACGCGCGACGCTGTCCCTTCTTTTACGACCGCGCCTGTCGCGCGGTCCGTCCCACGCCCCCCGCTTCGTACAGCGCACGCCGCCACGCCGGCGTGTGCGTTTTCCCGCTTTCATTCGTCGTCGTCCGCCGCGCAGGCACGCCACCGCGCCATCCACGCATCCGGCCCCACCTCCGGCCGCATCCCATTCATTTTTCAAATGACGCCCAGCCGAATATTTAATTTCCCATCACCGAATCGGCCACCCATACTCGCGAACAAATCCGAGACATAACGTCCACGGCGGCCGGGCCGGCGCAGCGTCCATACGCTGCCGGTTTCGCGCCCCGCACATGGAAGGAGACAACGGCGTGCAACTGGAAGCCACCCACCGCCCGGGCATCGTGCTCGGCGCGGACGACGCATCGCATCGAACCGATACGGCCGCGCGCGACCCCGCGCTGAGCCCGCGGCTGCACAACCCCGATCTCGCGCCGACCAAAGCCGACGGCCGGACCTGGGGCCGCTACAGCATCTTTGCGCTGTGGACCAACGACGTGCACAACATCGCGAACTACTCGTTCGCGATCGGGCTGTTCGCACTCGGCCTGTCGGGCTGGCAAATGCTCGCGTCGCTCGCGATCGGCGCGGTACTCGTGTACTGCTTCATGAACCTCACCGGCTACATGGGCCAGAAGACCGGCGTGCCGTTCCCGGTGATCAGCCGGATGAGCTTCGGCATCTACGGCGCGCTGCTGCCCGCGATGATCCGCGCGGTGATCGCGATCGCATGGTTCGGCATCCAGACCTATCTCGCCTCCGTCGTGCTGCGCGTGCTGCTCACCGCCATCTGGCCGGGCCTCGCCGCCTTCGACCAGAACGCGATCTTCGGGCTGTCCACGCTCGGCTGGATCACGTTCGTCGCAATCTGGCTCGTGCAGATCGGCATCCTCACGTACGGCATGGAAATGGTCCGCAAGTACGAGGGGCTGGCCGGCCCGGTGATCCTCGTCACGACGCTGTCGCTCGCCGCCTGGATGTTCAGCCGCACCGGCGGCCATCTCGCGATGTCGATCGGCAAGCCGCTGACCAGCCTGAAGATGTGGACCGAGATCTTCGCGGGCGGCTCGCTGTGGCTCGCGATCTACGGCACGCTGGTGCTCAACTTCTGCGATTTCGCGCGCTCGTCGCCGAGCGCGAAGACGGTGCGCGTCGGCAATTTCTGGGGCCTGCCGGTGAACATCATCGTGTTCGCGACGATCAGCTTCGTGCTCGCGGGTGCGCAGTTCAAGCTGAACGGCCAGATCATCCACAGCCCGACGGAAATCATCGCGACGGTGCCGAACAAGCTGTTCCTCGTGCTCGGCTGCCTCGCGTTCCTGATCGTGACGGTCGCCGTGAACATCATGGCGAACTTCGTCGCGCCGGCCTTCGTGCTGACGAGCCTCGCGCCGCACCGGCTGTCGTTCCGCCGCGCGGGCCTGATCAGCGCGACGGTTGCGGTGCTGATCATGCCGTGGAACCTGTACAACAGCCCGATCGTGATCGTCTACTTCCTGTCCGGCCTCGGCGCGCTGCTCGGCCCGCTGTACGGGATCATCACGGTCGACTACTGGCTCGTGCGCAAGCAGCGCGTGAACGTGCCCGATCTCTATACCGAAGCGCCCACCGGCGCCTATTTCTACACACGCGGCGTGAACCGCAAGGCGCTCGCGGCCCTCGTGCCGTCCGCGCTGATCTCGATCACGCTCGCCGTCGTGCCGGCCTTCAGCGCGATGACGCCGTTCTCGTGGCTGCTCGGCGCGGCCATCGCGGGCAGCGTGTACTGGCTGCTGGCCGATCGCAAACGGCAATACGACGAGCGCTCGGGCGAACCCATCGCGGTCGCCTGCGCCCAACACTGAACACACGCATACGGAGTCACCGATGAGGATCCTGGTAGTCAACGTCAACACCACCGAGTCGATCACCGACGCGATCGCCGCGCAGGCGCAGGCGGCCGCGTCGCCGGGCACGGAGATCGTCGGGCTGACGCCGCGCTTCGGCGCGGAGTCGGTCGAAGGCAACTTCGAAAGCTACCTCGCGGCGATCGCCGTGATGGATCGCGTGTTGAGCTACGACGAGCCGTACGACGCGGTGATCCAGGCCGGCTACGGCGAACACGGCCGCGAAGGCCTGCAGGAACTGCTGACGGTGCCCGTCGTCGACATCACCGAAGCGGCCGCGAGCATCGCGATGCTGCTCGGCCATCGCTACTCCGTCGTCACGACGCTCGACCGCACGGTGCCGCTGATCGAGGATCGCCTGAAGCTCGCCGGGCTCGACGCGCGCTGCGCGTCGGTGCGCGCGAGCGGCCTCGCGGTGCTCGAACTCGAAGAGAACCCGGCCCGCGCGATCGAGTCGATCGTCGGCCAGGCGCAGCGCGCGGTGAAGGACGATCACGCGGAAGTGATCTGCCTCGGCTGCGGCGGGATGGCCGGCCTCGACCGGCAGATCGAGGAATGCACGGGCGTGCCGGTCGTCGACGGCGTGTCGGCCGCGGTCGCGCTCGCCGAGTCGCTGGTGCGCCTGAAGCTGAAGACGTCGAAGGTCCGCACCTACGCGCCGCCGCGCCCGAAGCGGATCGTCGGCTGGCCGGGCGTCTTCGCAAAATGACGGGCCGCCGGCCGGCTGTCGCGTCGCGCGCGGGCACTGCGTCGCCGGGAGGCGTATCGGCATGCGGGACCCGCTAGACCCGAACGCGCTGCCCCGCGACACGTCCGACACCGCGGGCGTGCTCGACGTGCTGGATGCGCGGCTGATGCGCATCCTGCTCGTGCTGCTGACCGAGCGCACCGTGTCGCGTGCGGCCGTGCGCCTGAACATGTCGCAGCCGGCGACCAGTGCCGCGCTCAAGCGCCTGCGCACGCTGCTCGGCGATCCGCTGCTCGTGCGCAGCCGCTACGGGATGGTGCCGACCGAGTTCGGCTCGCGGCTGATCGAACCGTTGCGCAATGCGCTGCGCGTGATCGACTTCATCCGTATCCAGCAGCCGAGGTTCGACGCGCGCACATCGGTGCGCACCTACCGGATCGGCTGCCCCGACTACCTGAACGTGCTGTTCGTGCCGAAGCTCGTCGCGCTGTTCCGCGATCGCGCACCGAACGCGCAGCTCGTGTTCCATCCGCTCGGCGACGGCTTCGACGACGAGCGCGCGCTTGCCGACGGCGAGCTCGACGTCGTGATCGACAATCGCCCGGCGCGTTCGTCGCGATTCCGGCAGGACGACCTGTTCGACGATCGCGTCGTATGCCTGATGCGCGCGACGCACCCGCTCGCGCGACGCGGCACGATGACGGCCGGCGATTTCGCGGATGCACCGCAGCTGTGCCCGACGCCGTCGTGGCTCGAAGCGTCCGGCGCGATCGACCGGCAGCTCGAACGCGTGGGCCTGCTGCGGCGGATCGTCGTCACGCTGCCGCACTTCGAACTCGCCGCGCATGCACTCGTGCGCTCCGACCTGATCCTGACCACCACGTACCGGCTCGCGCGGCATTACGCAAAGCTGCTGCCGCTCGCCGCGGTCGCGCTGCCGGTCGAGCCGCCGGACATCGTGTACCGGATGACGTGGAACGAATCGGGATCGTGCACCGAGGGCGTGCGCTGGCTGCGCGGGCTGATCGCGGAAGCGACGCGCGGCTGGCTCGACGCCGAGGCCGCGCTGCCGGCGGTTGCAGCGGTTGCGGCGGTTGTAGCCGCAACCGTACCGGCGACGCCCGCGCCCGACCCGCTGCGCGTGCCGCGGGCACGCAAGGCAACGCGCTGCCGTGCGTCGCGCCGGCCGCTCGTCGCCCGCGTCGCGCGTCATCTGCGCCACACGACGAAATCGCACTAAGCCGCGAGCGAAACACACCGGGATAAGCGTCACGCGTCGCGCATCGGTTGCGTAAGCAACTTGTATGCAACGACGGCCGCGACGAGCGCCAGCACGCCGCTTACCGTCAGCGCGTCGGCGAACCCACTCGCGAACGCAACGGGCGCCGCCTTCGCGAGCACGCCGGCCGCCGACGGCGGCACGCGGCCGAGCGCTTGCGCGAGATCGCCGGCCAGCAGGCTCGACATGAACGGCGCATCGGCGAACGCGCGCAGCCCGGGCGCGGCGGACAGCAGCCGATCGAGTTGCGCGTGCGTGCTCGCCGCCAGCACCGCGCCGAGCACGCCGACGGCCGTCACGATCGCCGAGAAACGCGTCGTCGTGCTGATGCCCGACGCCATGCCCGTGCGGTTCGGCGGCACGCACGCCATGATCGCCTTCTGCGTGTCGCCGTTCATGATGCCGGCGCCGCAGCCCGTCACGAACATGCCGAGCGCGACGAGCCGGTAGTCGCTGCTGGCCGTCAGCGCCGCGGTCGCGAGGTTGCCCGCGCCGATCAGCGCAAGCCCGCCCGCCAGCACGCCGCCGGACGACACGCGCGCGGCGAGCGCCGCGCCGAGCGACGGCCCGGCGACCATCGCGAACGCGAACGGCAGCATGCCGAGCCCCGCGTCGATCGCCGACATCCCGAACGCGTTCTGCAGGTACAGCGGCAGGAACGTCATCATCACCTGCGCGCACGCCGCATAACCGAACATCGCGAGCACCGCGCCGACGAAGCGGGGCTGGCGAAACAGCGCGAGATCGATCATCGGCCGCGACTGCCAGCGTTCCGCGCCGATGAACGCGGCAAACAGCGCGACGGCGAGCACGAGCCGGCCGAGCGTCGAGGCCGACAGCCAGCCGTGCGACGGTGCGCCGATCAGCGCCGCGATCGCGCACGACAGCGCCGCGCCGAACAGCAGGCTGCCGGCCGCGTCCACGCGTTTCGCGTGCGGATCGCGCGATTCGTCGATCGCGACGCGCGCGCCAACCGCCAGCAGCGCGCAGACGGGCAGGTTCAGCAGGAACACCCAGCGCCACCCGATCCATTGCGTGATCGCGCCGCCGACCAGCGGCGCGATGGCCGTCGCGATCCCCATGCACATGCCCCAGATCGCCCACGCGCGCGCCCGTTCGCGCCCTTCCGGAAACCGGTTCGCGATCACCGCGAGCGCGGCCGTCAGCAACAGCGCGGCGCCGCCGCCCTTCACTGCACGCGCGGCGATCAGCCACCCGGCCGACGGCGCGACGCCGCAGCCGAGCGACGCGACGAAAAACAGCGCGAGCCCCGCGCCGAGCATCCGCTTGCGGCCAAAGCGGTCGGCGAGCCCGCCGGCCGGCAGCAGGCACGCGGCGAATGCGGTCATGTACGCGCTCACGACCCATTCGATCTCGGCGAAGCTCGCGTGAAAACTGCGCGCGATGCTCGGCAACGACACGGCGACGACGTTCGTGTCGAGCACGATCAGCGAACAGGTCGCGGACGCGACGGCAAGCGTCGCGGCAGCCGGCAGGCGGGTGCCCGCGCGCGGGGCGGCGGCCGCGCCTGCGCGCGACGCCGGGGAGGACTGGGACATCGGCAACTCCGGAACAGGATCAACGACCCGTATGCTAGGCTTGCCCGGTATTGCCTGTCATTGACACTTCCACGCTGTTTTATTGACGAAAATTGCAATCATGGATCGGCTCGAATTCCGTCACGTGCGCGCGTTCCTGAGCGTCGCGCAGCACCTGCATTTCGCCCGCGCGGCCGAGGCGCTCGACATGGCGCCGCCCGCGCTCACGCGGCAGATCCAGGAAGCCGAACGCGTGCTCGGCGTGCGGCTGTTTCACCGGTCGCGCCGCGCGGTCACGCTGAGCGCGGCCGGCGAGGCCTATCTCGCCGAGGCCAGCGCCGCGTTCGAGCACCTGCAGCGCGGCCGCGAACTCGCCGCGCTGGCGGAACGCGGCGAACTCGGCCGGATCGAGATCGGCTACGTATCGTCCGCCGTCTATTCGGGCACGCTGCAGCGCACGGTCGGCGCGTTTCGCGCCGCACACCCGCGCATCGAGCTGAACCTGCGCGAAGTGCCGATGGACGACGTCGCGAACCAGCTCGACGCGGGCCGGCTCGACCTCGCGTACGTACGCCCGCCGCTGCCGCTGCCCGGCGGCTTGCGGATCGTCACGCTGCAGCGCGACGTGTTCGTCGCGGCCGTGCCGGCCGAATCGCGCTACGCGGCGATGGCGGCCGTACGCGCGGCCGACCTCGCCGACGCGCGCTTCGCGGTGCCCGAACAGGAGCGCGGCACGCTCGAGGTCGCGCGCCGCGGCCGCTTCGCGCCGGTGATCGCCGCGCGGCCGGGCGGTCTGCTCGCGGTGCTCGCGTGCGTGTCCGTGAACGGCTGGGTCGCCGTGATTCCCGATGCGCTCGCCGGTTGCGTGTCGCTGCCGGGCGTCGTGTACCGGCCGATCGCCGGCAAGCCGATCACGTCCGAACTCGCACTCGCGCACCGGCGATTCGAAAAGGCGCCCGCGGTGCGGGCGTTCCTGCGCACGGTTCCTGCCGCTGCATGACGTACTCGCGCGTCGATACCGGCCGTCCCGGCCGTCGTCGCGCGAATATGCATTTCACGATTCGATGTTTGTCGGCCGGAAACCGATTCCGTAACCTGCCCGGCAGCCGCGCCGCACGCGCGCGGATCACCGAGGACACGCCGCCGATGAACCCCTCCTCCGCCATAGCGCGCCGCCGCGTGCTGCAGCGTCTTGCCGCCCTCGCCGCCGCGCCGCTCGCGGGCGGCATCGCCGTGCCTGCCCGCGCGGCCGGCGCCGACCTGTCGGGCGTCACGCTCGTGCTCGGCGACCAGGCCGGCGGCCTGCGTGCGCTGGCCGAAGCCGCGCGCGTGCTCGACGGCACGCCCTACCGGTTCCGCTGGGCCAATTTCCAGGGCGCTGCACCGCTGTTCGAGGCCCAGCGCGCGGGCGCGATCGATCTCGCGCCGGCCGGCGACCTGCCCGTGCTGACGGCCGCACTCGGCGATCCGTCGTTGCGGATCGTCGCGACGCGCGTCGGCTCGCCGGCGTCGCTCGGCATCGTCGTGCAGCCCGATTCGCCGGTCCGCGCGGTCGCCGACCTGAAGGGGCAAACCGTCGTCGTGTCGTCCGCGCGCGGCAGCATCTCGCAATACCAGTTGTACGGCGCGCTGCGCGAACACGGCCTCGCACCGCGCGACGTCGACGTGCGCTTCGTGCTGCCCGTCGATGCGTTCGCCGCGTTCGAGGCGAAACGGATCGGCATCTGGGCAACGTTCGACCCGTACTACGGGCATGCGGTACGACGCGGCGCGCGCATCGTCCGCGACGGCAGCGGCATCAATTCGGGGCTCGCGTTCCTCACGTCGCCGGTCGACACGCTCGACGATCGCGCGAAGCGCGCCGCGCTCGCGGACGTGCTCGCACGGCTCGCCCGCGCGGGCCAGTGGGCGCTCGCGCACCCGGTCGATTACGCGAGCGTCTATGCGTCGCTCACACGCCTGCCGCCCGACGCGGCCACCGACATCGCGCACCGGGCCGCGCTCGCTCAGCGCGGCCTCAGCGGCGCCGACATCGACGTGCTGCAGCGCGTCGCCGACCGCGCGGCGGCGGACGCGATCCTGCCGCGGCGCGTCGACGTCGCGTCGATCGCGATCCGGAATGTGTCTGCGTGACGATGCCGCGAGCGGCGGCGTTCAGCGCGGCCGCGCCATATCGAGGTCCGGCACGTCGTCGCCGAACGTCGACGCGACGAGCGTGCGCATCGCGGCGACCAGCAGCGTTGGCCCCGACTGGTTGAACGTGCAGCGCTCGCCCGCGGCCGGCACGGCCCGGTGCAGTACGGCCCGCCACGCGCCACGCCCGCCGTCGCGCTCGAGTGCCGAGAACGGCAGCCGCTCGACGATCGGGCCGCCGTCCGCCCACGACGACGACGGCGCGAACGGCACCGGCGCCCCACCCGGTGCGCGAATCGACGTACACCCGGACGCGTCGGCGCGCGGGGCGTCATGGCCTTCCGCGATCGCGACCCAATAATCCAGCGGTGCGCCCGTCAGATCCTGAACTTGCATGGCCGTCTCCGTCACCGTCGTTGCAGACGCCATGCTAACCGCTGCACACGCGTGAACGGCGAGTCGCGGATCGCGCCGACCGCGCCCGCCAGCGGCCGGCCGCATCGCTGAAACCCCTCCCCCGAGCAAACCCGCGCCCCCTGTCACCATCGCGTCATTCGTGCGTACAATCATCCGAAGCTTGCCGCCCGGCCCGCAGCAAGCCAACCAGGCCATCACAAACACAAGACTTGCGCCGAACCGGACCCGTTTCCGCACATTCGGCGACAACAGGACCAGACAATGCGGCGCAGACCGGATCTCACGGGGGGACGTATGTCCACGCACACCCGAAAGCCGTTGGTATCGCTCGTCGTGCCGTTTCACGACGAAGCGGAAGCGATCGATGCATTCTTCGCGACCACCGTTCCGATACTGGAATCGATCGGCACCGCGCGCTTCGAAATCGTTTGCGTGAACGACGGCAGCCGCGACGACACGCTGGACAAGCTGATCGACATCGCGGCCGGCGACTCGCGCGTGCGCATCGTCGATCTCACGCGCCGCTTCGGCAAGGAAGCCGCGCTCACTGCCGGCATCGATGAAGCCGCCGGCGCGGCCGTGATCCTGATCGACGCCGATCTCCAGGACCCACCCGCGCTGATCCCCGCGATGGTCGAACGCTGGCACGCCGGTGCCGAGGTCGTCGCCGCGAAACGCACCGACCGCATGTGCGATCCGCTGATGCAGCGCGTGGCCGCCGCGCTCTACTACCGCGTGCACAACCGGCTCTCCGAAGTCGAAATGCCGGAGAACGTCGGCGATTTCCGCCTGATGGACCGCCAGGTCGTCGACGCGCTGTGCGCGCTGCCCGAGCGGCGTCGCTTCATGAAAGGCCTGTTCGCGTGGGTCGGCTACCGCACCGAGATCATCGAATACACGCGCGCGCCGCGCAGCGGCGGGCGCTCCAAATTCTCCGGATGGCGGCGCTGGAACTTCGCGCTCGAAGGCATCACGAGCTTCAGCACGGTACCGCTGCGCGTATGGACCTACATCGGCCTCGCATTCGCCGCGCTCTCGCTCGTCTACGGCGCGTATATCGTCATGCGCACGCTGCTGTTCGGCAATCCCGTGCACGGCTATGCGTCGCTGATTTCCGTGATGCTGTTTGTCGGCGGCATCCAGTTGATCGGTATCGGCGTGATCGGCGAATACCTCGGCCGCATCTATCACGAATCGAAGCAGCGACCGGTCTATCTGGTGCGCCGCCGCTACCGCGTCGACGCCCATGCGGTCCAGCAGCCCGCGCGGCACGCCGCGCAGCCGGACCGTTCGAAGCTGCTGCAGTTTCCGGTCCGGCGCGTCGCCGCGGCCCGACGCCGGCAGGCCGCCGCCGTGGGCGTGCCGGTATCGCGCAACCTGTCGGTCAAGTAACGTCGCATGGATATTTCCAGCTCATCGATACGGACCGGCGAACGCGCCGTTCGCGTCTGGCTCACGCCCGGCCGCATCGCGCTTTACAGCGCGGTCATGCTGACAATCGGCGTGCTGTTCGTGTCGCTGCTGGTCTGGAACGGCGTCCTCTCGACCGACCCGGGCACGTTCCGCCCCGGCTCGGGATACATGGTGTTCTGGTCCGCGTCGCATCTGATGCTGCACGGCTCGTCGTGGCAGGCCTACGACGTCCCGACGTTCTCGCGGGTGCTCGCCGGCCTGTTCCCGACGACCGGTCGTTATGCGTTCCTGCCGTGGCTGTACCCGCCTTCGTATCTGCTGGTGGTGGCGCCGTTCGCGCTGCTGCCCTATGCGATCAGCTATCCGCTGTTCATCGCGATCGGCATCGTGCTGCTCGGCGTGGCGGCCTGGCGTGTGTCGGGGCTCGCCGCGACGCCCGGCGCGAAACGTGTCGGCTGGCTCGCGCTGCTTGCATGCCCGGGCGTATTCGTCACCGCGACGTACGGACAGAACGCGATGCTGACCGCGGCATGCGCGGCGCTCGCCGTGTATTTCGTCGACCGGCGGCCGATGCTGGCCGGTTTCCTGATCGGCCTGCTGTCGGTCAAGCCGCAACTGGCATTGTTGTTCCCGTTCGTGCTGATTGCCGCACGCGCATGGCGCGCGTTCGCGTGGGCCGCGGCATTCGCCGTCGCATTCACCGCGCTGGGAGTCGCGACGGGCGGCATCGAATCGGTCCGCCTCTTTCTGCAAAACGCCGGCGCGCTGCGTTCGCTGATCATCGAGCATGGCGTGCCGTTCTGGTTTGCGTCGCCGACACCGTTCGCGGCGTTCCGCCTCGCCGGCCTGTCGCCGGCACTCGCGTACGCCGGGCAAGCCGGCATCGCCGCGATCGCGATCGCGGCCGCGTGCTTCGTCTGGCACCGCAACCGGGACGCGCGGCTGCGCGGCGCGGTACTGGTCATCGCGACGCTCGCCGCGAATCCCTATGTCTGGCACTACGAACTGTCGTGGCTGTGCATCCCGATCGCATGCATGATCGCGATCGGCTCGCAGAACGGCTGGCTGCGCGGCGAGCAAAGCGTCGTCGCCGCGATGTGGGCGCTGCCGCTGTACGAGTTCCTGAATCCGTGGATGAAGCTGCCGCAGATCGGGCCCGTTGTCACGTCGGTCGCCCTGCTCATGCTGCTGCGGCGTGCACAGGTCGCAGGCCGCGGCGCGCGCACCGATAGCGTTCGCACGCGCTGAGCGGATTGCCACGTGCGGCCGGCGCGGCCGCCCTGCTTGATTCGGGCGGATAGCCGACCATCGGAATCCGGCCACGGCATCGCATGAGGCCACTCCCGCGATCTCCCATGCGCCGATAAGCACAATCCCGATACTTTCTTGCCTTGCAGCGCGCCCGCCGTCGACGAAGCCTGCCCCGACGGTGAAACAGCCCCCCGCACACCCCGCGCATCGGTATTACGAATCGTCCATTTCTGCATACAATATTCGTAACGCCTGTCGTCCGGCTGCGGTGGACGACACCCGGATCCATACGGTGCAGCGCAGGCCGGATTTCTCGGGGGACGCATGCCCACGCACGCCAGAAAACCGCTGGTCTCGCTCGTCGTGCCGTTTCACGACGAAGACGAAACGATCGACGCGTTCTTTGCCGAAACACTGCCCGTCCTCGAATCGGTCGACGCGGTCCGCTTCGAAATCGTCTGCATCAACGACGGCAGCCGCGATCGCACGCTCGACCGGCTGCTCGCCGTCATGGCCGGCGACCCTCGCGTGCGCGTCGTCGATCTCACGCGGCGCTTCGGCAAGGAAGCCGCGCTCACCGCCGGCATCGATGAAGCCGCCGGCGCCGCCGTGATCCTGATCGACGCCGACCTGCAGGACCCGCCCGCACTGATCCCCGCGATGGTCGAACGCTGGCACGCCGGTGCCGAGGTCGTCGCCGCCAAGCGCACCGACCGCATGTGCGATCCGCTGATGCAGCGCGTGGCCGCCGCGCTCTATTACCGCGTGCACAACCGGCTCTCCGAAGTCGAGATGCCGGAGAACGTCGGCGATTTCCGGCTGATGGACCGCCAGGTCGTCGACGCGCTGTGCGCACTGCCCGAGCGGCATCGTTTCATGAAAGGCCTGTTCGCGTGGGTCGGCTACCGCACCGAGATCATCGAATACACGCGCACACCGCGCAGCGGCGGCCGCTCCAAGTTCTCCGGGTGGCGGCGCTGGAACTTCGCGCTCGAAGGCATCACGAGCTTCAGCACCGTGCCGCTGCGCGTGTGGACCTACATCGGCCTCGCATTCGCCGCGCTCTCGCTCGTCTACGGCGCGTACATCGTCATGCGCACGCTGCTGCTCGGCAACCCCGTGCATGGCTATGCGTCGCTGATTTCCGTGATGCTGTTCGTCGGCGGCATCCAGTTGATCGGCATCGGCGTGATCGGCGAATACCTCGGCCGCATCTATCACGAATCGAAGCAGCGACCGGTCTATCTGGTGCGCCGCCGTTACCACGCCGAGCGGGACGCCGCCGCGCATCCGGCGTCGAAGCTGCTGCAGTTTCCGCTCAAGCGCGTGCACGCGGCCCGCCGCCGGCCGGTAGCACCCGTGGCCGCCGGCCACGCCGCCAAGCGCACGTTCGTCAAGTAACCGGCACGCGACGCATGGACATTCCCCGACAATCGATGCACTCGGCGGAACACCCCGTCCGCACGTGGCTGACGCCCCGACGCGTCGTCACGTACAGCGCGTTCGTGCTCGTCTTCTACGCGCTGTTCCTGGCGATCTGGGCGTACGTGATCCGCTACGCGCCGGACACCGCCACCAAGCGCCCGGGTGCGGACTACGCGGTGTTCTGGTCGGCGTCGTACCTGATGCTGCACGGCGCGCCATGGCAGGCGTACGATCTCCCGACCTTCTCGCGGCTGTCGGCCGCGTTGTTCCCGTATTTCCGCGGCGAGGGTTTCGTCGCCTGGCTGTACCCGCCCACCTACCTGCTGCTCGTGACGCCGCTCGAACTCCTACCTTTTGCGATCGGCTATCCGCTGTTCGTCGCGTTCGGCATCGTCGTGTTCGGGTGCGCCGCGTGGCGCGTCTCGGGCCTCGGCGCGACGCCCGGCGTGCTGCGCGTCGGCGCGTTCGCGCTGGTCGCCGCGCCGTGCGTGTTCGTCACCGCGATGCTCGGGCAGAACGCGTTCCTGACCGCTGCGTGCGCGGCGCTGGCCGTCTACTGGGCCGACCGGCGGCCGATGTGGGCAGGCCTCTGCATCGGCCTGCTGTCGGTCAAGCCGCAGATGGCGCTGCTGTTCCCGTTCGTGCTGATCGCCGCGCGCGCGTGGCGCACGATCGCGTGGGCCGCGCTCGCCACCGCCGCGTTCGGCGCGTTGAGCGTGCTGGTGTGCGGCGTCGAGTCGTTGCGCCTGTTCGCCGCCAGCACGGGGCTCGCGCGATCGCTGATTCTCGAGCATCGCGTGATGTTCTGGTTCGCGTCGCCGACACCGTTCGCGGCATTCCGCCTCGCGGGCCTGCCGCTCGGCGCAGCGTATGCCGCACACGCCTGTGTCGCCGCGATCGCGATCGCGGCCGCGTGCTTCGTGTGGGCGCGCTCGCGCGACACCCGCGTGCGCGTGGCGGTGCTGGCGGTCGCGACGCTCATCGCGAATCCGTACGTGTGGCACTACGAACTCGCGTGGCTCGGTCTCGCGATCGCCTGCATGCTGGCGATCGGCTGGCGCGACGGCTGGCTGCGCGGCGAGCAGACCATGATCGCGCTGATGTGGGCGCTGCCGCTCGTCGAATACCTGAACGCGTGGCTGCTGCTGCCGCAAATCGGCCCCGCCGTGACGCTCGGCGCCCTCCTCGTGCTGCTGCGCCGCGCGCGGTCCGGTGCTCACAACGCGAGGCGCGGCGGCACGTACACGCCGTAGTACGGCCCGACGCCGGTCGCGACGCCGGTCAGCTTCACGCCGCCGACGAAGTGGCCCTGGATGTACTTGTACGAGCCGCCGAGCGATACGTCGATGTGGAACGCCGCGAACGCGACGATCGGCACGGTGGTGCTGCTCGACGTCTGCGTGACGACCGGCAGCACCACCGTCGCGCCGACCGGCACCGACGTGTAGAGCGTCGCCTTCACGCCGGTCGCGAGGTTGATGCTGTCGCCAATGCTCAGCGTGGTCGGGTTGCCGGTCACCATCAGCCCGCCCATCGTCGTCGTGTCGGTCGCCGTCGACTGGAACGACGTCCACTGCCCGCCCATGCACAGCAAACCGTAGGTCTGTCCGTTCGTGATCGAGAACTCGTACGGCAAGCCCGTCAGCGGATTGATCAGCGGCTGGTTGGTCGCCGCGTTCCAGTACTGGTTGTAGATGCACTGGTCGATCGCGATCGGAAACAGCCCGCCGGCCGCCACCCCGCCCGGCGCGGCCAGCACCGCCACCGCGGTCGCGCTGCCGGACGCGCCGGGAATCCCCAGCAGCCCGCCGAGCAGCAGTGGAATCGAGCCGCCGTTCACGCCCGGCGCGCGCGACACGGTGACCTGCACCGCCGGCACGTCGTACACGCCGGGTGTAATGGTCGTCGCCTGCATGCCCGCGGGGCTGCGCGTCATGTTCCAGTACCCGGTGGCCACCGTGCCGGACGACAGCGCGGCACCGGCCGCCGAATTCCGCGCGATCACGCCGTCCGCCGCCGACGCGGCCTGCGACCAGTTCACCGCGCCGCCGCTCGACGACATCATCGCGTCGGCCCCCGCGAGCGCGGCCGCGTCGGCGGCGTTCTGCAACTGGTTGCGCACGGTGGCCACCCACGCGATGTCGATCGCCAGCGCGCCGAACGACAGCAACGGAATCAGGAACAACAGGAAGAACAGCGCGACCGAACCGCGCTGCCGCGCCAGCGCGACGTGCTGCGGGCCGCGTGCGTCATTCATAGAGCATCACCGACGTGGCCGAGACCGTCACCGGGCCGGTCAGTGCGCTGAACGCGGAACCGAGCACCATCCCCGAATACGTGTAGGTCACCGTCACCGTCAGCGCGGTGCCCGACGTCGTCCCGTTCGCCTGCGTCACGGTCACGGCCGGCGTCGTCGCGGTGCCGCCGGTGATCAGGCTGTTCTGCATGTAGGTCTGTGCGACGCTGGCGACCTGCGTCGTGGTCAGCATCGGCACGCGCAGCACGACGCCGGCGCGCGCGGCCTCGCGGCTCGCGTTCGTGATGACGGCCTTGTCGCACAGGATCAGGCTCGTATCGATGATGCCGATCAGCACCATCAGCAGGAACGGCAGCATCAGCACGAACTCGAGGGACACGACGCCGCGCGCGCGGCGGGCGCCCGTCGCCCCGCGTGTCATTTTGCGGCCCCCGCTCCCGGCGGCGCGACGTCCGGTTCCAGCGCCGCGCCCGACAGCGGCGGCGCGCCGCCTGCCGCCCCGCGCGACGCGAGCCGCGCGCGCACTGCCTGGTAGAAGCGCAGGTTGTCGGCCACCGCCGACGCGGGCAGGTCCGCGGACAGCAGCTTCTTCGCCGAATCGGTATTGCCGAGCACGCCATACGCGAACGCGAGGTTCTGGCGCGCCTGCCACGGCGCATCGGGCAACCCCGCGACGTCGAGCAGCACGTTTACGCCCTCGCGCGGCCGGTTGCCCAGCACGAGCGACAGCCCGAGGTCGATGCGCAGCCCCTGCGCGTCCGGGTGCGCGCGCAGCGCGTCGCGATACACGGCCTGCGCATCCGCATGGCGCCCCTGCAGGTCGAGCACGGTGCCGAGCCCTTGCGCCGCGAGCGGATGGTTCGGCTGCGCGGTCAGCAGGTCGCGATAGCGCTGCGCGGCCTCGTCGAGCCGGCGCTGCCGCAACGCGATACGCGCGAGCCCGAGCTGTGGGCCGAGCTCCGCGGGCGACTGCCGCTGTGCATCCTCATAAAGGATCCGCGCGCGCTCCAGGTTGCCGGTGCGATAGTTGACGTCACCGAGCCCCAGTTGCGCCGCGAGCGAATCGGGATGCTTGGCGAGCACCTTCTCGTACAGCGTCGATGCGAGATCGACGTTGCCGCCGGCGAGCGCGCTGTCCGCGATGCGCAGTTCGGCCTGCGGGTCGTCGCTCTTGTGCGACAGTACCGGCCGGGTCTGGACGCCCGGTGCACAGCCGCCGGCCAGCACCGGCAGCACGGCCGCGAGCGCGAGCGCGCGTATGACGGATCGTGTCACTTGAATACCTCGAGCAGGCGGATCGCCGCAGGGCCCGCCGCGATCAGGCAGACCGTCGGCAGGATGAACAACATCATCGGCAGCGTGATCTTCGGCGCGAGCTTCGCGGCCTTTTCCTCGAGCGCGACGATCTGCTCGGTGCGCTCGGTGCGCGACAGCGTTCGCAGCGCCCGCGTGATCGGCGTGCCGAACCGTTGCGACTGCGTGAGCGTCGTCGCGAGCGAGCGCGCCGACGCGAAATCGACGCGCGTCGCGAAATGCGTGAGCGTCGCGGATACGTCGCCGCTGAGCGTGAGTTCGTCCGCGCACACCGTCAGCTCGTCGGCGAGCGGCGGGCAAATGCGCGCCAGTTCGTGCGCGACGCGCCGGACGCCCGACGCGAGACTGTTGCCGGCCATCGTGCAGATCACGAGCAGGTCGAGCGCGTCCGGAAAGCACGCGGCGATGATCCGCCGCCGCCGCCGGATCATCGCGCCGAGCACGTACTCGGGCACGATCACGCCGATCACGAACGCGGCGACCATCGCCAGCGCGCGGATCACGAAGTATTCGCCGAAGCGCGGGATGAACGGGCTGAACACGATCGCGACGCCCGCGAACAGCACGCCGCAGCTCAGCTTGATCCCGATCATCGACGACACCGCGCGGCGCTCGCGAAAACCCGCGCGCGCCAATTGCAGGCCGAGCTTCACGCGCTGCATCGGGTCGAGCACCGGCAGCCGCTCGCCGAGCTGCGCGAGCCGGCGCGTCAGGCCCTGGCGGACTTCGCCCGGCTGCAGCAGCCCCGCCGACGGCGACGGCGCACGCTGTCCGGCCGCCTGCTGCACGCGCGCGGCGATGCGCCGGCGCGTGCCGCCGCCTGGCCTGGCGAGCGCCACGCCAACACAGGCGAGCAACAGCAGCAGTTCGAGGCCACGGGCGGCCAGCGTCGATATCGTCATCGTGCGGTATCCAGTCGCGAGATCTTGCGGATCGTCAGCAGCCCCACCGTCAGCAGCCCGGCGGCGATCGTCAGCATCGTGTTGCCGGCGTGCGTCGTGAACAGCAGCATCACGTACGCGCGATTCACGAGGAACAGCGCGCCGATCATCACGAACGGCACCGCCGAAATGATCTTCGTCGTGATCCGCCCTTCGGCGGTCAGCGCGCGGGTCTTGAGGCGGATGTCGCGACGCGTGCGGATGATGCTCGACAGTTCGTCGAGTGTCTCGCCGAGGCTGCCGCCGGTTTCGCGCTGCAGCAGCAGGTAGACGGCGAAGAACGAGAAGTCCGCGATCATCAGCCGGTCCGCTGCCTGCGTGAGCACATCCTTGAGATCCGCGCCCACCTGCAGGCTGTCGCCCATCGTGCGGAACGTCGAACGCACCGGCTCGGCCGCGCTGTCGCCGACCGTGCTGATCGCCAGCGTGACCGGAATGCCCGCGCGCACGGCCCGCACGATCAGGTCGATCGCGTCCGGGAATGCCTCGAGAAAGCGGCCCCGGAAACGCTCGACCAGTGCGCGGTAGCTGGCGCGCATCGCGACCAGCGGCAGCCCGATGGTGATCAGCGGGCGCAGCACGCCCGGCGGCCCGATCAGCTTCACCGCGACGATCGCCGCGATCGCACCGGCCACCGTGCTGGCGACGACGATCCGCATGCCGCCTTCGCCGCCCACCGCCCGCACGCGTGTCACGTAGTGCTGCAGCCACGTGCGCACGCGGTTTTGCCGGCGTTCGAGGTTGAACAGCGCGACGCCGGACCCGTCGGCTGCGCCCGCATCGCGGCCCGCGAGCAACGGCGACAGGTGCCGCATCCGCTCGCGAATGCGCCGTGCGGGCGTGTGGCGCGCGCGCTCCAGCAGCGACGACAGCGCGAGCCCGATCCCGAGGATCACGACGAACGCGCACGCCGCGAACAGGTCGGCGGCCCTCATGGCCGGAATACCTCGGCGAGCGCATCCTCCTGGCCGTAGTACGCGGCGCGCGCCGCGAACGCCGGCCGCAGCGACGACGCGTCGAACACGCCCTTGACCGAGTCCCGTGTCGTGTCGCCTTCCTGGCGGAACGCGAACAGGTCCTGCGTGATGACCACCTCGCCCTCCATCCCGACGATCTCGGTGATCCGCGTGACGCGCCGCACGCCGTCGCGCATCCGCTCGATCTGCACGAACAGGTGCACGGCGCTCGCGATCTGGCGCCGGATCGACAGCAGCTGCAGGTTCGCGTTCGCCATCATCACCATGCTCTCGAGCCGGCTGATCGCGTCGCGCGGCGAGTTCGCATGGATCGTCGTCATCGAGCCGTCGTGGCCGGTGTTCATCGCCTGCAGCACGTCGAACGCCTCCGGGCCGCGAATCTCGCCGAGGATGATGCGGTCGGGCCGCATCCGCAGCGCGTTGCGCACGAGGTCGCGCTGCGAGATGCCGCCGAGCCCCTCGGTATTCTCCGGCCGTGTCTCGAGGCTGACGACGTGCGGTTGCTGCAGCTGCAGCTCGGCCGCGTCCTCGATCGTCACGACCCGTTCGTGCTGCTCGATGTGCTGCGACAGCGCGTTGAGCAGCGTCGTCTTGCCCGAGCCGGTGCCGCCCGAGATCACGATGTTCAGCCGGCACGAACACGCCACCTTCAGCAGCTGCAGCATCGGATGCGAGATGTTGCCCTGATGCGCCATCCGCGCGAGCGTGATGTCGCGCTTCGCGAACTTGCGGATCGAGATCGACGGGCCGCGCATCGCGATCGGCGGCAGCACGACGTTCACGCGGCTGCCGTCGGCGAGCCGCGCGTCGACCATCGGGCTGCTCTCGTCGACGCGCCGGCCCACCGCCGCCGCGATCCGCTGCGCGACGCTCGTCACGTGCGCGTCGTCGCGAAACTTCAGCGACGTGAGCTCGAGCCGGCCCGCGCGCTCGACGTAGACCTGGTCGGGCCCGTTGACGAGGATGTCGGTGACCGTTTCGTCGGCGAGCAGCGGCTCGATCGGCCCGACGCCGAACATGTCGTTCAGGATCGCATCGACGATCAGCACCTGCTCGCCGGCCGTGATCTTCAGGCGCTCGCGCTCGACCGTGTGCGCCGCCACCTGCTCGATGCCCGCGCGCACCTCGTCGCGCGTCTTCATCAGCGCCGCCGACATGTTCATCGACGCGAACACCGCGGTGCGGATCGCATCGAACTTGCCGGAGCGGATCAGCGCCTCGTGGGTGTCGGCGGCCGCGGGCGCACGAGCCGGCGGCGGCGCGGGCGCGACCGGCGGCACCGTCGGCGCCGGCGCGCTCGGTGCCGCGGGCACCGCGGCCGGCGCGGGGTCCGGCGGCGGCCGGTTGCGGTTGCCGAACGTCACGATCCTTTCCTCCACTTGACGAAGCGCGCGTACCACGGCTCGGCGATGGCCATCGGTTCGCCGGTGATGCCGTTCGCGAGCTGCAGGATCCCGTCCACGAAGCCGTGGGCCTTCGCGCCTTCGATCGGCTCGCCGAGGTTCTCGGCGACCGCGAGCGTCTGCGGCTCGTGCGGCAGCTCGCGCAGCGTCGCGCCGCCGAACGCCTCCGCGAAATCGGCCGGCTCGACCCGGCCGGCGACCGGCGCGAGCGGATTGTTCAGCACCATCGACAGCTGCCGCTCGCCCGGCAGCTCCTGCACGAAGCGCGCGAGCCGCGCGGATTCGTACGCGGCGTGCACCGAGCGGTCGGCGACGACGTACGCGAGATCGGACGCCTCGAGCGCATCCTCGAGCAGCTTGCCGGCGCCGCTGCCGACATCGAACAGCACGTAGTGGAAGCGGTCCTTCAGCATGTCGACCAGGCGCGCGATCGCCCCGTCGCTCAGCGGCACGTCGGCGCCGTACGAGAGCTCGGCCGACAGCACGTGCAGACGGTCGCCCTTCGTGACGAACATGCGGTCGAACAGCGCGTCGTCGGGGCGCTGCTCCATGTTCAGCAACTCGACCAGCCCGTTGTTGCTCGAAAGGCCAAGCATCGAGTTCGCGCCGCCGCCATGCAGGTTCAGGTCGATATACGCGACGCGGCGGCGCTTCTCGCCCGTCAGGCAGCGCGCGAGACTCACCGCGATGGTCGTCGTGCCGACGCCGCCGCGCGCGCCGACGAAACTGACGATCTTGCCGGTGCGCCCCTGCACGACCGATTCCGTCGCCGTCAGCGCGCGCCGCATCAGCTCGACGGTCAGCGGCTTGACGATGTAGTCCTGCACGCCGATGCCGAGCAGGTTGCGAAACAGCCCGACGTCGTTCTGCGTGCCGATCGCGACGACCCGCACCGACGGATCGCACACGTCGGCGAGCCGCATCAGGTCCGATACCGGCAGCACCGAATCCGACACGTCGATGACCAGCTGGCGCGGCGAGCGCTCCTGCTGCTGCAGCAACCGGATCGCGTCGTCGCAGGTGCCCGTCTGCAGGTGCGCACGCGTGATCGACAGATCCTGCGCGACGCGCCGGATCACGTCCTCGCTGCCGGGATCGGACACGACCGCGACGAGGTCCGTCGCGCCGGCAGACACGGCGCGCTTGGCATTCTGGCGTTCGAGGACGTTCATGGGCGGCATCGCGATGGCAGCGGAAATCGGTTCAATGGCCGGGCGAGCCGGTCGTCGTCAGCGTCTTGCCGGGGGTCGGCTGCTTCACGCGATCCTCGACGTAGCGACGCACCGCGCCGGCCGCGACTTCCGCGCCGGCGCCGCCGTACGGCACGGGCGCGACGAGATCCTGCGGCCGCGCGAGCATGGTCGCGAGGTTCGTGTAGGTCGCGCAGCCGAACGGCACGCCCGGCCGCCCGAAGCCCGCATCGACGAGATGCGACGGCTGCATCAGCTTCGCGCAGTCGGGCGGCACCGCCTGCACGCCGTCGAAGCCGATCGACCGTGCGTCGGGCAGGCTCAGCGGCGGCGGCGCCGACATGCAGCCCGCCAGCGTCAGCGGCAGCAGTGTCAGGACAGCGGTTCGAACTCGCATGGGCGCCTCCGATTCAGTACACGAAGCCCGCGGCGCCGACGAGGCGCGGCGTGTCGCCCGACAGCAGGTCGAGCCCCAGCTCGTGCTGCACCGCGAACTCCAGGTCGCTGCTCGGCCGCGCGACGGTGTCGATCGCCTGCTCGAGCTGGCCGGGCCCGGCCGGCTGCACGATGTACGGCGTCACGATCACGACCACCTCGGTCTTGCTGTCCTGGAAGTTCTTCGACGAAAACAGCCGGCCGATGATCGGCAGCCGGCCGAGCCCCGGGATCTGCGACACGGTGTCGGCCGTCTGGCTCTGCAGCAGCCCGCCGATCGCGAAGCTCTGCCCGCTCGACAGCTCGACCGTCGTCTCGACGCGCCGCACGGTCAGCCCCGGGATCTTGACGCCGCCGGTCGTCACGCTGTTGTTCGGGTCGACCTCGCTCACCTCCGGCCGCACCTTCAGGCTGATCCGGTTGTCGGCGAGCACGGTCGGCGTGAAGTCGAGCGACACGCCGAACGGCTTGAACTCGACCGTGATCGCGCCGGACGACGTACCCGCCTGCGCGACCGGGATCGGAATCTCGCCGCCCGCGAGGAAGCTCGCGGTCTCGCCGGACATCGCGGTGAGGTTCGGTTCGGCGAGCATCGTGATCAGGCCCTCCTGGTCGAGCGCATCGAGCACGACGTCGATCGACCAGCGCCCCGCGCGGAACCCGCCGAGCACCGAAAACGCGCCTGTCGGCGACAGGTTGAACAGGCCGCTCGTCGGATCGAACAGCGTGCGCCCGTTGAACAGCCCGCCGACAAAATTGCCGGCGCCGCCGAGCGCGCTCCAGTTGATGCCGAGCTGCTGCGTGATGTTGCGGCTCACCTCGGTCACCCGCACGCGCAGGTTCACCTGGATCGGGCGCGACAGCGTGAGCCGGTTCACGATGCTTTCCTTGTCGTGCAGGTACGGCGCGAGCGACTGCATCACGGCGTCCGCGTCGGCCGCGCTCGGCACCTTGCCCGACACCATCAGCGAGCCCGGCGCGCCCGACACCGACAGCTTCAGCTGCGGAAAGCGGCCGTCGAGCACCGCCTGAAGCGACGCCGTGTCGACCTGCACGATCACCGTCCTGCGCAGGATCGGCCGATGGTTCGCGCCGAGCGCGATCAGCGTGGTCGTGCCGGCCTTCTTGCCGAACACGAACACGGTGCGCGGCGACGGCACCTGGATGTCGGCAATCGCCGGATCGGCGACGAACATCGCGATCGCCGGCTCGGGCAGCGACAGCATCTCGCCCTTGCCGGTCGCGATCGACAGCACCGCGCCCGCGTCCGGCGCGCGTGCGCCTTGCGCGAACGCAATGCCGGGCGCCGCGACGCCGGCCAGGCACCAGAGAGCGAACCACCAAATCATGCGCACCATGCGTGTTCCCGTCATCCCGTCACATGCCGGCCGGCGGCCGGCCGTCCCGATCAGTCGACCCGTCATTGCGGCGCCGCCACCCGCGGCAGTTGCGCCGTCGCATCCGCCGCGACGTTGCCGCCGCCCGGCGGCGCCGGCATGCCGGACGGCAACGGCGGCAGGCCCGGCGTGCCGGTGCCGCCGCCGCGCGATCCGTCATCGATCGACGAACCGCGATAGATCACGACCGTGTTGTCCTGCCCTGCCGAGCGCGCGCCGCCTGCCTCCGGCCGGGCGGACGGCACGCGCGCAGCCTCGCGGGCCGCGCGCGACACGTCGCCCGCCCAGACCGGCTGCGTGTCCGGCTCCGGCTCGTCGCCCCCCGCCGGTTGCCGCCGGTCGCTGGTCGCGAAGCTGCGCAGCGCGAGCGACAGCGAGCCGAGGCGCGTCGCGACCAGCACGACCTGCGCGGTGCGCGGCGCGACCTCGAGCGTGACCGTGCGCGCGCGCGCCGTCGCGTCCGGCGCGCTCGCGGGGGCCTTCGCCCGCTGGAAATCCGAGCCGACCGCGAGCACGCGCGCGCGCCGCACGACCGTCTCCGCTTCGAAGGTGCCGGGCGACGTCGCCGAGCCGCCAATCTGCTGCGTGAGCACCACGTCGACGAAGTCGCCCGGCTGGATCAACCCCGCGTTACCCGACACGTCGTCGACCGGCACCGAGATCGCACGCATGCCGGGCTGCAGCGCGGCCGCGAGAAAATCCGGCGCACCGGCCGGAATCACGTTGTCCGTGCGGATCGCCGTGCCGGCACCGACGCGATTGCGCAGCAGCGCACCCTTCAGGTCGGCGCCCGGCTGCGACTCGACGAACGCACCCGGCGGCACCTGCGCGCGCGGCATGCGCTTCCAGCCGAGATCGTTGTCGCGCAGCAGCAGCCCTTCCGGCAGATCGGCGGCCGCGACGCGCACGCGCGCCTGATCCGCGTCGCCGGGCGCCGACGTCGTCGACGCGGCGACGTACAGTTCGCGCAGGATGAACGCGCCGATGCCCGCAGCGACGATCAGCACGGCCATTCTCAGAGGTTTGGGCATGGCGGCGTGCGTCCCCGGCTAGGTAAGCGAAACCGCGTACGGAGACGGCACCCAGACGGCGAGCGCACCGCCGAACGCGAGCGCGACGCCGTACGGCACGCCGCGCACGGCGAGCGCGCGGGCGGGCGCCGCGCGACGCTGCCACGCGACGGCCGCGAGCGCGGCGAGGCCGCACAGGGCACCCGCCGCGCCGACGATCGTCAATACCGCGAGCGCCAGCGTCGGGCCGGCCCACAGGAACACCGCCGCCGCGAGCTTGACGTCGCCGCCGCCGATCCAGCCCGCGTGATGCAAGCCGCCGAACATCAGCAGCATCGCCGCGGCGGTCGCCACGTGGCCGGCCAGCGGCGCGAGGCTTTCGTGCGCGAGCGCCGCCGCGACGAAATACAGCATCGCGAACGCCAGCACCGCGCGATTGGACAGGCGCCGGTCGCGCAGGTCCTGCGCCGCAAGCGACGCCAGCACGACCGTGGCCACCGACTGCACGAGAATGAGCATGGGAGAGCCGTCCGTCGGCGCACCCCCGGCTGGATACGTTCTACCGCTGCGGATCCGTGTGTTCGTCGGCGGCGCGCGGGTTCAGGGGATCAGATCAGGCTCGTCACCTTCGAGATCAGCGCCGTGAACACGCTCGGCAAGCCACCGGAAGTGCTGCTGAGGATCACGCCGACCGCCGCCAGCGCGACCACGACGATGCCGGCCAGCACCGCATATTCGAGCGAGCTGACGCCACGTTCATCACGCAGCAGGGACTTGACGTATTGCAGCATGGCAACCTCCGTGTGACGGGGTCGATGATCGACCGTTGAACGCAAAGACGCTGCATGGGTGCGCCGGCTGCACAGGGCGCTCGCCCAGTTGCGACTCTTACGAACGGCCCTGGCATCGGGCCGTTCGCACCCTCGAAGTCCACTCGATCACTACGACGTGCGGCATGCAACGACGGCATCGATCGTTTCATTCGCACGCTTGTTATGCGCGGTGCCGGCACGATGCCGACCGCGCTGATTCGTCTAGGGTATAGACAATTTTTCGGACGATTTCAAATAATTTGGCGTCGGATTGAATTTATGGATAGCACCCTGAAACAATGAAATTCATACCGGTCATCTATCGAAATTCTTTCTCGTGACATGCCGCGTGGTTCAGATGCCGAGACAAACGTTTCGACTATTGCGATGCGTCATGTAGCGCCTGGCTTACAACCCATTTTCATTCTGTTTTCCGGTATGCCGGATCGGGCCGTTAGCGCCGTTTCATGCGGCAGACCCGACGAAAATGACGAGTCCGGATCGCTTTTTTTAACCGCCTGACACCCATTTCACGGCCCGGATTCGCCGGTCGATCGGCATGCGAATCCGCGATTTCGCCATTTCATGAATTCCTGGATCGACGCTTTCATAATTATCGAATGACATCAACAAATACAATCGGAATCCTTAACGATTACCCCTTACACGCGAATCCGCTTGCCGTCCTCATAAAACAGCCCCCCCGGCCCGGCAACCCGCCGGACGGCGATAAGCATAGTTCAAATCGTTGCTTGTCCCGCGCCGGCAGCGTCCACCAGAATGGCTCGACGCCTCCCGGCCCGACTTCATTCTCTCGCGACCCGCCGCACCATGACCGAACGATTCCCGTCTCCCCTACGCCTGCTGCGACCGCTGCTGGCGGCCATGCTGATGACGCTGGCGGCCACCGCCGCGCACGCCGACAAGCCCGCCACCATCCGCATCGGCGTCGCCCAGCAAGGCGCCGGCGATCCGCCGACCTTCGGCGGATCGAGCGCCGCCACCGTGCAGTTGCAGCAGCGGGTCGAGAAGGAGTTCGCGGCCGACGGCATCACCGTGCAGTGGCTGTTCTTCAAGGGCGCGGGGCCGGCCGTCAACGAGGCGATCGCCAACAAGGCGCTCGACTTCGCGTATCAGGGCGACCTGCCGGCCGTGCTCGCGCGCTCGAACGGGATCAAGACGCACCTGCTGCTCGCCGCGAGCCTGCGCTCGGGCGTCAAGATCGCGGTGCCGCCCGATTCAGCGATCCGCTCGATCAAGGACCTGAAAGACCGCCGCGTATCGATCTTCCGCGGCACGAACCTGCAGCTCGTCGCCGACAACGCGCTCGCGACGAACGGCCTCGGCGAACGCGACCTGCGCGTGATCAACCTCGACTCCGCGAGCTCGCTCGCCGCGCTCGCATCGAAAGGCATCGACGCATCGGTCGGCGACTACCAGCTGTACAAGCTGCGCGACGCGGGGCTCGCGAAGATCATCTACGAATCGCAGAACGACGGCCCGCAGTACACGCGCCAGACTCACCTGCTCGTGCTCGACGACTTCGAGCGCGCGCATCCGGACGTCGTGCAGCGCGTCGTCAACGCGTTCGTGAAGGGCGCGCAATGGTCGTCCGACGAAGCGAACCGCGATGCGCTGTTCAAGCTGTGGGCGAAGAGCGGCGTGCCGTATTCGTCGTGGCAGGCCGACTATGCGAACCAGCGCCTGAAGGATCGCCTGTCGCCGCTGATCGATCCGTTCCTCGTCGCGCGCTACAAGGCCGTCGCGCAGGATGCGCTGAAGCTGAAGCTGATCCGGCAACCGGTCGACGTCGACGGCTGGTTCGAGCCGAAGTATCTCGACAACGCGCTGCGCACGCTGAAGCTCGAAACCTACTGGCAACGTTACGACGCGGCCGGCAAGCCCCTTTCCTGACCTGGAGCGGCCCCGATGAGCGACACCGCGATCCCGATTCCGTCGTCCGAGCTGAATGCGCTCGCCGCGCAGCCGCGCCGCGCGGCGGGGCTGAAGCGGCTGTCGTGGCGGCTCGCGCCGTGGGTGCTGCCCGCGCTGTTGTTCGCGCTGTGGACCATCGGCAGCGCGCGCGGCTGGATCGCGCCGCAGATCCTGCCGCCGCCCGAGCGCGTGTATGAAGCGCTCGCCGACCTCGCCACGAGCGGCGATCTCGCGCGCCACACGCTGATCAGCCTGCAGCGCGTGCTGGTCGGGTTCGCGGCCGGCACGCTGCTCGGTTTCGCGACCGGCGTCGCGCTCGGCCTGTCGCGCACGCTGGAGGCCTACGTGCTGCCGAGCTTCAACGCGCTCGTGCAGATTCCGGTGCTCGGCTGGTTGCCGTTCCTGCTGCTGCTCGTCGGTGTCGGCGAACCGCTCAAGTACTTGCTGATCGCGCATGCGGCACTCGTCCCCGTCACGCTGAGCACGTTGCAAGGGTTTCGCCAGACACCGCCCGCGCTCGACGAAGTCGCGCGCGTGTTCGGCTACACGCGCCGGCAACGCATCGTCCACGTCGTGCTGCCGGCCGCGATCCCGACGCTCGCGACCGGCGTGCGGCTCGCGTTCACGAAGTCGTGGCTCGCGCTCGTCGTCGTCGAACTCGTCGCGTCGTCCGAAGGGCTCGGTTACCTGATCGTGTACGGGCGGCAACTGTTCCAGCTCGATCTCGTGATGGCGGCGGTGATCGTGGTCGGTGCGGTCGGCCTGCTGATCAACCGATTGTTCGATGCGCTCGAAGCGCGCCTGCGCCGCGGTGTGCCGTCCGCGTTCCGCGGCTGAACCGGCCTGCCGGCCCAACCGAAGGAGACCCACCCGTGCCGCAATCCGCCACGCCGACGCTCACGCCGGACGATGCGCCACCGGCCGCCGTATCTGCCCGCCGTCTGCACGCGCCCGACTGGCGCGGCTTCGTGCTGCCGCTCGCCGCATTCGCGCTGTGGTGGGCGATCGCTTCCGCGCATCTCGTGAAAAGCGGGCTGCTCGTCGGCCCGGCCGACGTGCTGCGCACCGCGTGGGTGCAGGCCGCGAGCGGCGCGCTCGGCCGCGCGCTGTCCGCGTCGCTCGCGCGCGAAGCCTGCGGTTTCGCAATCGGGGCGACGGGCGGACTGCTGCTCGGCGCGGCGCTCGGGCTGTCGCGCGTCGCCGCGCGGATGGTCGGCCCGAGCTTCGACACGTTCAAGCAGATCTCGCTGTTCGCGTGGATTCCGCTGATTTCCGTGTGGTTCGGCCTCGGCGACGTCGCCAAGGTCGTGTTCCTGTCGCTCGCCGCGCTGCTGCCCGTCGCCGCGCACACCTGCGACGGCATTCACGCGGTGCCGCGCGCGTATGTCGACGTCGCCCGCGCGCTGCGCTACTCGCGGCTGCAGCTCATCCGCTACGTGATCCTGCCGGCCGCGCTGCCGTCGATCTTCACCGGGCTGTATCTCGGCCTGATCTATTCGTGGCTCGCGACGCTCGGCGCCGAATACCTGCTGGTCGCCGGCAGCGGGATCGGCAACACGCTGATCGACGGCAGCGAGCAGTTCCGGATGGATCTCGTGCTGTTCGGGATCATCGTCGTCGGCGTGACCGGCTGGGCACTGAACGCGATCGCGCGTGCGATCGAGCGCAAGGTGCTGGCCCGGCGCGGCGACCTGTCGCGGTGATCGCCCTTTCCTTCCCTGCCGCAACCTTCTTCGCCCCGCCATGACGACCCTCGCCTCCGATTCGATCGACATCCTCCACGTGAGCAAGCGCTACGCACAACGCGGCGCGTCGCTCGCCGTGCTCGACGACGTGTCGCTGCACGTGCGTGCCGGCGAATTCGTCACGATCGTCGGCGCGAGCGGCTGCGGCAAGTCGACGCTGCTGCGGCTGATCGCCGGGCTCGATGCCGACTACGCGGGCGAGATCCGCGCCGGCGACGAACGCGTGCGCGACACGTCGCTGCAACGCGGGATCGTGTTCCAGGATCACCGGCTGTTCCCCTGGCTGACCGTCGAACAGAACATCGGCGCCGCGCTGCGCAACGCGCCGCTCGACGCGGCCGCGAAGCGACGCGCGGTCGCGGATCACATCGCGCTCGTCGGGCTGAACGGCTTCGAGCACGCGTATCCGAACCAGTTGTCGGGCGGGATGGCGCAGCGCGTCGCGATCGCGCGCGGCCTCGTGAACCGCCCGCGCGTGCTGCTGCTCGACGAGCCGTTCGGCGCGCTCGACGCGCAAACCCGCGCGCGGATGCAGAACGAACTGCTGCGCATCTGGGAACAGGAGCGCATCACGATGATGCTCGTCACGCACGATGTCGACGAAGCCGTTTATCTCGGTGACCGTGTCGTGACGATGGCGCCGCGCCCGGGCCGCATCGAGCGCATCGTCGACATCGCACTGCCGCGGCCGCGCCGGCGCGATTCGCCGGAATTCGCGCGGCTGCGCGACACGGTGCTCGCCGATTTCGACGAACGCGACCCACCGGGCAACGATGGCGCGGGCGGCAAACGCATCGGTACGACGCCACGTCACCGGATCGGCGAATGGCGGCTCGCGTGGTAAGTGCGTGACGCGGCGGATTGCTCAGCAAAACGACACATATCGATCATCGAAACTTGCACGCTAAGGTTGTGACGATTCATCGGTTCCGGTTCCGCGCGGTCCCTGCTTGAATGGAGATTCGATCGACCCGACTCCAGGAGACTCCCGATGTCCGAAGTCCAGCACGCCGCTCACCCGTCTTCCCATGCTGCGCACGCCGCGCCGCGCACGGCCGCCGCCCCGCTCCAGTTGCGTCAGGTCGCCGGCCGGATCGGCGCGGAGATCGCCGGCGTCCGGCTGTCGGCCACGCTCGACGACGCGACGTTCGACGCGGTCCAGGCCGCGCTGCTGCGCCACAAGGTGCTGTTCTTCCGCGGCCAGCACCATCTCGACGACGCCGCGCAGGAAGCGTTCGCGCGCCGCTTCGGCGATATCGTCGCGCACCCGACCGTGCCGCCCGTCGACGGTAGCGCGCACCTGCTCGAACTCGATTCCACGCACGGCGCGCGCGCCAATTCGTGGCACACCGACGTGACCTTCGTCGATGCATACCCGAAGATCTCGATCCTGCGCGCGGTCGTGATTCCGCCGTTCGGCGGCGATACCGTGTGGGCCAACACGGCCGCCGCGTACACGCATCTCCCCGACCCGTTGCGCGCACTGGCCGACACGCTGTGGGCGCTGCACACGAACGCGTACGACTACGCGTCGACGCACGTGCATGCCGACGATGCGCAACTGAAGCGCTACCGCGAGGTGTTCACGTCGACCGTCTACGAAACCGAGCACCCGGTCGTGCGCGTGCATCCGGAAACCGGCGAACGCACGCTCGTGCTCGGGCACTTCGTGCAGCGGCTCAAGGGGCTGTCGGCGCAGGATTCCGCGCACCTGCTGCAGGTATTCCACGAGCACGTGACGCGTCTCGAGAACACCGTGCGCTGGAACTGGCAGGAAGGCGACGTCGCGATCTGGGACAACCGCGCGACGCAACACTACGCGATCAACGACTACGGCGATGCGCGCCGCGTCGTGCGCCGCGCGACCGTTCACGGCGACGTGCCGGTCGGCATCGACGGCCGCCAGAGCGTCGTGCTGAAGGGGCCGGGCGCGACACTGCAATAACGCCCGAGCACCGCGGCGGCGCGACTCCCTGCGTGCCGCCGCGCGTTCCGCGCGATTCGCCACTCCGGACACCCGATCATGAACCTCTCGCCACCGGGCCGATGCGTGCACCCGCAACGATGTCGGCCATCCGCCCCGTTCACTTCCGCCAGGAGCGTCGCATGAGCGCCCTACTCGAACCCGCCGCCCAGCCGGTCGACGTGATCCCGCTATCCGCCCACATCGGCGCGGAAATACGCGGCGTCGACCTCACGCAACCGTTGACCACGCCGCAGATCGCGGCAATCCGCGCCGCGCTGCTGAAATGGCGCGTCATCTTCTTCCGCGAGCAATTCCTCACGCACGAGCAGCACGTCGCGTTCTCCGCGCAGTTCGGCGAGCCGACGGTCGGCCACCCGGTGTTCGGGCACGTCGACGGTCATCCGGCCGTCTATTCGATCGCGAAGCATCGCAAGGCGACGCGCTTCGAAGGCGAACCGGTGCGCCGGCCGTGGACGGGCTGGCACACCGACGTGACGGCCGCCGTGAATCCGCCGTGGGCGTCGATCCTGCGCGGCGTGACGATCCCGCCGTACGGCGGCGACACGCACTGGACCAACCTCGTGCGCGCGTATGAAACGCTGTCCGCGCCGCTGCGCGGTTTCGTCGACGGCTTGCGCGGCCTGCACCGCTTCACGCCGCCGGCCGGTGCGCGCGCAACCGGTGCATTCGACGAAGCGGTCGAGCGCCGCCCGCTCGTGACCGAGCATCCGCTCGTACGCGTGCATCCGGAGACCGGCGAGCGCGCGCTGTACGTGAGCCCGAGCTTCCTGAAATCGATCGTCGGGCTCACGCCGCGCGAAAGCCAGGCGCTGCTCGAACTGCTGTGGGAACACGTGACGCGGCCGGAATTCACGATCCGCTTCAAGTGGGAACCGCGCAGCATCGCGTTCTGGGACAACCGCGCGACCGCGCATCTCGCGCCGGTCGACATCTTCGATCTCGACTTCGACCGCCAGCTCTATCGCACAACCCTCACCGGCGATGTGCCGGTCGGCCCCGACGGCCAGCCATCGGTCGCACTCGAAGGCTCGCCGGTCGAAACGGCCGCGGCCGTCGCGCTCAACTGAGCGCAACCGGCACCGGCGCGCGCGAGCGCGCCGGCCCTTCCGTCAATCGAGCCACACGCCGTCGAACCGGTGCCCGCCGAGCGGCGAGAACGTCAGCCCGTGCACGCGCCTGGACACCGGCAACGACACGATCGACGTCGCGATCGGCGTGAACGGCACCTGATCCTTGAACACGACCTGCGCCTGTTCGTACAGCGCCGTGCGCTTCGCGACATCGCCGTTCGCGCGCGCCGCGCTCACCAGCTTTTCGAAATCCTGGTTGCACCACTTCGCGAGGTTGCTGCCGTGCACCGCGTCGCAGCCGAGCAGCGTGCCGAGCCAGTTGTCGGGGTCGCCGTTGTCGCCCGACCAGCCGTACAGGATCGCGTCGTGTTGCCCGTCGTGCTTCGCGCGGCGGTTGTATTCGCCCCATTCATAGCTGACGATCTTCGCGCGCACGCCGATCTTCGCCCAGTCCTGCTGGATCAGTTGCGCCATCAGCTGCGCATTCGGGTTGTACGGCCGCTGCACCGGCATCGCCCACAGCGTCAGGTCGAAGCCGTTCGGAAAACCGGCCTGCGCGAGCAGCGCCTTCGCGGCGGCCGGATCGCGCGGCGCATCCTTCAGGCGCGGGTTGTACGACCATTGCGTGGGCGGCATCGGGTTCGTCGCGATCTTCGCGTCGCCGTTGAAGACGGTCTTCACGATCGCCGTCTTGTCGATCGCGATGTCGAGCGCGCGCCGCACGTCGACGCGATCGAGCGGCGCATGCTGCGTGTTGTACGCGACGAAACCGACGTTGAAGCCCATCCCCGAAAACAGCGTCAGCTTCGGGTCGCGCCGCACCGTGTCGAGATCGGCCGGCCGCGGAAACACCGACACCTGGCACTCGCCCGCCACCAGCTTCTGCAGGCGCGCGGCCGGATCGGGCGTGATCGCGAACACGAGGCGCGCGAGCTTCACGTCGTCCGGTTTCCAGTAGTCGGGATTCGCGTCGTAGCGGATCAGCGCATCCTTCTGGTACGTGCGCAGCAGGAACGGCCCCGTGCCGACCGGGAACTGGTTGATGTCGGCCTCGCGATGGCGCGCCGCGAGCTGCGCCGCATATTCGGCCGACAGGACCGACGCGAACGCCATCGCGAGATTGCGCACGAACACGACGTCGGGCGACTTCAGCACGAAGCGCACCGTGTAGTCGTCGATCTTCTCGATACGCTCGACGTTGCGGTCGAAACCGAGATCGCTGAAGTACGGGAAGCTGACCGGGTAGGCCTTGCGGAACGGATCATCGGGATCGAGCATCCGGCGGAACGTGAACACGACGTCGTCGGCCTGGAACGGCCGCGTCGGCTTGAACCACGCGGTCGTCTGAAACTTCACGCCGCGCCGCAAATGAAACGTGATCGTACGCTGGTCGGGCGATACGTCCCAGCTCGTCGCGAGCGACGGTTCGAGATCGAGCGTGCCTCGCTTGAACTGCACGAGCCCGTTGTAGATCGTGTACGTGCTCGCGTCGAAATCGGTGCTCGTCGTGTGCTGGCCCGGATCGAAGCCGGCCGGGCTGCCTTCGGTGCAGTACACGAGCGTCTTACCGGTCGGCGCGGCGAGCGCCTGCGTGGCCGCGCCGGCGAGCAACAGCGCCGCGGCGATGCAGCGCAGTGCCGCAACGGCATGAGGTGCGCCGCGCGCACGACGCGCGGCTGACGAAACGAAAGCGTTCTTCATGGTGGCGGAGAGAAAGGACGATGGCTGTCATGCGAATGACGACGGCCGATCTTCGCGCGCCGCCCGCCGATCGCTTACCAATAAATTCGGCGTTGCTTATCGCCGGGGATGCATCCCGCTGCCCGTGCATGAAAATGTCCACGCGAGCGCCGGGGGATTGCCCGGCAGCCCTGTCGCGCCACTCTGTCGCGTGCTGTCGATCGCCGTCAATCCGGCCCCCTGCAGACTCTCCGGAATTGGCGCATCGTATCGGCTGGCAAACGCCGGCACGGGCGCGCCGGGATCCGCCCGGCGCCATCGCGCCGCCGATTCCTGGAGGACACACGATGTCGATCAGTCCCGATACGCCCGCTCGTCCCGTCAAATCGCCGGGCCCCGATCATCCGATCACGATCGAACCGCATCCGTCGCGCGTGGTGGTCACGGTGGCCGGCAAGGTCGTCGTCGATACGCGCCGCGCGCTGGCGTTGCGCGAAGCCAGCTACCCGGTCGTGCTCTACGTCCCGCGTGAAGACGCCGACATGTCGCTGCTGCAGCGCACGGACCATTCGACCTACTGCCCGTACAAGGGCGACTGCGCGTATTACTCGATCCCGGCCGGCGGCGAACGCGCGACCAACGCCGTGTGGACGTACGAGCATCCGTATCCGGCCGTCGAAGCGATTCGCGGGCACCTCGCGTTCTATCCGGACCGCGTCGACTCGATCGAGGAAAGCGCCACCGGCACCGATTGAGCGCCGCTGATTTGCATATGCGCATTCATTGGTTGGCCGCCGGCACGCGCGGCCGTATCGTCCTGAATCCGGCGCGGGCCGGCCCGTTGCGTGCGTCGCCCGCATCCGGCCAAGTCCTGCGCCGGCCGCGCCTTCGCGCGCGGCCCGTGAACCCGCACGCAGGACGCTCCGATGAACGACACACCGCACGCAGACGTTGAAACGACACCGGCAAACCCGCGCCGCCGCCAGTGGCTGCAGGGCGCGGCCGCCGGGCTGGCCGGGCTCGCGCTCGGGCCGCTCGCGGCCCGGCCCGCGCTGGCCGACGGCAATAGCACGCGGCTGCGCGTCGGCTTTCAGAAATACGGCAACTTCGTCGTGCTCAAGGCGCGTGGCACGCTCGAGAAGCGTCTCGCGAGCCAGGGCGTCGCGGTGCAATGGCTCGAATTCCCGGCCGGCCCGCAACTGCTCGAAGGGCTGAACGCCGGCGCGATCGACGTCGGCACGGTCGGCGAAACGCCGCCGATCTTCGCGCAAGCCGGCGGCGTCGATTTCGTCTATATCGGCAACGAGCCGCCCGCGCCGCAGGGCGAGGCGATCGTCGTGCTGCCCGATTCGCCGATCCGCAACGTCGCGCAACTGCGCGGCAAGAAGGTCGCGTTCAACAAGGGTTCGAACGTTCACTACCTGCTCGTGAAGGCGCTCGAACATGCGGGCCTCACGTATGCCGACATCCAGCCGATCTACCTGACACCCGCCGACGCGCGCGCCGCGTTCGTGCAGCGCAACGTCGATGCGTGGGTGATCTGGGATCCGTATCTGGCGGCCGCCGAGCGGCAACTCGGCGCGCGTGTGATCGCGAACGGCGACGGGCTCGTGCGCAACACGCAGTACTACCTCGCCGCGCGCAAGTACGCAGCCGCTCAGCCGCAGGTGCTGCGCGCGCTGCTCGACGAAGTCGACGCGACCGATCGCTGGGCGCGCGATCACATTCCCGAGGTTGCCACGCAACTGTCACCGCTCGTCGGCCTCGACGCGCCGACGCTCGAAATCGCACTCAAGCGCGCCGGCTACGGCGTGCAGCCCATTACCGATACGACGGTCGCGTATCAGCAGAACATCGCCGACGCGTTCAGCGCGCTGAAGCTGATTCCGGGCAAGCTGACGGTTGCCGGCGCGCGCTGATACGCCGCCGAATTTCGATGTGACGCGTTACGCCGCGGGCGCCGCGCCGACGCGCCGCCATTCGTCGTAGTCGGTGACGAGGCCCGCTTCGTCGATCGCGATATCGGCCGCATACGTGCCGCTTTCGTAGCGATACACGTGGGGCGCCGTGCGCGTATAACGCTGCTCGCCGCGCACGAGGTCAAAATCCGGAAAACGCAGCCACGCGGTGCGGATCGCCGCCGAATCGCCGACGGCCAGCGCGAGCCGCCGGATCGGCAGCGTATTGGTCGACGGACTGAAACCGAGATCGATATCGGTCGCGCCCGCGAGCGCCGGCGTGTCGACACCGTCGATCGTCCAGCGCCCTCCTTCGCATGCGATGTCCAGTTGCTGCGGCGGCAGCGTGCCGACCCACCGGATTACGCGCGCCGAGCGCGTGAGCCAGTCAGTGCCGCATGCGATTGCGTAGTCGATGCGAAACGGCGTGCCGTCGATCGCACCCGACACCGAACCCGACAGGTCGATTCCCGTACGCGACTCCACGAGCCGGCACCATTCGGCCGACTGCCACGTTTTCACGACCTGCCATGCGACGCATCGCGTGCGCCCGGCTTCGTCCTGTTGCGTCATGTCGCTGTCTCCTGTCGGTCGCGCGGAAGCCGATTTTCGCGCACGACGCCGCTGAACGCACGCGGATTCGGCACACTGCATGCCCGCCGGCACCGGCCGGCTTCGAACCGATAGTCAGTATCGGCCCAACCCGCACCGTCAGGCCGACGATGCTTTGGTACCATCGGTCGAGCGGAACACGCTCCGGCACGCGTCGTCGTTCGTCGACGACCGTCGTTATCGGCCGGGAACCGGACCAGCAGACACAAGCAGACAACAGGCGCGACTACATGGATTTGTTGGCGACGATGCGCATCTACGTCAGGGTCGTGGAGCGCGGCACGATGTCCGGCGCGGCGCGGGATCTCGACATGGGCCAGCCGGCCGTCAGCGAGCGCATCGAACGACTCGAAAAACATCTCGGCACGCGTCTGCTGCTGCGCAGTGCGCGCACGCTGACCTGCACGGAAGAAGGCCGCATCTTCTACGAGCGCAGCAAGGCGCTGCTCGACGCGGCCGAGGTGGCGGTCGCGTCGGTATCGAAGACGGAACGCGCGCTCGACGGCACGATCCGGCTCGCGGCACCGCAATGTTTCGGCGAGGTCGTGCTGCCGCGCGTGCTGATGCAGGTCCGTACCGCGTATCCGGAATTGCACATCGACCTCGTACTGAACGACGACATCGTCGATCCGGTCACCGAAGGTGTCGACATTTCGATCCGGGTCGGCCAACTCAACGACGGCGGGTTCGTCGCGCATGCGCTCGGCGAGGTCGCCCGCGTACTCGTCGCCGCGCCGTCGTATCTCGACCGGCACGGCCCGCTCGACACGCAGGCCGATCTCGCCGCCCATCCGTTCATTCGCGTGAAGGGTGTCTTCGCCAACGAGCAGTTGCCGCTGCAACGAGACGGCGGCGCGGTCCAGCACGCGCGGATTCGCACGGTCATGACCACGAGCCACTGGCGCCCGATGTTCGACACGATCGTGGCCGGCGGCGGCATCGGCGTGGTGCAGCACCCGGCCTGCGCCGACGCGCTCGCGCGCGGCGAACTCGTCCGGCTCCTGCCGCAGTATGCGATCCCCGATTTCGCGCTCAATGCGCTCGTGCATGCGCAGCGGCCGCTGCCGCCGCGCGTGCGGGCCGTCGTCGATCTGCTGAAGCAGGCAATCCCGCCGCTGCTGACGCAGCGCCACCGCTAACGACGACAGCCACCGGCAGTCACGCTTGCAGCGACTTCCCCGGCTCCTTCACGTGCGCGTCGACTTCCATCTGGTAGAAGCGCGCGCTGACGAAACCGAACAGCGTCCAGCCCAGGAACACGCACAGGCCGCCGAGCATCAGCGCCTGCTCGCCCGAACTGAACAGCGCATAGAAGCTGTACGCGGTGGCCACCATCGCGATCGCGTTCGTCAGCAGCGCCTTGGCCGGCGGCACCTTCGCGACCTTCTGGATCGTGATCAGCGCGGCCATCGACATCACGTAGGGCACGAGGTTCGTCACGACCGCGAGATCGACGATCTTCTGGAACTGGCTGCTCAATTCCGGGCTGATCGTCATCAGCGCCAGCGCGACCTGTGCGACGAGCAGGATCACCATGCCGACGATCGGCGTGCCCGTGCGCGTCGCACGGGCGAACACCGGCAGGAAGTAACCGACGTCCGCCGAGCTCTTGAACACCTGCGCGACCGTGAACTGCCAGCCGAGCAGCGAGCCGATGCACGCGATCACCATCAGCGCGGTGACGATCGTGCCGACCGTCGGCGTGAACATCGTCGCGAACGCGATGCCGAACGGCGCGTTCGATGCCGCGAGAATCGCATTGGGCACGATCCCCGCGATCACGTTGGTCGACACGATGTAGAAGATCGCCGACGCGACCGTGCCGCCGAGCACGGCGATCGGCACGTTGCGCTCCGGATTCTCCACCGCGTCCGAGTTCGCGCACGCCGATTCGAGCCCGAGGAACGCCCACAGCGTCACCGCGATCGAGCCGCCGACGGCCGGCCCGAACGGCAGGTTGTGCGGATTCCACGCGGCGCCCCAGGTCGCGCCGCTGAACCAGAACCAGCCGATCAGCGACACGATGACGACCGGAATGATCACGCCCCACACCGTCACCGCGCCGATCCGGCCGGTGATGCGCGAGCCGCCGAAGTTCGCGACCGTCGTGAGCACGAGCAGGAAGATGGTCCAGAGGCCCGTCTGCAGCGGCGTCAGCGTCGCGTCGAACAGCACGGTGCCGTAGCCGACCGCCGTGACGCCGATCGCGACGTTGGCGATCACGAGCGACAGCCCGTACGTGTAGTTCGCCATGTAGTTGCCGGCCTTGCCGAACGCGTATTCCGCGTAGCCGCCCATCCCGCCCGGCTTGCGGCTGAGCATCCCGCAACGCGCGAACGCGTAGGCCAGCGCGAGCGAACCGCCGGCCGTGACGATCCACGACAGCAGCGAGATCGTGCCGACCTGTGCGAGTTTCGACGGCAGCAGGATGATGCCGGAGCCCATCATGTTGACTGCCGTCAGGATGGTCAGCTGCCAGACATTCATCCGGTTCTTCGGCGCGGCCGCCGGGGCCGCGTCGGTCATGCGCGCTGCGTTTTCCATGATGTCGATCCTTCGATGTGAGGCCGCCGCGCGGCCGGTCGCTCGTTCGCCCGGTCAGGCACTCAGGCAGTACACGCGGTACGTGCCGTCCTCGACTTCCACGCCGTGCGTGTCGTGCGCGAAGCCCGGGAAGCGCCGGTCGTACGCTTCGAGCGCCTTCAGGTAACCGAGCACCGGGCCGCCGGCCGGCCCCGCGTTCTCGCCCGGCATCAGCAGCGGAATGCCCGGCGGATACGGCACGACGCCGGTGGCGACCGTGCGCCCGGCCAGTTCGTCGAGCGTGACCTGCTCGACGCGGCCCTGCACGAGATGCTCGTACGCGCGCACCGGGCTCATCTCCGGCGTCGGCAGGATCGAGAACGCCTCCGACATCAGCCGCGTCGTGCCGAGCTGCTCCATCGCCGCGAACATCGTGTCGGCCAGGTCCTTCAGCCCCATGCCCGCATAACGCGAACCATGCTCTTTCGCGAGCGACGGAATCGCCAGGTCGAGCGGCAGGTTCGCGTCGTAGTCGCGCTTGAAGTCGCACAGCGCGCTGACGAGCGAGCCCCACTTGCCCTTCGTGATGCCGATCGAGAACAGGAACAGGATCGTGAAATCGGTCGTCTTCTCGACGACGATCCCGCGCGCATCGAGATACGCGGTCACGACGCTCGCCGGGATGCCGACCGGCATCAGGCCGCCGGCCGGCGCGACGCCCGGCGTGACGATCGACACCTTGATCGGATCGAGCATGCAGTAGCCGTCCTCGATATTGCCGAAGCCGTGCCATTGCGCGCCCGGGCGCAGCACCCAGCACGACGGGTCGCTCGCGAGCAGCTCGGGCGGTGCATCATGGAACGGCAGCGTGCGGCCCGTGCGCGCCTCGAGCACGGTGTCGGGCTGCCAGCATTCGAAGAACCAGTCGCCCTTCGCCGCGTACTCGGCACTCATCCGCGCGATCATCTGCCGGAACGCAACGGCCTCCTCGATCGACTCGTGCGTCAGCGTTTCGCCGCCGGGGCCGTCCATCATCGCGGCCGCGACGTCATTCGACGCGATGATCGCGTAGTTCGGCGACGTCGACGCGTGCATCATGAACGTTTCGTTGAACTGGCCATGCGGAATCGGGTTGCGGCCGTCGCGCACGTGGATGTACGACGCCTGCGACAGCGCGGTCAGCAGCTTGTGCGTCGACTGCGTCGCGAACACCGTCGGCCGGTCCGCATGATGGTCGCGCGGGTCGCCGTGCATCGCATGGCGGTCGCGGTAGATCGGATTGAAACGCGCGTAGCCGTACCACGCTTCGTCGAAGTGCAGGCGGTCGACGCTCGCGCCGAGCAGCTCCTCGACGCGCGCGACGTTGTAGCACAGGCCGTCGTAAGTCGAGTTCGTGACGATCGCGTGCTTCGGCTGGCGATCGGCGAGCCCGGCCGTGAGCGGGTTNGTAGCACAGGCCGTCGTAAGTCGAGTTCGTGACGATCGCGTGCTTCGGCTGGCGATCGGCGAGCCCGGCCGTGAGCGGGTTCGATGCGATCGCCTCGCGAATCGCCGCCTGCGTGAGGCGCTCGGACGCGATCGGCCCGATGATCCCGTAGCGGTTGCGGGTCGGCACGAGGTAGGTCGGGATCGCGCCCGACATCGTCATCGCATGCTCGGCCGACTTGTGGCAGTTGCGATCGCACAGCGCGATCTGGTCGCGGCTCACGCTCGCCATCAGGATGATGCGGTTCGACGTCGACGAGCCGTTCGTCACGTGATACGTGCGGTGCGCGCCGAACACGCGCGCCGCGTAGCGCTCGCTTTCGCCGATCGGGCCCGAGTGGTCGAGCAGCGAGCCGAGCTCGCCGACCGAGATCGACAGGTCGGAGCGGAACAGCGCTTCGCCGAAGTATTCGAAAAACGCGCGGCCGACCGGCGACTTCAGGAAGCCCGTGCCGCCCGTGTGGCCGGGCGTATGCCACGAGTATTCGTAGACGCGCGAGAACTTCGCGAGCGCGCCGAACATCGGCGGCAGCACGGTCGCGCGATAGCGTTCGATCGCCGCATGGATGCGCCCGCCGATGAAGTCGGCCGTATCCTCGAGCAGCCAAACGAAATCGTCGACCTTGCCCATCACCGTGGCCGGCACCGTCGACGCGACGCTGCGGTCGGCCAGCAGGAAGATCGGCACGTTGGCATTGCGTTGCCGGATCGCGTCGACCACGGACTCGGACGGCCCGGGGCCGGCCACGCCGAGATCCCAGTCGAGCAGCACGCACTGGATCGACGGATCGGAGCGGATCGATACGATCGCATCGTCGGCGGAGGTCGCCGTGAGCACGTCGATGTCGCGTTGCACGAGCTCCGCGCTCAGCGTGCGGACCGCGCGCCCCGTTGCCGTTTCCTGCGTGATCTCGTCGTCGACCAGCAGCGCACGCATGCCAAGACGACGGATGCCACCGACGGACGTATTCATGATGTTGCCCTCGTTGTTCCGTTGCTTCATTGGGGTTGTTCGTCTCGCGAGCACCCGGACGCAGGCCACGGGCGGCGACATGAGACGCTCGCAATTCCGGTTTGATTCGCCATCCAATTCGCTGCCGACTATGCCATAGACGACTTTCAATGAAAAGCCGACGATTCGGCGAAAACGTCGGTCGCTTTCAAATCGGATTTCATGATTTGATCATTTTCATGTGCACCGCAGCATTTAAATTTGAGATAACTTGATCATTCTCACCCTGCAATGACATTGTCATTTCCGCTCGATTGAACTCGCCGGGTTTTGTTGCTAGGATCGGCTGCGCCGTGCGCTGACCGGTGGCGGCCGCACCCCGCCGCGCAAGGCCAGCTGGCACAGAGCGCATTCGGCATTCAGCATTCGCGGGAGCATTTGAATCGGCTGCGGCGCATGCCGGATTACGCATGGATTGCGTACCGGCACGAATGCCGCGCCCGCTTCCGCACATTTTCGGGAGAATTCGCGTGAGCCTGTTGAAAATCGCAGTCGAGCCGGCGCTGATTGGCGCCTTCCTCACCACGCACGAACAGGTCGACGTATTTCAGACCGATTTCACGAATATCGCGGCAATCGTCGTCGGAATCGATGCGGCGCAGAAAGTTCAGAAAACCGTTGAAAGAACCGGCTTCGCGATTCCGTTCTTCGTCGCGGTCGAGCCCGACCAGGAAGTGCCGCCGTCGATCCTGCCGGGCGCGAGCGGCGTGATCCAGCTCGGGCACGGCGGCCGTCACTACTACGGCCGGCAGATCTCCGCCGCCGCCGATATTTACAGCGAGAACTTGCTGCCGCCGTTCTTCAAGGTCATGCGCGACTACGTGCAGCGCGGCTACGTCGAGTTCGACTGCCCCGGCCACCAGGGCGGCCAGTTTTTCTCGAATCATCCGCTCGGCCGGATGTTCTTCGACTTCTTCGGCGAGACGATCTTTCGCGCCGACCTCTGCAACGCGGACGTCCGGCTCGGCGACCTGCTGATCCACGAAGGCCCCGCGCTGGAAGCGCAGCGTAACGCCGCGCGGATCTACAACGCGGACAAGACCTACTTCGTGCTGAACGGCACGTCGACGTCGAACAAGGTCGTCACGAGCGCATTGCTCGCGCCCGGCGATCTCGTGCTGTTCGACCGCAACAACCACAAGTCGGTACACCTCGGCGCGCTCGTGCTGTCCGGCGCGCGGCCGGTCTACCTCGAGACCGCGCGCAACGCGTGGGGCCTCATCGGCGGCGTCGACAACGCGGCGCTCGACGAAGCGCGCATCCGCGACGCGATCCGCGACGTCGCGCCCGAGCGCGCCGACCTGCCGCGTCCGTTCCGACTCGCGGTGATCCAGCTCGGCACCTACGACGGCACGATCTACAACGCGCGCGAGATCGTCGACCGGATCGGGCATCTGTGCGACTACATCCTGTTCGATTCGGCGTGGGTCGGCTACGAGCAGTTCATCCCGATGATGCAGGACTGCTCGCCGCTGATGCTGACGCTCGGCCCCGACGATCCCGGCATCCTCGTCACGCAGTCGGTGCACAAGCAGCAGGCCGGTTTCTCGCAGACGTCGCAGATCCACAAGAAGGACAGCCACATCGAAGGCCAGAAGCGTTACTGCGATCACCGGCGCTTCAACAACGCGTACATGATCCATGCGTCGACGAGCCCGTTCTACCCGATGTTCGCGGCGCTCGACGTCAACGCGCAGATGCACGCGGGCCCGGCCGGCAAGCGCCTGTGGCGCGACTGCGTCGCGCACGGCGTCGATGCGCGCAAGCTGCTGCTGAAGACCTGCCGGCAGATCCGCCCGTTCGTTCCGCAGCATGTCGACGGCCGCCCGTGGGCCGACTACCCGACCGAGCAGATCGTCGACGACCTGCGCTTCTTCCGCTTCCATCCGGCCGACAGCTGGCACGGTTTCGAAGGTTATGCGGACAACCAGTATTTCGTCGATCCGTGCAAGCTGCTGCTGACGACACCGGGCATCGATCGCGACACGCACGAGTACGCGCCGTTCGGCGCGCCGGCGCCAATCCTCGCCCGCTACCTGCGCGAGCACGGCGTCGTGCCCGAGAAGGCCGACCTGTACACGATCCTGTTCCTGCTCACGCCGTCGGAGAGCTTCGGCAAGCTGCAGCATCTGGTCGCGCACCTCGCGCAGTTCGAACGCCACCTCGACCAGGACACGCCGCTGCGCGAAGCGATTCCGTCGCTATGCGAAGCGTATCCGGAGCTGTACGGCACCATGCGCCTGCGGCAGCTGTGCCAACGGATGCACGATTTCTACCGCAGCCACGACATGAAGCACCTGCAGAAGCAGATGTTCCGGCGTGCGCAGTTCCCGAAGCAGGCAATGCTGCCGCAAGCCGCGAATACCGAGCTGATCCGCAACAACGTCGAGCTCGTCACGCTCGATCGCATCGAAGGCCGGATCGCGACCGAAGGTGCGCTGCCCTATCCGCCCGGCATCTTCTGCGTGGTGCCCGGCGAAGCCTGGGGCGGCCCGGCGCTCGACTACTTCCGCGCGCTCGAAGCCGGGATCAACGCGCTGCCGGGCTTCGAACCGGAGATCCAGGGCGTCTACCTGCAGACGAAGCCGGACGGTACGAAGCAGGCATCGGCGTACGTGGTGGCCACCGGCGCCGACGCATCGCGCGCCTGATCGCGCACGACGTGTATCATCGCCGCCATCATGCCCATCCGCCCCCTTCGTCCGCTCCTGATCGCCGCGGCACTCTCCGTCTCCGTCGCCGCGCATGCGCAACAGGTCGGCGTGATTGCCGACGGTGTCTACTACACGCCGAACACGCACCTCGCGGCGGGCACGTCGCTGCAAATACTGCCGGACGACGACAAGGGCATCCCGCGCTGCTGCGCGACGATCACCGGGCCTGCCGGCAAGCCCGGCAACCAGATTCTCGACGCGCTGCACGACGACCGCACGATCGCCGCGTATGCACTGTCGCTGCCGAAGTCGGTGGCGGCGGACACGCGCGGCTTCGGCGTGGTCGGCACCGCGCGCTTCGTGCGCCAGGGCGCCCGCCCGGAAGCCGTGCTCGACGGCGGGCTGCAGCTCGCGTTCTCGACCTGCACGTCGGTGGAAGGCACGCATTACCTCGGGCGCAAGGTCGGCGCCAACAAGTTGCTCGTGCACCTGTATCAGTACTTCGACGGCGAGCTCGAGCCGACCTGCAAGGATCGCGACCTGAAATAACGGCACCCGGCCGGCGGCATCGCGCCGCGGCCCGTCGACCGTTCATGCCGCCCGCATCACCACGCGTGCCGATAGATCGCCAGTGCGCCGGCTTCCGTCACCTCGCGCGGATTGTTCACGAGCAGGCGCGTCTGCAGCATCGCGTCCGACGCCATCCTCGGCAGGTCGCTCTCCCCGATCCCGACCTCGCGCAGCGTGCGCGGGATGCCCGTCGCGACTATCAGCCGGTCGATCTCGTCGATCAGCGCATGCGTCCTCGCTTCGTCGCTGCCCGTCGCCTGCGGCGCAACGATTGCCGCGAGTTCCGCATACAGCGGCGCGGCGGCCGGCGCGTTGAAGCGCAGCACGTGCGGCAGCACGAGCGCATTCGACAGCCCATGCGGCACGTGAAAGATCCCGCCGACCGGATAGGCCAGCGCATGCACGGCCGCGACCGGCGCGTTCGCGAACGCCTGCCCCGCGAACATCGCGCCGACCAGCATCGCCTCGCGCGCGGGCCGGTTGCTGCCGTCGTCGCACGCCGCGAGCAGGTTGCGCGACAGCAGCGTCAGCGCATGCACGGCCAGCATGTCGGACACCGGGTTCTTCAGCCGCGCGGACGTATAGGCCTCGATCGCATGCACCATCGCGTCGATGCCCGTCGCGGCCGTCGCCGCGCGCGGCAGGCCGAGCGTCAGCTCGGCATCGAGGATCGCGACATCCGCGAACAGATGCGGCGACACGACGCCCATCTTGCGCGCCTCGCCGACCGTGACGATCGACACGGCCGTGACCTCCGAACCCGTGCCGGCCGTCGTCGGCATCTGCACGAGCGGCAGCCGCGCGCTCGCGACCTTGTCGACGCCGTACATGTCGGCCAGCGTCTGCTGCCCCGGCGCGAGCACCGCGATCAGCTTCGCGACGTCCATCGACGAACCGCCGCCCAGGCCGAGCACGAGTTCGGCATCGGCCGCGACGGCCCGCTCGGTCGCTTCGAGCACCACGTGCTCGGGCGGATCGGCGATCACGTCGTCGATCACGGTCACCTGCCAGCCGTGCGCGACGAGGCTCTCCAGCGCCGGCGCGAGCACGCCGCTGCGATGCAGGAACGCATCGGTGACGACGCACAGCCGCACGAGCGCCGGAAAGCGTTCGCGCAACAACGCGCCGAGCCGGCGCGCGGCGCCGAATTCGACGATCTGCGTCGGAACGGTACGGAATTGAAACGGATTCATCGGGTGCCTCCCGGTGGCGTCGCCGTGCCGGTGTCCGGCTGCACCATGTAGCGCGACACGTCGCGGCGATCGAGCAACGGCATGATCGCCCCGATTCCGATCCGCTGGAAATGCGGCGTTTCCCGATGCACATCGAGGCCGTCCGCGTCACTGTAACGCTCGAGGATCACGATGTGGTCGGAGTCCGCCGGCGACCGGAAATACGCGTAGTCGAGATTCTTCGGCTCGGCGCGCGTCGCCGGCGCGAGCTCGGCGAGCAGTTCGACCACGCGATCGCCGTTGCCGGGCTTCGCGAAGTAATGCGCGATGACCTGCAGGTAAGGTTCGTTCATGCTGCGCTCCTGGTTCGACCGGGGCCCGTCACGACGACGGGTCGAAATTCCACCATGCGCTGTCGCTCGTCGACACCGCGATCGCGCCGTGCCGCCTCGCGCTGCGCACGTCGTCCGCATTGCCGACGAAGCCCGACGCGACGATCGGCGGCAGCGCCTGCCGGTCGGCTTCGCTCAGGTACGCGAGCATCGGCGCCGGCATCAGCTGCACGAGGTTCGGATCGCTCTGTTCGATCGCCTTGACACTGCGCGGCCACGTCGAACGGTCGGTCACGAACACCTTCTGCATCGTGATCAGCCCCGCGCGATTCGCGCGCTGGATCGTCGCGACACGCGTCGACACGAGGCTTGCGACGCCGATATCGGCCAGATATTCGACGCCGCCCTTGTCCTGCGACAGCCCATCGCAACTGTCGATGTTGACGATCACGAACTTGCCGGCCCGGGCGAGCGCCGCGACCACCGCCTGCAGCCGGCGCAGGTCGACGTTCGCGACGATGCCGACCTCGGCCGCGCTGTCGATGAAGCTGTCAGCCTGCTCGGCGCCGTACAGCGTGGCGATGACGGGATGACGGGCGAGACGCGCGCCCAGCGACTTGTCCATGACGTTTACCGGTCGACGTGCGGGCCGGTCTCGTCGCCGAGGCCAAGCTTGCCGGGGTTGAGGATGTGTTTCGGATCGAGCGCGCGCTTCACCGTCTGCAGCACCGGGAACGCCGTGCCAAGCGAATCGCGCAGGTACGGCGAACGCAGCAGCCCGACGCCGTGGTGATGACTCAACGCCGCATTGTATTGGATCAGCACCGCATTCGCCGCGTCCCACGCCGCGCGATACCACGCGGCCCGTTCGGCCACCGCGACGTCGCCGCGCAGCGAGAAATACAGGCACGCGCCGTCGGCATACGCATGCGACTGGTGCGCCGATCCGGCCAGCGTGCCCGGCACGGCCTGCAGCGCGGCCACCACGTCGCGATAGATCGCCGCGAGGTCGCGCCAGCGTCCGCACATCTCCAGCGTATCGGCGACGAAACCGGGGCTGCGCTTGAAGCCTTCCGCGCTCTTGCCGGTCAGGTAGCGCGTGTCGAGCCACTTCTCGAAGATCGCGTCGCCGTCCAGCCTGCGCCCGCTTTCCTCGCCTACGTGCGCGCTGATCGCCGTCACCGCGTCGACGATCTCGCACGCGCCTTCGTCGGCGATCAACAGCACGTTCGTGTCGGGCAGCCCGAACTGCACGCCGCTTTCGAGCGCATCGTAGAGCCGCAGCGCGGCCGGGTTCGCGCCGCGCTGCAGGATCTCGCGACATGCGTCGAGGCCGGCCGCGAACGTGTCGAAGCCGTACGCGATCGCGCGGCCGTAGTCGGGCAGCCGATGCAGCTTCAGGCGCGCCCGCACGATGATGCCGAGCGTCCCTTCGCTGCCGATGAACAATTGCTGCAGATCGGGACCGACCGCCGCGCGCGACGCACCGCCGAGCGTCACCAGGCTACCGTCCGCGAGGACCACGTCCATCCCGAACACCATGTCCTCGATCTTGCCGTAGCGGGTCGACAACTGCCCCGCGCCGCGGCACGCGATCCAGCCGCCCACCGTGCTGATCCCGAACGACGACGGCCAGTGCCCCATCGTCAACCCGTGCTCGCGCTGCAGCGTTTCCTCGAACACGTCGCCGAACATGCCGGCTTCGACGTCGACGATCTGGCTTTCGGTGTCGACGCCGATCAGCCGGTTCAGCCCGCACACGTCGAGCACGATGCCGCCGCGCACGGGCAGCGCCGCGCCCGTCACGTTGCTGCGGCCAGCCGACGCCGTCACCGGGATCGTCGCCGCGTGCGCGATGCGCATCACGGCCTGCACCTGCCCGACCGTCGACACACGCACCACGACCGCGTGCGGCGTCGCGGGCCGGCCGCCCGTTTCCGCGACCATCGATGCGGCCCACCAGTCGCGCGTCCACGCGACGACGTCGGCCGGCTGCGCGAGCACCTCGTCGGCCACCGCGCGCAGCGCGTCGACCTGCTGCTGCGACACCGTGACCGGCGCGCGCTGCATGCCGGCCTCGGCCGGTGCGCCGCCTGACGCGGGCAGGTTCAGCGAATATGGCGGCGGCGTATGCGCGCCGACGACGTAGTTGCCGCGGTTGTAGCCGCGCTTGATGGCTTCCTTGCTGATCATCCGTGTTCTCCCATGAGGATGGCTTTTTCGAGTACGACGGCGGCGACGTAGTCGCGCACCTGGCTGGCGACGGTCGCATCGGACAGGCCGAGCTCCGCCTTGAGGATGGCGCCGACGCGCGGCGCCGCGCGCGCCGAGGCGTCGCGCGCCATCAGTCGTGCGCGGGTGCGACGCGACAGCACGTCGTCGACGCTGCGCGCGAATTCGTGACGCACGGCATAGAGCACTTCCGCTTCGCTGTACGGCAGCCCTTCGACGATCGGCGCGAGCAGCGACGGCGTCGCGTCGGCGAGGTCGCCGACGAAGCGCGCCTCGGTGCCGTAGCGTTCGCCGAGATGCGCGGCGAGCCCGCCCGATGCGGCGATCGCCTGTGGGTCGTAGCCTGCCGCGCCGAGCAGGTACGCCGATTTCGTGCGGCAGCGCGTGCGGCGCCCGAGCAGCTTGCCGACCGTATCGATCGTCTGCTCCGCCATGTGCCGCGACGTCGTCAGCTTGCCGCCGACGATCGTCACGAGCCCGTCGGGCGCGACATGAATCTCGTGATTGCGCTTCATCTCGATCGTCTTGCCGCCGGGCGGCCCGACCAGCGGCCGGCATCCGGCGATGCTGCCGACCACGTCGTCCGCGCTCAGGTCGACCTTCAGCGCGGAACGCGCGCCGTCGAGCAGGAAGTCGAGTTCCTGCCGCGTGCAGTGCACGTCGTCGAGATCGCCGTCGTAGTCCTCGTCGGTCGTGCCGAGATACGACACGTTGCCCCAGCGCGTGATCGTCGCGCGGCGGTTGCGACCCGGCACCGGGATCGTCACCGTGCAGTCGTTGCGGATCTTCAGCCACGGGATCGCGACGTGCACGCCCTTCGCGGGCCGCACCTGCAACGCGGCCGTATCGCCCTTGCGCGCACCGGTCCAGTCGCGCAGCCATACGCCCGTCGCCATCACGACCACGCGCGCCCGCACGCGCCGCTCGCGCCCGTCGGCATGCACGATCGCGCCGTCGACCTTGCCGTGGCCGTCGCGCGTCAGCTCGACCACGCGCGCGTGGTTCGCCACCGCCGCGCCGTGAAACGCGGCCGTGCGCACGAGGTTCAGCGTCAGGCGCGCATCGTCGACGCGCGCGTCGAAGTACAGGAAGCCGCCCGTCAGGTAGGTTTCGTTGAAGGTCGGGCAATGCGACAGCACCTCGGCCTTCGTCAGCTTCTGGTGCAGGATCCCCTCGCGCCAGCCGCCGGCGATGTCGTAGGTCCACAGCAGGCTCTCGAAGGCTTTCGCGAGACGCGGGTCGAACACGCCTTCGCGCTCCATCACCGGAAACAGGAACGGCAGCCGCTGCACGAGATGGCGCGCGTTGCGCCGCAGCCGCTGCCGCTCGAGCAGCGAGTGGCGCACGAGCCCGAGATTGCCCTGCTCGATGTAGCGCAGCCCGCCGTGCACCATCTTCGACGATTTCGACGACGTGCCCGACGCGAAGTCGCTCTTCTCGACGAGCGCGACGCGCAACCCGCGCAGGCTCGCATCGAACGCCGCATACGCGCCCGTCACGCCGCCGCCGACGATCAGCACGTCGAACGTGTCCGTCTCGAGTCGCGCCAGGTGCTCGTCGCGGTTGACGCGCAGCGGCTCGGTGCCCGTCATGCTGGCCCGGTCCGTCTGCGGTTTTCTGGATGGCAAAAACATCATGCTGGTCGTTCTCCGTGCTTATGCGTAAGCGAAATCGGCCGCGTGCGCGAGCTCGGACGCGATCCGCGCATGCCAGGCCGCGCGCCGGCGCTGCCGGCTGTCCACATCGATCGAGGGTTCGAACACGGCGTCGGTGACGAGCGTCGCGCGGGCCGCGTCGAGCGAATCCCACAGCAGCCCCGACGCGCCCGCGAGAAACGCCGCGCCGCGCAGGCTCGCGCGGTCGCCTTCGCGGATCCGGCGCACGGGCACGCCGCTCACGTCGGCCTGGATCTGCAGCAGCGTGTCGCTGCCCGCGAGGCCGCCGCCGACGATCAGCTCGGACACGTCGGCTCCAGCCACCGCCTGGTTGGCTTCCATGCACGATGCGACCGAATGCGCGATGCCTTCGAGCACCGCATACGCGACTTCGGCCTGCGTCGTCGCGATCGAGATGCCCGACAGCAACGCGCGTGCGTTCGGTTCCATCCGCGGCACGCGCAGGCCGGTGAGCGCCGGCACGAACGTCACGCCGCGCGCCGACTGCACACTGCCCGCCAGCGCGCTGATCTGAGCGGGATCGTCGAACCAGCGCAATTTTTCGCAGACCCAGCGCAGCGCCGAGCCCGTCGTCGCGACGAAGGTCTCGAGCGAGTAATGCGACACGCCGCCGTGCCGCCGCGCGGTCATCGCCAGCGTGCCGTCGTGCGCGTGCCCGGGTTGGGCGTGCGATCCGGCGTCGGGACGCGCCGTACCGGTCAGCAGGTCGACAAAGCTGCCGGTGCCGTGCACGCACATCGCCTGGCCGCGTTCGACGCAACCGAGACCGACCGCACCCGCGAACTGGTCGCCCGCACACGAAAGGATCGGTATGTCGATACCGAGCACGTCCTCGCGCGTGCGGCCGAACGCATCGGCGTCCTCACGCAGCGCGGGCAGCAATTCGCGTGGAAAGCCGAGCGCGTCGAGCCACGGGTCGAAATAGCGATGTTCGCCGAGCAGGTATGCGCTCGCGGATGTCGCGTTGGTCGGCGTCGTCACGCACTCGCGCGCATCGGACAGATGCCACAGCAGCCACGTATCGATCGTGCCGAACGCGAGACACCCGGCGCGATGCGCGTCGGCAACCGCCTGCGACGTGCGCATCTGGTGCACGGCCCACAGATACGGCGAACGCACGCCCGCCGGACGGCCAACCTGCGGCACGAGCACGCGGTCCCAGTCGGTCGCGAGACGGTCGAGTTCGGCTGCATGGCGCGTGTCTTGCCAGACCATCGCGGGTACGAGCGCGCGCCCGCTCCGCGTATCCCACAGCACGGCGGTCGCGCGCTGGGTCGCCAGCGCCAGTGCGGCGATGCGCACCCCCTGTCGATGCGCGTGCGCGAGCGTTGCGCGGCAGACCGCGAGCGTCTTGTCGAGAATCGCGTTCGCGTCCTGTTCGACGACACCCGGCCGCGGGCTCTCGACCGACAGCGGCAGATATTCAAGGCACGACACGTGTCCGCTCGCGTCGACGAGTGCGGCACGCGTGCCGGACGTACCTTCGTCGATCGCGAGAATGGCGTTTCGGGAATCGGTCATCGCTGCGTTTTCTCGATGGCGGGTTTCAGGAAGGCCGACGTGGTGCGCGCATCGTCGCCGAAGTGCGGCGCGTCGGGTTCGTTGTCGGGATTGATCGTCGTGCGCGTCGGATCCCAGCGGATCGCAAAGCAGATTGCGCTCGCGATGCACGGCACGATCGCGAGAATCAGGAACGTGTGTTCGAGGCCGTAGCGCGCGCGAAACAGCGGAAAGGCCAGCAGGCCGAGCGCCGCGCCGATCGAGCCGAGCGCGCCGACGATGCCGTTCGCGCCCGCGCGCAGCTCGCCGCGAAACGACAGCGACGACAGGCTCTTGCCGTTCGCGCCGGGGCCGGCCGAGTGGAACAGGATGAACAGCGACGGCACGACCACCGACAGCCACAGCGGCATGTGCGCATGAAACAACCCGAGCGCGACCAGCATCGCGCAGACCGCCGCGAACCCGATCGCCGACGCGCGGCGCAGGCCGACGCGGCGGCCGACCGTCGACGACGAGAAACCGCCAACGATCCCGAACAGGTTGAACACGAGCGCGCCGAGCGTCGCATAGACGAAGTCCTTGCCGAACAGCGCGGCGCTGATCAGCGGCAGATACCAGCCGATCGCGAAGTATTCGATCGACTGGCCGATCTGCACGGTCGCGGCCAGAATCGTGCGTGGCAGGTAGACGCCCCGGAAGATCAGCAGCACGTTCGCGAGGCCGCGGGTGGCCGGATTGACGATGGGTGTGCGTTCATGCGCGGGCGCGGCGACGAAGGCCTGCCCGTAGATGCGCGTCATCGCGCGTGCCGCTGCGTCGAGACGCTCCTTGCGTGCGAGCCAGATCGGACTTTCGACGAGGAACACGCATTGCAGCGCGAGAATCGCGACACCGAACACCGCGGTGGCCGCGACCGAGTATCGCCAGATCGAATCGCCGACCTGCCACGCATGAAACAGCAGCGCGAGCAGCAGGTTCAGGCAGACGGCCGTGTACCACATGCCCTGCCAGGTATTGAGCCGGCTCTTCAGGCGGCCCGGCGTGAACTCCGCGAGCATCGCCATCGCAATCGCGAAGTCGATCCCGTACGCCATGCCGACGAAGAAACGGCCGGCGAGAATCGTATTGAAATCCGGTGCGAACACCACCAGCAACGCGCCGATCACCGACAGCAGCTTCGCCGCGATCAGCGGCCGCACGCGCCCCCACCGGTCGGCCATCCAGCCGCCGATCGGGTTGAACGCGATCGCGACCCACGACGCGAACGATGTCATCCACGCGACCTGCGCGGCCGACAGATGCAATTCGTGCGTCATCGGCCCGAGGCCGGCGCTCAATGCCGAGTTGGAGAATGCGTCGAGAAACAGCCCGCCGAGCGACAGCCACCAGACGAGCCCCGCCCTGCCCGCGATACCGGGGCGTGAGTCGAGAAAGGAGATGACGTCTTCAATGCCATGAAGCTTGACCGCGATCGTTTGCACAATCGGCCTCCGTATATTTGTTCTGTAAGAGGCTCGACATTGCAGATGCGATCGACGCATGGAGAGACCATCTTACAGATAGTCTCTTATCTAGATCTGCCCGCGCAATTTACGGCGGGCATCGCGCCTGTGTCAAGCGCAGTCGGTTGTGCGATGCAGCGAGCGGCATGTCGTCGCGCCGCGTCATCGTTGTGTACACAACGTCATACACACGCGGCCGGGTACGGCAGGCCGCGGCGGCATCCGCTCACCACGGCACCGTCCGCCCCAGATAGTCGAGATACTCGAGCCCGGGGCGCTCCCGCTTCGCGATCAGCACGTCGACGAGGCTCGGCACGCTCTCGTCGATGGTCAGCCGCGCATCGGACCCGCCCAGCTCCGTGCGGACCCAGCCGGGCGCCATCAGCGCCAGCGCGCGCGGCGTGCCGGCCTGGCGCGCCGCGAAGCTACGCATGAACTGGTTCAGCGCGGCCTTGCTGCCGCGATAGACCTCGCGCATCCCGCTGACGTTGTTCGCGACGCTGCCCTGCCCCGACGACATCGCGCCGATCAGGCCGTCCGCGGTCACGAGATCCTGCAGCGCCTCGATCACGCGCATCGGCGCAAGCGCATTCGTGATCATCACGCGCACGAATTCGTCGGTCGTCACTTCGCCGATCGTTTCGTTGGGATCGTTGGTCGTCCCCGCGTTCACGAACAGCAGGTCGAAGCGCCGGCCCGACAGGCGCTCGCGCAGCGCGGCCAGTTGCACCGGCTCGCAGATGTCGAGCGTCTCGATCTCGAGCCGGCCGTCGAACCGGTCCGCGAGATCGTGCAGCTTCGTGCGGCCCGATCCTTCGCGCACGGTCCCCGTGACGTTCCAGCCCTTGTCGAGAAATGCCTCCGCCATCGCGAGCCCGAGGCCGCGCGACGCCGCAACGAGCAGGATCGCGGGTGCGTTCCGGTTTGATTCAGTCGATTGCATGGTTTCCGCCTTTGCCGGGTTGCATGATGCGCCCACTATAGGCGCGCACCGAACCATGCGCCAGACGCACCGGATGCAATCGATAGTTGCATCAGACGCCATGCCAGATCGAGCAATGGCGTATCCTGTCCGCATGGAAGACATCGACCTGAACCTCGTCACCGCGCTCGACGTGCTGCTGTCCGAAGGCAGCGTGACCGGCGCCGCGCGCCGGCTTGGCCTGAGCACGTCCGCGATGAGCCGCACGCTCACGCGGCTGCGGCTTTCCACCGGCGATCAACTGCTCGTGCGCGCCGGGCGCAAGCTCGTGCCGACGCCGCACGCAGCGGCATTGCGCGACCGCGTACACGCGATCGCGAGCGACGCGCGCGCCGTGCTGCGGCCGGCGACGGCCGACGTGGACCTGGCGACGCTCGCCGCCACGTTCACCATTCGCGCGGCGGCGTCGTTCATGGAAATGCTGTCCGGCCCGGTGGTCGCCGCGATCGGCGAAGTCGCACCGCACGTGCGCATCCGCTTCGTGCCCAAGCCCGACCGCGATCCGCAAGCGCTGCGCGACGGCACCGTCGATCTGGAAATCGGCAAGCGCGGCGACGACGCGCCCGAGCTGCACACGCGCATGCTCGGTCACGACTGGCACGTCGCGGTGGCGCGTGCCGGACATCCGCTGTTCGCGTCGGCCAGGATCACGCCCGCGCGCTTTGCGGCCTGCCGTCAAGTGATCGCATCGCAGCTCGGCGATTTCAGCGGACCGGCCGACGAGTCGGCGAACCGGTCCGGCTCGGACCAGACCGTGCGTGTGGTCGTCCCCAGCTACCCCGATGCGATGCGCGTCGCGGCCAGCACCGACCTGATCGCGCTCGTGCCGCGCTCGTGCCTCGGCAACGCGTTCTCGCCGGGGCTCGTCGAAACCCTCGGGCTGCGCAGCTTCGAGATCCCGGTCCGCCTGCCCGCGATCCTCGTCTCCGCGCTGTGGCACCCGCGCATGCACGGCGACCCCGTGCATCGCCGCCTGCGCGACACGGTCATTGCCGTGTGCCAGCGCATGTATCCCGATGCCCGCGGACCGCGTACACCGGCGCGCGGCACGAAAACAAGCGCGACCGGCTGACGCCACGCGACGCGCCCGGTTCAGACCAGCCGGCCGCCACCGTCGATGTGCAGGATTTCGGCGTTCATGAAGCCGTTGCCGAGCAGGAACGCAATCGCCTCCCCGACTTCGTCGGCGCGCCCGACGCGGCCGCCCGGCAGCGCCGCGGCCGCTCCCGCCAGGATCGCATCGCGCGCTTCCGGGCCGAACGCGTCGTACAGCGGCGTCTCGACGAAGCCGGGCGCAACGACATTGACGCGAATCGGCTTCAGTTCCAGCGCGAGCGACTGCGCCAGCGCTTCGACACCGCGCACGGCCGCGGCGATGACGGACGTGCCTTGCGCGGCCGGGCGATCCGCCAGCTGCCCGCCAGTCAGCACGATCGAGCCGGTCGCAGGCATCAGCGGCAACGCGGCCCGGATCGCGTAGACCGGCCCGGCGATACGCTCCTGTATCGCACCGAGCAGATGATCGGGATCGGTCTCACTGAGCTTGCCGGCGATGAAGCGGCCGGCCGTGACGACCAGGTGATCGACGCGCGTCATCGTGTCGAATACGGCCTGCACCGCGTGCCTGTCCGCGATATCGCCCACCGCGATGCGCGCGCCGCCGATCGCTTGCGCGGCGGCCTCGAGCTTCGCGCGGGTCCGGCCGACCAGCGTGACGGTGGCACCCCTCGCCTTCGCGGCGACCGCGGCGGCAAGACCGATTCCGGAACTCCCACCGAATATCACGACGTGCGCGCCGTCCAGTGTCGAAGATTGCGTTGCCTCGTTCATGTCGACTCCTCATCAAGGGTTGAAGGTTCACGAACGTTAAGTCATGCCCAATTGCGCCGGAACGTGGGAAACTTGCATAGGGTTCATGCCACAAGGGAATAAGATGGATTCGCTGCGATCCATGCGCGTGTTCGTCCGCGCGATCGAGCTGGGCAATTTTTCGGCGGTCGCTCGCGAGGAAGGCACCGGCCAGCCGACGATCAGCAAGATCGTCGCCGCGTTCGAAAAGGAACTGGGCGTCCGCCTGCTCGAACGCTCGACCACCAGCCTCGCGCCGACCGACGAAGGCCGCCGTTTCTACGACCGCTGCAAGCGCGTGCTCGACGAATACGCCAGCGCCGTGGCCGAGGTGCGCGGGCAAACGCTGCGGCCGGTCGGCAAGCTGGTCGTCAACGCGCCGCTGGGGCTGGGCGAGCTGAGGCTGAACGCGCTCGTGCTCGAATTCCTCGCCGTGTGGCCGGAGATCGACGTCGAACTGCACCTGACCGATCGCGTGATCGATCTGGTCGAGGAAGGCGTCGATGTCGCCATTCGCCTCGGTCACGTGCTGCCGCCGGATGTCGTCGCGCGACACATCGCGTCGTCGCCGCGCCTGCTGGTGGCCGCGCCGGCGTATGTATCGCAGGCGCCCAGGATCCGCCGGCCGGAAGACCTGGTGGCGCACGAGTACGTCGGCTACGCGCGCGCGGACATCATCGGAAGCGAACTCGAATTTGCCCGGGGCGACGACAAGGTCGCCGTTCCGGTACGCGGCCGGTATCGCGTGAACAGCTCGATTGCGCTGCGGGAGTGCTTTCTGGCCGGGAACGCGGTAGGCAGCGCGCCGGCGTGGCTCGTCCAGGATCTGATCGACACCGGACAGCTCGTCCGGCTACTGCCGAAGTGGGACATGGTTCCGCCGCATGCGCTGCACCTCGTGTATGCGTCGCGCCGATATCTGCCGCTCCGGACCCGCACGTTCCTGCAGTTCATGGCGCAGCGGATTCCCGATTTGCCCGGCTTCAGCGCGACCGCGACGACGGCCACGGTCGCCTCCCGGCAAACCCGCTGATCGACGGGCGCCGCGCTTCGCGGCCGAGCGGGCGCCGATCCGTCGCCGTTTTCGCCGTCGGCCGATCCCCGGCTATCGCAGCGCGCCCCGACGGCGGCGGCGGGCCCTTCGGCTAAAATGCCGCACTTTCCACCTTGTCCGGCCCGCTCGCCATGCAACCCGCCTCCTCCGCCCAACCTGCCGCCCACGGCGCCGACGCCGCAGCATCGGCCCGCGACCTCGTCTACGGCCCGAACGACCGGCCGGCGCCGATGGTCGCTTTCGTCGCCGCGCTACAGCACCTGCTGGCGATCATCGTGCCGATCGTCACGCCCGGCCTGCTGATCTGCCAGGCGCTCGGCGTGTCCAGCCGCGATACGACCCTGATCGTGTCGATGTCGCTGGTGATTTCCGGCATCGCCACCTTCGTCCAGTGCAAGCGCTTCGGCCCGCTGGGCGCCGGCCTGCTGATCGTTCAGGGCACCAGCTTCAACTTCGTCGGCCCGCTGATCGCCGGCGGCAGCCTGATGGTCAAGCAGGGCACGCCGGTCGAGACCGTGATGGCCGCGATCTTCGGCGTCGTGATTGCCGGGTCGTTCGTCGAGATGAGCGTGTCGCGCATCCTGCCGTTCGTGAAGCGCCTGATCACGCCGCTCGTCACCGGCATCGTCGTGCTGCTGATCGGCCTCACGCTGATCAAGGTCGGCCTCATCAGCATGGGCGGTGGTTATGGCGCGATGGCCAAGGGCACGTTCGCGAGCGCAGAGAACCTGACGCTGTCGGGCCTCGTGCTCGGCACGATCATCCTGCTGAACCGCGTGCCGATCGTCTGGGTGCGCAGCACCGCGCTCGTCATCGCACTCGTGATCGGCTACCTCGCGGCCGCGTTCCTCGGCCGACTCGACTTCACCGGCATGCACCAGGCCGCGTTGTTCCAGGTGCCGACGCCGCTTCATTTCGGCATCGGTTTCTCGTGGTCGCTGTTCGTGCCGATGCTGATCATCTACCTCGTCACGTCGCTCGAGGCGATCGGCGACGTGACGGCCACCAGCAAGATCTCGAACGAACCGGTCGAAGGCCCGGTGTGGATGCAACGAATCAAGGGCGGCGTGCTCGTCAACGGCGCGAACTCGCTGCTGGCCGGCGTGTTCAATACGTTCCCGAGCTCCGTGTTCGCGCAGAACAACGGCGTGATCCAGATCACCGGCGTCGCGAGCCGCCATGTCGGCATCTGGATCGCGGGGATGCTCGTGGTGCTCGGCCTGTTCCCGGTCGTCGCCGGCGTGCTGCAGGCCGTGCCGGAGCCGGTGCTCGGCGGTGCGGCGATGGTGATGTTCGGCGCGGTGGCCGCATCGGGCATCAACATTCTCGCGGGCGTCCAGCTCGACCGCCGCGCGCTGTTGATCATCGCGGTGTCGCTGGCGCTCGGCCTCGGCGTATCGCAGGTGCCGGACATTCTCAACAGCCTGCCGCACGCACTGAAGAACGTGCTGGAATCGGGCGTCGCGACGGGCGGCATCTGCGCGCTGGTGATGAACTGGTTCCTGCCGGAAAAGAAGTAAGGACCCGATACGTGGCAACCGCGCGGTGCTTCAGGCACCGCGCCGGTCGGCCCGAACGCCGACCGCCGGCGCACCCCGACCGCTCCCGGCACCGCGTACCAGCGGCAATCCGCGCCGCCCGAAATAAGCTGGGCACCCGAAGGACGACGCGCGTATGATGAACTCATCCGGGCAGTCGTGATCCGTTCGACTGCTCGCCCTCCCTCTTCCCTCTTGCTGCAGCGCGCCCACTGTCGCACGCAGCGCTAAGTCTTTCGTCCCCCCGTCGCGCCACACACGGCGATACAGGCCGGATGCGTTCGCCCTGCGATTCGTCGCGCCCGGACGTTCAGAGTTCAGCAGCTCGTCATGAGCGCGCATCTCTATCGTGGATTCGAATATTGCGCGCTCATTTGCCCCATGCGCCGGCGCAACACGACCGCCCGCATGACGACGGCGCAGGCTTCGACACTGTGGTCGAGATCCTGCCTGCGGGCACGGACGACAACACCGCTCGAAATTGGCCCGTGCGGCGGCTTTCGAGTGAAATCGAACGCACTCGCCGTACAAAAAACAAGAATCGAACCATAACCGGGAGTCGGAAAATGAGCTGGTACTGCGATGTGGAGCGCGAACTGGCTCACATTAGGGGAGCGATCGGACTGCTCGAGCAAACCCACGACGCCTTCACCAACCGATCGCCAGTGAGCGATCCGGCGTATTGGCGAGTCAAGCTCGACGCACTTCGGACACGATTCGAGCGAAACAAGGTACTCGAATACCAGATCAATGAGCTGTTCGCTCGCCTCGACCGGATCCATGATCCGAACTTCCGCAAATAAGAATCTGCCACGCACGTCCGAGCATTCGATGGCGCATCAATTCGGGACCCAACGCATCGTGAATACCGAATTGCAGGCTGTGCATCCGCTCGGCGAACGCAGTATCCGCAGCGCCGACCGTCGCGCGAGTCGCCCTGGCCCGGCCTCGCTCGCGAGTCGATCGGTCATCCTTATCGTTTTTCCGGCATGGAGCATCCCGGGAAGCAGCCAAACCGGGACCCCGCCGGACTTCGGAGCAACATCATGATCGATGCCAACCCAAGCAGCACCTTTCGGCACCTGCCACTGACACCCGAACAGGATGCGGAGATCCGGCACTACATCAGGAAGAAGGAGCAACGAGGCGAACCCTGGGACACCCCGGAACTGGCGACGATGCTCAAAGACATGCTCGAGCCGCCGCTCAACGACGACGAGGAGCCGGACGCCGACGTCGAGGAAACCAAGCTGGCCTGCGAGTACGCATTGGCCTCGATCGACGAGGCCATGGAACCTGTTTCCGCGAGCGAGGAACGCACCGCGGCAATGGAAGCCGAGGAGATGAAACACCCCAGGCGGTAGCGCGCCGCCAGGCCCGAAGCTCGAGCCGACGCTGCGCCGCCGTCGTGATCCTGATTGCTTTTGTATCGCCCTTCTGTCTCGTTGCCGCTTGCGAAACGTGGAGCCGATGCGCTGGGCACAGTTCTGACGCCGCGGACTGGCTCGACACGGGGTCCCAAGGCGGGTGATGTCGCGGACGGCCCAACCGTAGCCCGCGACGAGCATGAAGATCAGACCTGGAATCACGGACGACTCATTCGAGTCCGCGAATGTCGCGAAAGTCCTGCCGCCTATTCAAATGCATGACGGCTGAACCGACCGTAATCGCTCCGGCGTCCGATCGTCGGTATCCACCGCGCAATCTTCCGCAACGCATCGCACATCGCCGCTCACACCTCGTTCAGCACTTGGATGCGATCGCCAATTGCTTCCGATCCGCTCGCAGCCGTGTCATCTGCGAATGGAGGAAGCCTCCTTGCCTCGACCCCGAATCCCGGTTCAGCTACTGCGGGAGGATCTGTAACCACTGCGCCGAGCAACGCGATCAGTACCTTGCAACTTCGGGTCATCAGGTTATGGAAGTTCATTCCCAAGCATGGACGGCGCTGGCGGATCGTCCGTTCTGGGCTCGAGTGGAATGCTCCCGCATCGGCCGCCGAAGCGCGCGTTGGTTATGGCGCGGCGGTGGTGGCGATTCCAACGCAATGGGCGGCAACGGCGCAGACGGATGCGTCATCGTGATGAAACATATCAGCTGCTCGATCTCTGGCATCGTTATGAATCAATACGCATCGATTGACTTACAAAGGGGTGCAATCAATGTTATGTTCTCGGACGGTGAGGCGGCATCTGGCGGCCCGGACTAGCCCCAGTTGGTCCTTCACAAGTAGCTCACACTGATCGAGCAACGCCCTCTTCTGGCATTATGTGGCGGGACAACAGCTCGCATTGACTTCAGTACCATTCTGCATCCATGCAAAAGCAAGGAGCTAACGTGGCCGAGGCTGACTTCAACATCCAGATCCAAAAAGAGATCGCAAACTTTACGCGCGTGCTTGAGGAGGGCGGAGTAACAAGCTCGATTCCACCCATGTTTTCATATTGGGCCAACAAATATCTCAGCCCACGATTGATAGAGGTATTCGGGGATCCGAGAATAAACTTCATTTTCGCAAGCGAAATCAATAAAGCGTATAAACGATCAAATAACAAAAATAGCACCGGGAACAGTCCATTCAGAATACTGTCACTCGGATCGGGGGATTGTTCAACCGAGATCGAGATAGTCAAGCATCTTCTCGATTTTGGTTGCACCATCGAATTCGTCTGTACGGATCTGAACCCAGCCGTGTCTGATTTTGCAAAGGACGCGGCCATGAAGAGTGGTGTAGACAGGCACATGACCTTCAAGGTATTGAATCTGAATACTGATTTTCCAGACGGGCCATTTGACGCAGTCATGGCGAATCACTCCCTGCACCACTTCGTCGAACTTGAGTTCATTTTCGACTCGGTCCGTAATGCATTGACAGAAAATGGGGTTTTTGTTATATCCGACATGATTGGTCGCAACGGTCATATGCGCTGGCCGGAAGCGCTGGTCTTCGTCGAACAGTTATGGGACTCGCTGCCGCTTGAAAAGAAGTTCAACTTCTTCGCAAAATGCCACGAAGATCGCTATGTGAACTATGACTGCACGTCAGATGACACATTCGAAGGAATTCGCGCGCAGGACATCATGCCTTTGTTGACCGAGAGATTCTTTTTCAACAAATTCGTCGGACATGGGAATGTCATCGATGTGTTTATTGACAGAATTTATGGAAATAATTTCTCACCCAACAATGAAAGCGACAGGCGCTTCATCGATTACGTGGAGAGCCTTAATACATCACTGATAGATTTCGGCATTGTCAAACCGACTGCAATGTTCGCAACGCTATCCAAGGCAGCAGGCGAAAGCATCTACAGCAAATGGTCATCGCAGTTCTGCGTCAGGGAAACTTCCTCCAACAACGAGAAAGCGTCCGTCGCGCAACTAATACACCAACTCGATGCGATGCGCAGGTCGACCTCCTGGCGGATCACCGCTCCCCTTCGGAAATTGGCGATGGCGATCAGGAGATGAGATAAAACGCTGCACCTCTGATCCTTAATTCGCCGCCGTCCGAATCCACCCAAATTACTTTTCCCGGGGGCTGGATTTCGGCGCCAAATCTGCGCTGTCGATCAAATATCGGCAGGTTGCCATCAGTACATGAGCAGCCTGCCGAATCGGCAGCGTCGATTTCATCAATCCCGAGCCATAAGCCTACGACAATAGGCGATGCATGGACGCTCGACAAAGTGCCATGACAATGCAGCCAGCATCAACGCCATGGGAATCGATAGCACCAGTCCTAGCAAGTTGTCCATTTTCGGGTAAGCGGATGCGACAAATTGCTGAACCGGGAATGCCCATAGATAGACGCCGTAGGAAAAATCATTCTTTGGCGACACAGCAAAAAAACGTCTAGCCGACGCGAAACACAAAATGCCGTACACGAACATCCCATAGAAAAGCACAGGCCCCACCACTGAATGCGCCAAAAGAACATAACAACAGGCCACTACCACCCAAAATCTGACGTCAACGATGACATGCTCTCGCAGCGAATAGAGCAGCATACCGATCAGAAAAAATGCGACCGGATAAAATGAATAGTCCGCTGGTTTTGTGACGTAACTCCTCAGGAAGTCGTACGGCGCCCCCTTTAGGATCATCCACCATAAGCATGCAATACAAAGCGAAAGAAATGCCAGCGCGGCAAGTCTTGATCGAAGCACCCCGATAATTCCTGCCACCACGACAATTAGATAGCACTTCAGTTCTATCGGGATAGTCCAGAGCGAGCCATTGACAGAGTTCTTGAATGGCGCCGTATCAAAGATATGCGGGAGCGTATATACGATGTCGGGATAAAAGGTAATATTTCTGATGACGTAACGGGCGGCATCATCGCTTCGAATTGCGTCCAGTAGACTCAGATTCGAAAGTGCGGGATACAAGACATACGCTGTAATGAGGACGCACGCAACGAGCCCGGGGAAGATGCGGGCCACTCGATGCGCCGCAAATCTCAACACTGAACGTTGCCTAACGAAGCTGTCAGTAACAAGCATCCCACTGACAAGGAAAAATGCGTACACGGACAGACTCCCCGAGTACTCCAGACCGGTAAGCCTGGCAATCGGTTCATGCCTTCCGTGTGCTGGTTGAATCAAGAACGAGTGGCCGAACATTACTCCGATAGCGGCAAGTAGTCGAATGAGATCGAAATTGTTTTGTCCCCGCTTAAACAGTGCGGAGACAGTCTGGCGTGAATAAGCACCATTGATCTCGCGATCCACTGCCTCTGTCGACATCGCAGCACTCCAAAAAAAAGACCGGCTATTGTAGCCTCATGGTCAATTGGCCGCGCGTCTGGTTCAGCTTGCCCGTAATCCGGTTGACCAACCCTTGAATCCCTACAGGTGCTTTGAGCAGCGGCGCGATGATCGCCTCTTCTTGCTGCGTCTTGGGGACATCGAGCGCGCGGCGTCAGGACAGAAGCAGCCGCTCACATGCGACTGCCAGCCCGGAATCGATGGGAAGTAACGGTGCCGCTGGATGATCGGCGCCTTGATCTCGACAGCTGCGCCCCCGTCGCCGCGACGTACTTCGGCAACGGCGAATGATCGGGGGCGCGCGTGGGGCAAGCCCTCTCAAGGTCGGGAGTCTTGCCCGCCACGCCCACGGCCTCAGCCACTTCGCGAAACAGCCCTCATCGTCGCGGACCGTTTCGCCACCACACATATCGTTGGCCCTGTGCGATTCGACAACGATCGTCGCCGGCGACCGAGCAAGGCGTTGCACAAGCGGCCGCCCTCCGCCATCCATGCCGCCCAGCTCATTCATGAGGGGCCGGTCGCACGACCTCCGGTCGTGCGGTTTGCGACGGTGACATCATCAAGCCGCGTCCGATGCGGTGTTTGCAGCACTGCAGGCTCGTTCGGCGTGACCGGTGACAGCAATCCCATCGCGCCGCAAGACGTGCCCATCGTGACGTCGTCGCCGAAAACGACGATCGAGAGCACGGGCATGGATGCAGGCGCGGGAGCAGGTGCGGTGGATTGCGACGACGACTCGTGCCTTGCCATATCCGGTAACGTCATAGGTGCCGCGAACCTTCCGGCTCGCCTATTCGCTGCCTTGGCCCGAATGGAACGGCAGCCCCGGTGGCCGGCCACGCTGCTCAAAGGCCATATCCAGTGGCTGCGCGACCAGGCCAGGCACGAGGCATGTCGCGAAAGGTCAGCCAGCGGCTCATCGCTTGTACAACCGCCAGCACTGCCGCCCGGCATTGGCCCACGATCCCGGCTTGGCCGAGCGCACGACACTGGTTAGAATCACTACATGTCCCAACCTGCATCCAACAACGTCCCCGAAACAAGTGTCGTACCGATCAAGGAACGCGCTACCGTTGTCTGCTACCGCGACAAGCACGTGCTGCTCGTCGCGCGCGCGTCGTCACGCTGGGCGCTGCCCGGCGGCACGATCAAGCGCGGGGAAACGCCGCTCGAAGCCGCACATCGCGAGTTGTGCGAAGAAACCGGCGTCACCGGCCAGCATCTGGTGTACTCGATGCAGTTCACCGGGCTCGCGAAGATCCATCACGTGTTCTTCGCGGAAATCGGCCCGGACCACACGCCGCAGCCGAACAACGAGATCGAGCAATGCCGGTGGTTTCCGATCGACGGCGTCGACGAATTGCGCGCGAGCATCCCGACGAAACGCATCGTCGAGCTCGTCTACAAGCACGAAATCCTCAAGTCGTAGCGCGCACGAATTCCCGTACGGCTCGTGCGTATCACGGACGAGCGCATTCATGAGCCGTCGGCCGGCTCGAGTCGTGTTTCGTGGACAGCGACGCGCGAACGCTCAGTGCGAGCGCTTTCTTCGTAACTCGTGCATGGAATAGACGACGAGGAAGATGCCCAGCATCGCAGCACCGGACGCCATGAAGTCGTTTGCGGTTCCCGAGCTGTGCAGGGACGTCGGGAAGATGCCGAGACTCAGTCCTGCGGCGGCAAGAAGCAATCCAGCAGCCACACCCCAGATCGGTCCGGCGGTCTTTTCGATTTTATTTTTCATACAGCACCCGTCTACAGTCATTACCTGGTCGGTATCGGCAAGAAGCGCCATGCCTACCCCCAGTGATTCCACTATAGCCGGAAAATAATTCGCAAACTTTCAGTAATTTTCCCAATCAAGTTTGCTCGATCGTGGCCGCTTTACAGCGTCGGCCCGTGACGCAAATGCACGCTGTCTGAAGCGCGCAGAATCGGAAGAAACGGAATGGCGGAAGGCAGCCGGAGTCGAACCGACCCGGGAGTGTCTGACACCCCCAACCGGGTTTGAAGCCCGGCCGTACCACCGGATACGAATGCCTTCCTCGGGGAAAAGAACCAGAAGAACAACGAGCGCCTACGCCTGAATACCCACCCAACCGCTGTCAGGCCGCAGGAAGTGAAGATCGCGGTGGAAGCGAGTATACCCAACCCGATCGAAGAACTCGAGAATCTGGATCGCGCGCTTGCGGCCGAGCCCCGTCGCGTCGCGGAACGTCGCGGCATCGAGCCCCGCGCCGGGCGACGGCGCGAGATGCGCGACCAGTTCGGCGAGCTCGCGCACGACATCCGCGTGATAGAACAGGTCGCGCACGACCTGGTGCACGTCGCCGCGCCGCGCGAGCTTGCGCAACAGCGTGCGTACCGCGTCCTCGGCCGCACCCGTGTCGCGGGCCAGGTCGCGCACCCACGGCGGATCGAAGCGCCCCGCATGAATCAGCGGCAGCAGTTGCCGCGCCAGCCCTTCCTCGCGCGGCTCGAGGCTCACCGAATGCGACGGCAGGTGCAGCCACGGCCCGCTGCGCACGACTTCGCCGCCGGCCACCGCCGCATCGACGAGCGCACGCCACAGCGCATCGCCGACGAGCGGCGCAGCCATCCGCCGCAGGCGTGCAGCGTCGAGCCCCTGCTCGTCGGGCATGCGCTCGTGATACGCGCGCAGCGTATCGATCGCCCGCGTCTGCAGCGCGCGCCAGTGCGCATGCGAAATCACCGCGCCGTCATTCGACGCGGCGTCGCGCTGCCCGATCGCCTGCGCGTCTACGGGCAACACCAGCGCGTTCGGCGCAAAGCCCGTCAGATGCGTGAGCATCGTGCGCGCGATGCCGAGCGGCGCCTGCGCGAGCAGCGCATCAAGGCGCCCTGTGTCGAGCCAGATGGCGAGCGCATCGAGCCACGCGCGGCGCGCGGGCGTGCGGCGCTTGTTCGCCGGCCCGAACGGATCGAGCACGCGACCGCCGCCGACGGTGCGCGTCGCCTGCGGATTGCGGACGATGAACCGGTTGCCCGGCAGCGCGAATACCGGTTCGTCGAACACCAGTTGCACGCGCATCCGCTGGCCGGCCGCGAGCGTGTCGCCGTCGAGCAGCGCGACATGCGCGACGCGATGCAGCGTGCCGAGATGCACGTGCAGCGGCGCCCAGTGCGTCAGCGTCAGCCCGGCATCCGCGAGCAGCGTCAGCTCGACGTCCACGCGCGGCGACGTCGCGACGAGCCGCGGATCGGCGACGGTATCGCCGCGCTCGACATCGGCCTTGTCGACGCCGGCGAGATTCAGTGCGCAACGCTCGCCCGCGTGGCCGGCCTCGACCGGCCGGTTCTGCGCATGGATGCTGCGCACGCGGGCCGCGCCGCCCGTGCGCACGATCGCGAGCGTGTCGCCCGTCGCGACACGACCCGCGAATGCAGTGCCCGTCACGACGGTCCCCTGCCCCGCGAGCGTAAACACGCGATCGACCGCGAGCCGGAACAGGCCGTCGTCGCGGCGGGCGCGCCATGCGATCGCCGCGTCGGCCAGGTGACGTTTCAACGCGGCGACGCCCGGATCGTCCACGGCCGTCGCGCGGGTTTCGAAAATCGGCACGCCGGCCAGCGTCGAGTCGTGCAGCCATGCGGCGATCTCGTCGCGCACCTGGGCGACGCGCACGGCGTCGACGCGATCGCATTTCGTCAGCGCGACAGCGCCGTGCGTTACGCCGAGCAGTTGCAGGATCGCGAGATGCTCGCGCGTCTGCGGCATCACGCCGTCGTCGGCGGCAATCACGAGCAGCGCGAAGTCGATCCCGCACGCGCCGGCCGCCATCGTATGAATCAGCTTCTCGTGGCCCGGCACGTCGATCAGGCCCAGCACGTCGCCGTTGTCGAGCGGCGTGTACGCGTAACCGAGTTCGATCGAGATGCCGCGCGCCTTCTCTTCCTTCAGGCGGTCGGTGTCGACACCGGTCAGCGCACGCGCGAGCGTCGTCTTGCCGTGGTCGATGTGTCCGGCGGTACCGACGATCATGCAGCGGGCCCTGCGAACGGCACGCATTGCGCGACGAATGCCGCTTCGTCGGCGGCTTCGAGGCAGCGCAAGTCCAGCCGCAGCGCATTATCGGCAACGCGGCCGATCACCGGTCGCGGCCATTCACGCAGCCGTTTCTCGAGCTGCGCGAGCGCGCGGCCGCTGCGCTTGCCGTCCGCCGTGCGCACGACGAGCCCGGCGCTCGGCAACTGGTCGACCGGCAGCGCGCCGCTGCCGATCTGGCTGAACATCGGCTCGACCGTCACGTCGAAGCTGCTGCCGAGTGCGGCCTGCAACACCGGACGCACGCGTTCGGCGGCTTCGGCGATCTCATGCCGCGGACGCGTCAGCAGGCGCAGCGTCGTGAGCCGGTCGCGCAGAAATTCGGGCGCCTGATAAAGACGCAGCACGGGTTCGAGCGCCGCGAGCGTCAGCTTGCCGACGCGCAGCGCGCGCTTGAGCGGATGTTTCTTGATCTTCTCGACCAGTGCGCGATCGCCGACGATCAGGCCGGCCTGCGGGCCGCCGAGCAGCTTGTCGCCGCTGAACGTGACAACGTTTGCGCCGGCGGCGACGGTTTCCTGCACGGTCGTCTCGTGCGGCAGGCCCCATGACGACAGGTCGGCGAGCGTGCCGCTGCCGAGATCGACGGCGACCGGCAGCCCGTGCTCGCGCGCGAGCGGCGCGAGTTCGGCGAGCGTCGCCTCCTTCGTGAAGCCGCTGATCGCGTAGTTGCTGCAGTGCACCTTCATCAGCAGCGCCGTGCGCGGGCCGATCGCATCCGCGTAGTCGTGCAGATGGGTGCGATTCGTCGTGCCGACCTCGCGCAGCCTTGCACCGGCACGGCTCATGATGTCGGGAATACGGAATGCGCCGCCGATCTCGACCAGCTCGCCGCGCGACACGACGACTTCGCGCTTCGTCGCGAGCGCCGACAGCGTCAGCAGCACGGCTGCCGCGTTGTTGTTGACGACGGTCGCGGCTTCGGCGCCCGTCAGTTCGCACAGCAGATCGTCGATCAGGTCGTCGCGATCGCCGCGGCGGCCCGTGGCGAGATCGAATTCGAGGTTGACGGGCCGCGTGAGCGCGTCGACCACCGCGCGCACCGCGTCGTCGGGCAGCAGCGCGCGCCCGAGGTTCGTGTGCAGCACGGTACCGGTCAGGTTGAACACCGCGCGCACGGCACCGGCGCTCTGCGCGGCCAGCGTGCGTGCGACGGCCGCGGCGATGCGCGGCTCGTCGAGCGGCTCGGCCGCCGCCGGGTCATGCTGCGCCGCGGTGCGCCAGCGTTCGAGTTCGGCGCGCACGGCGTTCAGCACGCGCGTGCGGCCATAGTCGGCGAGCAGCGGTTGCAGCGGCGCCGACGACAGCACGCGCTCGACCGACGGCACGCGCGCGAGCACGGCATTCAGTTCATTCAAACCCGGTTCGGTCACGTCGTGGTGGCTCCCGTCTGATGCTTCGCAGACGGCCGAAGCCGGCGCTCGCGCACCGCCCCCGGCCCCCTGCCGTCACTCCGCTTCCCGCGACACATCCGGCCACAGCAGCGGATTCGGCGAGCTGCGCTGATAGCCGGCCTCGTTCATCAGCAGATCGAGCGTGAGGCTCGCGAGATCGTCCGCCAGCGGCTCGAACTCGTAGTCCTTCTCCTGATAGCCGATCTTGCGATAGGTCTTGCACTCGTCGCACGATTCGGCCTTGACGGCTTCGCTGCCGCCCTCGATCCCGTGATACGCGATGCCCTTCGTCGAATCGCAATGCGAACACTTCGTGCGCACCATGTGCCACTCGGTCGTGCACAGCCCGCACTGCAGGAAACGGTAGCCCTGGAACTGGCCGCCGACCCGCACGACGCTGGCCACCGGATGCGTGCCGCAGACGGGGCACAGCCCCGGCTGGTCGAGATACGGAACGTCGGCCGGCGACACGCGGCTCGCGAGGTCCGTCCACACGACCTGCAGCGCGGCCATCAGGAACGGCGCGGTGGCCGGGTCGACCTCCGCGAAGCGCAGCGCGAGGATCGCGTCGGCCTGCGCGTCGAGTTCGGCGGGCGCCATCAGGCGCAGCCGGTCGAGCAGCCTCGCGAGCGACGGGTTGACGAGCCCGGCGCCCTCGACGCGGTCGAGCAGTTCGTACAGCACGGCGCGCCATCGCGGATCGCGCTCGCCGTCGAGCGCCGGCACGAGCGGCATCGAATGCTGCTGCGCGCGCGCGATCGCTTCCTGCGACGGCAGCGGCAGCTCCAGCGTCTGCAGCGTCGCATGCTGCGCATCGGCGACGGTGGCCATCAGCCGCAGGTAGCCGCTGATCGGGTTCAGGTCGGCGAGCTTGCGCAGCCGCGCGGCGCGCGCCGAGAACGCGGTGGCGCGCTCCGGCAGGCGAAAGCGCGGAATGGCCGAATGATCGAGTGCCGAGATCTCGGTCGGTTCGAGAATACGTTGTGTCACAGAGATATCTTCCAAGGGGTCTGTTTGCGCATGGAACGCGCATGCGTTGCCACGAGAACGGTCGCTCGCGAGGCGCGCGACGCTGCGAATACTG
>NZ_JBQVSQ010000003.1:0-216398 GCF_052952715.1 Burkholderia sp. YIM B11467
CGACAGCAGCGACATCACGGCGATCGACGCCATCATCAGCCGCGCGGGCTTCCAGCGCCAGCCGAGCGTGATGAGCGCCGGCACGGCGCCGATCATCACCGCCTTGTCGTAGTCATCCATGTGCGCGTTGTAGTGCGCGAGCGCATAGCCCGCGCCCACCACGAGCGCCAGTGCGAACAACCAGTCGAACAGCGACAGGCGCGCGAGGAACGGACGGTCGTCGCCCGGCTCGCAAGCACGAACCGCGGCGGACGCGTGTTGTCGCCGATACGGCAGCCTGGCGACCGGCACCGCACCGCCGCGAGAGGATTGCATCGCTTTCATGGTATTCACCTGAACGGACCCGTGCAGGGTTGGAAGAAAAAGAGGCGCCCCGTCCCGGGGAAGACGAGACACCTAAATGATCACTGCCGGCGCCGGTTGCCTGCCCGCCGCGCGGCATGTGCCGCATGCGATGCCGATTCGGCGGCGCTTGCTCATTGTTCGGCCGGCAGGCCCGCCGATGTACCGGTTTCCGACGGGCTCGCCGATAAGCCAGTTTCCGGCGGGTTCGCGGATGCACCGACTTCCGGCGGGCTCGCCAATGCACCGCCTTCCGCCGGTTTTGCCGATGCACCGACTTCCGCCGGGCTCGCCGGTACGCCGGCTTCCGGCGGAAATGCCTCGACATAGGCCGCGACGGCGCGCATGTCCTGCTCCGTCATGTTCGCGCAGACCGACTTCATGATCGCGCCGCGTGGCCGTGTCTCGGTTTCCCGGAAAATCGTGAGCTGCTTCACCACGTAGTCCGCATGCTGACCGGCGAGACGGGGGAACCGGCTCATGCCCTCGCCATGCTGGCCATGACACCCGATACAGGCCGCAACGCCCTTGTCCGGCAGGCCCCCCACGAAAATCGCCTTGCCCGCGTCGAGCAGCGTGCGATCGCCGGCTTCGCCCGGCACCGCCTCCTGGCCCGAAAAATAGGCGGCAAGCTCGTCGATCTGCCTGTCGGTCAGATGCGTGAAGCCCCACATGTACCGCTTCGCGTTCGGATCGGCACGCGCGTGGCTTTTGAAGTCGGTCAACTGATCGACGAGGTACTCCTTGCGCTGTCCGGCCAGCTTCGGAAACATCGGCGACACGGACACGCCGGTCGCGCCATGGCAGTTCGAACACACCTGCAGCGCGATGGTCTTGCCCGGCACGGCCGGATTGTCGACCTGTCGCGACCGCTCCAGGTCGTGGCAACCCGCCCCGGCCAGCACCATCGCGAGCGAGACGATATGGGCCACCTTGTTCATGTCAGCCACCTCCTTGCCGCAACTTCCTTCGCCTGCCGAATCGATTCCGTTCGACAGGGATACGTGCCCGCATCGCGACGCGATGCGAGATGCGCGACACCCGCTCGCCGCGCGTGCTTCGGTCGGTCCGGTGTGCGGGAAACGCCGGACGGGATGTCAGAACGACGCGACCCATAGATAGAGAAACAGCGTGTCGTTGTCCCTCGCATTGCGCCCGTTGCCGTCATAGTTGGTCGCCGCGCCGAGGAATCGGGTGAAGTGCGTGTATTGCAGGCCGACGCGCACGTACTGAACCGGCATCCAGAAGATTTCCGGCATCCAGCCCTGCGTATTCGGATAGAAGTTCGCGCTGGCCGAGTAGCGCGCGCTGTCCGGCGTACCTGTCGTGTTGAAGAACGACAACGAGATGCCGTACTTGCTCTGGTAAACGTACGAGGCCTTGAGCCGAAGCGAGTTGAGATTCGCCGCCGTGTTGTCGGCCAGCACGAAATTGTTCGGATCGTGAATGTTCTCTCGCACATAGCGCGCCTGCGCGGTGACCGTGTGCGGTTCGAGCAGGTACTCGTATTGCGCGTCGAAGCCGTAGTCGCGATAGCGCGTCACGCCCGTGCCGAAGATCGGGAAATTGTTCGGGTCGTTCGGATAGACTTCGGCACTGAAGCCGAACGCGCCGACCATCAGGCTGTGCGGCCCCCAGTCGCGCGTCAGCGCAATGCGCGCATACGGGTTGTAGCCGCGCAGATAGATCTGCGGGTGGACGGGATCCCCCGGCTTGTTCCCGTGGCTCAGGAACGACCAGATGCCGTCGGCCGTACTGTAGGCGGTCAGCTCGGCGTACACGAGCTTGTTCCAGTACAGGTAGGCACCCGTGCCGACGGCCTGCGTCGCAAGGCTCCCGCCTTCGAGGAGCGGCAGGCTCGGGATCTTGGCGACCGGGCTGATCGTCGACGAGATGTACGGATAGCCCCAGGCCGGCGCGGTGTTGAAGACGTCCTGCACGGTCGGGTTGTTGTGCAACGTCACGCCGAGGATCAGGTCGTTCGCGCTGGTGATGATCCGGTCGACGAAGCGGAAGTCGGTGTTGTCCGACGTCCAGTGGCCTTTCCACTTTCCGTTACCGTCCTGGTGATCGTAGTTTATGTAGGTAAACTGAGCAAATCCGCCAAGCTTGTCGGTAATCTTCCCGGCGAGGAACACGCTCGCGAAATCGAACATGGGCAGCGCATTCTTCGGATTGATCTTGTTGCCGCTGGAGTCGGTGTTGCCGCGCGTCGTGCTCAGGTCGCCGATGGCCATCGCGGCGATCGGAATCGTGCGCTCGCCGAGCGTATAGCCGTTCAGCTTGAACAGGCGTCCATACGGCGTGAGTTCCGGAAACTGTCCGCCGGCATGACACGCGACGCAGCTCTGCCCGGTCTGGCGCGCGAAGATAGGCAGCGCCCGCGCGGCCGACACCTGCAGCAACGCGAGCGTCGCGAGCATGGCCATCCAGCCGCAATGCCTCCAGCGAGGACGCGCGCGATGGCCGGCTAGGAACGTTGTCATGGCTGTTTCCCCCCATGCCGTGTGTCGCTCCATTCCGACGCGATATGCGCACGTCGGACGATGTCTTCATTGTGCGAAGCGCCCATGAAAACCGGCATGGGGCGACTCCCTCCTTACGCGGTCTGATCCCTACTCCATCTCTGCGCGCGCGGCCGCTCAGGGGACGATCCAGCCCCCGTCGGCGGAGAGTTTCAGGCGATCCGGCCCGGCGAAGCGGACGATATAGCCGCCCTTCGACGCGAAGCGCTGCCCGGGCGCGAGCGTCAGGCGCGGGTAGTAGCCGGTCAGGATGCGGCGCTCGAGCATGTCCTGGATGCGCTCGACGAGATACTCGCGCACGAACGCATCGACCAGATGGCTGAGCGTCTCGGCGAGCAGGCCGCATGCGAGATACGTGTCCGCCTGCACCTGCGGCGCGACCATCGGAATCCGCCGGATCGAGAACCAGCCGAACGCATAGTCGACGCGCACGCGCCGCCCTTCGGGCAGGTCGAACGGATAGGCGATACGCGTCACGCCGCGCCAGCTCGTCGGCAGCGGCGTATTGTCGAGCCCGCCGAGCAGCCCCGACATGAATACCGTGTCCGACGCGGGCGGCACGTGAGCGAGCGCCGCGAGGTCCGGCGGCCGCAGCCACAGCACGAGCACGTCGTCGCGCGGCAGCCGGCGCAATGCGCGCGCGACGCTGTCGCCGGATCCAAGCGCGCGATTCGACACGGCGATGCCGTGCGCCTTCAGCGCGGCAGCCAGCGCGCGTGCGCCGCGCTCGCCGTTGTCGCCGCTGCGATAGACCTGCCAGACTGTCTTCACCGCTTGCGGCGGCGGCCGTGCACCGGCTTCGTCCAGGATGCGCTTCGCGATCAGGTCCGATTCGAGCAGCACGCCGCGCGAGAAGTACACGGAATAGAAATCGTGGTCGGTTTCGACCGGCACCTCGACGTTCGGAAACAGGCAGGGCACGGCCTCCGCCTCGCAGAAGTCGTGGACCGGCGCCCAGTTTCTGCCGCCGAGCCCCGACACCACGGCCAGCACCGGCTGCCGGGCGAGAAACTGCGTCAATTGCGCACGCCACGTGTCCGGCGGCCCCTTCAGTTCCCACACATGCAGTTCCCAGTGGCGATTGACCATGAACATCATTCTTCGCGTGGAACGCAGCGGTGGCGTCGTGCCGAACGGAAACGTGTTCTTGTCCGCGAAGTAGTGCTGCAGGACGTCGAGCATGCCCGCCCGCTTCACCGGGTCCGCGTCCGGCGTGACGATCGTCGCGAAATGCAGCACCGTGTCCGTGACGCCCGACGGCTTGCGGCGATCGAGACGCTTCAGATAGCCGGTCAGCGCGGCCATGTCGGCATCGCCGAGCGCGTATTGCGGCATCAGGCTGCCGAGCGGCCGGCCTTCCGGGTCGACCCCGTCGCGCAAGGCGCGCGCGAGACGCTCTTCCGTGTACGGCTCGCGGTCGGTGCGCATGCCGGGCACGTACGGGATGTCGAGATCCTCGGCGGTTTGCTCGCGCGGATGCACCAGGTAGCGCCACGTGACCGGCGGGATGGTGTTGTTGCCCTCCTTCGAGCCCAGCCCGCTGCGCCGATGGCAATTGACGCAGGCGGCGGCGGCGCCTCGCAGGCGCACGCCGTCCTGATGCGCGGCTTCGAGCGGTGCGCCCGAACCGAGGATGCCGCGCTGGAAGATCGCTTCTCCGGCATCCGCCGGCACGACGGGCGCCGCTGCGTCGTCGGCGAGCGCATGACCCGCGCTTGCGCACAACGCGGCCAGCAACACCCATCGCGCCAGCCGCCCGCGCGAGGCCGGCGGGCACGCCGCCGCGAGGGCGCGCAGTCGCCCCCGGATGCCGCTCATGGCCGTGCCGTCGGCCAGCCGGCGCCCGGCGGTACCGGCGGCGCCTGCGACACGTGCGCATCGATCGACGCCGGACGGCGTCCGACCGGCGATGCGGGCCGGGCGAACAGCGCATCGTCGAGCGGCGGATTCAGCGACACCTTGTCGATGATCAGTGTGTCCTTGGTCGGCGAGGCCGCCGTTCCGCTCTCGATCCTGAGCGGGATCTGCAGGCCGTCGATGCGCTTGAAGTTGCCGTAGTTCACCTCCACCGTGAGCGGGCCGCTCGGGCCGCGCACCTGGCGGTCGGCCTTCACGTCCAGGAACGTCCGCCCGTCGATCCACACATGCCGTACCGCGCCGGACGGCAACTTCACCGCAAGGCGGTACGCATCGTGCCCGCCGATCGGGTCGACGCCGTCCAGCGTCACGCCGATGCCCTTCGCATCGTGGTCGATCAGCGGACCGTCGATCACCTGCTCGTCGCGCGCGGCCATCAGCTCGCCCGGCGTGTACGACCGCAAGCCGGCGCTGCCGCTCGCGGCCTGCTTCCAGCCTTCGCGACCGTCGAACACGCGCACGGCCTTCTGGTTCATCACGGTGATCTCGAAGCGCGTCTTGTTCGGCCGCTTCATCGCGAGGATGAACGGCATGTCGCGCACGGGCGCGTTCGGGCTGTCCACATGGCCCGACCAGACCATCGTCTGGACCTTGCGCCACGCGTCGAGCCCACCTCTCGCCGCGATATTCTTCTCGACGATCTGGTCCACGCCGAGGCCCTGCCCCGGCAATTGCTCGCACCCGCACAAGGCCGCCATCGCGCAGCCGGCGAGCACCCACGATCCGATCCGTCCCATGGTTGTCACCTCGTCCGGATCTCGGCCGGGTGACTCGGCGCCTTCGCGAAGGTGAGCGGCGGCTTGCCGAACATCGTGTCGTCGGCCGTCTCGTTGAGCGCGACATGCTCGATCGTGATCCGGTGCGTCTCCTTGACGCCGCTCACGACAGTCTCGAGCGTGTGCGGCATGACCAGACCGTTCTCCTTCCTGTAATCGCGATAGAAAACCGTGACGCCGTGCGTCTTGCCGTCCAGCACGCGCGACTCTCCATCGATCTTCAGTTCGAGAAAGCTCGACGCGTCGACCCACAGGCGCCGCGACGCGCCATCCTTCGACGTCAGCTTCAGCACATACGCGCGATGCCCTTCCACCTGCTCCGTGCCAAGCGCCTGGATCGTGGTGCCCTTGTTCGCGTAGTCGATCAGCGGACCGTCGAGTTCGGCGGATGACGCGGCGGACTTGAGTTGCGCCGGCGTATACGGCTCGACATCGTTGCGGCCGAGGTACGGCCTGACCAGCCAGCCCTGCGAGCCGTCGTACACCTGCAACGCGGTTTGCTGCTCGAACTGGATTTCGAGCCGGCTCTTGTGCGGGCGCTTCAACGTCAGCGTGAACGGCAGCCTGACGTTCTTCTTGCCGCCCGCGTCGAGCTGCCCCGTCATCCTGATCGACGACACCGCCCGCCACGCCTGCAGCCCGCCACGGGCTGCGATATTGCGCTCGGCGATCTGCGCCGCGTCCATATGCGACGCCGACGCCGCCTGCGCATTCCCCGCCGCCGAAGCCGCGGATGCGACCTGGCCGCAAGTCAAAAAGCCGGCGGCGCACGCCGCCGAAATCGACTTGAAAAGAAACCGGTTCATGACTGCTCTCCCCGCATGCAGGCCGCCTGTTGTCGATGCGCGGCGGCATGCGCATGGTTGTGATTACTCGACCACCAGCCCGTCGACATGCAGCGAATCGATCAGGATGCTGACCCGTTCACCGCGCTTGATCGGCCCTCCCTTGTTCGAAAACACCATCCAGTATTCGTGTCCGGTCTCCAGCTGACCGGTCTGCCGCAGCGCGCCGATCTGGTCCATCACCGGAATCACGAGCAACGCGTGGCTCGTTTCGCCGTACAGATAGACCGTCGCTTTCGTGTCGCCAAGCAGCCGCGCCTTCTCCGGATCGGTCACGCGGTAGCTGAAGCGGATCAGGTTGCCCGACGCGGTGCTGCGCACGTGCAGGTCGTCGATGCCCTTCGCCATCTGGTAATAGGCCTTCGCCTGCCGCGGCAGGCTCACCGGCAGGTAAGGCGAGTGCCGGCGGGCCGCCGGCTCGGCCGGCGCATCCTGCCCGGCCGCGGCCGGCTGAGGCCGGACCGCGGCGAGGCAGGCGCCGCACGCGAGCAGCAGCATCGATGCCGCACGGAAGGCCGCCGGCTTCATTGCAGCGCTCCCGCGAGCGGCGCGGGCGCCGCCGGTGCCGGGGTCGGCGCCGGGAGCCGCACCGGCGGCAGCGCACGCGTTTGCGCAGGCGTTTGCACCGGCGTCCGCGTGCGTGCACGCAGCGGCGTCTGAGCCGGGTTCTGCAACAGCACGCCTGACGGCGGCCGCGCCAGCGCCGGAGACTGCGTCAATGCGCCTGCCGGCAGCGGCCGCGCCGGCGGAGCCAGCCGCAGCGCGCCTGCCAGCGGCCGCCGCAGTGCCGGGGCGAGGATCGGCGGCAGCGGCACGCCGCCGTTGAACAGGCCCGGAATTCCGCCAACACCCGGGATTCCGCCAACACCCGGAATTCCGCCGACGCCCGGGATTCCGCCGATGCCCGGGATTCCGCCGATGCCCTTCGGGACAAGAGCGGCCAGGCCGGTCGGCTGGCTGCCCAGCGCCAGCGGATCGATCGGGGTGCCGCCACCGAGCAGGCCGCCGAGCAGGCCGGGCGTCACGTACTCGACAGCGCCGATGTCGTAGCCGTTGGCTTGCGGCCGCGGCGTGCCGAAGATGTCGTGATTCGGCGCGCCGGATGCCGTGGCCGCCCCGATCGCCGGCGACGTGCCCTTGATCGAGTAGTTGCCCATCATCACGTTGTAACCCGTGCTGCCCTGCGTGAGCGCCTCGTTGAACAGCGACAGCGGCCCGTACGACATGTTGATCCACTGGTTGCCTTCATCGGGCGTGGCCGTCGGCATCAGGCCGAACAGCGGGTTCGGCATCACCGCGTCGGCAATCCCGGGCGGCACCGCGAAGCCGTTTCCGCCGGCTTCCGGCGGCACCCGCGAGCCGTTGCAGTACTGGCCCACCGTCTGCGGGTTCGCTGCCTTGTTGGTCGCGCCGTAACCCGCCGTGCTGGTCATGATCGAGTACTGCGGGTTCATCGTCAGTCCCGATTGATGATTGGCCGGCCCGGTGTCGCCGTACGCGCCGATGTCCCAATAGAACGGCGGGGTCGTGCCGCCCGTCACGCAGGTGCCGGTCGACAGCCCCTTCTGGTTCAGGACCGGGTTCAGCGTGACCGCGTTCTGCACCCCGGGGATGTTCGGGTTCGGCTGCGAACTCACCGAGATGTAGAACGAGCGGTTTTGCCAGAACACGTTGTTGGCCAGCACCGGGTTCGAGAACTTCATGCAGTTCGGCGAATTCGCGGGACAGGTGACCTGCCCCGTGAAACCCGCAGGCGGGACGAACGCTGCCATCAGGTTCTGCGTATGACCCGCCGTCTCCAGCCCGGCCGGCTGCTGCGTCGACGCCTCGATGAAGCTCGTGCACGTCGAGTCCGCGCTGTTCGGGCTGCTCGTGCATCCCGGCGGCGGCACGTTCGACTGCGACGCGGCCGGCGTATTGAAGAGCACGCCCGCCGACGCCGTCGCATCGTTCGAGATCACCGTGTTGTTGATGAAGTTCACGCGCACCGCATCCTGCAGCGACACGCCGCCGCCCGACCAGCCGGCCACGTTGTTCGCGATGATGTTGTTGATCACGCGCACCTGGTACCAGTTGTTCGGGTTGCCGAGGCTGCGTTGCACGTCCGTGCCGTTGACGTTCTGCAGCCGAAGGCCGCCGCCCTTCCCGCTTTCCGCCGTATTGCCCATGATCAGGTTGCCGTCGATCACGAGATTCGGGCCGATGCCGTCGGACAGCTGCGGCGCGCAATCGACGTCGACGGTCGAGTTCTCGCAGAACGTGCCGTCGGGCGGCACGCCCTGCGCGATGATCCCGCCGCCATACGTCGGCAACGTCGGGTTGTTGCTCTGGTTGAACAACACCACGTTGTGCGACAGGTCGCCGTTGTAGCTGAACCCGAAGTGCGCCACGCCGCCGCCGTCACCACCGCTGATGTTGCCGCAGACCCAGTTGTAGTTGAAGCGGTAGTAGTCGGCGCCCGAGCACAGGGTCACGCCGCCGGCCGCCGATGGCGTGGTCGAGTTGATCTCGTCGCCATACGACGCGTTTCCTGTGACGGCGTTGTGGTGGACGTTGACGAACGTGTTGTACATGAACGGCAACTGCGTCACGCCGTCCGCGGCGATGGTGCCGTCCGGCACTTCCACCTGGCCGACCGTGATGCCGCCCGACAGCGTGCCGGCATTGCCGGTCACGCGGTTGTTCGATACCTCCGTATAGTGGTTCCAGCCGTGCAGGAAGATCCCGCCGCCGCCCTGCGAACTGTTGGTGAACGTGATCCCGTCGATGCGCGACGGATTGCACATGAAGTTGCTGTAGTTCGGGTTGTTCGGGTCCGTCGTGCAATCGTGCTTCGTGAGCAGCGTGCAGACGCCGTTCGCGCTGCAGTTCGCGCTCGTCTGCACGCCCTTGGCCAGCACCGTGATGCCCGCGCCTTCATACGCGCCCATCAGCGACGGCTCCATCAACAGCTCGCCGAGATTGCCGTTTTGCGAGCTGTCCCAACCGACCGTCGGCTCGAACGGGATCGGATCCACGTGCCCCTGCATCTGCGTCGAGCATTGATAGGTGCCCGACGGATCGTACGGGTTGTTGGTCGGCGAAATCGGCTTCGTCGGGTCGTACGCGGCCGAAATCGTCCCACCGTCCAGCGACGTGCCGAACAGGCACGCGATCAGCCTGCGCCACGGATCAAGCTTGCCGGACGGATGCGTGTTCGCATTGACCGTCACCGACGCGGCACCGACGCCTTGCAGCCGCACCGGCTTCCACATCACCAGCATCTCGTTGTACGTGCCCGGGCCGACGACGATCATGTCCCCCGCGCTCGCATTGTTGATCGCGGTCTGCAGCGCATTGCTCGCACCGTTCTCGCCGCTCACGTAGGTCGGCGCCTTGCCGCCGATCGTCACGGTGATCGCATCGATCGACCGCTTGCCGTTGCCGGCCGTGATCACGAGCTCGCCGCACTGCGTCGCGGCCGCGCCCATCTGCTGGATCGTGCAGGTCGACGGCACCGTCAGCGACGGAAGCGACGGAAGGCTCAGGTCGGGCGCGAGAACGACGATCTTCGAGTCGCTCCACGACACGACCGTCGCATTGACGCCCGCGATCGTGACCGTGCCGGTGCCCTGCGTACCGCCGAAGCCGTAGTGGCGCGTAATGAACTTCTGGTTGAACGGCGCCGTGCTCTGGTTCGGTCCCGTGTACGCATGATTCGGCACCTGCTGGTCGCCCAGCGCGTTGATCGTCAACTGCTTGCCGGGTGCGCTGACCCACGGGCCCGCACCGGCGCCGATCGTGTCGCCGGTCACGCTCGAGATCGCGGGCGTCGCATCCGGATACGCGCAGTCGGGCTGGTTGTAGCCGTCGGCGAAGGACTGCACCGGCACCACCGGCGTATCCATGTACTGCGTCTGTCCGGGCATGAACGGAATCTCGTAACAGAACTGGCTGTATGCCGGGTTGTACAGCGGGTCCGACATCGTCTTGCCGGGGTGCTGCGGATCGGGGATCGGGCCCGGATCGTTCATGCACGCGACCATCATCGTCGGCGCATAACCGGTCGGGTTCGGGGGATTCACTTCCCAGGTCGAGAACGTCAGTCCGTTGTAGATGCCCCATTGATCCGAGTAGGTGCGCGAGATTTCGTTGCCGGAAAAATCCTTGAACGAGATCGGCACGTTCGGCACCGCGAACTTTTCGCCGAACTGCGGCGAGTACGGATCGAACTCCGACGAGAAGTCGTCGAGCATGAAGCCCGTGTAGTGCGCGCTGACATGCGTCGAGCTGAAGATCCAGAACTTCGCGAGCACCGATTCCTCATCGGTGAGCATCACCTCCTTGCGGTCGCAAAGATGCCGGGAAGCGCCCGCGAACGGTGCGACTTCCTTCGAGCCCGGGAACAGGCTCATGTAGTCCGGCACGATGCGCAATTCGCCGACGCACGGCCAGAACCGCTCGACGCTGCCGGTGTCGCCTTCGGCATGCGGCGTCGAACCGAGGTTCGTGGTCATGTTCTGCGGGTTGTTCTTGTTGTACGTCGAGTTCACCGCGGCCTGGTCGGGCAGGATGAAGACCGCGCCGATCCCGCCGAACTGCTGCGTCACCGGGGCGATGTAGTTGTCGCCGATCAGGATGTTCTTGTCTTCCTCCTTCACCAGTTCGTAGCCCGGCGGCACGATGATCTCGACCACGTACTTGCCGGCAGGCAGCATCGGCGTACCGTCGACGGGGTTCTTCCCGACGCAGATCGTGCAGTTCGACGCGACCGGCTTGCCGCTCGCATCCGTCGCCGTCACGCTCGGGAACTTGTACATCCCGTCATACGGCGCCGGCTGGATCTGGTTGAACACGTGCATGCCGTCGTAGCACTTGTACTGCGCGTTCGCGGGCAGCTGGCGATGTTGCGGATCGAGCCAGTTGGTGCTGTTCTTCAGCGTGAAGTAGAACGGGTCGTTCGGATCCTGGCCCGGGCAGTTCATGTTCGGCGTCACGCCGTCCGCGCGGAAGCCCTGCGCCCAGTCGTCCCAGCTCGCCGTCTTGGTCGTATCGACCAGCGTCAGGTTGGTGGTGCCGTCCGTCGCCGTGCCCTCCTGGTACAGGTTCACCGTGACGTTCGGTACGTTGGGGGTCCACTTCGTGTGGATCAGCAGCGTCGGATCGTCGAACGGCCGCGTCGACGCATAGATCACCTCGCCGCGTATCCCGCCGTTCTCGCCCTTCCCGAACGGCGTCTTGCCGAACTCGATGAACGAGTTCTGGCCGGAGAAGCCCTGCCATGCCTCCGAGTTCACCCACTGCGGATCGACCCGCCCGGTCGAGCCGCTACCGGTCGACGCGCAGTCCGCGTCCGCGCAATACCGGGCGCCCGGCACCTGCAGGTTCGACGGCAGCGGCACGGTTTCGACCGTGTTCGCGAAGTTCGCGGCGATCGTCGAGTTCCCGCTGCCGGGCACGCCGGTCCGGTCGACCGGACCGCCCGCGTCATACACCACGTGCGTGCCGGACGATTTGTAGCGCGTCTGGTCGTCGTCGACCACATACCAGTTGAACAGCGGGAACACCTCGTTGAACGGCGCATAGCCGTTGGCGTCGGTCGAATTGAAGTTCGAGTAGCTGCCGTCGCGGAACCGCATGTTGACCGACGCCAGCGCGATGCCCGGGTCGTCCGGATGCGAGATGCCGTCGCCGTGCAGGTCGATGAAGGTCCGCGTATAGAGGTTCGTCTGCCACTGCAGCACCGACAGGTCGCCGATGTCGACCGTCGTGCTCCCGTTGGCCGCGGGCAGCTGGACCGCCTTGGCCAACCCGTCGACGATCTGGTCGTTCCATTGATCGAACACGGTGATGCGCGTCGTGCCGTTCGGCAGGCCGCTGATCGTGAACCGGCCCTGGTTGTCGCATTTCGTGAAGCCGTAGTCCTCGCCGTCCGGATCGCCGACGCTCACATAACATTGCGAGAACGCCAGCGAATCGTGCGACCCGCTGCTGTACAGGTTCTCGTTCGGCGGGCGGCCGTAGTGCAGGTTCGTCACGTGGCCCGTAATCGTGTTCGGACACGCGCCGGTGTCGCACAGCCCGGTCTTGGCCGCGTTGCTCCTGCGCGCGTTGATGATCTTCGGATTCGCGAAGCCGATCGACACGTGATAGCCAGCCGGCCCGAACTCCTGGAAGTACGCGGGCCCGCCGACCTTGACGAACGCGTCGTGCGCCTTCTGTCCGTCAAGCGTGTTGGTCTGCAGCCATTCCTCGCCGCGGCCGATCCGGTCGGCCGCCGGCGTCGCGACCACGCCGTAACGGCCCGGCATCAGGTTGGCGATGACGGCCTGGCCGACGAGCGGCGACAGCGTCTTGCCATCCGATTCGTATTTCGGGCAGGTCGGAATCATGCCGACCAGGCCGTCGGTCGCCGTCGTGATCGGGCACGCATTGAGCCCGGAAATCGGGTCGATGGTGCCCTGCAGCGAATTCGACAGCGGCATGTTGAACATGTCGTAGGTCATCTGCCCGGTCGGGTCGCCGGTGCCGCCGGCATCGTCCCAGAGCTTGACCTCGAATCCGCCGAGGCCCGGCTCGCGCGCGGTGCCGAATCCGTCGGACCCGCCGCTGACATCCACTTCGCCGTTCAGCGGCGCATCGTCCTCGAACACGAACACCGACAGCTTCGCGGTCTGGTACGGCGTTTCCGTCAGCAGCACGTTGAGCTGCCCGGCCTGTCCGGCGGCAGTCTGCCCCGCCTTCGCGGCGGCGACCTGCGCGGGCGAAATCGGCGCGCCGCCCATGCTGTGGCCGCACTTGCCGGTGCCCGGCGCGAAATCCGCGCCGCTCGGACCCGACGGGCAGTCGAGCGCGATGCTGAACGGCCGCGTGGTGTTGGGCGGCACGCCGCCGCCGTTCGTGAACGTGTTGCCGGCATCGCCGGGCAGGATCGACAGGTAGTAATGCTTGGTCGGATCGAGCGCCACGTACTTCGGATCGACCGGCGTCTGTTGCGACACGTTCGGGCCGGTGCGGCACACGCCGTTGCCGACGTCGCACACGGTCGCCACATGCGTGTTGGAGACCGGGTCGTACACGGTCTGCCCGGATTCGCATGCCACGGTGCCGACGCAGCCCGCCGCCACCACCGGCATGTAGCTCGTGTGGAAGTTCGTGCCGAGACTCGGGACCGGCAGCGGCGGACAGTTCGCCGGCCGCGACGTCGTCGAATTCACCTGGCAGGCCGGATCGATCTGCATCGTGCGGTCTTCCTCGATGATCCAGCGATAGTCGGTGAGCTTGACCGCCTTGTTCGGCGCGGTCGCGTCCGGCGCCATGCTCGGCGCATCCATCACGTTCACGACCAGCCCGCTGCCGGGATTGAAGGTCACGGTCACCGTCCCTGCATTCGCACTCTTCTGGTTCTGCGTATTGGTGACCTGGTACTGGAACGTCATCGTCTGCGCGGCCGCGCCGTTGCCGGCCAGCGGCGGTGTCGTCGGCACCGCGGTAAACGAGCCGTCCGGATTCAGCGTCACGGTGCCGTTCGTCGCGCTCGACGCGACGATTTGCGCGGTGAGCGGCAACCCGGCCGGATCGCTCGCGCTGGCGAGCACGCCGGGCGCGCCGACCTGAATCTGCGACGCGATGTTGCTCGCAAAACTCGCATTGCCCGCAGTGGGGATCGACAGGCACTTGTTGCTCGTGGTGCAGGCGGTCAACGTCACCTTCGCCGTCACCGGCGGCGTGCCGTTGGTCGACTGATAGACGAAACTGTCGTTCGTCGCGCTGCTCGACAGATAGGTGAACGTACCGTCCGTGTTCAGCGTGAGCGTGCCACTCGCGGGCGGCGTCTGGACCTTCACGCCGTACACGCCGGAGTCGCTCGCGATCACGCCCTTGGCCGGATCCGACACGGTGAGCGTCGTGCCCGGCACGAAGTAGTAGTTCGCGCCCGCGGCGGTCGGCGTTTCGCCGATGCCGGCGGTCGCCGACGGTTCGGCGTTGTTGACCGCGATGTAGCCTTGCATCCCGCCATCGCGCTGATTGTTGGTCGACAGACTCAACTCGCGGTCGTACACCGGCATCGCACCCGCGGCCGGCGCGTTCACCATCACGTCGTAGGTCTTGCCGGCCGCCATGAACACGGCGTTCTGGATGCGCGCGGCGCCGGGCAGCACGTTGCCGTCCTCGGCGATCAGCGCGAAGCCGGGAACGGACGGATTGCCCGTTTGCGCGCCGACCACGGCCGGAACGTGCATGCGCAGCCCGGCGTTCACCAGGCGCACGAGCACCTGCCCGGTCGACGCCGGTACCGTCGCGCTCGGCGCAAAGGCCGACGCGTTCGGGTTGGTGCGATCGAAGGCCACGCCGTTGATCAGGTAATAGCGCGGATCGTAGTTCACCACCGGCGGATAGCAGGTGCCGAACGTGACCGACTTCGAGTCGCCGCACCCGCCGGGCTGACCCGACCACGCGGCGGTTTCGCTGAAGCCCTTGGTCGCGACGGCCGCGGCGACCGCGGCGTTCTGCACCGGATCGATCTCGCCCATCACGAGCGGCACGTCGGCGTCATAGCAGGACGTCGATTTCGGATAGGCCTGGTTCGTCGACGCGCACGTCGAACTGGGGACGCTCGGGCTCTTCACCACCAGCACCCCGTAGAGACCCATCGGCCCCTGGATCGACGGGTGCGTGCCCGACTCGAGCAGATAGGTGCCGGGCTTGAGATTGGCCCAGGTGAGCGTCGTGTGCGATTTCGGATCGGTCGACGACGCCACCTCGGTTCCGAACGACTCGACGCGCGGCCCTTGCGCGGGCGGCACGAACGACGCCATCGGCGCGGTCGAGGTCGCCGTGACGATCGGCCAGGTCGTGGCGGTCTGCGTCGGATGGGCCGGGCTCGGCGTGGTCGTCGGCTTGTCGCCCAGGCCGCCGCCCAGCTGGCCGACGACGACGAGCGAGGTCGGTACGGGCGCCGGCAGGTTGTTCGTCAGGTTGATCTGCAACTGCCCTGCCGGCACTGTGATCACCACCGGCGACCAGTTCGCGCCGGCGGCCGGATTCGCCGCCGCGCAGGTGGCATTCGCGGCCGGCACCGTCGCGACGGCGGCCGGCGTGCAGCTGTAGCCCCACATCGGCACGGCCTGCCCGTCCGGCATCAACGCCGTGGACGCCTTCGCCGTCAGATTGACGACCGATTGCGCGAAACATGCTTCGCCTGCCGTCAGCAACATGGATGCCGCGACCCCCACCTTGAACAGATCAAGGAGCGTCGCCGTGAGCTTGGTGGATCTCATCGCCTTTCTCCCCACCCCTAATTGGATTCGTCGATCGGAAATACCGGAGGATCAACGAGCATCATCATCATCATTCCGCCGGGGAAGATGTTGTTCGTCGTGATCTCGCGCTCGTTATGCGAGTGCCACATGAACGCGAAGCCTGCTTCCGTTGCTGCCGGGTTCAGCTGTACGCCGCTCGGCGGCGTCGTGCCCGTCGGGGCCGTTGCGCGCGTCGTGGCGTCCGGACCGAGATACGGACTGCCGCCATACCAGGCGCCGTTGGTCAGGATGTTCGAGTCCGGCAACGTGACCGGCCCGCCGCTGGCGACCTTGCCGAACGGCGCCTTCTCGAGCGCCTTGCCGTGGTCCTGGCACCACTCGTAGTAGTTCGGCGCGTTGCGCGGGGCCGGCGGGTTCGACGCCGTCGTGTAGTAGCCGTTCGCGTCCGGCACGCAGACGGAGCCGTCGCCCGCGTAATGCCCGTAGACGTCCCAGTTCAGGCCCTTGCCGGTCCAGTAGAAAATCCCGTCCATCGTGACGCCCGGCGTCGTGGTGGTCGTGAACAGCAGCGGGCCGGCCGGCTGCCGCGGGTTCGCCGGGTGGTTCGGGTCGACCGGGCTGAGCAGCAGGTTGCCGTCACGCGCGAGCACGCGCACGTGATTGCCGTGCTCGTGGAACGGATGCTGCCAGCGGCCGGTGCCGATGATCCGCAGCAGCACCAGTTCGCCCGGATGCATGTGCGGGTTGCCGTTGTACGGCTGGTGCGGGTACTGCGGCGCGTAGTTCGGATCCATGTCGTCCGGCATCGAACGGCCGTTGACCATGAAATAGGCCGGGTGATAAGGCTCGGTCTCGACGGTCATGCAGCCGTTCGGCCGGGTGCACGACGTATTCGCCGCGACCTGCTGCTCCGCCTGCTGATGGATGCGCGGATCCATTTCGGAGAACTGAAAAAGATACTCACGGTCATAGCAGGCGGCGCTGTTGTCGAATGCCGCCGCTGCGTTGCGGAAATCGTGCTGGCCGAACGGTCTGCCCGAATCCGGCAGCGCCATGCAGCCCGCCGTGTTGACCGCCGTGTTCGGCAGCACGATGATCGCGCCGTACAGCCCCATCTCGATCTGCAGATCGCCCTGCGTGCCGCTGTAGTACGTATGCGTGCCCGGCGTCGCCGCGACGAACGTGTAGGTCACCGTCGCGCCGTGCTGCGCTTCCTGCGCCAGCAGCCCGGCAACGCCGGAGGTGCCGGTGCAGGTCTTGCCGTCCGGGCTCAGGGTGCCCGTGCACACGACGAAGCCGGGAAACAGCATCGACGTGTTGCCGGCCGCCGCCGGCAGGTTGTTGGTGAGCGTCACGGTGATGATGTCGCCCTGCCTGACGATCAGCGTCGGACCGGGAATCTGCATCGTCGGACAGGTCGCGCCGGTAATCGTCGCCGGCGAGAACACGAGCGGCGTCGCGCTGGTCGCCGCGCAGCCGTAGCCCCACGAATAGACGCTCGTGCCATCGGGCTGGGTGATGCGCGCCTCCTGGGCAGTGAGGTTGAATACCTTGCCGGTAATGCCCGGCGCCGCAGCTTGCGCGTGCATCGACAGCAACGCGGCGAGCGTCGCGACGCCGACGCGGGCGAGCCGTCCAAGGCGGGCGAGCGTCGCGGTCCACGCATGGTGAGTGATGTGTCCCACGGCTTTTCTCCTCAGTGCAGGACTTCCCGGCCGGGCCTGCCCGACGACTCGGGCAGGCCCAGGTCATCAAAGAGTGCAATGCTTCGTGATCGGATCCACCGCACTGCAGATGTGAACCTCGGTCATCAGGCCGCCGAAATTCTCCTGATCGTTCGACAGGTGATCGAGGTTCGGCGTGTACAGATAGAAAATCTGGCCCGAGTGGTATTTCGACTTGTCGCTGGCGTCGAGAATCAGGTCGAGCGACTCGCCGCCACCGAGCGTGATCGAATTCGTGTCGTAGGCCATGTTGTTGCCGGCCATGTCGCGCAGCATGCGGGCATTGATCGCGACCACGTGCATCGGAATCCCGAGCGATGCCAGCGTCTGGTATTCGGTCACGTCGAGATCCGAGATCCGCAGCAGCGCCCGGCCGCCGGCCGGGATGTTGATCAGCGTCGACAACGGCTGCGACGGGTGCATCGAGCTGTCCGACGCGGGCGTCGACATCGCCCCTTCGGTCACCGTGTCCGGATAGCTGCGGCCATTCAGCAGGAAGAACTTGTCCTTCATGTCGGTGAACGGCTCAGGATTGAACGTCATGCCGACGAAGTGGAAATTCGGATCGAAGCCGTGGATCTGGATCGGATACTCGACGTCATACGCGGTCGAGCCGTCGCCATCGTTGTACGCGTACAGCGACAGCGTCGCCGGCGTGGTCGGCGGAATGGCGGGGTTGGCCGCGCGCACGAGCCCGGTGTCCTGCTTCGGTAGCGGCGTCGAGCAGAGGATGTCGTTGCCGCAGCGCGTGCGCAGGTCGGACTGCTGGGTGACCAGCGATTCGTACAGCGACACGCCCGCGGGCACGCGGTCCTGGCGCGGCCGCACGTAGATCTGGCCGACCATGCCCATCTGCAGGTGTTCCGGCGGTGTGATGTGGCAGTGCCAGAAGTAGGTGCCCGCATCCGGCGCGAGATAATAGTAGGTGAAGCTCGCGCCGATGTTGATCGCGACCGACGCATCGGGCACGCCGTCATAGAACGACGACGCGTTCGGATAGCCGTGGAAGTGCACCGTGTGCTTTTCGAACAGGTCCGGGCGCATGATCATCCCGACGTTCGTGAGCGTGAGGAAAAACTCGTCGTCCTCGTCGATCGCCATCATCGGCGCCGGCTGGTTACCGTTCATCACGCCGATGTCCATGATCGGGCGCGGGTCGACGTGGCCGGTCAGCGCGCCGCCCGCATCCGGATCGGGGGCCAGGCCGACCGCGCCGTTGTAGGTCGGGTCGGTTCTGGGGTCGCCGACGGTGTTGAACACCGACGCGAGCTGCGTGCCGGGCAGGCCGGCCTTGATGTCCGCGAGCCCGGACAGCGGGCCGAACGCGAACAGGTAGGTCTGCACGCCGTTGGCCATCGTGGCGTAACCGTCGCCGCCCGAGATCTGCTGGCACTTGATCGCACCGTTCACGGCGCCGGTCGACGTGGAACCCTGGCCCGTATAGGACGGCTGCGTGTAGGCGGGCTCGCCGACGCCTGGCGCCAGCGCGGTCGGATGGGACGGCGTGGTGGGCGGGCACTGAACACGAAACGACTGGGCAAACGAAGGAACGGCGCACAGGAGGAGCAACAGTGCCGCCACACTGCTGCAATACGCGCGGGTACTGAACATATGACCTCCATCCTAGGGGTCAACCAGCGATACGCGCTGGACGTCATGCTCTGCTGCGGACGCGGGCTGGCGACGTTATCGCACTGACCCGTATCTGGATTCTGCAGATGGACGCGTCGGCCCGGCATGGGGCACCCCCCTACTTTTGCGTAGGGGGGCCCCGGCGAGCGGGGGTGTCATGCTCGGTACGGCGGCGGGTGCGAGGCCCGCTGGTCGCGCCCGGCCGGCGCCAGTCGGGCGTGCGGCGGACCGGCGTCGTGCGCCGGCGCAGCGGGCGGATCCGGACGGATCGGGGCTACCTGGCGGACCCGCGATCGGTGGGCGTGCCGCGCGACGGATCATCGGGCGACAAGCGCTCGGACCGGGTCACAGCAGCGTGCGACGGAACATGGCGGGAGTCACGACAGCCGTTGTCCACGCCGCCCGCCGACGGACTGGCACGCGCAGTGCCGAGGGAAGGAAGATCGACGGCGTATTGTGGAAATCGTCCCGATAGCCGAAATTAATTAAAATCATGGGCCGGGCAATGTCGGGCGCGTCGAACGGCGCGGACTTCGCTGCCGTGGAACGGTATTCTTTCGATCCCGGCCGGCTGGACTTTCACCGAACAACGGGCAAAAAAAAGCGCCACGGAGACCGTGGCGCTAAAAAAGTTCTAGCCATTCCGAGGGCCGTGCTAGAACCTGAGAGACTGCGCGAAACATCGTTGCCGGTTAAACTCTTGAAACGATGTTTCGAAAACGTGAGACATTCTTTCCGTTTCCGCCCGACAAGTCAAGCGGTATTTGCACCGGTTCATGTACTTTCCGGCAATGCTCATTTGAGCGTTTTCCTAATAAACCAAGGGTGAACCCGTAAAATCTCATCCAATGACCGGTTTGCCCATGGAACATGCATCTTTTGACAATAGTCCTACAATACCAACAAAATTGAAATCGAGTTTCGGAATTAGAGAGAATCCCTCGTGTCGACCACTGTAACCCCGCCTGTATCCCGAGAACGCGAATCGTCGCCCGACGAGATCACCGCGCTCGCCCGCGGCCTCGCCGTGCTGCGCCGCATCGCGGCTGCCGACGCCCCCGTCAGCAACCGCGAACTGACCGAATTGACCGGCATCCCGAAGCCGACCGTGTCGCGCATCACCGCGACGCTCGTCAGCGCCGGCTTCCTGTTCCAGCTGCCCGACAGCGAGCGCTTCGTGCTCACCGCGTCGGTGCTCGAGCTGAGCCACGGCTTCCTGCGCAACTTCGACATCCGCGCGCGGTCGCGGCCGTTCATGATCGAGCTGGCCGAACGCACGTCGCTGTCCGTGCACCTCGCGGTACGCGACCGGCTCGACATGGTCGCGATCGACGTGATCCGGCCGCGCTCGGCCGTGCTCGTCACGCGCCTCGAGATCGGCTCGCGGATGGACATCGCGCGCACGGCGGTGGGCCGCGCGTATCTCGCCGCACTCGAGGACGACGAACGCCGCCTGCTGCTCGACTCGCTGCGCACCACGGCGGGCGACGACTGGCCGCATGTGTCCGCGCGCCTGAACCCCGCGCTGGACGACGCGATGCGCGAGGGTCACGCGATCGCGATCGGCGAATGGCGCGAGGGCCTGAATGCGGTCGCGGCCGGTTTCGTCGGCCCGTCGGGCCAGCGCTATTCGGTGAATTGCGGTGGCGCGTCGCATCAGTGCCCGCCCGAATGGCTGCAGGAACACGTGGTGCCCGCGCTGCACGAATGCATCGCGAAAATCACGCGCGAGATCGGCGGCGCACCGGCCCGGCGCGTCAGCATGTAATCGATTCGTCATCGTTCTGCCGTGTTCTGTAACGACCGTAACCCGTTGAAAGATAGACCACTGGACTGTAACGGGGACGGCACGTAGGATCATGCCCATCGTCGCGCCGCATTCGCGGTGCGCACCGCTCTTTTCCCGCGCGGGTCGGCGGGGCCCCGGACCGAGCCGGCCCTCCCGACACCGCATGCCCACGCGCAGCCCAGCAAGCAGTCCGCTTCCCGGCACCCCGCGCCGTCTTCCTGACAGAAACGATGGATAACGAACAAAAGCCCACGCCCCCTTCGAAGGATCCTGCCGCACCCGCTGCACGACGTCCGCGCCGCACGCTGCTGGTCGGGACGATCGCGGTCGTCGTCATCGGCGGCCTGCTGTGGTGGCATCCGTGGAACCGCACGCCCGCCGCCGCCGCGGGCGGCAGCGCGGCCCAGGGGGCGAGCAGCGGCGGTGGCGCGCGTCACAGCCGTGGCGGCCCCGCCGCGATGGCGAACCTGCCGCAGCCCGTGTCGGTCGCGACCGCGACGCAGGGCGAGATGCCGATCGTGCTGTCCGCGCTCGGCACCGTGACGCCGCTCGCGAACGTGACGGTCAAGACGCAGCTGTCGGGCTACCTGCAGTCGGTCGCGTTCCAGGAAGGCCAGATCGTCAAGAAAGGCGACGTGCTCGCGCAGATCGACCCGCGTCCGTACCAGGTGTCGCTCGAGAACGCCGAAGGCACGCACGCGCGCGACTCGGCGTTGCTCGCGACGGCCCGCCTCGACCTGAAGCGCTACCAGACGCTGCTGTCGCAGGATTCGATCGCATCGCAAACCGTCGATACGCAGGCATCGCTCGTCAAGCAATACGAAGGGGCGGTGAAGACCGACCAGGCCGCGATCGATTCCGCGAAGCTGAACCTCACGTATGCACGCATCACGGCGCCCGTGTCGGGCCGCGTCGGCCTGCGCCAGGTCGACCCCGGCAACTACGTGACGCCGGGCGACAGCAACGGCATCGTCGTGATCACGCAGCTGCAGCCGATGAGCGTGATCTTCACGACGTCGGAAGACAACCTGCCGCAGATCATCAAGCAGGTGAACGCGGGCCAGAAGCTGTCGGTCACCGCGTACAACCGCAACAACACCGTGCCGCTCGAGACGGGCTCGCTCGCGACGCTCGACAACCAGATCGACACGAGCACGGGCACGGTCAAGCTGCGCGCGAACTTCGATAACAAGGAAGGCATGCTGTTCCCGAATCAGTTCGTGAACACGCGGCTGCTCGTCGACGTGATGCGCAATGCGACGATCGTACCGACGTCCGCGGTGCTGACAGGCTCGATCGGCCAGTTCGTCTACGTCGTGAAACCCGACAACACGGTAACGGTACGCAAGGTCACGCCCGGCCCGGTCGACGGCGAACGCACGAGCATCGTCAGCGGCATCGCGCTCGGCGAGCGCGTGGTGACCGACGGTTCCGACCGCCTGCGCGAAGGCGCGACGATCTCGATTCCGGCCGACAAGCCGAAAGGCGCGTCAGGCGCACACGGCGCCGGTGCGGCGTCGGGTGCATCGGGCGCGGACGGCCATCGCGGCGGACACAAGCACGGTGCGTCGCAAGCAGCGGCCCAATAACGCGCGGGCCGCTCGATGAATCCATCCCGCCTCTTCATTCTCCGGCCGGTCGGCACCGCCCTCCTGATGGCGGCGATCATGCTGGCCGGTCTCGTCGCACTACGTTTCCTGCCGCTCGCCGCGCTGCCCGAGGTCGACTATCCGACCATCCAGGTCCAGACCTTCTACCCGGGCGCGAGCCCGGAGGTGATGACCTCGTCGGTCACCGCGCCGCTCGAACGGCAGTTCGGGCAGATGCCGTCGCTGAACCAGATGTCGTCGCAAAGCTCGGCCGGCGCGTCGGTGATCACGCTGCAGTTCTCGCTCGACCTGCCGCTCGATATCGCCGAACAGGAAGTGCAGGCCGCGATCAACGCGGCCGGCAACCTGCTGCCGTCCGACCTCCCTGCCCCACCGATCTACGCGAAGGTCAACCCGGCCGACGCGCCGGTGATCACGCTCGCCGTCACGTCGAAGACGCTGCCGCTCACGCAGGTACAGGATCTGGCGGACACGCGCCTCGCGATGAAGATCTCGCAGATCGCCGGCGTCGGCCTTGTCAGCCTGTCGGGCGGCAACCGCCCGGCTGTGCGCATCCAGGCGAACCCGACCGCGCTCGCGCAGTACGGGATGAACCTCGATGATCTCCGCACGACGATCTCGAACCTGAACGTGAACACGCCGAAGGGCAACTTCGACGGCCCGACGCGCGCGTACACGATCAACGCGAACGACCAGCTCACGAGCGCCGACCAGTACAACAGCGCCGTGGTCGCCTACAAGAACGGCCGCCCGGTGATGCTCACCGACGTCGCGACGGTCGTCGCCGGCTCGGAGAACACCAAGCTCGGCGCGTGGGTGAATTCGGAGCCCGCGATCATCCTGAACGTGCAGCGCCAGCCGGGCGCGAACGTGATCCAGACGGTCGACGCGATCAAGGCGCAGTTGCCGAAGCTGCAGGAAACGCTGCCGGCCGCGCTCGACGTGCAGATCGTCACCGACCGCACGACGATGATCCGCGCGGCCGTGCGCGACGTGCAGTTCGAGCTGCTGCTCGCGGTCGGGCTCGTCGTGCTCGTGATGTACCTGTTCCTCGCGAACATCTACGCCACCATCATCCCGAGCCTGTCGGTGCCGCTGTCGCTGATCGGCACGCTCGCGGTGATGTACATGGCCGGCTTCTCGCTGAACAACCTGTCGCTGATGGCGCTCACCATCGCGACCGGCTTCGTCGTCGACGATGCGATCGTGATGATCGAGAACATCGCGCGCTACGTCGAGGAAGGCGAATCGGGGCTCGAGGCCGCGCTGAAGGGCTCGAAGCAGATCGGCTTCACGATCATCTCGCTGACGGTGTCGCTGATCGCGGTGCTGATCCCGCTGCTGTTCATGGGCGACGTGGTCGGGCGCCTGTTCCATGAGTTCGCGATCACGCTCGCGGTGACGATCGTGATCTCCGCGATCGTGTCGCTCACGCTCGTGCCGATGATGTGCGCGAAGCTGCTGCGCCATTCGCCGCCGCCCGAGAGCCACCGCTTCGAGGCGCGCGTGCACCGCGCGATCGACTGGGTGATCGCGCGCTACGGGGTCGCGCTCGAATGGGTGCTGAACCGCCAGGGCTCGACGCTCGTGGTCGCCGTGCTGACGCTCGTGCTGACCGGGCTGCTGTACGTGTACGTGCCGAAGGGCTTCTTCCCCGCGCAGGATACGGGCGTGATCCAGGCGATCACGCAGGCGCCGCAGTCGATCTCGTACGGCGCGATGGCCGAACGCCAGCAGGCGCTCGCGGCCGAGATCCTGAAGGATCCGAACGTCGACAGCCTCACGTCGTTCATCGGCGTCGACGGCAGCAACATCACGCTGAACAGCGGCCGGATGCTGATCAACCTGAAGGCGCGTGACGAACGCTCCGAAACCGCTGCGCAGATCATCCGCGACCTGCAGCACCGCGTCGCGAACATCACGGGCATCTCGCTGTTCATGCAGTCGGTGCAGGATCTGACGATCGACTCGACCGTCAGCCCGACGCAGTACCAGTTCATGCTGACGAGCCCGAACCCGGACGAATTCGCGACCTGGGTGCCGAAGCTCGTCGCGCGGCTGCAGCAGGAGCCGTCGCTCGCCGACGTCGCGACCGACCTGCAGAGCAACGGCCAGTCCGTCTACATCGAGATCGACCGCGCGAGCGCCGCGCGCTTCGGCGTCACGCCGGCAACCGTCGACAACGCGCTGTACGACGCGTTCGGCCAGCGCATCGTGTCGACGATCTTCACGCAGTCGAACCAGTACCGCGTGATTCTCGAGTCCGAACCGAAGGAGCAGCACTACGCGCAATCGCTGAACGACATCTACCTGCCATCGGCCGGCGGCGGCCAGGTGCCGCTGTCGTCGATCGCGGCGTTCCACGAGCGGCCGTCGCCGCTGCTCGTCGCGCACCTGTCGCAGTTCCCGTCGACGACGATCTCGTTCAACCTCGCGGCCGGCGCGTCGCTCGGCGAGGCCGTCAAGGCGATCGATGCCGCCGAGAAGGACATCGCCCTGCCCCCGTCGTTCCAGACGCGCTTCCAGGGTGCGGCGCTCGCGTTCCAGGCATCGCTGTCGAACCAGCTGTTCCTGATCCTCGCGGCGGTCATCACGATGTACATCGTGCTCGGCGTGCTGTACGAGAGCTACATCCACCCGATCACGATCCTGTCGACGCTGCCGTCGGCCGGTGTCGGCGCGCTGCTCGCGCTGATGATCACCGGGCACGATCTCGACATCATCGGGATCATCGGCATCGTGCTGCTGATCGGTATCGTGAAGAAGAACGCGATCATGATGATCGACTTCGCGCTCGAAGCCGAACGCGTCGAAGGCAAGCCGCCGCGCGAGGCGATCTACCAGGCGTGCCTGCTGCGCTTCCGGCCGATCCTGATGACGACGCTCGCCGCGCTGCTCGGCGCGGTGCCGCTGATCGTCGGCTCCGGCGCGGGCTCCGAGCTGCGCCAGCCGCTCGGGATCGCGATCGCCGGCGGCCTGATCGTGTCGCAGGTGCTGACGCTGTTCACGACACCCGTGATCTACCTCGGCTTCGACTCGCTCGCGCGCCGCGTGCGCGGCTGGTTCGAACGCCACGGCCCCGATGCCGGCAAGCGCACGGATGCGTAAATGAAACGACCCCCACGCTCACTTCGTTCGCGTGGGGGGGCGCAGCCCCCCCATCTCCCGAAAACGCATCCGTCGGAACACGCGGCGGCCCAGCGAGTGCCGACATGAACCTGTCGCGCCCCTTCATCACCCGCCCCGTCGCGACGACGCTGCTCGCGATCGGCGTCGCGCTCGCGGGCCTGTTCGCGTTCATCAAGCTGCCGGTGTCGCCGCTGCCGCAGGTCGACTTCCCGACCATCTCGGTGCAGGCGTCGCTGCCGGGCGCAAGCCCCGAGACCGTCGCGACCAGCGTGACGAGCCCGCTCGAACGGCACCTCGGCTCGATCGCCGACGTCTCCGAGATGACGTCGACGAGCACCGTCGGCAATGCGCGGATCATCCTGCAGTTCGGCCTGAACCGCGACATCGACGGCGCCGCGCGCGACGTGCAGGCCGCGATCAACGCGGCGCGCGCCGACCTGCCCGCCGCGCTGAAGAGCAACCCGACCTACCGCAAGGTCAACCCGGCCGACTCGCCGATCATGATCGTGTCGCTGACGTCGGAAACCTCGTCGCCCGCGAAACTGTACGACGCCGCGTCGACGGTGCTGCAGCAGTCGCTGTCGCAGATCGACGGGATCGGCCAGGTCTCGGTAAGCGGGTCCGCGAACCCGGCCGTGCGCGTCGAGCTCGAACCGCAGGCGCTGTTCCACTACGGGATCGGCCTCGAGGACGTGCGCGCGGCGCTCGCGTCCGCGAACGCCAACGCGCCGAAGGGCGCGATCGAATTCGGCCCGCAGCGCTACCAGCTCTATACGAACGACCAGGCTTCCGAGGCGTCGCAATACCGCGACCTCGTGGTCGCCTACCGCAACGGCGCGGCCGTGCGCCTGTCCGACCTGTCCGACGTCGTCGATTCGGTCGAGGACCTGCGCAACCTCGGTTTGTCGAACGGCAAGCGCGCGGTGCTCGTGATCCTCTACCGCTCGCCCGGCGCGAACATCATCGAGACGATCGACCGCGTGCGCGCGGCGCTGCCGCAACTCACCGCGTCGCTGCCGGCCGACATCACGGTCACGCCCGTGCTCGACCGCTCGACGACGATCCGCGCGTCGCTGAAGGACACCGAGCACACGCTGCTGATCGCGATCAGCCTCGTCGTGATGGTCGTGTTCCTGTTCCTGCGCAACTGGCGCGCGACGCTGATCCCGAGCGTCGCGGTGCCGATCTCGATCATCGGCACGTTCGGCGCGATGTACCTGCTCGGCTTCTCGATCGACAACCTGTCGCTGATGGCGCTGATCGTCGCGACCGGCTTCGTCGTCGACGATGCGATCGTCGTGCTCGAGAACATCTCGCGGCACATCGAGAACGGCAAGTCACGGATGCAGGCCGCGTTCGACGGCGCGCGCGAAGTCGGCTTCACCGTGTTGTCGATGAGCATCTCGCTCGTCGCGGTGTTCCTGCCGATCCTGCTGATGGGCGGCATCGTCGGGCGCCTGTTCCGCGAGTTCGCGCTGACGCTGTCGCTCGCGATCGCCGTGTCGCTCGCGGTGTCGCTCACCGTCACGCCGATGATGTGCGCACGCCTGCTGGCCGAATCGCACGACCCGCAAACCGAAGGCCGCTTCGCGCGCTTCCTCGAGCGCTGCTTCGCGCGCATGCAGCGCGGCTACGAGCGCTCGCTGTCGTGGGCGCTGCGCCGGCCGCTGCTGATCCTGATGACCCTGTTCGCCACGATCGGGCTGAATGTCTACCTGTACATCGTCGTGCCGAAGGGCTTCTTCCCGCAGCAGGACACCGGGCTGATGATCGGCGGCATCCAGGCCGACCAGTCGACGTCGTTCCAGGCGATGAAGCTGAAGTTCTCCGAGATGATGCGGATCGTGCAGAGCAACCCGAACGTGAAGAGCGTCGCGGGTTTCACCGGCGGCACGCAGACCAACTCCGGCTTCATGTTCGTCACGCTGAAGGATCGCACCGAGCGCAAGCTGACGGCCGACCAGGTGATCCAGCAGCTGCGCCCGCCGCTGTCGGACGTCGCGGGCGCGCGCACGTTCCTGCAGGCCGCGCAGGACATCCGCGTCGGCGGCCGGCAGAGCAACGCGCAGTACCAGTTCACGCTGCTCGGCGATTCGAGCGCCGACCTGTACAAGTGGGGGCCGATCCTGACCGAGGCGCTGCAGAAGCGCCCCGAGCTGACCGACGTGAACTCCGACCAGCAGCAAGGCGGCCTCGAGGCGATGGTGACGATCGACCGCGCGACGGCCGCGCGGTTCGGCATCAAGCCCGCGCAGATCGACAACACGCTGTACGACGCGTTCGGCCAGCGCCAGGTCTCGACGATCTACAACCCGCTGAACCAGTACCACGTCGTGATGGAAGTCGCGCCGAAATACTGGCAGAGCCCCGAGATGCTGAACCAGGTGTGGGTCAGCACGTCGGGCGGCAGCGCGAACGGCTCGCAGACCACCAACGCGGCGGCCGGCACCTACGTCGCGACGTCGGCCGGCACGTCGAGCGCCGGCACGGCCACGCAGAGCGCTGCGGCGATCGCGTCCGATTCCGCGCGCAACCAGGCGCTGAACGCGATCGCGGCCAGCGGCAAGTCGAGCGCGTCGTCGGGCGCATCGGTGTCGACGTCGAAATCGACGATGATCCCGCTGTCGGCGATTGCCACGTTCGGGCCGAGCACGACGCCGCTGTCGGTCAACCACCAGGGCCTGTTCGTCGCGACGACGATCTCGTTCAACCTGCCGCCGGGCGTGTCGCTGTCGCAGGCGACCCAGGTGATCTACCAGACGATGGCGCAGCTCGGCGTCCCGCCGACGATCGTCGGCAGCTTCCAGGGCACCGCGCAGGCGTTCCAGCAGTCGCTGGACAACCAGCCGATCCTGATCCTCGCCGCGCTGCTGGCCGTGTATATCGTGCTCGGGATCCTGTACGAGAGCTACATCCACCCGATCACGATCCTGTCGACGCTGCCGTCGGCCGGTGTCGGTGCGCTGCTCGCGCTGCTGCTGTTCAAGACCGAGTTCAGCATCATCGCGCTGATCGGCGTGATCCTGCTGATCGGCATCGTGAAGAAGAACGCGATCATGATGGTCGACTTCGCGATCGACCAGACGCGCAACAACCAGAAGTCGTCGTTCGACGCGATCCACGAGGCGTGCCTGCTGCGCTTCCGCCCGATCATGATGACGACGATGGCCGCGCTGCTCGGTGCGCTGCCGCTCGCGTTCGGCAGCGGCGACGGCGCCGAGCTGCGCGCGCCGCTCGGGATCGCGATCGCCGGCGGCCTGATCGTGTCGCAGGTGCTGACGCTCTATACGACGCCGGTCGTTTATCTGTACATGGACCGGCTGCGCGTGCGGGCGGAGAAGCGCCGCAACCGCCGCGGGAATTCCGGCGGGCCGGCGGTCGCCGGGGAGTGATGGCGCGGCGTCGAACGCCGGGCCGGGGCAGCGCGAACGGGGTGGGTTGTTCCGCCCCGCGTGCCGGCCGGCACCGCCGCGAAGCCCTGGGCAAACGGCGGCAAGCCTGCGATGCTCCGCGCGCCGTGGCGCCGACCCTGCGGCGCGCATCGCCGCAAACGCGCGATCAGCCTCGCTCCGCGAGCCCGGCCAGCGCGCACGACAACTGCCGCGTCGCGTCGTCGATCATCCCGAGCACCTGTTGCCGTCGCGCGTCGTCCGGGTCGCCGAGCGCGACGCCGATCGCAAGCGGCCCCGCCGCATCGACCGGCATCGCGACGATGCCGGTCCCCTGCTGCGGCACCGCATGCCCGCCGAGCCGCCAGACCTCATGCGCACCGACGCGCGCAACGTCTCCCGCTTCAGCGGGTCGCCCGACGAAGCGCGCGCCAATGCGCGCGACGAGGCACCCGGACGCATCAGGCACCGCCTGCGCGAGAACGACGGCCTCCGCGCCGTCGCGCCGAAGCAGTTGCGCGGCCAAACCGCTACGCTCGCATAGCGCCCGCAACACGGGCCGAGCGTGCACGACTTCCGCCCGGGCACCGACATAAGCCGCGGCGACGCGCGCGACCGCGGTTCCCGGCCGATAGCGACCACGCACGTCGACCACGAGAAAATCCTGCCGAACGAGCGTTTTCAGCAACCGTGCAACCGAATTGCGCGGTGCGCCCAGCCGCACCGCGAGTTCGGCGCAGGTCGCGGGCGGCTGCCCGGCCGCCAGCATCTCGAGAATCGCCAGCCCACGTTCAAGCGCCGGCACCCGATAGCGCGGCGCGCCGTCATCCATGCCGTGCAAGGTCATACAGATCCTGCGCATTGCGTGCATACCGGCGCGGGGCCATGCCCGACCAGCGGTGAAACGCCCGCGCGAATGCTTTCTCGGACGTATAGCCGACCCGCTCGGCGATCTCGATCAGCCGACGCTTGCCCTGCGCAAGATCGCCGCTCGCGAGATACATCCGGTACGCGGTCAGGTGGACGATCGGCGTTTCCCCGACCAGTTCGGCGAAACGCGCGCAAAAGCGCGAGCGCGACATGCCGGCCTCGGCCGCGAGGCTCGCCAGATGCCAGTCGCGGCACGGGTCGCGATGCATCAGCGCCATCGCCCGGCCGATCTGCGGATCGGTCAGGCCGCGCAGCCAGCCCGTGTGATTGGCCGACGACTGCAGATGCGCACGCAGCAGTTGCACGAACAGCACGTCCGCGAGACGGGTCGCGGCGACCGCCCAGCCGGGCTGGCACGCCATCGATTCCTCGATGAAGCTCTGCAGCGTGCTCGCGAGCCACGGCGCGACGGCCGCGTCGTTCGCGCGCACGTGGATCAGCGGCGGCAGCACGGAGAACAGCGGGCTGCGCACGATGTCGCGATATACGACGATGCCGGTGTAGAGCTCGCTCGTCGCGCCGCCGCCGCCCGCGACGAATTCGAGCGGCGTATCGAAGCGCGGGCGAATCCCCTTGTCGGCCATCAACATATCGAACGGCACGGGCGGCTCGTCGAGCGACGACGCCATCACGTGCTCGTCGCCGTGCGGCAGCAGCACGAAGTCGCCCGGCTCGATGTGCACGGGTGCCACGCCGTCGATCGACAGGAAGAACGGATTGCCCGCGCAAGTGCGAAACGGCGCGCCCGCGACGGCCGGCTTGCGGATCGCCCACGGCGCGCTCAACGTGAAGCGTCCCGTCACGACCGCGTCGGCCCGCAGGTCCGTGAGTACGTCGCTGAGAAGATCGGTCGCCATCGTCGATGTCTCCGTGGTGCGCGGCGCCGCGTCAGAAGCGCTGCTGGATGCCGGCCATCACGCCGACCTGGTTCTGCCCCGCGCCGACGGTGCCGCCCGCCGCGACCGACGACGTGCCGAGCGCGCTGTTCGTCATGTAGCCGACCGACGTGTACAACATCGTGCGCTTGGAAAGCAGGTAATTCGCGCGCGCCACGAACAGGTTCGAATCGTAGTGGCCGCGCAGCAGGTAGCGCAGCGCCTGTGCGTCGAATGATAGCGCCGGCGTCGCGGCGTACGTGCCGCCGGCGAAGAAGATGTCGGACTGGGCGTGGCTCGCGGCCGCCGTGTTGCGGCGAATCCATCCCGCGCCGAGCTTCGCGGCGCCGAACTTCACGTATGCGTCGACGATGGTGCGCGTATCCGTGTACCCGGGGCTCGACAGCGGCACCGACGCGCCGGTGCCGCCATGCATGACGTCGTAGGACGCGGCTGCCCCGAACTGCGCTGCGTCGTACGCGACCATCATCGTGTATTGCCGGCATGCGACGGGGTCGCCCGGCACGTTGCCCGCGCAGTTCGTCGCCGACGGGCCGGCCGGGCCCGCGCCGTCGCGGCCCGTGCTGTAGGTACCGCCGACCGTCACCCCGCCGAAGTGGCCGAGATAACCGAGCGCGTTGTCGCTGCGCGCGTTCGGCAGGTAGCTGTCGAAGCTCGCCATCGAATGGATCGACGGACCGATTACGTCCGCGTTGAGCAGCACGAGCATCGACATGTTCATCTGCCGCCCGAGCGTGACAGCCCCGTACGGGGAATCGATGCCGACGTTCGCCTGCCGGCCGAACATCCGGCCGCCGTAGTTCAGCGCTCCGGAATTCATCGCGAAACCGCTCTCGAGCACGAAGAACGCGCGATAGCCGCCGCCGAGATCCTCGACGCCGCGCAGGCCGAAGCGCGACGGTACCTCGCCCGTCAGCGACGGCATGCCGGCGACCGATCCGCCACCTGCCGCATGGTTGTAGTACTGCACGCCGGTGTCGACGATGCCGTACAGCGTCACGCTGCTTTGCGCATACGCGTGCGGCGCCGCGACGGCGGCCGCCGCGAACGAAACGGCCGTGGCGGCCGTGCGGAACTGTTTCATGGAAGTCTCCAGACCTATCGTGTAGTTATGCTTGATATCGATCGGCAGCCCGTTTCCTGACAACCCCGGACTGCCGTGCTGCCCGGTTCGCGCCGGCCCTGCATGCGCCGGCGCAAACCGTCGTTACGGCGTATGCGCGCCGGCCAGGATCCAGTCGGCGAGCAACCTCGCGTCGCCGGCGTCGATGCGGTTCGGCGGCATCGGCACCGCGCCCCATGCGCCGGCACTGCCGTTGCGGATGTGCAATGCAAGCTTGTCGGCCGCGCCGGGGTCGTTCGCGTAGCGCGCCGCGACCTCGCGATAGGCGGGGCCGACCAGCTTGCGGTCGATCGCGTGGCAGCCCAGGCACGCACGGCGCTCGGCAAGTTGCCGGGCGAGCGTGCCGTCGGCCGGAGGCGCCGCGACGGCCGCTGTCGCGAGGATCGTCGCGCACGAAGCGATGACGGAGACGGCCCGTAATTGAGCTCGAAACATGGTGATGACCGGATGAGTGGAGAAACGGGCCGCTCAGGACGCGAGCGGAACAGAAAACGGCATCGAACGCGGGCGCTCGCCCGTCGCGCGCCAGATCGCGTCGGCAACCGCAGGCGCGACCGGCGGCAGCGCAACCTCGCCGCAGCCCTGCGGTTCGCGGTCGCTGTCGACGATCACGACCTCGACCTTCGGTATGTCGGCCAGGCCCAGCAGCGGGTAGTCGGCAAAATTCCCCTGCACGACCGCACCGTGCTCGAACGTGATTTCGCTGCGGAACGTGTTGGTCAGCGCGAACCCGATCCCGCCTTCGACCATCTCGCGGATCAGCAGCGGATTGATCGGGCGGCCGCAGTCGATGCCGCACACGATCCGCTCGAGCCTCACCTTGCCGCCCGTCACGCGCACGTCCGCGATCGTCGCGACGTAGGTGCTGAACGCGCCGCCGCGCCCGGTGTACAGCGAATACGCGACACCGCGCGACACGCCCGCCGGCGCGCGACCGAACCAGTTCGCGCGCGCGGCCGTCGCATCGAGCACGCGTAGCGCGAGCGGGTCGTGCCTGAGCAGCGCGCGCCGGTATTGCACCGGGTCGGCCTGCGCGGTGTGCGCGAGTTCGTTCACGAAGCTTTCGAGGAAGAACACGCTCGACGTGCTGCCGACGCTGCGCATGAAGCTGACCGGGATCGGCTGCATCACCGTGACCGAATCGACGAGCAGGTTCGGCACGTCGTAGCAGAGGTCGTAGAGACCGTCGAGCATCGTCTCGTCCCAGCCGCCGGCCTTCTCGTACATGTCGCGCTTGATCGACGCATATAGCGAATGCCCGGCGACGCGCGCATGCAGCGCGACCGGCAGCCCGTCGCTGCCGAGCACCGCGCGCAGGCGCGCGGACGCGCACGGCCGATAGAAGCCGTGCCGGATATCGTCCTCGCGCGAACGGATCACCTTCACCGGACGGCCAACCGCCTTCGACGCAACGGCCGCGTGCACGACGAAGTCGGGCACGTACTTGCGGCCGAAGCTGCCGCCGAGAAACGTCGTATTGACGACGACCCGGTCCACCGGCACGCCGAACAGCGACGACAGCGCCCAGCGCACCTTGTCCTGCCCCTGGACCGGCCCCCACACTTCGATGTCGTTCGCCCGCACGTGCACGGTCGCGTTCACCGGCTCCATCGTCGCGTGGACGATGTACGGCGTGTGGTAATCCGCTTCGACGACCGTGCCAGCCTCGGCAAGACGGCGTTCGGGCTCGCCGATCGTCGTCGCGACGACCGCGTGCGCGGCCTGCAGCGCGCCCTTGCACTGCGCAAGGATCGTCGCGCTGTCGAATGCCGCCGTCGGGCCCGCATCCCACGCGACGTCGGCCGCGTCACAAGCCTTCTTCGCCTGCCAGTAGCTCTGCGCGACGACGATCACCGCATCCTTCGCGAGCACGACGTCGACGACACCCGGCATCGCGCGCACCGCGTCGCGGTTCTTCACCGCCACGGGCTTGCCGTTCAGCGTCGGCGCCATCGTCAGTGCGCCGACCAGCATGTCGGGCACCTGCACGTCGATGCCGTAGATCGCGCTGCCGTCGACCTTGGCCGGCACGTCGAGCTTGTGCAGCGCCTTGCCGATCAGCGTATGCGCGGAGGCGGGCTTCAGGCGAGGATTCGGTTCGGGCGGGAGCTTCGCCGCGTCGTCGACGAGCGCGCCGTACGACAGCGAACGGCCGCTCTGCAGGTGGATCACGCGGCCGTCGCGCGTCATGCATTGCGTCGCACGCACGCCGAGCCGCGCAGCGCCCGCCTTCAGGAACGCCGTGCGCGCCTGCGCGCCCGCGATTCGCAGCCGCGTGTAGAACATCGTCACCGACATCGACGCGCCGACGAACTGCTGCGGCGGCTCGTTCGCCGCGTGGATCCGGTACGCGTCGCGCCCGGTGACGAACTCGACCGTCACGCTGCGCCAGTCTGCATCCATCTCGTCGGCCAGCACCTGCGGCAACCCGGTGTACACGCCCTGCCCGACCTCCGCCTGCGACAGGCCGATGATCGTTCTGCCGTCGGCATCGACGCGCACCCAGTCGTTGATCTCGCGAAAGCGTGCGCCGTCGCCGGCCGCCTGCACGACGTCGCTGATAGACAGCGGCAGCAACAGGCTGCCCGCCAGCGCCGCGCCGCTCTTCAGGAACATCCGCCGCGACGCGTTCGGCACGCGCGCCGCTCGCACCGCGTCAGCCCGCCGCGACATGGATCGCCTCGCGGATGCGTTGATAGGTCGCGCAGCGACACAGGTTCGTGACGGCCTGGTCGATCTGCGCGTCGGTCGGCTTGCGGTGCTGCGCGAGCAGCGCCGCGGCGGCCATCACCATGCCCGACTGGCAGTAGCCGCACTGCGGTACGTCCTTTTCGATCCACGCGCGCTGCACCGGGTGCGAGCGATCGTGCGACAGCCCCTCGATCGTCGTGATCGACCGGCCCGCGACACTCGCGACCGGCAGCACGCACGAACGCGTTGCCTCGCCGTCCAGGTGCACGGTACAGGCACCGCACGCGCCGATCCCGCAGCCGAATTTGGTCCCGGTCAGTTTCGCCGCGTCGCGAATGACCCACAGAAGCGGCGTGTCGAGATCGCCGTCGAAATCGAATGGCTGCCCGTTCAGCGTGAAGCGCATCGTCTACCTCCCTTGTTCCGCATCGCCTGTTTGCCACCCGGTGGGTGACGGCGATGGATTGAGGGAGATTCTTCGCGGCGCAAAAAGCCACGCCAATGACCTTGGTTCCAGAAAAAGGCACCGATCGTCCAGATCGTTTCCGCTGACGATTCGGGGCGAAAGCCGTGCGAGCAAGGGCGGGCGGTGCGGAGGAATGGCCGGCACCGCGGGAACGATGCGGCCACGCTGCCGACGGCATCGGCCGCCGAACGGCGTTGCGCGCGATCCCGCCTTGACCGCGCGCGGCGATCGACTATCGTGTGTCCATACCTATCGCCGTGCCCTTCACGGGGACACACCATGAACGTCCAGCTCAACCATACGATCATCTGGTGCCGCGACAAGCACGCGTCGAGCCGCTTCCTCACCGAATTGCTGGAATTGCCGCCGCCGACGCCGTTCGGCGCGATGCTGGTCGTCCCGCTCGACAACGGCGTGTCGCTCGATTTCTACGAAACGGCGGGGGAGATCACGTCGCAGCACTACGCGTTCCTGACCGACGAAGCCGGCTTCGATCGCGTGATCGCGCGCATTCGCGAGCGCGGACTGCCGCACTGGGCCGATCCGGCCAAGCGGCAACCCGATGACATCTACCGCCACAACGGCGGCCGCGGCGTGTATTTCGACGATCCGGACGGCCACTTCCTCGAAGTGATGACCCGGCCGTACGTGCTGAACGGCTAGTTCGTCAGGCCGGCCGGCGTTGCACCGGCCGGTATGGCGCAGCGCGGGTGCCGACCTGTTGCGGACGACACCCGGCCGGCCGCCGTTACTCGGTAGTTGCCGCCGTCTTGCGCGGACGACGCGCGCGCGGCGCCGCCTTGCGGGCCGGCTTCTTCGGCTTCGCGTCGGCGGGCGCGTCGACCGCCGCTTCAGCAACCGACTCGACAGCCGATTCAACCGGCGCGGCGTCATGCGACGGCCGGGCGGCCGCCGGCTCGGCGTGCGTCACCGCAGCGTGCCGCTCGTCGCGCTGCTCGGCGTCGCGATGCGTGTCGTTGGCATGCTTGCCGTGCGCGTGCTTCCCTTCACCGTGCTTCGCCCCGCCCTGCGTGGCGTCGTCCGGCTTTCCCGCTGCTTGACGGCCGGCGCTCTTCGCGGCGGCACCCTTCTTCGCACCGGCCTTCTTGGCCGCGCTCTTGCGTGCGCGCTTGCGGCCATCCTTCGCGTCGCCGTGCGCATCGGCCGCTTCGGTGGCGTCGGTCGTTTCAACCGGCGCGAGCACCGCTGCATCGGCGAGTTCGGCGACGGCCACCTCCTCCGCCTCCGCCTCGACCTGCACGCTTTCATGCACGACCGCTTCCGCCCGCTGCCCGCGACGTCGCGACTGGCGCTCGGCCCGCGCCGGCTCGCGCGTGCCGTGGTGCGCGGCTGAGCCGCCGTCACCGGCCGTTGCAGCATGATCCGCGGCCGCCTGCTGGCGTGCCCGCGACACGAACGCGCCCGACTTGTCGTCGCGCCCCACCTCGAGCAGGCCACGCGCCTGCGCTTCGTCGAGCAGGTTGCCGAACGCGCGGAACCCGTAATACGACTCGTTGAAATCCGGCTTGCGGCGCTTGATCGCGCTCTTGAGCACCGACGCCCAGATCTTGCCAACGTCGTCGCGCTCCGACGCGAGCGCATCGAACGTCTCGACCGCCAGCGCGATCGCCTCGGCCTTGCGTGCGTCCATCTCGTGCTTGCGCGACGGTTCGTCGGGCCGCTTCACCGGGCTGTTGCCCGTGCGCTGCTGTTCGCGCTTCGCGAGCGCGCGCTGCTGCTCACGCACCAGATCGTCGTAGAAGATGAATTCGTCGCAGTTCGCGACCAGCAGATCCGACGTCGACTTCTTCACGCCGACCCCGATCACCTTCTTCGCGTTCTCGCGCAGCTTCGACACGAGCGGCGAGAAATCCGAGTCGCCGCTGATGATCACGAACGTATCGACGTGCGACTTCGTGTAGCAGAGGTCGAGCGCGTCCACGACGAGCCGGATGTCGGCCGAGTTCTTGCCCGACTGGCGCACGTGCGGAATCTCGATCAGCTCGAAGCTCGCCTCGTGCATCGACGCCTTGAAGCCCTTGTAGCGATCCCAGTCGCAATAGGCCTTCTTCACGACGATGCTGCCCTTCAGCAGCAAGCGCTCCAGCACGGGCTGGATGTCGAATTTCTCGTACTTCGCGTCGCGCACGCCGAGCGCGACGTTCTCGAAGTCGCAGAACACGGCCATGCTGACGTTGTCCAGGGGTAATGCCATGTGTACTCCAACCGGTTGGCCGACGCGTTGTATGACGTAGCGGCGAAAAAAGCATCGCGCACATGATAGCCGGTCGGCGCGTCATTCCCGAATCCGTGTGAATGAATGACGGCGTGAACGGCCGTCGCAACAATATGCCGGCGCCGGGACGCCCGCGCCGGTGCGCCCGAGCCGGTGCGCCCCTTAATACGCACCCGCCGCCGGGGCAAATCGACATTACACTTGAGTTATTGGTCGTCCGTCCCTATCTGGAAGGATGACGCATCGAGCAAGGAGCGGTTTCATGACGACGAAGCTACTGCTGATTGGCGCGACCGGCCGAACGGGCCAGGCCTGCGCGGATCTGCTGCTCAAGCAGCCGGAGTTCGAGGTCACGGCGCTGGTGCGCCGGCACGGCTATGCGCTGGCCGGCGCACGGGTCGTCGAGGCCGACCTGACGAACGATTTCTCGCACGCATTCCAGGGCATCACGCACGTGATCTACGCGGCCGGCTCGGCCGAATCGGACGGCGCGGCCGAGGAAGAGCAGATCGACCGCGACGCGGTCGCCCGCGCGGCCGACTACGCGCTGGCCTACAACGCGCAGAAGCTGGTGGTAATCAGCTCGCTGTCCGCGTACCGGCCCGAACTCGGCCCGGACGCGCTGCATCACTATTCGCAGATGAAGCGCGAAGGCGACGACCGTGTGATCGCGTCGGGTGTCGACTACGTGATCCTGCGCCCGGGCCCGCTCGCGGACGGGCCGGGTGTCGGCAAGATCGCACTGACCGACGCGTGGCTCGACCCCGCGCCGCCGGTGTCGCGGCAGGACGTGGCATGGGCCGCGATCGAGGCGATCAAGCTCGGCATCTCGCGCAAGACCATCGGCTTCGTCGGCGGCAGCGTGCCGATCGAGCAGGCCTTGCGCGCGTAGCGGCCCGCCACGCGCTGCCGGGCGGCGGCGCCGGCCGGGCCGGCAGCGCCGGGCTTACTGCTTCGGATGCGCGTCGGTCCACGCCTTCACGGCGGCCAGCGTGTTCTCGACGTGCTTGTCGGGCGACATGCTCGTGTATTCGTAGAGAATCTTCCCTTCTGGTGAAATCACGTACGACACGCGGTTCGCGCGGTCGATCGCCGGCAGCTTCGCGTCGTATTCACGGATGATCTTCGCGTCCGGGTCGGCCGCGACCGGGAACTTGCTCCGGCACTCGCTCACCGAAAACTTCGTCAGCGTGTCGATATTGTCTGCCGATACGCCGATCACCGTCGCGCCGTAAGCCTTGTAACGGTCGACGGCATCCGCGAACGCATGCGCCTCGATCGTGCAGCCCTTCGTGAACGCGGCCGGGTAGAAATACAGCACCACCGGCCCCTGCTTCAGCGCGTCCGCGAGCGAGTACGTGTAAGTCTTGCCGCCCAGCGACGCCTGCGTCGTGAAATCGGGCGCCGCGGCACCCGGCTTCAGTTCCGCCTGCGCCATCAGCGCATGGCCGGCCACCAGCGCCGCCACGGCGCCCAGCAACAGTTTTCGCTTCATCTGCGTCCTCATTTCTTATAAAGTCAGCCTCGATGTAGGCCACGCTGGCGTTCGCCTGTCGAACGCCCCGAGTACAATCCGGCCCGGCGGCAGCGCCATCCGCGCCCGGCCGGTTAAAGATTCCGCACAGTCTGCCGTTATTCCTTCCGGACAACCGGTTCCAGCCCTTCACGTCAGCGAGAAACATGGAAGCCAACAGGAAACAGACGTCACGCAAGGGCTCCTGGCGCAGTGCCTTGCATACGCTGCGCCGCTTCGCCTGGTCGGGCGGCGCGCTGATGCCCGCACGCGCCGGCGCGCCGCGTCGCGACGACTCCGTGCGCAACTGGCTGGAACAGACGGTCGGCACGGTGGACTTCCTCGCCCATGTGGACCGCGAGTTGCGCTTTCTGTACGTGTCCGACGCGAGCCTGCGCTTCATCGGCTACCACCGCGATTACCTGCACACGCTGACGCTGCGCGACCTGATCGCTGAACAGGATACCTCGGCACTCGAAGGCCTGCTTGCGCGCGCCTCACGTTCCGGCCAGGTCGAGAAGGCGACAATGTGCATCGTCAAGTCGCTCACCTACCCGCTGGACGTCGAGGTCCGCGCGTTCAAGAGCCGCCACCACGGGGTCGACGGCTTCGCGATCGCGGCGTTCGACGTGTCGTCGTGGCGCGCGCTCGAGGCGCGCCTGACGTACGAAATGCACCACGATCCGATGACGGGGCTCGACAACCTGTCCGCGCTCGTGCCGGCGCTGATGCGCGCGCAGCAGACCGCCGACGAGGACGGCAACTGCGCCGCGCTGCTGCTGCTCGACCTCGACGACTACCAGCGGATCAACCGCGCGCTCGGCTACGACGCGGGCGACACGCTGCTGCGCGAGACCGCGCAGCGGCTGAAGGCGCTCGTCACGCCGAACGAACGGCTCGCGCGCGTCGCGAGCGACAAGTTCGCGGTCGTGCTCGGCGCGGCGAACCGCACGCAGGCGAGCAATGCCGCCGATGCGCTCGCACGCCGGCTGCAGGCCGCGGTGCGCGAGCCCTACGTGTACCAGGGGCAGACCGTGCACCTGTCCGCGAGCATCGGCATCGCGCTTTATCCCGACGAACGTGCCGCGCCGCATCGCGCGCAGCATCACAGCCCGCTGCTGCGTCGCGCCGACCACGCGCTCGCGCAGGCGAAGGCATCGGGCGGCAACGCGCTCGCGTTCCATGCGCCCGTCGACGATCCGGCCGACGCCGAACGACTCAAGCTCGAAGCCGACCTGTACGACGGGGTGCGCAACGGCGAGTTTTCGCTCCATTTCCAGCCGATCACACGCAGCCAGTCGGGCGCGGTGGTCGGCGTCGAGGCGCTGATCCGCTGGCGCCATCCGGTGCACGGCCTCGTGCCGCCGGCAACCTTCATTCCACTCGCCGAATCGACCGGCCTGATCAACTACCTCGGCAACTGGGTGCTCAAGGCCGCGTGCATGCAGCTCGTCGCGTGGGACCGCCAGGGGCTCGCGCTTCAGTACGTGGCGGTCAACGTGTCGCCGCAGCAGTTCCGCGACCCGCGCTTCACGCAAAGCGTGCGCGAGGCGATCGCGCTGACGGGCATCGACCCGCGCCGCATCGTGCTCGAAATCACCGAAAGCCTGCTGATGCACGATCCCGCGCATGCGAAGGGGCTGCTCGAGGAGCTGACCGATCTCGGCATCCGCTTCGCGATCGACGATTTCGGCACCGGCTATTCGAGCCTCGCGTACCTGCAGCGCTTCCCGCTCGCGAAGCTGAAGATCGACCGCAGTTTCGTCGAGAACCTGCTGACGTCGCGCAATGACCGCGCGATCGTGTCGGCGGTGGTCGGCCTCGCGCAGACGCTCGATCTCGAGCTCGTCGCCGAAGGCGTCGAGACCGAGGCGCAGCGCGCGCTGCTGACAGAGATGGGCTGCAACCATATCCAGGGCTGGCTCGTCTGCCAGGCGCTGCCGTCCGAGGAGCTCGCACGGCGCTTCGAGGCGCACCAGCTGCACCTGCACGCCGCCGCCTGACGCGCGCGGCGAACCGGACAGATCCGTATGTCAATCACCGAACACATGCCCCGCACCGCATTGATCGACAAGCTGTGGGCCCGGATGAGCGAACGCGGCGATTTCCCGCTGCTGTCGGAATCGCTGCGCGCGACGATGGCCGCGATGAAGAACGACGACCTCGACTTCACCGCGCTCGTGCGCGTCGTCCTGTCGGACTTCGCGCTCACGCAGAAAGTGCTGCGGCTCGCGAACTCCGCGATGTACATGGCGTTCGGCGGCAACATCACGACCGTGACCCGCGCACTGATGGTGCTCGGCATGGACGCGGTCGGCCATCTGGTCGTCGGGCTGAAGCTCGTCGACCATTTCCACCACAGCACGCCGCGGCGCATCGACGCGAAGCTCGAACTGAACCGGGCGCTGCTGTCCGGCTGCGTCGCACGCAAGCTCACCGAGCGCGCCGAACTGCGCGCGGGCGAGGAAGCCGTCGTCTGCACGCTGATGCGCCAGGTCGGCAAGCTGCTCGTGGTCTGCTATCTCGACAGCGAATGGGATCGGATCCGCCGGCGCGCGGCCGAACTGAACGGCGACGAAGCGGCCGCCTGCGCCGACGTGCTCGGCGTCGGCTTCGACGAAATCGGGCTCGAGGCGGCCACGCGCTGGCGGCTGCCCGACGTGATCCGCGCGGGAATGGCCGATGACGACCACCACGCGGCCCGCGACGACGAATACGACAACGACGACCGCAACGCGGGCCATGCGGGCGAAGACGGCCCGGCCGACCGCGTCCGCTGGCTGCGCGCGGTGAGCCGCTGCTCGACCGACGTCGCGAGCGCGCTCGTGATGCCGGCCAGCCCGCAGCGCGACGCGCGCATCACGACGCTCGCGCAGCACTACGGCACCGAGCTCGACATGGAGCCCGACGCGCTCGTCGAGATCGCCGAGCGGCTCGCGCGCGAGGAAGCGAGCGACACCGTGATGCGCGAGATCGTCGAGCTGCGCGCGAACGCCGATGCAATCGCGCGCGCGCAGGCCGAGCCCGAGGCATGCCTCGAAGCCGGTCTCGCGGACCTGCGCGCGCTGCCGTCCGAGCACGTACTGACGCCGGTGCTCGCGCTCGCGTCGGAAAGCCTGCTGGCCGGCCTTGCGTTCACGCGCACCGTGATGTTCGTGCGTCACGACGACGGCACGTTCGCCGCGCGCCTCGGCTTCGGCCCCGGCGTCGATACGGCGCTCGACCGGCTGCGCTTCGACGAGCGCTTCGAGCCGGACGTGTTTCATCTCGCGATCTCGAACTCGGTCGGCATCTTCATCGAGCAGGCGCAGGAACCGAAGATGCTCAAGCGCCTGCCCGCGTGGTATCTCGACGCGTTCGACGACACGCGCGCGTTCGTGCTGCTGCCCGTGCGCGTCGGCACGACGAGCGTCGCGCTGCTGTACGGCGACTGGGCCGGCGCGCAGCCCGCGCGCAAGATCACGCAGCAGGAGATGAGCGTGCTCAACGAACTCGCGCGCGAACTGGGCCGGTTCTTTCCTGCCTGACGCGGCCGCCGTTTCCACCCTCCAAAAGCAAACCGGCCGCATAAGCGGCCGGCTGCATCGTGCGATAAAACGAAACGCTTACTTGAGCGTCACGGGCACGCTGAAGTACTTCTTCGCGAGGTTGTCGATCGTGCCGTCGGCCTTCAGGTCCTTCAGCGCCTGATCGAGCGCGGTCTTCAGCGCCGCGTCGTTCTTGCGCAGACCGAAACCGACGCCCGAGCCGAGGATCTCGGTATCGCTGACCGTGCTGCCCGCGAATGCGAAGCCCTGGCCCTGCGGCTTCGTCAGGAAGCCCTTCGAACCGGCTTCCGAATCCTGGAACGTCGCATCGAGACGGCCCGACTTCAGGTCGGCATACGCCAGATCCTGCGTCTGGTACGGCACGACTTCGACGCCTGCCGGCGCCCACTTCTTCTTCGCATACGCTTCCTGGATCGTGCCCTGCAGCACGCCGACGCGCTTGCCCTTCAGCGATTGCGGGGTCGGCAGCAGGCCGCTGCCCTGCTTCGCGATCAGCTGGTTCGGAATCGTGTAGATCGGATCGGTGAACGCGATCGCGTGCTTGCGCTGGTCGGTGATCGTCATGTCCGAGTTGATCGCGTCGAACTTGCGCGCCTGCAACGCGGGGATCAGGCCGTCGAAGTCGTTCTCGACCCACACGCACTTCGTCTTCAGCTTCGCGCACACCGCGTTGCCGATGTCGATGTCGAAGCCGGTCAGCTTGCCGTCGGGCGTCTTGAATTCGAACGGTGCATACGAGGCCTCGACGCCGAACCGGATCTCTTTCAGATCCGCGGCAAACGCGCTGCCTGCCGCCACGGCCGATGCCGCCACCACCGCATGCGCGGCCACTTTACGCCAATCCAACTTCATCAGGTGCTCTCCTCGATACTCGAATGTTCCGGAACTACGGGCGCGGACATCATTGCAGGGCCAGATGACCAGGACAATGCGGCTGCCGCGCCGTGATGCGGCGCAACAGCCGCAAGGCCGCGATTGTACCAATCCGCGCGGCCCGGTATGGCAAAGCGGCCGTCAGCGCGCGATGCTGCGGTGCGCACACGACGCCGGCCGGGGCCGGCCGCGGAACTTGCAAGACGATGTCGCAAATACGCAAGCGCGGCCGCACTGCTCCGCGGCCGCGCCGATGGGTCAGACGAGCGCCGCGATCGTCTCGCGCGTCGTGTCGATGACGAGCAGGCCCGCACGCAGGCCCGGCTTCACGCTCGGGTTCGGGAACACGATCCGTTCCTCGTCGTGCGTCACCGTGTAGCGGTAGTCGCCGTCCTGCGCGAGCACCGTGCCGCGCGCGAACGCGGTGAAGTTCGCGACGTCGGCCGCGACGAACAGTTCGAGCGCGTCGCTCTGCTTCGTGATCTGGTCGATCACCGTGAACACGCGCGGCAACGCGGCGGCGTCCTGCGGATCGCTGCCCGGCGGATGCCCGGCCGACGCTCCCGACACCAGCTTGCGCACCGCGCGATCGGTCGGCGCGAAGCGCGTCAGGTCGTTCTGGCCGAACGGGCGCACCTTGCCGAGTTCCAGCGTGCACGCCAGCGCATCGCAGTGCTCGGCCGTGAAATGCGAATACGTGTTGCCCTTCGCGGTATGCAGCAGCACGGCCGCGATGCGCGCATCGCCGAGCCATTCGACCATCGTGCGCGTCGGCGGCGTGCCCGTGTGCGGCAGCAGCGCGAACTGCTCGAATACCGACGCGCGGATCGCCGTATGCATGTCGATGTGCCAGCGCGCGCGGCCCGCCGGCGCCGCCGCGAAGAACGCGGCAGCGGCCGCTTCGAGCTGCGCGGCGCGTGGCGCTTCGCGGCTCGCGGGCACCTGCGTGTGACGACCGCTGAACAGGCGGTTCAGGTCGTCGTCGAGATACCGTTCGCCGGCGCGCATCGCCGGCACGTTGCCGAGCACGACGAGCAGCCGGCACGCGAGCGGCAGCGCGCCCGACGCGAGATCGCGCACGAGCATCGTCAGCAGTTCGATCGGCGCGGTCTCGTCGCCGTGCACGCCGGCCGACACGAGCACGCTCGCACGCGCCGCGTCGGTGACCGCCGCCGGCTCGAGCGCGAGCAGCCCGTCGCCGAGCCATGACCAGCGCACCGCGCCGCCCGCGCAGGCGCCGTCCGTCACGGCCGGCGCGCCGCCGGCCAGCGTGAACGCGAGAAAGTCGTCGAGCAGCGCGGTGGCCGGCATCCGTGCCTCAGCGCTGGAAGTCATACAGCGAACCGACGCGCAGGATCTGCGTGAGTTCGTCGAGCGCCGTGCGCGATTCCTCGAGCAGCGCCGGATCGGCGAGGTCTCCCGGCGCGAGGCGATCACGATAGTGCTTGTCGATCCACGCGTCGAGCGACGCGAACAGCGTGTCGTTGATCCACACGTTTGACGTGACGGCCGCGCGCTCGGCTTCGTTCAGCACGACGCGCAGGCGCAGGCACGCGGGGCCGCCGCCGTTCTTCATGCTTTCGCGCAGGTCGAACACGAGCACGTCGTGAATCGGGCCGTTGCCGGCCGCGAGACGGTCGAGATAGGCCGCGACGTTCGCGTTCTCGCGGCATTCCTGCGGCACGACGAGCACCTGCGAGCCGTCCGCGCGCGACAGCAGCTGGCTGTTGAACAGATACGACGTCACCGCGTCGTTCACGCTTACGGCGGCCTCGGGCACCTCGATCACGTTCAGACGCGCACCGCGTGCGTCGAGCGCGGCGGTCAGCGTGTCGTAGATCGCCTGCTTGTTGACGAACGCGCGCTCGTGCGTGAACAGCGTGTCGCGATTGCCGACCGAGATCACGTCGTTGTGGAACACGCCCGCGTCGATCACGTCCGGATCCTGCTGCGCATAGACCGTCGCTTCTTCGGCGAGCCCGTGGCGATGCGCGACCGCGCGGCTCGCCTCGAAGGTCTGGCGTGCCGGGAAGCGCTTCGGCTCGGGGCCGCGGCGGTACTCCGCGCGGCCGTACACGAAGAACTCGATGCCCGGCTTGTCGTATTCGGCGCAAAAGCGCGTGTGGTTCGCCGCGCCTTCGTCACCAAGCGCCGGCGTGCCCGTCAGCGCTTCGTGCACCGCGAAGTGCGCGGGATCGGCGAACAGCGTCGACAACGTGCGGCGCGTCGCGTCGTGCTCGATCGCGCGATGCAGCTTGCTGCACAGGTTCGCCGGCGTGAAGTGCACGCGACCGTCGCTCGTGTCGGCCGACGGGCTGACGGTGGCCGCGTTCGCGGTCCACATCGCCGATGCCGAGCTCGCCGCGGCCAGCAGTTCGGGTGCCTGCTTCGCGGCCTTCGCGATCACGTCCGCGTCCTTGCCCGAGAAGCCGAGCTCGCGCAGCAGGCGCAGCGACGGCCGCTCCTGCGGCGGCAGCACGCCCTGCGCGAAACCGAGATCCGCGAGCTGCTTCATCTTGCGCAGCCCCTGCTTCGCGGCGGCCTTCGGATTCGCGGCCGACTTCTCGTTGTTGAGCGACGCCACGTTGCCGAACGACAGCCCGGCGTAGTTGTGGGTCGGGCCGACGAGTCCGTCGAAATTGGCTTCTTGTGCGTTCATCGTCGCTCCCTCGATCAGAAATGCAGGCCCGGCGACAGGCTCGCGGGCAAGGTCAGTTGCGTGCTTTCCACCGACGCCATCGGAAACGCGCAATAGTCGGCCGCGTAGTACGCGCTCGGGCGATGGTTGCCCGAGCGGCCCGTGCCGCCGAACGGCGCGGCGGACGACGCGCCGTTGGTCGGCCGGTTCCAGTTGACGATCCCGGCGCGAATCGTGCGGCGGAAGTGTTCCCACGCGTGCGCGTCGTCGGCGAGCAGGCCGGCGGACAGGCCGAACGCCGTGTCGTTCGCGCGCTCGATCGCTTCGTCGAACGTCGCGTAGCGCACGATCTGCGCGAGCGGGCCGAAGTGTTCTTCATCGGGCAGGCTGGCCACGCCCGTCACGTCGACGATCGCCGCGTTCACGAAACCGAGGCGCGGATCGCGCTGCGTCATCGCGATGATCGGCTTCGCGCCCTGCTCGATCAGGCGCGACTGCGCGTCGACGAGCTTCGCGGCCGCGCGGGCCGAGATCACCGCGCCCATGAACGGCTGCGGATCGGCGTCGAACACGTCGGCCGTGATCTTCGACGTGACGTCGGCGAAGCGCGCGAGGAAGCGGTCGCCGAACGCGCCCTGCGGCACGAAGATGCGGCGCGCGCACGTGCAGCGCTGGCCGGCCGACAGGAACGCCGACTGAATCGTGTGATGCACGGCCGCGTCAACGTCTTCAACTTCGCCGATCACGAGCGGGTTGTTGCCGCCCATCTCGAGCGCGAGCACGATTTCCGGACAGCCGCCGAACTGCTTGTGCAGCAGCGTGCCGGTGTCCGAACTGCCCGTGAAGAACAGTCCGTCGATCTGCCGATGATTCGCGAGCGCGATGCCCGTGTCCTTCTCGCCCTGTACGAGGTTCAGCACGCCGTCCGGCAGCCCGGCATCTTTCCACACCTCGACCGTCGCGCGCGCGACGCCCGGTGCGAGCTCCGACGGCTTGAACACCACTGCGTTGCCGGCGATCAGCGCGGGCACGATATGGCCGTTCGGCAAATGGCCGGGGAAGTTGTACGGGCCGAACACCGCGACGACCCCGTGCGGACGGTGGCGCAGCACCGCGACGCCGTCGGCCATGTCCTGGCGCTTCTCGCCCGTGCGTTCCTGGTACGCCTGGATCGAAATGCCGACCTTCGCGGCCATCGACGCGACTTCGGTGCGCGCTTCCCACAGCGGCTTGCCCGTCTCACGGCCGATCGCGGTCGCGATCGCTTCCTTGCGCTCGTTGAGCAATGCCGCGAAGCGTTTGGCGATCGCGCAGCGCGATTCGAAGTCGAGCGCCGACCAGCCGGCGAATGCGCGGCGCGCGCTCGCGACCGCGCGGTCGACGTCGGCCGCCGACGCGCTTTCGCCCTGCCACGCGATTTCGTCGGTGCCCGGGTTGCGCGAAGCGAAGACGGGGCCCGAGCCTGCGACCCAGGCGCCGTCGATGAAGAGTTCCGTCATGATTCGTTTATCCCTGTTTGACTTTGAGCGGCAGCACGCGGACCGGATCGCCGGCCTTCACGTCGAGCGCGGCGGCATCGTCGGCCGACAGCACGAACGCGCCGTTCGCGACCACGCCCGGCGCGACGCCGACGCGGAAATCGGTGAGCGACGTGTTCGACACCAGCGACGTCGGCGGGCGCTCGCCTTCCGGATGGCCGGCCCCTGCTTCGGGCACACCGATCGCGACCGGCACGACGACGCTCTCGCGCACCGTGCGCAGGTCGTTCACGTGGCATTCGAGCACGGGACCCGCGTCGAAGATGTCGACGTGATTCTGGTAGCGCAGCCCTTCCGCTTCGAGCATCTTGCGGGCGGGCAGCGTGTCGCGGTGCGTGAGGCCGACCGCATCCTGCGCGTCCTGCGGCAGCAGATCGACGTACACGGGGTAGCGCGGCATCAGTTCCGCGAGGAACGACTTGCGGCCGTGCGAGCTGAGATAGTCGGCCGCGTTGAAATCGATCTGGTAGAAGTGCGAACCGACCGCGCGCCAGAACGGCGACGTGCCGTCTTCGTCGAAGTGGCCGCGCAGTTCCGCGCAGATGCGTTCCGGGAAACGGTCGCGGAACTGCGCGATGAACATGAAGCGCGAGCGCGACAGCAGGCCGCCGACGCCGCCCGTGCGATAGCGCGGGCTGAGGAACAGCGAGCACACTTCCGCGTAACCGGTCAGGTCGTGCGAGATGTTCAGCGCGGACATCCGGGTCCACACGCCGAGCTCCTGGCTCGCGTGCACGACCGTGCTCACGCGGTAGTTGTAGAACGGCTGTTCGAGGCCGACCTGCGACTCGATTCCGCACACGCCCGCGATGTCGCCCGTCTTCGATTCTTCCATCACGAAGAAGTAGCCGGCCTCGCCGGGCTCGGCCTCGCCCGCGAGCGTGCGGCGCGTGCGTTCGATGCGCGCGGCAAGCGCGTCGCGGTCGGGCTTGAACGTGGTCAGGCCCGGCCCGGTTTCCTTCGCGAGCGACACGAGCGCATCGACGTCGCCCGTTTGTACGACCCGAACGACGATCATGCTGCGTCTCCCTTCAAATCTTCATCGTCGCGGCGGTGCAGCGGCACACAGCGCACGACATCGCCGTCCTTCACGTCGAGCGCCGCGCGCACGTCGCCGGCCAGCGGCGCGTCACCCGTCTCGCCCGGCAGGTCGGTCAGCACGCAGCGGAACGATTCGCCGCTGCCCGTCGACACCATGTATGCGACGTCGCCCTGTTCGCGCGCGGCTTCGCGCACGGTGCGCTCGGCGCCGTGCTTCACGCACGCGGTGCGGTCGACCTGCGCAGTCAGCACCGGGCCCGCGTCGAAGATGTCGACGAAGCGGTCGGGCTCGAAGCCTTCCTCGAGATGGATGTCGTACGCGAGCAGTGCCGTCTCGTTCGGCTCGCCGAGCACGCGCTGCGCGGCTTCCGGCAGCAGCGGCACGTAGAGCGGATAGGCCGGCATCACTTCCGCGATGAACGTGCGGCTGCGCCCGCCCGACGCGATGTCGACGTCGGTGAAGTCGCGGCCGAAGAACTTGCGGCCCACCGCTTCCCAGAACGGCGATGCACCGTTGCCGTCGCTCACGCCGAGCAGCAGCGTGAACACTTCGGGCGTGAAGCGGCGGCGGTTCGCGGCGATGTACATCATCCGTGCGCGCGAGATCAGGTGCGCGGCCGCGTCGCCGCGCAGCGACGGATCGACGTAGAAGCCGGCGAGCCGGCTCTTGCCGGTCAGCTCGTGCGACATCGTGAGCGCGTGGATCTTGCGGTTCACGTGCAGCTCGCGCGACGCGTGGATCAGTGCGTCGTTGCGGAACGCGTAGAACGGTTCCGAGTAGCCGGCCGCGGCCACGATGCTCGCCGTGCCGAGCAGCTTGCCCGTCGTCGAATCCTCCAGCACGAAGAGGTAGAACTCCTCGCCGGCGAAGTCGACGTCCGCGCGAAACGAATCCTCGGAAAGCGCCACACGCGCTTCGAGCGCCGCGCGGTCGTGCGGCAGCGAGTGCAGGACCGGCTGCGCCGTGCGCGCCATGTGCGCGAGCGCATCGAGATCCGTGAGTTTGCCGGGGCGAACAAATAGCATCGTCGTTCCTGTCTGCGATGGGTGCGCCGATCAGCGCGCGGTGGCTTCCTGCGCGGCGAGCACTTGTTCGACTGCCGTCTCGAAGCGCTTGACGCCTTCGTCGAGCAGGTCGAACGGGATCACCAGCGACGGGACGAAGCGCAGCACGTTCGGGCCGGCGATCAGCATGATCAGGCCTTGCTCGGCTGCTGCATTGACGAAGTCCTTCGCGCGGCCGTCGAACGCGGCGGTAAGTTCGGCGCCGACGAGCAGGCCCTTGCCGCGGATGTCCTTGAAGATGCCGAAGCGTGCGTTGACGCGTTCGAGCGCGCCCTTCAGGCGCACGCTGCGTTCGCGCACGCCTTCGAGCAGTTCCGGGTCGCCGATCAGTTCGACGACCTTGTCGGCGATCGCCGACGCGAGCGGGTTGCCACCGTAGGTCGTGCCGTGCACGCCGACCTTGAAGTGCGCGGCCAGTTCGTTCGTCGTCAGCATCGCGCCGATCGGGAAGCCGTTACCGAGCGCCTTCGCGGTCGTCAGGATGTCCGGCGTGACGCCCGTGTCCATGTACGCGTAGAACTGGCCCGTGCGGCCGACGCCCGTTTGCACTTCGTCGAAAATCAGCAGTGCGCCGTTGGCGTCGCACGCTTCGCGCAGCGCCTTCAGGAACGCCGGATCGGCCGGGATCACGCCGCCTTCGCCCTGCACCGGTTCAACGATCACCGCGCAGGTTTGCGGGCCGATCGCTGCCTTCGCGGCTTCGATGTCGTTGTACGGCAGGTGCGTGATGCCGGCCGGCACCGGGCCGAAGCCTTCCGAGTATTTCGGCTGGCCGCCGACGCTGACCGTGAAGAACGTGCGGCCGTGGAACGACTGCACGAACGAGATGATTTCGGCTTTATCGGCGCCGTGGCGATCGAACGCGACGCGGCGGGCGAGCTTCAGTGCTGCTTCGTTCGCTTCCGCGCCCGAGTTCGCGAAGAATGCGCGGTCGGCGAACGTCAGCGATTCGAGGCGCTTCGCGAGGCGCAGCACCGGTTCGTTCGTGTAGCCGTTGCCGATGTGCCAGAGCTTGCGGCTTTGTTCGTCCAGGACCTTCAGCAGTTCCGGGTGGCCGTGACCGAGGGACGTCACCGCGATGCCGCATGCGAAATCCACGTATTCGCGGCCGGCCGTGTCCCACACGCGGGAGCCCTCTGCGCGATCCGGCACGAACGGGGCGGGGGAAAATACCGGCACCATCACTTCGTCGAATGTCTGGCGGTTCACGGTCGAGGTCGTCATGGTCGTTCCTTTCGGTTTCGTAAGAGGGTTCAACAGGATCAAGTTTAGGTAAGGGTGACGCAAGCGTCTTGCGGAATTGCGACGGGTTCTATCGGAAGCGGATAGTTCGCTTTATTTTGCCCTCCCGGCGGGGGAGTTCGTGTTTGGGGTGTCGGTATTTTTTGGGTTTTTTTTGGTGGTTCGCTTTTGTTTGTCGTGAAGCACCTGTGATGGTGTCGGTCTATTAGCGTCGCCCCTGCGCGGGGCGGCGGTTACTTTTCTTTGTCTTGCCAAAGAAAAGTAACCAAAAGAAAGGCGCTGTGAAAACGCAAGACCTCCCGGTGCCGTGGCCCTCTGAGTGGCCCTCGCCTAAGTGTCCGCGCCAGTCACGAAACCGGAGTGGTCCGAGCAATGGTTCTGACACCACTCACCACCCAACAAAGCGGTATACCGCCCGCTAGCTCCGCCCTCGCTTCGCTCGGCCGACAGGGACACATCCCTCCAGCACCACTGACGAAACAACCCCACCTCAATCCGATGAAGCAATGAATGAGTGATTCCAGAGAAAAACGAGCAGCCGACCAACACAACATCGTTGAGCCAATGCTGATGCAAGTAGCTGGCCAGCATGGCGTGAATCGTGGGAATGCCCTACGGCGTGATGTCTGGCAGAAACAGAGAGGCATGCAGCACGACCTGAAGTACCTTGCAGCCGAGCGTAGCGAGGATGGAGCTAGCGGGCGGTATACCGCTTTGTTGGGTGGTGAGTGGTGTCAGAACCATTGCTCGGACCACTCCGGTTTCGTGACTGGCGCGGACACTTAGGCGAGGGCCACTCAGAGGGCCATGGCACCGGGAAGTCATGCGTTGTCCGAGCGCCTTTCTTTTGGTTACTTTTCTTTGGCAAGACAAAGAAAAGTAACCGCCGCCCCGCGCAGGGGCGACGCTAATAGACCGACACCATCACAGGTGCTTCACGACAAACAAAAGCGAACCACCAGAAACTCACTCCTTCCCATCGCGCTCAACAAGCGCGCCGCCCCGGGGCTCCGCACCGCCGCCAGTCTGCTTCTCGAGCCACGCTCGCCGATCCTCCCGAGGCGTCACCCCAAACCTCTCCCGATAAGCATTGGAAAAATGCGCAGCAGAAGAGAACCCACATGCAAGACTCACCTGCACAACAGACTTGCTAGTACGCTGCAACTGCGTCCGAGCCTTGAGCAACCGAAGATTGAGGTAATACTTCGACGGCATCGCCCCAAGATACTGCCGAAACAACCGCTCCAACTGTCGGCGCGAAACGCCGACCAATTCGGCGATCTCATCCGTCGTCAACGGATCCTCGACATTGGCTTCCATCAGCAGCAACGCATCGTTCAACTGAGGATGCCGCTCGCCGGGCGCGGTCACAAAAGGAATCCGCTGACGTTCCTCGCCGCTCCGCAACGTCCCCGCACCGAGCGCATCGGCGATTCTCTCGGCGAGATCGACGCCATGCTCCCGGCCAATCACGGCCAGCATGAAATCAACGGTGGTCTGCCCGCCGGCACAGGTCGCCCGATCGCGATCGATCTCGAAGATCTGCTGCGTGACGATCGACCGCTCGAACTGCTCGGCGAACTGCTGATACGTCTCCCAGTTCACGCTCACGCGATACCCTGAAAGCTGCCCGGCCATCGCGAGCCACCACACGCCGTGGTGAATACCGGTGACGAGCGGCGTGCGCTGCCCGACCCGCGCGAGACTCGCGAGAAAGAGCCGGTAATCGGCAAACTGCTGGAACCGCTCGGAGACGACGATCAGCCAGTCGCACGCGATCGCATCGTTGAACGCCGCATCGGCATGCCACTGCGCACCGCCCGCGAGCGGCACCGGCCGCCCGTCCCACGAACAGACCTGCCAGCGATACAGCAACCGCCCGTCGATCTCGTTCGCGAGATTCAGCGCATCGACGATCGGGCCCACGCCCGACATCGACACGGGCGGCAATGCAACGATCGCCACCTGCGTCGTGCGGGTGGCGCCTGCGGGACGAGACACCGGTACCACGTATGAAACCCGCCCTGTCGCGTTACTTGAGACTGCCCGACAGGAACTGCTTCAGCCGCTCGCTCTGCGGGCGCACCAGCACCTCCTTCGGATCGCCCTCTTCCTCGGTCCGTCCCTGATGCAGGAACATCACGTGGTTCGACACGTTGCGCGCGAAGCCCATCTCGTGCGTGACGACGATCATCGTGCGGCCTTCCTCGGCCAGCTTCTGCATCACCTTCAGCACTTCGCCCACGAGCTCGGGGTCGAGCGCCGACGTCGGCTCGTCGAACAGCATCACGTCCGGATGCATCGCGAGCGCGCGCGCAATCGCCACGCGCTGCTGCTGGCCGCCCGACAGGTGCGACGGATACTGCTTCTCTACGCGCGGTGCGAGGCCGACTTTCTCGAGATACTCGCGTGCGCGATCCTCGGCTTCCTTCTTCGAAATGCCGAGCACGTGCAACGGCGCTTCCATCACGTTCTCGAGCACGTTCATGTGCGCCCAGAGGTTGAAGTGCTGGAACACCATCGCGAGCTTCGTGCGGATGCGCTGCAACTGCTTGTGATCGGCGACCTCGAGCGCACCGGCCCGGTCGGTCTTGGTGCGCACGGTCTCGCCGTCGACGACGATCTGCCCCGCATTCGGCCGCTCGAGAAAATTGATGCAGCGCAGGAACGTGCTCTTGCCCGAACCGCTCGCGCCGATGATGCTGATGACGTCACCGGCCTTCGCGTTCAGCGACACGCCCTTGAGCACCTCGTTGTCGCCGTAGCGCTTGTGGATATCGACCGCCGCAAGCTTGGTGGAAGCGGAAGCGCTCGTTTGAGTGATCTCGGCCAACTGGCTCTCCTCGAAGTGAAATCAATGACGGCCGGCTGCGAGATACGCAAGCCAGTGGCGCTCCGCACGGCGAAACGCCGCGACGAGTGCGAAAGATACCGCAAGATAGATCAGCGCGGCGATTCCGAACGACTGGAACGCCATGTAGGTCGCGGAATTGGCGTCGCGCGCGACCTTCAGGATGTCGGGCACGGTCGCCGTGAACGCCACGGTCGTCGCATGCAGCATCAGGATCACCTCGTTGCTGTACAGCGGCAGCGCACGACGCAGCGCCGACGGCAGGATCACGCGGCGATACATCGTGAACGGCGTCATCCCGTACGCACGCGCGGCCTCGACCTCGCCGTGCGGGATCGCGCGGATCGCGCCCGCAAAGATCTCGGTCGTGTACGCGCAGGTATTCAGCGCGAACGCGAGAATCGCGCAGTTGAAGCCGCTGCGGAAGAACGCGTCGAGCAGCGAGTGCGAACGCACGAACTCGAGGCTGTACATGCCCGTGTACATCAGCAGCAACTGCACGTAGAGCGGCGTGCCGCGGAACACGTACGTGTAGAACCGCACGGGCATCGACACCCACTTCTTCCTCGACACACGCGCGACCGCGAGCGGCACCGCGCACACGAAGCCGAGCGAAATCGACGCAACGAGCAGCCACAGCGTCACCGTGAGGCCGGAGAGGCGCTGGCCGTCCCAGTAAAGGAACGCCTTGCCGAATTCCTGGAGGATCTCGATCATAGTTCTGCGTGCCGCACGCCCATGGAATAACGCTTCTCGAGCTGGATCAGCACGAGGTTGGAAACGGTCGTGATCGCGAGATAGATCAGCGCCGCGACGAGGATGAAGAAGAACATGTTGAACGTACTCTTGCCGGCGTCCTGCGCGGCCTTCACGACGTCCGCAAGGCCGATGATCGACACCAGCGCGGTCGCCTTCACGAGCACCTGCCAGTTGTTCCCGATCCCGGGCAGCGCAAAACGCATCATCTGAGGAAACATGATCCGCGCGAACACGCGCGCGCCGCTCATCCCGTACGCGGCACCCGCCTCGAGCTGGCCGCGCGGCACCGACAGGAACGCGCCGCGAAAGGTCTCGGTGAAGTACGCGCCGTATATGAAGCCGAGCGTCAGCACGCCGGCCACGAACGGGTCGATGTCGATCTGGTCCCAGCCGACGAGGTCGGTGAACTGGTTCAGCCAGATCTGGATGCTGTAGAACAGCAGCAGCATCAGGACAAGATCGGGCACCGAGCGGATCAGCGTCGTATAACCGGTCGCGATCGCTCGCAGCACCCGGTTGTGCGACAGCTTCGCCACCGCGCCGATCAGCCCCAGCACCACCGCAGTGGCGAGCGACAGCACCGACAGCTCGATGGTCTGCACGGTGCCGGCCCAGAGGACAGGACCAAAGCCGTAAAGGAACACGCGCGTCTCCAGAGTTGGAATGGATGCCGGCGCGTATGCCTGTCCCGCGCCGGGTTGACGCGGATAGTCGCAAGCGAAATTGATTGCCTCAAATCACCTTGCGCGCGATTGCTGCGTTGCAGCAACCCGCCCCACCATTTGCGACGCAATCTACGCCGCTGTTTCAAAAGGAAAAAAGCCGCTTCCTGACAGTCGGATGACACGCAGGGAAGCGGACTTTTTGCAATTTTCCGGTCGCTTTTTCGATATAGCGCCGGCGACCGTTTACCGCCCCTTCAGGATGTCGGAGCGCGAGGTCGTATAGACAAGCCCGTCCGGGCCGAAATGGACATTGAAGAACGCGTCGGTGTTGACGCCGTCCTCGAGCCAGCGCCAGCTCCAGACCGTCTCGGGCTTCAGCGGGTACTGCGCGATGTCGCCGGGCTTGCCGAGCAGGCGCCGCACCTCGTCCTCGTTCATCCCGGGGCGCACCTTCGCGAAATTCTCGGCGGTCAGCACCTGCGTCGCGCCCGTATAGCGCCCGTTCGCGTCGAGATCGACGAACCACGTCTGGTTGCCCATCGGTCCGCGCGGATATTCGAGGCGCTTCGAGCCGTCGGTGAACTCGCGCTCGGTCTCGGGCTTGCCCATCGTGCCGCGCACGTCGGCCTCGGTCGATTCGCCGACCTTCAGCCCCTTCAGCAGCAGCGGCGCGGGCTTGATCGCATTGAAGAAGTCCCTGATGCGTTGCACGTCGAGGTTACCTTGCTTGTCGTCGCAGCCGGTCAGCGCCAGCACGGCGGCCAGCATCGTCACGGGAAGCAGCCGGAAACGGAAAATCATCGGAAGAAATGCACGTCGAGAAAACACGCGGCAAGCATACCCGTGCGGCGCCAAAAGCGCGAGACGGGCGCGCGGCCCGTCTCGTGTTCAATGCGTCGTTTCGGTTTCGGTTTCTGTTTCGGTCATGCGGCTCGCCGCATGCGGCGCGCGCGGCACGGCCGGCGGCACATTGACGCGGCGGCGCGTGCGCACGAGTTCGGCGAGCTGCCACGAACCGAGCGCCAGGCAGCCGAACAGCACCTCGCGGCCGCGCTTGACCAGCGCCAGCGACAGCGCGGTCTCGCGGTCGACGCCGAACATCTGCGCGAGCAGCACGACGGTCGCCTCCTGCACGCCGAGGCCGCCGGGCACCATGAACGCCGCATGCCGCACGGCCTGCGTCATCGCCTCGATCGCGATCGCGCCGCCGATCGACACCGGATGGCCGAGCAGCGCGAGCGCCCAGTAGATCTCGAGCGCGCCGAGCACATAACCTGCCAGTTGCCAGAAGAACGCGCTGAACAGCAGGCCCGTGCGTGACATCAGCCCGTCGATGTCGGCGTCGAGCCGGCGGCCGTCGACACCCTGCAGCAGCCGGTGCGAATCGCCGAGCAGGCGGCCCGCGAAACGCTCGATCGCGTGGAAGATGCCGCCGCGGCGCATCAGCACGACACCGAGCACGGGCAGCGGCAGCGTCAGCAGCAGCGCGAGGCCGATCGTGCCGCCGCCCATGTTGTCCGTCGTCGCGAGCAGCAGCACGAGGCCGAGCGCGGCGAACGCATACTGGACGACGATCGTCACGAGCACCTCGACGATCACCGACGCGGTCACGCGGCTCGCGTCGGGCACCTGCCAGCGCGCGAGCCGGATCCCGACCAGCTCGCCGCCGATCCCGACCACGGGCAGCAGCCGGTTCACGGCCTCGCGCACGGTCGCGATCCACCACAGGAACGGCAGCGAACTGCGCCGGTCGAGCAGCAGGTGCCACGCGTACGCATCGAGCAGCAGCGGCAGCGCGTGGAACGGCACGAGCCACAGCAGCGCGTAACCAGCGCGCGCGAGCATCTGCGACACGTCGCCGACGCCTTCGTGCAGCCCCAGCGCGAGCAGGATGCCGATGCCGATCGGCCAGCCGAGCCACTTGATCCACTTGGTCATGACGGCTGCGCTCCCGGTGCGCGCGGCGCATGCGCGCCCCGCCGTGCCGCGGGCTGGCCGAACACGTCGGCAAAACCGCCGGTCGCGACACCCGAAGACTTCAGCGCGGCCGCGACGCGCGGCGACAGCAGCGCATCCAGTTCGTCGACCGGACGGTAACCGGCCATCGTCGGCGTGATCGGGCCGTCGCCGGCCTCGGCCGGATGGCAGTAGATCTCGCCGACACCCGGCGGCAGCGACGCGAGCGCGTCGAGCAGCACGGCCTCGTCCATCGAACCCGTGTGCTCGATCCCGACCACGTAGTCGTTGTGCGCGAGCCCCGCGCGGTCGAGCCGCGCGCGCACCAGCGCAATCCACGGCTTGAGCAGCGCGGGCGCGGTCGTTTCGTACGGCAGCCTCACCGCACGCAGCCCGTAGTCGCGGCCGATCTCGATGATCAGCGACAGCACGGTCGGATGCAGGTGGAAATGCTTGTGCGCGTTCACGTGGTCGAGCGGCAAACCGCTCGCCGCGAACGCGTCGAACTGCGCGCGGATCTCGCGGCGCAACTGCGCACGCACGTGCGGCAGGAAGAAAAAGCGACAGCCGTCCTTCGCCATCGCGTCGCCGAAGCGCCCGTCGGGGCCGACGAGCGCGGGAATTTCATGCGCGGGCAGCGTGGCCGGCCCGTCCGCGAGGACGAGATGCAGGCCGACCGCGAGCGACGGCAGCCGCCGCGCGCGTTCGATCGCATCCTGCGCGGCGGGCGCGCCGACCATCAGGCTTGCGGCGTTCAGCACGCCGTCGCAGTGCGCACGCTCGACCGCCGCGTTGACGCGCTGGTGCAGCCCGAAGTCGTCCGCGGTAAAGATCAGCGCCCGCGCCGCCTGCTGCGTCGCCACGAATCAGGCCTCGTGCGCACGCAGGAAGCGGAAGAACTCGACACCTTCGCGCAGGCGGCGCTTCATCATGTCCCAGCTCGTCAGCATCTCGCGGACGATTTCCCAGATCTTCGACGGACGGAAGTAGAACTGGCGATAGAACTGCTCGAGGTGGTGATAGATCTCGTCGCGCGACAAGTGCGCGTAGCCGATCGCCGCGAGCTGCACGCCTTCCTTGCTCACCAGGTTGATGGTCTTGTTCTCTTCCATCCAGCCGTTTTCCACGGCCTGCTTGTAGAGCGTCGTGCCCGGATACGGCGCGGCGAGCGAGACCTGGATCGTGTGCGGATTGATTTCCTTCGCGTACTCGATCGTCTTCTTGATGGTTTCCTGCGTCTCGCCCGGCAGGCCGAGAATGAAGGTGCCGTGGATCTTGATGCCGAGCTTCTTGCAGTCCGCGCTGAAGCGGCGCGCGAAATCGGTGCGCACGCCCTTCTTGATGTTCACGAGGATCTGGTCGTCGCCGGATTCGAAGCCGACCAGCAGCAGGCGCAGGCCGTTTTCCTTCATGACCTTGAGCGACTTGTACGGCACGTTGGCCTTCGCGTTGCACGACCACGTGATGCCGAGCTTGCCCAGACCGATGGCGATGGCTTCGGCGCGCGGCAGGTCGTCGGTGAAGGTGTCGTCGTCGAACATCAGTTCCTTCACTTCCGGCATGTTGTCGCGGATCCACTTCGCTTCCGCGAGCACGTTCTCGACCGAGCGCGTGCGGTAGCGATGGCCGCTGACCGTCTGCGGCCACAGGCAGAACGTGCAGCGCGACTTGCAGCCGCGGCCCGTGTAGATCGATACGTACGGGTAGTTCAGGTAGCCGATGAAGTAGTTGTCGATCTTCAGGTCGCGCTTGTAGATGGGCGCGACGAACGGCAGTTCGTCCATGTTCTCGAGGATCGGACGCGCTTCGTTGTGCTCGATCGAGCCGTCCTTCGCGCGCCAGCTCAAGCCCTTGATCTCGGGGAACGGCTTGCCTTCGGCGATTTCCTTGCAGGTGTAGTCGAATTCCTCGCGGCACACGAAGTCGATTGCGTCGCTCGCCGTCAGCGAGTTGTGCGGATCGACCATCACCTTCGCGCCGACCATGCCGACCAGCATCGACGGCTTCATCTTCTTCAGATCCTGCGCGAACATCGCGTCGGTCGGGAACGACGGCGTGCTCGTGTGGATGATCACGAGGTCGTAGTCGTTCGCGATCTTCAGCGTTTCCTCGACCGACAGGCCGTCGGCCGGCGCATCGAGGACGCGGCTGCCCGGCACGAGCGCGGCCGGCTGTGCGAGCCACGTCGGATACCAGAAGGAACGGATTTCGCGCTTCGCCTGATAGCGCGAGCCGGCTCCGCCGTCGAAGCCGTCATACGAAGGGGCCTGCAAGAACAGCGTTTTCATGAGTGCTCCGGTAGCCTGCATAGTTCGATTCGTTACAACGATTCAGTCAATCAACCGCGGGCCGCCCTGCCGGCGCCCGCCTCTCTGTCATGTCACGCCGCGCGGCCTCGCCGCGCAACGCGTCTCGGCCCTCGGGCCGGGTTCGGTCGGGAACGGCCCTAGCGACCGTCCACCGCTTCCACCGCCGTCGCGCGTTCGCCGCCGACGACCGTCATCCTTGCGCCGCGCCACACGACGTGCGTGCCGAACGCGGCCGCGAGCCACTCGAGCGCGAGCAGCGTGTCGCGTACCGCGACGAGCGGCAGATCGCGCCAGAATGCGCGCCAGCCGTCCTCGCCGCGCGCGTGCAGCACCAGCCGCCCGAATGCGCCGACCACGGCCGCCCCGCCCGCCAGCGTGCCGGCGAAAGTTCCGTCGAGACGCAGCGCGAGCGCCGCGCCGATCGCGAGCCACGGCACCGTAAACGTAATGAACAGGAACGCGAAACCAGCCGGGTTCAGCGAACGGATCGTGCGCAGCCAGCGCGTCTCGCGGTGCCACAAAGGCCCGAACGACGGTTCGATCACGTCGGTCGCGACCTCGACTTCCGACAGCACGGTGCGCCGCCCGAGGCGGCGCGGCAGCTCGGCAAGCCAGAAGTCGTCGGCCAGCTCGTCCTTCAGCGCGAGAAAACCGCCGATCCGGTCGAGCGTGTCGCGCGTCAGCGCGAGCGTCGCGCCGAAGCCGAAGCGGCTCGAGCGGCCGAGGTGCGTGATCCGCACCGACGGCGCGAACCAGGCGTCGACGAACTGCGCGCCGATCCGCGTCCAGAACCCGCCGACGCTGCGCGCATGATACAGGCACGTGACGACACCGACCGCCGCATCGGCGAGCGGTGCCGTCACGCGCTCCAGGTAGTCGGGCTTCACCGCGATGTCGCTGTCCGCGATCACGATGCGGCCGTATTTCGCGCGCTCGGCGAGATTGATCAGGTTGCTGACCTTCAGGTTCTTGCCATGCACGCGCGAATCGACCACCAGCGTGATGTCGCACTCGGGATAGTCGGCGCGCAGCCGCTCGACGACGGCAATGGCCGGATCGGCCGCCGACTGGACGCCGAACAGCACTTCATACCGCGGATGACGCTGCTCGCAGAACGTCGCGAGGTTTTCGTACAGGTGCGGCTCCGCGCCGCACAGCGGCTTGAGCACGCTGACCGGATCGAAGCCGTCGCGCGCGGCCGTGCGCGGCGTGCGCGGCCGCGGTGCGAACGCGGCGACGAGCGCATAGCCGGCCGCGGCCAGCGTGAACACGATCAGGAGCCAGTCGAGCAGCGTTGCGGTTTGCGTCATGCGCAACGCCTCCCGGCGACCTGATCGCCACGGAGAACGCTTGAGCGTGATTCAGCGTGATGCGGTATTCCGACAACGACGAACGCGGGCACGACCCGACTCCTTGTTCCAGCAGCGTCTGTGTATGGGGGAGGCACGACCCATTCCTCGGGTACGACCATGCCCGGCTTCGCTTGGCGCATCTTCGCGCGCCGCCCGGACGGGATGCGGGAAGACTCGAATGGCTACCATCGGCACAACATGGGCAGGCGCCGGATTTTAGCAGCCTGCGGCATACCGCGCTCGGCACTACGAGAAACGGACTGGTGCAATTCCGGCAAAGCTGTGCTGCCGGAGAACCATTTGGGCGCAACCGCGTTCACGTTAGCGTAAGCGCTTTGCAGGCGTATTGCAGTCTTGAAAATCAAACGTTTCGTGCAAATTTGTAGGTCGATGCGGATTCACATCCAATCGCCGTAAAGATTGGTAATTCTTTGGCGATTAGCTTTATTTTTGCAACAATGACCCAAATCGCCCCGGCACCCCTGAAAGGCGCATGGGTATCGGCGCGTCGCAAGCACGTTCCGGAACCCTTTGGCAAAATCCTTGGCATTTGTTGCGTAAGCGCATCACCGCGCGCCCCCATTCGAAGGCCACCCGATGACTCCGTTTTCCGTACTCGATCTCGCCCCCATTCCGGACGGCGCAGACGCCTCCCAGGCTTTCCGCAACACCGTCGATCTCGCGCAGCATGCGGAACGCTGGGGCTATCAGCGCTACTGGCTCGCCGAGCACCACAACATGCCCGGCATCGCGAGCGCGGCGACCGCCGTCGTGATCGGCCATGTCGCGGGCGCCACGAAGACGATCCGCGTCGGCTCGGGCGGCATCATGCTGCCGAACCACGCGCCGCTCGTGATCGCCGAGCAGTTCGGCACGCTCGCGTCGCTGTATCCGGGGCGCATCGACCTCGGCCTCGGCCGCGCGCCCGGCACCGACCAGACCACGTCGCGCGCGCTGCGCCGCGACCTGATCGGCAGCGCCGACTCGTTTCCGGACGACGTCACCGAACTGCAGCGCTACTTTGCGGAGCCGGTGCCCGGCCAGCGCGTGCGCGCGGTGCCCGGCGCGGGGCTCGACGTGCCCGTCTGGCTGCTCGGTTCGAGCCTGTTCAGCGCCCAGCTCGCCGCGATGCTCGGGCTGCCGTTCGCGTTCGCGTCGCACTTCGCGCCGGATTACCTGATGCGCGCGCTCGAGATCTATCGTGCCCAGTACCGGCCGTCGGCCGCATGGCCGAAGCCGCACGCAATGGTCGGGGTCAACGTGTTCGCGGCCGATACCGACGACGAGGCGCGGCGCCTGTTCACATCGCTGCAGCAGCAGTTCATCAACCTGCGGCGCGGCACGCCGGGCAAGCTGCCGCCGCCCGTCGACGTGCTCGAGGCGAACGAGCTCGAACTCGCGAACGTCGCGCATTCGCTGTCGTTCGCGGCGGTCGGTTCGCGCGACACGGTGCGCGACAAGCTGCGCGACCGCATCGCGCAGACGGGCGCCGACGAAGTGATCATCACCGCGCAGATCTACGATCACGCCGCGCGGCTGCGCTCGTTCGAACTGGCCGCGCAGATCCGCGACGAGCTCGCGAACGAGGCGCGCTGACGGTACTGGCGCGGGCGGGCTGCGGCCCGCCCCGCGTCACTGCGGGTGCACGGCTTCCAGCCCGTCGAGCAGCGCCTTGTGGAATGCGTCCGGATCCTGGATCTGCGGCGCGTGCCCGAGCGCCGGGAATTCGACGAGCTGCGCGCCGGGGATCGCCGCCTGCGTGCGCTTCGCGAGTTCCGGATAGTGGCCGAGCTTCGCGTGCACGTCGGGCGGCGCGACGTCCTTGCCGATCGCGGTCGTGTCCTTGTCGCCGATCATGAGCAGCGTCGGCACGCGAATCGCACCGAGTTCGTAGACCACCGGCTGCGTGAGGATCATGTCGTAGATCAGCGCGGAGTTCCACGCGACCGCGTCGCGACCGGCGCCGCGATACATCCCGGCGAGCATCTGCACCCAGCGCTCGTACGACGGCGACCACTTGCCCGCGTAGTACGTCGACTGTTCGTAGCGGCGAATGCCTTCGGCCGTCGTCTTCAGCTCACGCGCATACCAGTAGTCGACCGACAGCGGCGGCACGCCGAGCGCCTTCCAGTCCTCCAGGCCGATCGGGTTCACGAGCACGAGCTGGTCGGTCGCCTTCGGATACATCAGCGCATAGCGCATCGCGAGCATCCCGCCCGTCGAGTGCCCGACGATCGTCGCCGCTTTCACGCCGATCGATTCCAGCAGCGCGTGCGTATTGCGCGCAAGCTGCTGGAAGCTGTACTGGTAGCGATCGGGTTTCGACGACTTGCAGAAGCCGATCTGGTCCGGGGCGATCACGCGATAGCCGGCGCGGCTCAGCACGCCGATCGTGTCTTCCCAGGTCCCCGCGCAGAAGTTCTTGCCGTGCAGCAGCACGACGGTGCGGCCGTTCGGGTGTGCCGGCTGCACGTCCATGTACGTCATCTCGAGGGTTTCGCGCTGCGATGTGAACGCGTAGCGATGCACGGGCTCCGGGTAGTCGAAGCCTTCCAGCCGCGGGCCGTACACCGGCCCGTCGTTGCCGGCGGGCACCGGGGCGGCCTCGGCCGCGGAGGTCGCACATGCGAAGGCAATGCCCGCGCCAAACAGGGCAGCGCGCGCGACAGACAACAACTTGCAAATCGGAAGCATGGCGGTCACGGTGATTGGAAACGCACGCGGGCAGCCGGACGGCGCCGCGCCCCGCGATTCTACGCGGTCGCGTGACGACGGCGCGCAACACCGGCGCCGCGCAACTTCCGCGTGCGCGACGAACTCGGGTATCGTGTGACGTGACCCTGAAACGCGTGCAGGCGAATTCCCATGAAAAACGTCCTCAGCATTCAGTCGCACGTCATCTACGGCCATGCCGGCAACAGTGCGGCCGTGTTTCCGATGCAACGCCTCGGCGTCAACGTCTGGCCGCTCAATACCGTCCAGTTGTCGAATCACATGCAGTACGGCCACTGGGCCGGCAGCGCGATCGATGCCGCGAAGATGGAACAGCTCGTCGACGGCATCGCCGCGATCGGCGCGCTCAAGCGCTGCGACGCCGTGCTGTCCGGCTTCCTCGGTTCGCCGCCGCAGGCACGTGCGGCAGCCGAGATCGTGCGCACGGTGAAGGCAATGAATCCGAACGCGTGGTACTTCTGCGATCCGGCGATGGGCCAGACGGGCGGCATCCGGCCCGAACCCGGCGTCGAGGAATACATGGTCCAGGAGATGCCGGCGCTCGCGGACGGCATGTCGCCCAACCACACCGAACTGCAGAAACTCGCCGGGCGGCGCATCGAAACCGTCGCCGAAGCCGTCGACGCGTGCCGCACGCTGATCCGCCGCGGCCCGCAAATCATCCTCGTCAAGCACCTGCACGACCGCAACAGCCCGGCCGATCGTTTCAACATGCTCGCCGTCACTGAAACCGAGGCGTGGATCGGCCAGCGTCCGCTGTACGCGTTTCCGCGCCATCCGGTCGGCGTCGGCGACCTGACCAGCGCGATCTTCGTCGCGTGCCGGCTGCGCGGCGACTCCGTGCGCGCCGCGTTCGAGCACACGCTCGCGGCCGTGCACGCGGTCGTGAAGGCGACCTACGACGCGCGCCGCTACGAGCTCGAACTCGTCGCCGCGCAGGACGAAATCGCGCGCCCGAGCGAATGGTTCGGCGCGTGGGTGACGGACGCCTGACGCGTCGGCACCACCCGCCGTTTCAGCGGCGCAGATCGCGCGCCGCCCCGCTTTCCCGACCCGCTCCTCCCGCACGCCGCCGTTGGCGCGACGCATCCCGATGCGGCTTCGACGCGGATGCAAACGTTTCCGGACTTCACATGAATGACACCGATTTCTCGCTATGCTCGCGGCGGCACGAACCGGCGCAGCCGCATCCTGCGACCCGGGCGCGCCCTTCCCGTAGGCCCCGCCAATCGGCTCCCCCCTTTATCACACGATAACGACCATGACCCGATCGAACCGTCGTGACTTCCTGCGCGCCGCCGCCGGCACTGCCGGCGCCGCCGCGCTGAACCTGTTTCCGCCCGTGATCCGCGATGCGCTCGCGATTCCCGCGAACCGCCGCACCGGCACGATCCGCGACATCGAACACATCGTGATTCTGATGCAGGAGAATCGCTCGTTCGACCACTACTTCGGCACGATGCGCGGTGTCCGCGGCTTCGGCGATCCGCGCCCGCTGCGCCTCGCGAACGGCAAGTCGGTGTTTCACCAGCCGGTCGGCCCCGCCGAACTGCTGCCGTTCCACCCCGGCGCGGACAAGCTCGGCCTGCAGTTCCTGCAGGACCTGCCGCACGGCTGGCAGGACATGCATGCCGCATGGAACAAGGGCCGCTACGACCAGTGGGTGCCGAACAAGGGCACCACGACGATGGCGTACCTGAAACGCGACGACATCCCGTTCCACTACCAGCTCGCCGACGCGTTCACGATCTGCGACGCGTACCACTGCGCGATCCCGAGCTCGACCGACCCGAACCGCTACTACATGTGGACCGGCTACGTCGGCAACGACGGCACGGGCGGCGGCCCGGTGCTCGGCAACGAGGAAAAGGGCTACGCCTGGACGACCTATCCGGAAGTGCTCGAGCAGGCCGGCGTGTCGTGGAAGATCTACCAGGACATCGGCACGGGGCTCGACGCGAACGGCTCGTGGGGCTGGACGCAGAACCCGTACATCGGCAACTACGGCGACAACTCGCTGCTCTACTTCAACCAGTACCGCACCGCGCTGCCCGGCACGCCGCTGTACGACAAGGCGCGCACCGGCACCAACATCAGCGCCGGCGGCACGCTGTTCGACGTGCTGCAGCAGGACGTGAAGAACGGCACGCTGCCGCAGGTGTCGTGGATCTGCGCGCCGGAAGCGTATTCCGAGCACCCGAACTGGCCCGCGAACTACGGCGCGTGGTACATCGAGCAGGTGCTGCAGGCGCTGGTGTCGAATCCCGAGGTGTGGAGCAAGACCGCGCTGTTCATCACGTACGACGAAAACGACGGCTTCTTCGACCACGTGCAGCCGCCGTTCGCGCCGCAGTCGCGCGACAACGGGCTGTCGACCGTCGCGACGACCAACGAGGTGTTCGCCGGCGACGCGTCGCACATGGCCGGCCCGTATGGGCTCGGGCCGCGCGTGCCGATGCTGGTCGTGTCGCCGTGGACCAAGGGCGGCTGGGTCTGCTCGCAGACCTTCGATCACACGTCGCTGCTGCAATTCATCGAGGCACGCTTCGGCGCGCAGCATGCGGTCGCGGCGGCGAACGTGTCGCCGTGGCGCCGCACGGTGTGCGGCAACCTGACGTCCGCGTTCGACTTCTCGACACCCGACGCAAGCTGGCCGCAGCTCCCGGACACGAGCGGCTACGCGCCGCCGGACCGCACCCGGCACCCCGACTACATCCCGGTGCCGCCGGTCGTCCAGCATCTGCCGAAGCAGGAGCACGGCCTGCGTCCGGCACGCGCGCTGCCGTACGAACTGTTCGTGCACGGGCGGATCGATGACGCGAGCGGCCAGTTCCGGCTGACCTTCGCGAACACCGGCACCGCGGGCGCGGCGTTCCAGGTCCAGGCGCGCAACCGCGTCGACGGCCCGTGGGCGTATACGGTCGACGCCGGCAAGCGGCTGTCCGACACGTGGAGCCCCGCGCCGTCGCTCGGCCTGTACGACCTCGACGTGTACGGCCCGAACGGCTTCTACTGCCACTTCCGCAGCCCTGCCGCGTCGGCGGTCGGGCCGGCGAGCGTCAACCCCGAAGTGGTCTACGGCTACGACGTCGCGAACGGCAACATCACGCTGCGCCTGATGAACCGCGGCCACCGGACGGTACGGCTCAAGGTGACGAACGCCTACGGCCACGGCCATGCGCGCGAGTTCGATCTCAAGCCGGGCACCCACGTCGACGACTACTGGGACCTGCGCGGCAGCCACGGCTGGTACGACCTGACCATCAGCGACGGCAAGCCGCTCGGCTTCCAGCGCCGCTTCGCCGGCCACGTCGAGACCGGCCGCCCGAGCACCAGCGATCCGCTGATCCGCACGACCGCGTCGCATCACGACGAGCAAGCCGCATCGGACGCGTTGTCCGACTGACGGTATCCCCCAGCGCGGCGCGGCCCCGGCGGGTCGCGCCGCGCGTCTGCCCCGCGCCGTACCCCCTCCTCCCCGCCCGTTCCGTTCGCGACGGGAAACTCCCGATACCGGCCGCCACCGCACACGCGGAAGCTATGCGCAAATCCTCACCGAATGCGCGGCAAATTGCCAAGACCCGTGCATATCGGCGACCTATATATCGAGGCGATCGGGGCTCTTCGTAGAGCCTGACGGGAGATTCTTCCGAGGCGCACGATGCCGACCTCCCCGCCCGATTCCGAGAAGCGGTCGAACCGCCCGCCCGTCGCACGCGCCCGGCTCGCACGAGCGCGTGCGGTACCCACTCGCAGGTGTCGAACAAGAGGAACAACATGAAATTCCGCCATTCCCTGCTGTCGGTGTCGATTGCATCCGCGCTTGCCCTCCTCTCGCAACAGGCCGCCTGGGCCGCCGACGCAACCGACGTGAAAGTCGGCTTCGCCGCGCCGCTCACGGGCGTGAACGCCGGCTACGGCAAGGATCTGCAGAACGGCGTGCAGCTCGCGCTCGACGATGCCGCCGCACAGAAGGTGCAGATCGCCGGCAAGCCCGTGCATTTCAATCTCGTCGTGCAGGACGACCAGGCCGACCCGCGCATCGGCGTGCAGGCCGCGCAGGCGCTCGTCGACCAGAACGTGTCGGTCGTGGTCGGCCACTTCAACTCGGGCACGACGATTCCGGCGTCGGTCGTCTACGACAAGGCCGGCATTCCGGTGATCGACCCGGCCGCGACCAACCCGACACTGACGTCGCGCGGGCTCGCGAACATGTTCATGGTGATCGCGACCGACGGGCAGAACGCCGGCAACGCGGGCAAGTACGCGGTCGACGTGACCAAGGCGAAGCGCATCGCGATCATCGACGACCGCACCGCGTTCGGCCAGGGCGAGGCAGACGAGTTCGAGAAGGCCGTGAAGGCCGCCGGCGGCACGATCATCGGCCGCGAGTTCACCAGCAACCAGGCGGTCGACTTCCGTGCGCAGATCACGAGCCTGAAGGGCAAGAACCCCGACCTGATCTTCTTCGGCGGCCTCGATTCGCTCGCCGCGAACTTCATCAAGCAGATGCGCCAGCTCGGACTGAACGCGCAGTTCGTCGGCGGCGGCGGCGTGAAGGACAACGAGTTCATCAAGATCGCGGGCCCGGCCGCCGAAGGCGCGATGGCGTGGGAATACGGCCAGCCGCTCGACGAGCTGCCGCAAGGCAAGGACTTCGAACAGCGCTTCAAGAAGCGCTTCGGCGTCGACGTGCTGTCGTACGCGCAGTTCGGCTATGACGCGGCCTGGGCGGCAATCAGGGCGATGCAGGCGGCCGGCTCGACCGACCCGAAGGTCTATCGCCCGGCGCTCAAGAAGATCGACTTCGAAGGGGTCACCGGCCGCATCTCGTTCGCGAACGACGGCTCGCTGAAGAGCGGGATGTCGACGCTGTACCAGGTGAAGAGCGGTGCGTGGAAGACGATCGTGACCAAGGGAGGCTGATCAGCCTATCGGTGGTGGTGGCGGCGGCCGGCGGCGGTAACGCCGCCCGGCCCTGCGGATCGATGAAGCTACATCGATCTTATATGACGACTGATATTCAGGCGATCGGGCGAAGCCAGCGGCAACGCAGGCCTCGCAGCCCGGCGCGTCAGCTGGCCTGCGTGTCGCGCTCGGCTTCGGCCGCCTCGTGCGCGCGGCGCAGCCGCTCGCGGCTGTTGGTGAGGTGTGTGCGCATGGCCGCGCGTGCGGCCTCCGGGTCGTGGCGCGCGATCGCCTCGTAGATATCCTCGTGCTCGTGGTTCAGCCGGCCGACATAACGCTCGAGATCGTCACCGGCGAAGCGCGCCGAATTCACGCGCGTACGCGGGATGATCGACGTGCCGAGCTGCGACATGATGTCGACGAAATAGCGGTTGCCGGTGGACTGCGCGATCTGCAGGTGGAACTGGAAGTCGAGCTGCGCCGTGTCGCGGCCGCCGCCCGCGCCCGTCGCGATCGCGTCGAGCGCGCGCCGCAGCGCGGCGAGGTCGGTATCGTTCGCGCGCTGCGCGGCGAGGCTCGCGCACTCGCTCTCGAGGCTGATGCGCAACTCCAGCACCGCGAGCACGTCGCGCAGCGTCGTGATCGTCGCGGGATCGATGCCGAGCGTCTGACGGCGCGACGGCTCCAGCACGAAGCTGCCGATGCCATGGCGCGTTTCGACGAGGCCGCTCGCCTGCATCCGCGAGATCGCCTCGCGCACGACCGTACGGCTCACGCCCTGCGCCGCCATGACTTCGGTTTCGGTCGGCAGCTTGTCGCCGGGACGCAGCGTGCCGTTTTCGATCTGCGCGGTCAGCGCGTCGACGACATCTTGTGCGAGGCTGCGTGCGCGACGGCGCGGCGCTGCGGGAAACGTAGGCACGGACATGAGGCCGGTTCCTTTTTGAATGATCGTAATATGTGGGCCGAGGGTTTACGCGGGGTTTGAGCGAAAGCCGATGATTCATTATACTGCGTCACAAGTCATCCGACGACTGATGATCGATGCACGGATCTCCTGTCGACTCAAGCCGGCATTTCAGCGCCTGCCCGGTCCCATGCCTTACGATCAGCCAGCGTTCGCGTTCCGCGCTCCGCTGGTTCGGTTGTCGCTTCCACCCCGTTCCGGGTTGCTGTCGACATGCAGGCCTTGCGCGCCGCGCACGTCGGTTGTCGAATGATCGCACCTCCCGCCGCGCGCGGCAAAGCTTTTGCCGCACGGCATTGCCCACCCTTTCGCCATCGCCGCCCATGAACGCCGTCACTGCCTCGCCTTCCCACGACACGCCGCGCATCGTCGACCTGCAAGCGATTCCGGTCGCCGGCCACGACAGCATGCTGCTCAACCTGAGCGGCGCGCACGGTCCGTTCTTCACCCGCAACCTCGTGATCCTGAAGGACAGCGCGGGCCGGACCGGCGTCGGCGAAGTGCCGGGCGGCGAAAGCATCCGCCGCACGCTCGACGATGCGCGCGGGCTCGTCGTCGGCCAGCCGGTCGGCAATTACCACGCGGTGCTCAACGACGTGCGGCGCACCTTCGCCGACCGCGACGCGAGCGGCCGCGGGCTGCAGACCTTCGACCTGCGCACGACGATCCACGCGGTCACCGCGCTCGAGGCCGCGCTGCTCGACCTGCTCGGCCAGCACCTCGGCGTGCCGGTTGCCGCGCTGCTCGGCGAGGGCCAGCAGCGCGAGCGCGTCGAGATGCTCGGTTACCTGTTCTACATCGGCGACCGCACGAAGACCGCCCTGTCCTATCGCGACGGCAGCGGCGCGACCGACGACTGGACGCGCGTGCGCGACGAACCGGCACTGACGCCCGAGGCGGTCGTGCGGCTCGCCGAGGCCGCGCATGCGCGCTACGGCTTCAACGACTTCAAGCTGAAAGGCGGTGTGTTCGAAGGCGCCGGCGAGATCGAGGCCGTGACGGCGCTCGCCGAGCGCTTCCCCGATGCGCGCGTGACGCTCGATCCGAACGGCGCGTGGTCGCTCGACGAGGCCGTGCGGCTGTGCCGCGACCAGCATCACGTGCTCGCCTATGCGGAAGATCCGTGCGGCGCGGAGAACGGTTACTCGGGCCGCGAGGTGATGGCCGAATTCCGCCGCGCGACGGGGCTGCCGACGGCGACCAACATGATTGCGACCGACTGGCGGCAGATGGGCCACGCGGTGCAGTTGCAGGCCGTCGACATCCCGCTCGCCGATCCGCACTTCTGGACGATGCAGGGCTCGGTGCGCGTCGCGCAGATGTGCCGCGACTGGGGTCTCACGTGGGGCTCGCATTCGAACAACCACTTCGATGTGTCGCTCGCGATGTTCACGCATGTCGCGGCCGCCGCGCCGGGCCAGGTTACCGCGATCGACACGCACTGGATCTGGCAGGACGGCGAACGGCTGACGCGCGAGCCGCTGAAGATCGAGAACGGGCTGGTGGAAGTGCCGAAGCGGCCGGGGCTCGGTATCGACATCGACATGGACGCCGTCGCGGTCGCGCACGAGTTGTACAAGCAGCACGGCCTCGGCGCCCGCGACGACGCGGCGGCCATGCAGTATCTGATTCCGGGGTGGACGTTCAACAACAAGCGCCCTTGCCTCGTGCGCTGAGTACGGGACAGGCCGGGCGGCAAGGTCGCCCGGTCACGTCTGGCTGGCCGCGCGTGGCGGGTCGGATCTAGCCGGCCAGACCTAGCTGGCCGCACCTACCCGGCCACGCCTAGCCGGCCGCACCTACCCGGCCAGACCTAGCCGGCCGCCCCAATCCCCCGCGCCATCCCCGACGCGGCGAACACGATGACGATCACGAGCACCGCCTGCCAATGGCCGATCCGCACATAGGTGCGCGCACGGCCGATATCGGGCATCTGCTGCTGCCGCGCGGCGACGCGCCACCGGATCAGCCCCAGCATCGGCACGACCTCGAGCAGCAGGATCAGCACGAGCGCGGTCATCTTCAGGTGAAAGAGCGGTTCGTGCAGGTAGTACGCGGTGCCTTTCTCGAAACCGCCGAACGCGCGCGTGAGGCCCGTCACGATCAGCACGAGCGCCGACAGCCCCCAGGCAGCGTCAGCCTTGAATACACCGGGCAGGTCGGCCGCCTGCGCCGACGCGATGAGCCGGCGCAATGCGCGGTTGCGCCCCACGATCGCGGCAAACGCGACGCCGAACGCACTCAGGTGAATGGCAGCCAGCAACCAACGGACGATCATCGTGCCTCCTTGTCGCCCGCACGCGGTGCGCGGGCCCTGTCAGACGATCTGCTTGAGCGCCGCGTCGAGCGCGAGCACCGCGACGCGGTCGCCCTCGGTCGCGAGCGGCGCGCGCATCACGATCTGCCGGTTATGGCCGACGGCCGCCGGCGAATCCCACAGCAGTTCCACCTTCGGCCGCTGGAACAGGCCGCCGCGGCGCGGCGGCACGGCAGCAGGCGGCACGTCCTGCGCAGCCTGCTCGCCCGTGGCGGGCGCCGCCCGGCCGGGCCAGCGCACCGACAGCTCGCGCGCGTCGTACTGGCCGACCTTGCGGCTTTCCATCCAGACGATCGCGGTGCGCGTCAGCACGTCCAGCGAAATCGCATAACGGCCGACCGCGAAGCGGCGTGCCGCCACATTGGTCCGCCACAGCGGCCGCGGACGGCAGATCCAGACGATCGCCGCGTAGAGCGCCGGCGCGGCGACAAGCCAGCCGTTGGTCGCCGTCACCGCATGCAGCGCGCCGCGCCAGCCGGCCGCCCACGCGAACATGCCGATCGACCAGACGGCGAACAGGAAACCGATCAGCGCAAAGACGCGCAGCGCCTGGCGCAGCCACTGCGGCAACGGATGGAACGGCCGCTCGGCGCGCGCGACGGCGCCCGGCAGCGCGAGCAGCAGGAAGATCAGCACGAGGTAGACGAACGCCCACGGCGACGACACCATCGCCGACAGCGACGAGCGATAGCCCATCTGGGACATCGAGAACAGCCAGCGCGCGAGCAGCACGAGACCGATCGCGCGCAACGCGAAGATCACACCGGCGCCGGGGGCCGGCGCTGCGCGCGTGGTTTTCGTTCTCGCCAAGACTGCTCTCCTCTGGATGATCGTGCGGGGCCGGATTTCACGGCACGGCCATTATAGGGACATTACCGTCTGGACAGACGGCAGGATGGCGTGCCGGGCCGCTTCGGAGGGTGTTCGCGGTGTCGGGCGCGGCGAGAATACAACAGATCCGCGCCGCAGATGTGACAACGCCCCGCCGGGAACCCGGACGGGGCGTCGATGAAGGCCGCGCGCCGCAGCGCGGCGGCGGCCCGCAATCAGTTTGCGTTGACTTCGCGGAGCACCGTGCGGCGCTTCTGGCGCAGCAGTTCTTCGTAGCCCTTCACGTAGTTCTGCGCCATCACCTTCGACGAGAAGCGGGATTCGAACGCGGCACGGACCTTCTCGCGCGGCAGCGTATCGAGGCGCTTGAGCGCCGCGACGGCCGACAGTTCGTCTTCGACGACGAAACCCGACACGCCGTTGTCGATCACTTCCGGCACCGAGCCGCGCTTGAACGCGATCACGGGCGTACCGCAGGCCATCGCCTCGATCATCACCAGGCCGAAAGGCTCCGGCCAGTCGATCGGGAACAGCAGCGCGTGCGCGTTGCCGAGGAATTCGGTCTTTTCGGACTCGCTGATTTCGCCGATGTACTCGACGTGCGGCAGCGCGAACAGCGGCTTGATCTTCTCTTCGTAGTACGCGCGGTCAGCCTTGTCGAGCTTCGCGGCGATCTTGATCGGCAGGCCGGCCTGCTCGGCGATGCGGATCGCCGTGTCGACGCGCTTCTCCGGCGAGATACGGCCGAGGAACGCGAGATAGCTCGGCTTCACGTTCGGGATCGGCGTCAGCAGGTTTTCCGGCAGGCCGTGGTAGACGGTCGACAGCCAGTTCGCCTGCTGCAGCGGGATGCGCTGGTTGTCGGAGATCGACACGACCGGCACGTCGCTGAACGCGTTGAAGATCGGCTGCAGTTCCGGCAGGTCGAGACGGCCGTGCATCGTCGTCAGATGCGGGACCGGCTGGCGCGAGAACAGCGAGAACGGGTAGTAGTCGATGTGGCAGTGCAAGACGTCGAACTCTTCCGCGCGGCGGCGCACCTGCTCGAGGAGCAGCATGTGCGGTGCCATCACGTCGCGGATCGTCGGGTCGAGGCGCAGCGCCTGCGGCCAGCAGGCTTCGAGCTTCGCGGAGGTTTGCGAATCGCCGCTCGCGAAGAGCGTGACGTCATGCCCCATCTCGACAAGTGCTTCGGTGAGGTAGGACACCACTCGCTCGGTACCACCGTACAGTTTCGGGGGCACCGCTTCGTGCAACGGAGCGATTTGGGCGATTCGCATGCGTAACTCCTAAAAAATCGGCTAAAAACCAGGTATGGGTCGGCAACCTGCCGGCGGTCCGGGCTGGAGGCATTTCGTCCGATGATCGGACGAATCGGCCTGCCGGGGGCGTCGAACCCACGCTGCTCAAGGAGCGTCGGCGACGCGACAGGCATAGAACGTTTGAAACGAAGACCCGTTGACAGGGGTTCGTAAAAAACCTGGAATCGAACCCGGAGCCGATTATCTAGGGTTAATCCCGATACGGCGCACAACATTTCAAACACTTTACTTTGTTACAAAGGTGCAACACTTTGCAACCCGCGGACTTGGGTGTCCGTTCTAGAGTGGAAGGCCCTTTTGGCGTCCCTTGTCACCCGTGGCTGCCGGCAGCGCGATTCCGGCACATGCGGCAGGACGGGATGCCGGATTTTATCTCAAAATCGATCGCGAGCCCCTGGCCAAGGCAAGATTCGCGCAGCGCGACGCACGGCCTTGTTTACAATGCCGGATTATTCAGTCCGGGCGAACGCCGGCAAGCGATCCCGCCGCCACGCTCAATCACCGAATCACCGCACGCATATTTTGGAATCTCTCACCCCTGCCCAGCGCAACGCCCACAACGCGAAGCTGTCGAGCTACGCGCACCGGCCGATCGCGTTTCTGTTCCGCTACATCCGCCTCCATCCTGTCGCACACCTCATCGTGCTCTGCAGCGTGCTGGCCGCCGTCGGCTGCGCGCTCGGCTCGCAATACGCGATCAAGCACCTGATCGACGTGCTGGCGACCGGGCGCCATCATCCGGGCCCGCTGTGGAGCGCGTTCGCGCTGCTCGTCGGGCTGATCGCGGCCGACAACCTGCTGTGGCGCGTCGGCGGCTGGGTCGCCGCGCACACGTTCGTCGCGGTCACCGGCGACCTGCGGCGCGACCTGTTCCAGTACCTGATCGGCCATTCGCCGACCTACTACTCGGAAAAGCAGCCCGGCACGCTCGCGAGCCGCATCACCGCCACGTCGAACGCGGTCTACACGTCCGAGAACACGATGGCCTGGAACGTGCTGCCGCCGTGCATCGCGGTGATGGGCGCGATCCTGATGATCATCGTCGTCAATCCGCTGATGGCCGCCGGCCTGCTCGGCTGCTCGGCCGTGCTCTCCGTCATCCTGTTCAAGCTCGCCGGGCGCGGCTCGGCTCGCCACCATGCGTTCGCGGCGAAGGCCGCGGCCGTCGACGGCGAGCTCGTCGACGTGATCGGCAACATGGGCCTCGTGCGTGCGTTCGGGATGACGCTGCGCGAACAGAAGCGCTTCGGCGCGACGATCAAGGCCGAGATGGACGCGCGCCAGCAGAGCCTGCTCTACCTCGAGAAGCTGCGCCTGCTGCACGCGGTCATCACCGCGATGCTGTCCGCCGGCCTGCTCGGCTGGGCACTGTGGCTGTGGGATCAAGGCCAGGCGACGTCGGGCGACATCGTGCTCGTCAGCTCGCTCGGCTTCACGATCCTGCACGGCACGCGCGATCTCGCGGTCGCGCTCGTCGATGTCACGCAGCACATCGCGCGCCTGTCCGAAGCCGTGAAGACGCTGCTCGAGCCGCACGGGATGCAGGACCACTCCGACGCGCAGCCGCTGTCGGCCAAGGGCGGCCGCGTCGATTTCGAGCGCGTGACGTTCGCGTATCCGCACCGCCGCGCGATCCTCGACCACTTCGACCTCCATATCGAACCGGGCCAGCGCGTCGGCCTGATCGGCAAGTCGGGCGCCGGCAAGTCGACCGTGCTCGCGCTGCTGCAGCGCTTCTACGACACGCAGGATGGCGTCGTGAAGGTCGACAGCCAGGACGTGAAGGCGATCACACAGGACAGCCTGCGCCACGCGATCGCGCTCGTGCCGCAGGACATCTCGCTGCTGCACCGGACGATCTACGACAACATCGCGTACGGCCGCCCCGACGCGACCCGCGACGAAGTGCTCGCCGCCGCGCGCGACGCGCGCTGCGCGGAGTTCATCGAGGCGATGCCGGAAGGTTATGACACGATCGTCGGCGACCGCGGCGTCAAGCTGTCGGGCGGCCAGCGCCAGCGCATCGCGATCGCGCGCGCGATCCTGAAGGATGCGCCGATCCTGCTGCTCGACGAAGCGACGTCGGCACTCGACAGCGCATCCGAGGAAGCGATCCAGAGCGCGCTCGACCGCCTGATGGTCGGCCGCACCGTGATCGCGATCGCGCACCGCCTGTCGACGCTGCGCAACTTCGACCGGATCATCGTGATGAACAACGGCAAGGTGATCGACGACGGCAGCCCCGACGTGCTGCGCAGCCGCCCCGGCCTGTATCGCGACCTGCTCGCGAAGCAGCACGGCCGCCATCACGCGGCACCCGACGGCAGCACGCCGACCGGCGAACGCGCGGCCTGACGCGTCCGCGCGCAGCCGACAAAAAAGCCGCAGTGCTTCATGCACTGCGGCTTTTTTATTGCGCCGGGAGCCGCCAGCAGGCTACACGTGCTGCAGATCGCGCAGGAAGTTGTCGCGCCACACCGACACGTTGTTCTCGCGAAGCTGCGCGATCATGTCCGCATAACGCGCGCGCCGCTCGGCGAGCGGCATCGTCAGCGCCTGCGACAGCGCATCGGCCATCCCGTCGATATCGATCGGATTGACGATCAGCGCGCCCGTCAGCTCCCGCGCAGCACCCGCGAAGCGCGACAGCACGAGCACGCCCGGATCGTCCGGATTCTGCGCGGACACGTACTCCTTCGCGACGAGGTTCATCCCGTCGCGCAGCGGCGTCACGAAGCCGACCCGTGCGAGCCGGTACAGCGCGGCCAGCACCTGGCGGTCGTACTGGCGGTGAATGTAGAGGATCGGCGCCCAGTCGAGTTCGGCGTAGCGTCCGTTGATGCGCCCCGACTCCGCTTCGAGCTGCAGGCGGATGTCCTGGTACGCGCGCAGGTCCGCGCGCGTCGACGGCGCGATCTGCAGGAACGACACGCGGTTGCGGATCGACGCCTGGTGCTCGAGCAGCTTCTCGAACGCGCGAAAGCGCTCGACGAGACCCTTCGAATAATCGAGCCGGTCGACGCTCATGATCAGTTGCCGCCCGCGCAGCGACGTCGCGAGCGTACGCACGGCCTTGCCCTGCTCGCCCGCCTGCGCGAGCGACGCGATCTCGTCCGGATACACGCCGATCGGATAGGCGGCCGCGCGCAGCGTCTGGCCGAACGCGCGCACGCGCACCGTGTGCCCGTCGCGCTCGACCTCGCCGCCCGCCTCGAATTCGACGTAATCGCAGAACGCGCGCAGGTCCGGCTCGGTCTGGAAGCCGAGCAGGTCGAACGCGCACAGCGACTCGACGAGCTCGCGGTGCGGCGGCACGTTGACGAGCACCTGCGCGGCCGGAAACGGGATATGCAGGAAGAAGCCGATGCGGTTCTTCACGCCGGCCTCGCGCAGCGCGCGTGCGAACGGGATCAGGTGATAGTCGTGCACCCAGATCACGTCGTCGTCCTGCAGCAGCGGCACGAGCTGCCGCGCCAGCCAGACGTTGACGCGGCGGTAGCCGTCGAATTCGTGGCGATCGTACTGGATCAGGTCCGCGCGGTAATGGAACGCGGGCCACAGCGTCGCGTTCGAGAAACCGCGGTAGTACTGGTCGTAATCGCGGCGCGACAGGCCGACGGTCGCGAACGTCACGGGCCCGCGCTCCTCGATGCGGATCTGCGGCGCGCCGGATGCGACCACCTCGCCGCTCCAGCCGAACCACATGCCGCCCGTCTCCTTCAGTGCGTCGTAGACGCCGATCGCGAGGCCGCCCGCCGCCGGTTCGCCTTCCGAAATCGGTGCGACGCGGTTTGAAACGATGATGAGCCGGCTCATGCGTCAGGCTGCCCCGTGCCGAGCCAGCGCGCGATCTGCTCGTGCAGCGCGTCGACCGACTCGAGCCGCGTGCGGGCGGACGTCTCGCCCGCGCCAACCTTGATCGACAGGCCGCCGCGCGCGTTGACCACCGCGAAGCCCTTCTCGTCGGTCAGGTCGTCGCCCGCGAACAGCGGCGTGCGGCCCGCGAACGGCGGTTCGTTGAGGAACGCAGCCAGCGCGCGCCCCTTGTCGACGCCCTTCGGCTTGATCTCGAACACCATCTTGCCGGGCTGCAGCACATACGCATCGGCATAGTCGGCGACGAGGCGCTCGGCCGCTTCGCGGGCGGCCGCCTCGCGCTCGGGCGCGTTGCGGTAGTGCAGCGCGACGGCCGCGCCCTTGATTTCGAGCAGCATGCCCGGATGACGGTCGACGACCCCCGCCAGCTCGCGCTCGATGCGCAGCAGACGTTCGTCGTTGAAGCCGATGCGCTGCGTGTCGCCGTTCGCATCGCGGCGCTCCGCGCCGTGCAGGCCGGCGATCGGCAGGTCGGGCATCTTCAGGAACGTGTCGAGGTTGTCGATGCCGCGCCCGGACACGATCGCGACCGCGCCGTGCGAGCGGCGCCGCAGCTCGTCGAGCAGCGTCAGCAGCGACGGCGGAACGTGAATGCTGTCGGGCGTCGGCGCCAGTTCGACGAGCGTGCCGTCGAAGTCGAAGAAGAACGCGGTATCGGTCAGGGACAGGGAAGCCGGAACGGATTGCATCGATTCGATAGTCTGAGGGTCGGCCGGTAAAGGCAGGGCCGCCGCTGCGCGAATGGAATTGTGCGCATCTTACCGTGCCTGCGCATCGAAATGGGCGAAACCGGTGCATCGCAAGCCTCGCGCCGCGAGCCGCGTCAACTGCGACATATTGCCCCGCTCGCCCGCGCCGTACGGGTTTCGAAAGGACGCGGGCGCGCGAATTGCGCTACAGTCGCAACCGCCTGCCGCGCGACGCATGGCGCCGTGCCGGCCGGTCCCCTTCCGTCCGATCGAGCCCCTGGATGTCGTCTGCCTGTCCCGCGCCGCACCGGCGCCTGTCCCGCTTCATCCGCACGGCGGCTGCCTTGGCCGCCGCCGTGACGCTCGCCGCGTGCACGCACGACGAGCCGCGCTGGAACCTGACCAACGTCACCGGCCACCTGCCCGACCTGTCGTTCACGCTGACCGGCGGCGACGGCCATCCGGTCGACGCTGATGCGTTCCACGGCCGCATCTCGCTCGTCTACTTCGGCTACACGCACTGCCCCGATGTCTGCCCCGAAACGATGGCGCGGCTGATGGAAGTGCTCGCGAAGCTCGGTCCGCAGGCGAACGACGTGCGCATCCTGTTCGTTTCGGTCGATCCCGCGCGCGACACGCCGCAGGCGATGCAGTCGTATGTCGCCGCGTTCGACGCCGCGCATGCGCGCGGCCTGACCGGCACCGACCGCCAGATCGAATCGCTCGCGAAACGCTATCGCGTCGCGTACCAGATGGAAAAACGCGATCCGTCCGGCGGCTATGAAGTCACGCACAGCTCGGCCGTCTACATCTTCGACGCGACCGGCCGTGCGCGCCTGCTTGCGACCGACCGCGACTCGCCCGACGCCATCGCCGCCGATGTGCGCCGGATCATCGACACCGCCTCCACGACCTGAATTCCGACATGAAGACGAAGACGACACTCAAGACGTTCGCCCTCCTCGCCGCGCTGTGCGCCGGCGCCCACGCCTATGCCGCCGGCGCGATCACCGCGCAGAACGCGTGGGTGCGCTGGCTGCCGAACAAGCTGCCCGCGGGCGGCTACGTGACGCTCGTGAACACCAGCGACAAGCCGGTCGATCTCGTCGACGTCGACAGCCCCGACTACGGGATGGCGATGCTGCACCAGACCGTCTCGAACGGCTCGACGCAGAAGATGGAAATGGTCGACAAGCTGACGATCCCCGCGCGCGGCAAGGTCGACATCGCACCGGGCGGCTATCACTTCATGCTCGAGGAGCCGAAGCACGCGATCAAGCCCGGCGATACCGTGCACCTGCGCCTGAAATTCTCCGACGGCGAAACCGTCGATGCACCGTTTGCCGTGAAATCGCCGGCCCAGGCAAAGTGATCCGCGCGCGATGAACCTCCTGTACTGGCTCGATCCGTGGGAACCGTCGCCGACCGTCGTCATCGCGGTGCTGACGGCCGCCGTGCTGTTCGCGCGAGGCGTGAAGAAGGCGAAGGTGTCGCCGCTGCGGCAGTTCTCGTTCTGGTTCGGGCTGACGGCGCTTTACATCGCGCTGCATACGCGGCTCGACTATTTCTTCGAGCACGAGTTCTTCCTGCACCGCGCGCAGCACCTCGTGCTGCACCACCTCGGGCCGTTCTTCATCGCGCTGTCCTATCCGGGCGCGGCGATTCGCGCAGGCATCCCGTTCAGTTGGCGGCAACGCTTCGTGCGTCCGGCGCTCGCGTGGGCGCCCGTGCGCGCGACGCTCAACGTGGTGTTCCATCCCGTCGTCGCGGTCGTGCTGTTCGTCGGGCTGATCTATTTCTGGCTGCTGTCGCCGATCCACTTCATCGCGATGCTCGACTGGCGTCTCTATCGCGTGATGAACTGGAGCATGGTGATCGACGGGCTGCTGTTCTGGTGGCTCGTCGTCGACCCGCGCCCGGCGCCGCCCGCGCGGCTGTCGCCGGGCCGCCGGATCCTGATCGTCGTCGCGGCGATCCCGCCGCAGATCGCGCTCGGCGCGCTGATCTTCTTCACGCCGCACGAGTTGTATCCGATCTACTCGATCTGCGGCCGCGCCTTCACGTGGCTGAGCCCGCTGCGCGACCAGCAGATCGGCGGCCTGCTGCTGTGGATTCCGGGATCGATGATGAGCGTGATCGGCGCGCTGATCGCGCTGCGGCACTGGCTGAGGTTGTCCGCACGCGGACGCCTGATCGACGAACGGGCCGTGCAGCGCGCGGACAAGCCGCCGGTGGCGCACGCCGCGCACTGACTGCGGCGCGGCGCGTGGACAATCACGCGCGCGCGCTGCTCATCCACACGTGCGGAATGCCGTCCTCGTCGTGGATGTCCGAACTCGGCGTGAAGCCGAATGCCCCGTAAAAACGCTGCAAGTGGGCCTGCGCATGCAGGCTCACGGGCGTATCCGGCCACTGCGCGCGGATATGCTCGAGCGCGCGCGACAGCAGCCCGTTGCCGAGACCCGCACCGCGAAACGCGGCGGTCGTCAGCACGCGGCCGATGCGCACGTCGGTGTGCTGCGCATCGGGCAACAGCACGCGCAGATAGCCGGCCAGGCGGCCCGCCGGATCGAACGCGGCCAGGTGCCACGCGGCCTGGTCCGCGTCGTCGATGTCGCGATACACGCAGTTCTGCTCGACGACGAACACGGCGCTGCGCGCTTCGAGGATCGAATAGATTTCGCGCGCCGTCAGCGCGTCGAAGGATTTCCAGCGCCAGTCGAGATCGTCGGCGCTCGGGGATGCGGCGGGTGCGGATGCGTTCATGTGCGGTCCTGATTCGGGCGCGCCGGCCGGCGCGCGGCAACCGTTGATTATGCCTCGAAGCACCCACAGCAGGCGACCGCCCGCCCGCGTGCAAAAAAAACCCCGCATTACGCGGGGCTGTCCGTCATGCCGGCATCTGGCCGAAGCGGCCGCTGTTGAAATCCTCGATCGCGGTACGGATCTCCGCTTGCGAGTTCATCACGAACGGCCCGTAACCGACAACAGGCTCGTCGATCGGCTCGCCGCTCAGGATCAGCAGCTTCGCGTCGCCGTTCGCTTCGATCTCGACGTCGCGGCCGTCGCGGGCCAGTTGCACGAACTGCGCTTCGCGGGCGACCGTCTCGCCGTTCACCTGCACGGTGCCGCTCAGCACGACCACCGCGAGCGTGCGCCCTTCCGCGACCGGGAACCGCGCATGGCCGCCTGCCACGAGCCGCACGTCCCACACGTCGATCGGCGTGTGCGTGCGGGCCGGGCCGCGCCGCCCGTCGAGTTCGCCCGCGATGATCCGCGCACGCCCCGCACCGTCCGGCAACTCGACCACGGGGATGTCCGCGTTCAGCAGCGTCTGGTAGCCGGGCGCACCCATCTTGTCCGCGGCGGGCAGGTTCACCCACAACTGCACCATTTCGAGCGGGCCGCCGCGCTTCGTGAACGCCTCCGAGTGGAATTCCTCATGCAGAATTCCGCTCGCGGCCGTCATCCACTGCACGTCGCCCGGGCCAATCGTGCCGCCCGCGCCGGTCGAGTCGCGGTGCGCGACCTCGCCGTCATAGACGATCGTCACCGTTTCGAACCCGCGGTGCGGATGCTGGCCGACACCGCGCGGTGCCGCAGCCGGCTCGAACGTCGCGGGGCCCGCGTAGTCGAGCAGCAGAAACGGGCTCAGGTGCGTGCCGTGAGACTGGTAGCTGAACATCGAACGCACCGGGAAACCGTCGCCGACCCAATGGCCGCGCGGCGCACTGTACACACCCTGGATCTTCTTCATTGCCCTCTCCAAATTGCGGCGAAACACGTGTTTCGCATCCTGAGTAGGAATATAGAGGTGGAACGATCGATCCGGTAGACTGCCAAAATCGCACTCAGCGTTCCATTTCATGAACGATAAAGAGCGGGATCTGAACGATCTCTACTACTTCGTGCAGGTCGTCGAACACGGCGGCTTCGCCCCGGCCGGGCGCGCGCTGGACATGCCGAAATCGAAGCTGAGCCGCCGCGTCGCGCTGCTCGAGGAACGGCTCGGGATGCGGCTGATCCAGCGCTCGACGCGCCGCTTCACGGTCACCGACGTCGGTCAGACCTATTACGCGCATTGCCGCGCGATGCTCGTCGAGGCCGATGCCGCCGACGAAGCGATCGCGCTGCTGCACGAGGAGCCGCGCGGCATCGTGCGCGTCAGTTGCCCGGTCGTGCTGCTCGATTCGCTGGTCGGCACGATGATCGCCGCGTTCATGGCCGCGTGCCCGCGCGTCGAGATTCATCTGGAAGCGACCAACCGGCGCGTCGACGTGGTCGGCGAAGGGATCGACGTCGCGATCCGCGTGCGCCCGCCGCCGCTCGAAGACAGCGATCTCGCGCTGCGCGTGCTGGCCGAGCGCGGCCAATGCCTCGTCGCGAGCCCCGCGCTGCTGCGCGAGCACGGCACGCCGGCCGTTCCCGCCGATCTCGCGCGCCTGCCGAGCCTCGATCACGGTGTGCCGCAGTCCACGCACGTGTGGCGGCTGCGCGGGCCCGACGGCGCTCACGCGGAAATCCATCACCAGCCGCGCTTCGTGACGGGCGGCATGCTTGCGCTGCGCGCGGCGGCGGTCGCGGGTGTCGGCGTCGTGCAGTTGCCGACGATGATGGTGCGCGACGAAGTCGCGCGCGGCGAACTGGCGACCGTGCTGCCGGACTGGGCGCCGCGCCGCGAGATCGTGCATGCGGTGTTCGCGTCGCGCCGAGGGCTGCTGCCCGCGGTGCGGGCGCTGCTCGATTTTCTTGCGGAGCGGTTTGCCGAACTTGAGCCCGATTGAGCGCGCCGCGCCACGCACAACCGGGCGCTGCAGACCGCGCGCGCGTGCCGTAGACTGCGGTACGCGCATCGCGCATTTTGCGTATCGCGCATGTTCACAACCCCTATCGCTTTCCCGCCATGTTCACGCTGTCCAACGACCCCAACGCCTCCAAGGCCGATCAATACGCAACGCTCGTCGAGCAGGCGCGCGCGCTCGTCGAATCCGAACGCGACCTGATCGCGAACGCGGCGAATTTCGCCGCGCTCGTCTACCACTCGCTCGACCGCCTCAACTGGGCCGGCTTTTACTTCTTCGACGGGTCGGAACTCGTGGTCGGGCCATTCCAGGGCAAGCCCGCATGCGTGCGGATCGCGCTCGGCAAGGGCGTGTGCGGCACGGCCGCGCAGACGCGCGAGACGCAGGTCGTGCGCGACGTGCATGACTTCCCCGGCCATATCGCATGCGACGCGGCATCGGAATCGGAAATCGTCGTGCCGCTGGTGGCCGCCGACGGTACGCTGATCGGCGTGTGGGACGTCGACAGCCCGGTCGCCGCGCGCTTCGACGACGAAGACCGCCAAGGGATGGAAGCGCTGTGCCGCGTGTTCGTCGAACACGCGTGGCAGAAGGCGCGCGGTTAAGCGGCCGTTACGCCGCGGTTGACCGCCCCGCGGCCGGTCGCCGCGATCGCGCGTGAAGCGCAACCGCGCGACCTCCAACGAAACGGGCCCCGCGACGGGGCCCGATCCATTGCGGCGCCGTGCGCGGCGCACTGCACGCGTCAGGCCGCGTGCGTGCCGGAAAGCGCCGCGAATGCCTGCGGCTTCGCGTCCTCGGTCAGCACCTCGAAGCCCTGCTCCGTCACCACGACCATGTGCTCCCATTGCGCGGACAGCGAATGGTCCTTCGTGACGACCGTCCAGCCGTCCGCCAGCACGCGCGTGTCGCGCTTGCCCGCGTTGAGCATCGGCTCGATCGTGAAGATCATCCCCGGCCGCAGCGGCACGCCGGTGCCCGGGCGCCCGTAGTGCAGCACCTGCGGCTCGTCGTGATAGACATCGCCGATGCCGTGCCCGCAGTACTCGCGAACCACGCTGAACCCTTCGCGGTGCGCGACCTGCTGGATCGCATAACCGACGTCGCCCAGCGTCGCGCCCGGACGAACCGCGCGGATGCCCGCGTGCATCGCCTCATAGGTCGCAGCGACGAGACGCCGCGCGAGCTCGCCCGGTTCGCCGACGAAATACATGCGGCTCGTGTCGCCGTACCAGCCGTCCTTGATCACCGCGATATCGAGGTTCACGATGTCGCCGTCGCGCATCGGCCGCGACGTCGGAATGCCGTGACAGACCACGTGGTTGACCGACGTGCACAGCGTCTTCGGATAGCCGTGGTAGCCGATGTTCGCCGGGATCGCGCCAAGCACGTCGACGATGTAGTCGCGGCAGCGCGCGTCCAGCTCGTCGGTGGTGACGCCCGGCTTCACATGCTCGGTGATCATCGTCAGCACCTGCGACGCGAGCTTCGCGGCTTCGCGCGACTTGGCGATTTCTGCGGCGCCGCGGATCGGGATTTCGCGCTTCGCCATCACGCCACCTGCTCGATGCCGTGCGCGACCGGCTCCACCGGCGCCACTTCACCGCCCCGTGCTTCGGCCTCGATCAACATCCGGCAGATCTCGCCATAGGACAGCGCCGGATTGAGTTCCGCCAGCATGCCGACACGCAGCCAGTGTTCGGCCTGCGCGTTGATCGAACGGCTCAGCGCCGTGCTCGTCGAGCGCAGCCGTTCATGCATGTGCTCGGAAATCTTGATGATGCCCATATATCCCCAATTAAACGAAACGTAGTCAAATCGTATATTACGCTGCGCGGGACTGTCAGGCAAGCCGTTCGGATCCCGTCGAACCCTCATCCGGCTGCAGCAAATACCGTTGACATCAAATTCCAGTTTGCTGGAAAATAAATCCATCATGCAAGAACCAGTGACCACGCCTGCCGAAGACACCGGCATCAACGAGCGCATTGCCCGGCGCGTGCGCGACCTGCGCACCCTGCGAGGCTACACGCTCGATGCGCTAGCCGCGCGTTCCGGTGTCAGCCGCTCGATGATCTCGCTCATCGAACGCGCGTCGGCCAGCCCGACGGCGGTCGTGCTCGACAAGCTCGCGGCCGGACTCGGCGTGTCGCTGGCCGGACTGTTCGGCGGCGATCGCGACGACACGCCCGCACAGCCGCTCGCACGGCGCGCACAGCAGGCCGAATGGCGCGATCCGGCATCCGGTTATGTGCGGCGCAATCTCTCCCCGCCCGGCTGGCCGTCGCCGATCCAGCTCGTCGAGGTCGACTTCCCGCCCGGTGCACGCGTCGCGTACGACAGCGGCGGACGCGAAAGCGCGCTGCATCAGCAGGTGTGGGTCGTCAGCGGCCGTATCGACGTCACGTTCGGCGACGAGCTTCACGAACTTAACGAAGGCGACTGCCTGGCCATGCGGCTCGACCGGCCGCTGGTTTTCAGCAATCCGTCGCCGCATGCCGCGCGCTATGTCGTCGTGATCTGCGATGCGCCCGCCGCGGCCGGCGTGCGAAGCGCGTGATGCGCGCACCGTTTGCGCGATCCGTTCAAAACCCACAGGAGCTCCCATGAATTCCCCGAAACAGCGCGACGACGTGCGCCTGATCGATTGCAGCGAGATCGAGCATGCCGCGGCCATCCTCGAGATCCTGAACGACGCAATCGTGAATTCGACCGCGCTGTACGACTACCGGCCGCGTCCGCCGGAAGCGATGGTCACGTGGTTCGCAACGAAGCGTGCGGGCGGCTTTCCGGTCATCGGCGCGGTGGACGCGTCAGGCACGCTGCTCGGCTTCGCGAGCTGGGGCACGTTCCGTGCGTTTCCTGCGTTCAAGTACACGGTGGAACACAGCGTCTACGTGCATCCCGACCAGCGCGGCCGCGGGCTCGGCGAGTTGCTGTTGCGCGAAGTGGTGCGGCGCGCGCGCGAAGCGCAGGTGCATGTCCTGGTGGGTTGTATCGATGCGACCAATGCCGGGAGCATCGCACTCCATACGAAACTGGGATTCGTCCACTCGGGCACGGTCACGGAAGCGGGCTTCAAGTTCGGCCGCTGGCTCGACGCGGCGTTCTATCAATTGAAGCTCGAGACGCCGGCGCAGCCGGTGGATGGTTGAGCGCCTGCGCGGCGGCGCGCGACGCGACGCAGAAAAAAGAAAAGCCCCGCGAAGCGGGGCTCAAAATCAGCCGGGCACGCCGCCAGGCAGGTATCGGCTAAGGTTGCCTGGACGCATGCCCTCGTCCTTCGCGAAGCAAAAGACTTCTGACTGCCGACGACGGCACCTGCGCCAAACGGGCGATCGCAGCATAGCTTGCTCCGGGGTTATCGTTATCCAGTTGGCGAATCTCGGCGAGTTTCTCTGGTTTCAGTTTCCCATTCTCCGTATAAGCGCTCCGGTCCACATAATGCGCGTCCGGCCGATATGAGCGCCTCGTGTGGGCCGGCGGTTCCGCGCCGAGATAAACGACTTCAACAGGACGCGGAGCGACGGACGGCGCTTCAGACGACGGCGCAGAAGTTGCTGGCGCATAACCCATGGATTGATGGTGCTGCTGTCCGGCATACGCAAAAGGTCCCGTACTCAGCATTTCGTCAGGCCCCGGCAAAAACCGCCCACCGTCGACAGGAACGAGTCTTTCCATGTCAGCCGGGCCGGGTAACCGGCGGGACAGCCCGGATAGCGGACCCTGTGCCGATGGTCGGGTGCGTTGCGCCGCCGGGGCGGCCACCTCTGGCCCGTTCCCGGATTCGGATGCATACGAATGTGAGTTGGCAGGACCTCCCGGAATACGACCTGACTCCATGTTCAGCACCTCGTGTCAATGAAAGACGCAGTCTCACACCGCAACGCGATCCCGCCTTTTAAGGATGCGAAGATCTTGGCTGTCCGACGAATTCATCGATCACGACCCGACAAATCAGCCGGCATTGCCCCTCGCCATCCAGAACACACCCATCCCGCGACTCCGGAGTACGCGATCCATCGAGGACGTCGCTCTGAGCGTGCGTACCGGTATGGCGTGAATGGTGTCGCAGGAAGTGTGATCTGCGACGGTCGGCCGGCATTCTCCAAGGAAGCAGCGCGTCGTAGTCGTCGACAGTCTTTGCCAGCGGAAGTCGCTGGAACAGCCCGCTGCGACGCCCGACACAGAACGGGCGAATCGAATTTTCACAGGGGCTGTTCGATATGGGCCAGCTACCGTTTTCGACGTAGCGGAGCAGCTTTGGCCATGGCTCGCGCAGGTAGGTCAGCGCTTGGCCGAGCAGGCTTTTCGGTAGGACACCAGGCGACTGCTCGAGCATCAGCGCGTGGATGGCATCGAGTACACACCGCCCTCTTCTTCGGATTGGAACGTCTGGGAAAGTGACTCTGGGAAAAGCTTCGAACGTCGGATGATGTATTCCCACGCTCCGGAGGGTCGCCATGCGCTGCCGCGAACTCGCCGATACGGCCAACGAGCCGACTTAGGCGTGGTTACGCGTGTTTCTTGAGTGGCTCGGAGGCGACTCCGCACCACACCAGGCGCCTTTCCGACAAGAATGAAAACGGAGCAGAAAAAAGAAAAGCCCCGCCGAAGCGGGGCTTTTTCTCTTCCTACTTGGAGGCGCGAGCCGGAGTCGAACCGGCCTAAACGGCTTTGCAGGCCGCTGCATAACCGCTTTGCTATCGCGCCAAAAGCGGACTGTCCGGATGCCATGAAGGCAAGAGACAGATTTTTATTCGAGGACCGTAGGTCCATCAAATAAAAAGGGAAGCTTGGCTTCCCCATTACTTGGAGCGGGAGACGAGTCTCGAACTCGCGACCTCAACCTTGGCAAGGTTGCGCTCTACCAACTGAGCTACTCCCGCATTGTCCTGCATCTGCAGCGCTTTGCCGACCAACACGCTGCCAAAAAATCCTGGAGCGGGAGACGAGTCTCGAACTCGCGACCTCAACCTTGGCAAGGTTGCGCTCTACCAACTGAGCTACTCCCGCATTTGTCCTGCATCTGCAGCGCTTCGCCGATCAACACGCTGCCAGAAAAATCTGGAGCGGGAGACGAGTCTCGAACTCGCGACCTCAACCTTGGCAAGGTTGCGCTCTACCAACTGAGCTACTCCCGCGTATTGCTGCTACTGCTTCCCCGTCGCACTTACTTCGCCGTGCAGCGGAGAAGCGAGATTATGTCGAAGGCACATTCGTGTGTCAAGGGCTTTTCCTGCCCTTTTTCCAAAAACCTGCGCCGACGCGTACGTGGCACAGGTCACGCGCCGCCGCGCTCGCGAATCTGCGGCCACGCAAGCTTCATGTAGTACAGCATCGACCAGATCGTCAGCACCGCCGCGAGATACATCAGCCACTCGCCCCACACGCGCGTGTCGATCGTCACGACGCCGAGCGGCAGCGGTCCGTAGAACAGCAGCATCGGAATCGCGACCATCTGGCACGCGGTCTTGAACTTGCCGAGCTGGTTCACCGCGACACTCTTCGACGCGCCGATCTGCGCCATCCACTCGCGCAGCGCCGAAATCGCGATCTCGCGGCCGACGATCACGAGCGCGATCGCCGCGTCGACCCGCGAAATCTGCACGAGGATCAGCAGCGCGGCCGTCACCATCAGCTTGTCCGCCACCGGATCGAGAAATGCGCCGAACGACGACGTCTGGTTCCACTTGCGCGCGAGAAACCCGTCGAACCAGTCGGTCAGCGCGGCGAGGATGAAGATCGCCGCCGCCGCGAGATTGCGGTGCGCGCCGCCCATCACCGTGTCCGGCAGATAGAACACGCCGACGACGAGCGGAATCAGCACGATCCGCACCCACGTCAGGAAAATCGGGAAATTGAACGGCATGGCATCCGGGACAGTAAAGGATTCGCAATTGTGCCGTGTCGACCGGCCTGCCACAAGAACGCGAAAACGCGTGCCAGGCTGCCGGCCGCACGGGCGGCGTCAGTGAAGCTGCTTGTAGATCTGTTCGGCGAGCGCGTGCGAGATGCCCTCGACGCTCGCCAGTTCCTCGACGCTCGCGGCAACGACGCCGCGCAACCCGCCGAACCGCGCGAGCAGCCGCTGCCGGCGTTTCGCGCCGACGCCTTCGAGTTCCTCGAGCCGCGACGTCTGGCGCGCCTTCGCCCGCTTCGCGCGCATGCCGGTGATCGCGAAGCGGTGCGCCTCGTCGCGAATCTGTGCGACGAGCATCAGCGCGGCGCTTTCCTTGCCGAGTTCGAGCGCGGTACGGCCGTCCGCGAACACGAGCGTCTCGAGGCCGACCTTGCGCCCCTCGCCCTTCGCGACGCCGACCAGCATCGACGTGTCGAGGCCCAGCTCGGTGAACACCTGGCGCGCGATTTCGACCTGACCCTTGCCGCCGTCGATCAGCACGATGTTCGGCAGCAGGCTCGACGCCTCGGCCTGACGCGTCGACTCGCCATCGATGCCGGCCGCATCGTCAGCGGCGGCCGCCTGCGCGGCCTGCTCGACCATCTTCTCGTAGCGGCGCGTGAGCACCTGCCGCATCGCCGCGTAATCGTCGCCCGGCGTGATGCCCGTGATGTTGTAGCGGCGATACTCGCCCGACTGCATCTTGTGATGGTGATAGACGACGCACGACGCCTGCGTCGCCTCGCCCATCGTATGGCTGATGTCGAAGCATTCGATCCGCAGCGTCGCGAGATCGTCGCATTCGTAGCTGAGCGTCTCCGCAAGCGAGCGCGTGCGCGCCTGCTGCGAGCCCTGCTCGGACAGCAGCCGCGCGAGCGCAAGCTGCGCATTCTGCTCGGCCATCGACAGCCACGCGCGCCGCTGCCCCTGCGGCTGCCGCACCAGCGACACCTTGTGGCCGGCCTGCTCCGACAGCAGCTCGAGCAGGTCGCGGCTCGCGGGCGCATGGCTCACGACGAGCACGGGCGGCACGCGGTTGCCGAGATAGTGCTGCGCGATGAATGCGTCGAGCACCTCGGCCTCGATCGACGCCACCGCGTCGCTGCGTGCGCCGACCGTTTCTTCCGCGGGCTGGTCGGGCAGCACGCCGGCGGCCGCATCGGTCGCGTCGGTTGCCTCCGCCACCTCGCCTTCATCGCCGAGACCGCCCTCGGCGAGCGTCAGCGCGCTTTCGACGTGCGTCGGGAAATACGCCTTGTCGCCCAGATGCCGGCCGCCGCGCACCATCGCGAGGTTCACGCACACGCGCCCGCCCTGCGCGACGACGGCCAGGATGTCGACGTCGCTGTCGCCGCCGACCTCGATCGCCTGCTGGTGCAGCACCGTCGCGAGCGAACTCATCTGGTTGCGCACGGCCGCCGCCTGCTCGAATTTCAGCTCGGCCGCGAACGCGTGCATCTTCTGCTCGAGTTCGTTCATCACTTCGGATTGCCGGCCGAGCAGGAAACGCGCGGCGTTCGACACGTCGATCGCGTAGTCGTCCGTGGAGATCGCGCCGACGCACGGCGCCGTGCAACGCCCGATCTGGTGCAGCAGGCACGGCCGCGTGCGGTTGTTGAAGACCGAATCCTCGCAGGTGCGCAACTGGAACACGCGCTGCAGGATCTGGATGCTCTCGCGCACGGCCCACGCGCTCGGGAACGGGCCGAAATACTGGTTCTGCTTGTCGACCGAGCCGCGGTAGTAGGCCATCCGCGGAAAACGGTGCGCGGTGAGCTTCAGGTACGGATACGACTTGTCGTCGCGAAACAGGATGTTGTAGCGCGGCGCCAGCGCCTTGATCAGGTTGTTCTCGAGCAGCAGCGCCTCGGCCTCCGAGCGCGTGACGGTCGTCTCGATTCGCGCGATGCGCGTGACCATCATCGCGATGCGCGGCGACAGCTGCGTCTTCGTGAAATAGCTCGACACGCGCTTCTTCAGATCGCGCGCCTTGCCGACGTAGAGGACGGCACCCGCCGTGTCGTAATAGCGATAGACGCCCGGCATGTGCGGCAACTGCGCAAGGATCTTCTTCGGTTCGAACGGAGTATCGGAGGCTTCTGGGGATGTCATGCGTGATCCGGGCGCCTTGTAACGCGGAACGGGTCTATTAGAATCGCCAGTTTAGAGCATTCACCGGCCCGCTTCGATGCCACGCACCTCCGCTGCCCCCCTCTCCACCACGCCGCTCGCGCCGAACGAACCGATCGCCTGCGACCTCTTCTGCACGGTGATCGACAATTTCGGCGACATCGGCGTGTGCTGGCGTGTCGCGCGCCAGCTCGCGCACGAGCACGGCTGGCAGGTTCGCCTGTTCGTCGACGACCTGCGCACGTTCGCGCGCCTGCTGCCGGGGGTCGATCCCGACGCGGGGCGACAGACGGTCGATGCGATCGTGATCGAGCACTGGCATGCGGAAGTCGGCGACGCGCTGGAGATCGCCGATGTCGTGATCGAGGCGTTCGCGTGCGAGCTGCCCGGTGCGTATCTCGCGGCGATGGCGCGCCGGGAACGTCGCCCCGTGTGGATCAACCTCGAATACCTGAGCGCCGAGGACTGGGTCGCTGATTTCCATTTGCGGCCATCGCCGCATCCGCGCTACCCGCTGCTGAAGACGTTCTTCTTCCCGGGCCTGTCGGCCGGCACGGGCGGCGTGCCGAAGGAGCACGACCTCGACGCGCGGCGCACGGCCTTCGAAACCGACCCGGCCGCACGCGCCGCGTGGTGGCAGCGCGCGACCGGCGGCGCGCCGCCGGCACCCGGCACGACGGTCGTCAGCCTGTTCGCCTACGAGAATCCCGCCGTCGACGCACTACTCGCGCAGTGGCGCGACGGCCCGTCGCCGGTCGTCGCGCTGGTGCCGGCCGGCCGCGTGTCGCCCGCCGTCGCGCGCTTTTTCGGGGTCGATTCGTTCGGCGCGGGCGCGCATGCGCACAGCGGCAACCTGGTCGCACATGGCCTCGCATTCGTCCCCCAGGCCGACTACGATCCGCTGCTGTGGGTGGCGGACATCAATTTCGTGCGCGGCGAGGATTCGTTCGTCCGCGCACAGTGGGCGCGCAAGCCGTTCGTGTGGCACATCTATCCGCAGGCCGACGACGTGCACCTGCCGAAGCTCGACGCCGCGCTCGCGCACCTGTCGGCCGACCTCGCCGACGCGCCGCGCGCGGCGCTCGAGCGGTTCTGGCATGCATGGAACGGCGCCGGCACGCCCGACTGGGCCGATTTGCACCAGCACCGTGCCGCCCTGGACACCAACGCGGCCCGCTGGGCCGACACGCTCGCGGCCGTCGGCGATCTCGCCGGAAAGCTGGCGGAATACGCAAAATCTCAGTTAAAATAAGCGGTTATCCGACGGCTGACCAGGCAAGCGCTCGCTTTTGGCGTCCACCGGAACGCGCCGCTTGCGCCGTCAGCCGTTGCGCAACGCTCAGGCACCTATTTATTTGATTTGATCAGGACAGTTTTTATGAAGACCGCACAGGAACTCCGCGTAGGCAACGTCGTGCAGATCGGCAGCGATGCTTGGGTCATCGCCAAGGCGGAATACAACAAGTCGGGCCGTAATTCCGCCGTCGTCAAGATGAAGATGAAGAACCTGCTGACCAACGCAGGCCAGGAATCGGTCTACAAGGCAGACGACAAGTTCGACGTCGTCGTGCTCGACCGCAAGGAAGTGACGTATTCGTACTTCGCCGATCCGATGTACGTGTTCATGGACGCCGACTACAACCAGTACGAAGTCGAAGCCGAAATGATGGGCGAAGCGCTGAACTACCTCGAAGACGGCATGGCGTGCGAAGTCGTGTTCTACAACGAGAAGGCGATCTCGGTCGACCTGCCGACGGTCCTGGTTCGCGAGATCACCTACACGGAACCGGCCGTCAAGGGCGACACGTCGTCGGGCAAGGTGCTGAAGAACGCCAAGCTCGCAACGGGCTTCGAACTGCAAGTGCCGCTCTTCTGCAACACCGGCGACAAGATCGAAATCGATACGCGTACGAACGAATACCGCAGCCGCGCGTAATCGCCAGCGTTACACGCATCGAACAAAGCGCCCTTCGGGGCGCTTTTTGTTTGCCTGCCGCAAACAGCGACCGAAAACCAGTGCCATATGAAGCACAAAATCCACCGCTAAAGATATTCAATTTGTATCATCGGTAACTGTTTTATAGCGCCGGAGAAATAATGCGCGTTACGCGTTCGGTGGGGCATAAAATCAGTTTTTAATCTGACATGCGGCTGCGGCCCCGTTGGCCGACAGCCCGCCTCTTTTGACTCGACTCGCGTCCACCATGCCACACGCCCTGATTGTCGAAGACGATCCCAACAGTCTGTCCGGCCTCACCGCGCTGCTCGCTGCAGACGGCTTCTCGGTCGACACGGCCACGTCGCTCGCCGAAGCGCGCACGGCGCTCGGCCGCTCGATTCCCGATGTCGTCCTCGTCGACCTGAACCTGCCGGACGGCAGCGGGTTCGACCTGCTCCAGCACCTGCCGCAGCAGCAGCCGAACGGTTCGCTGCCCGTCATCGTGCTGACGGGTAACGCGACGGTCGAGAGCGCAATCGAGGGCCTGCGTCACGGTATCTGGGATTACCTGCTGAAGCCGATCAACATTCCGCGCCTGCGCAGCCTGCTCGCGCGGATTCCCCGCCCATACGAACTGATCGACGAAGTGCAGTCGCTGCGCGCCTCGCTGCGCCATCTCGGCCGCTTCGGCGCGCTGGTCGGCCGCAGCGACGCAATGCAGCACGTGTACGACATGATCGAGCACAACGCGCGCACCGAAACGGCCGTGCTGTTCTCGGGCGAAGCCGGCACCGGCAAGAAGCTGGCCGCGCGCACGCTGCACGAGCTGAGCCGGCGCCGCAAGGGGCCGTTCGTATCGTTCGACTGCCGCATGATCGCGCAGGCGGGCCGGCACGGCGCATCGCTCGACAGCGTGCTGTTCGGCCATGAGCGCGGCGCGTTCGACGGCGCCGAGCGACGCGAGTCGGGCCTGTTCGAACAGGCCGGCGGCGGCACGCTGTTCCTCGACGAGATCACGGCGCTGCCGCTCGTGCTGCAGGAAGCGCTGCTGCATGCGCTCGATTCGCAGAACTTCATGCGGATCGGCGGCACGAGCTCGATCACGAGCGATTTCCGGCTGATCGCGACCACACGCCGCCCGGCGCGCGACGCGGTCGCGAACGGCACGCTGCGCGAGGATCTGTGGTTGCGCCTCGATGCGGCGTCGATCACGATGCCGCCGCTGCGCGAGCGTGACGGCGACGCACTCGCGATCGCGGACGCGCAGATCGACGAACTGAACCGCGAAGCGCGCGCAACCGGCCGCAGCATCACCGACAAACGAGCGGCACCGGGCTTCGTGCGCGAATGCCTGTCCTACGAATGGCCCGGCAACGTGCGCGAGTTGCAGGAGCGCGTGCGCTTCGCGTACGACGCATCAGGCGACTTCATCGAGACGCTACGCGCGGGCGAGGCAAGCTTCTCCGCCAGCGCCGCGCTGAACGGCAGCAGCGTGCAGATCAAGGTCGGCACGCCGCTGTCCGACGTCGAGGATCTGCTGATCCGCGCGACGCTCGACGCGGTCGGTGGCACGCGCCACCGCGCGGCGACGCTGCTCGGCATTAGCCCGAAGACGCTGTACAACAAGCTGCAGCGGATGAAGGTGAACTGAGCGAACGGTGGTGAATACGGGCGCTGATCGGATTTGACCGTTAGTTGCGTCAAAAAACTCGCCGCACCGGCCTGCTCGATTCCCGCCACAGTCAGATTCGCACCTGCCGCAACCCGCAAAAAAGCCGCGCAACAGCGCGGCTTTTTGTTTCAGCGGCCGGAACGACGCACAGCGCGCCATCCCCTTCCCGCTTACGCCAGTGCGCTGCTCAATAGCGCCTGCGCGTGCAGATACTCGGGCTGCGCGATCAGCTTGTCCCACTTGAGCGCCTTGCCGCGCGCGCGCATCCGCTTGATGCGCCGAGCCGACTCGGTCGATGCGTGCGCTTTCAGTCCGTTCAGCACGACCTCGGCCGCATCCGGCTGATTGCAGACAAGCACCATGTCGCAACCGGCAGCGAGCGCGGCTTCGGCCGCCTGCGTGAGCGTGCCGCCTTCGCGGGCGGCCTCCATCGACAGGTCGTCGCTGAAGATCGCGCCCGTGAAGCCGAGCTGCCCGCGCAGGATGTCCTGCAGCCAGATGCGCGAGAAACCGGCCGGCCGCTTGTCGACCTGCGTGTAGATCACGTGCGCGGGAATCACCGCGGACAGCGACAAGCCAAGCCAGTCGTACGGCGCGACGTCCTGCTTGAGGATCGCGTCGAGCGTGCGATCGTCGGTCGGCAGCGCGACGTGCGAATCGGCTTCCGCGAAACCGTGCCCCGGGAAGTGCTTGCCGCAGTTCGCCATGCCGGCGAGCGACAGCCCGTGGTTCAGGCTCTTCGCGAGCAGCGTGACGACGCGCGGGTCGCGATGAAACGCGCGATCGCCGATCACTTTCGAGTGCCCGTAGTCGAGGTCGAGCACGGGCGTGAAGCTCATGTCGATCCCGCACGCACGCAGCTCGGCGGCCAGGATGTAACCGACGGCGGTCGCGACCTTCGTCGCGAGCAGCACGTCGCGATCCCACAGCTCGCCGAGGCGGCGCATCGCGGGCAACACCGTGAAGCCGTCGGTGCGGAACCGCTGCACGCGCCCGCCTTCGTGATCGACGGCGATCAGGATGTCTTCGCGCACCGCGCGGATCGAGTCGGTCAGTGCGGTCAGCTGCGCGCGATTCTGGAAGTGCCGCGCGAACAGGATCACGCCGCCGGTATTCGGATGCGCGAGGCGCCGCGCATCGTCGCGCGACAGGGCCGTGCCGACGACGTCGAGCATGACCGGGCCGGGAGTCGTTTTCATCGAATCGGGAATTCCGTCAGGAGGGGGTTCGGGAAACAGGTGCAGGTGCGGCGTCCGTCTCGGCGATCACGAACGACACCGCGTAATCGCGTTCGTCGCTGACCGTCACGCGTGCCGTGATGCCGCGCGCGGCGAGCCAGTCGGCCAGCTCGCCCGACGCGACCACGTACGGCTCGCCGCTCGGGTGGTTGAGGGTCTGCAGTGCACGCCACGTCATCGGCCAGTGCATGCCGAGCCCGATCGCCTTCGAGAACGCTTCCTTCGCGGAAAAGCGCGTCGCGAGAAACGCGATGCCGCGCGCCTCGGAGCGCGCGCGGCGCGCATGAAACACGCGCAGTTCGTCGGGGCCCAGCACCTTCTCGGCAAACCGGCCGCCCGTGCGTTCGAGCACGGCCGCGATGCGGCTCACCTGGGCGATGTCGGTACCGATGCCGTAGATCGCCATGTCAGTACGCGCCGGGGCATCCCAGCGGGGCCGGGTTGCGAACATCGCGCATGCGGAGGCACTTCATCTTCAGCGCGCACCGCCGTGCAACGCGGCAACGCGTGCGGCGACCATGATCGCCTTCATCTCGCGCACCGCGTTGTCCCAGCCCGCGAAGATCGCGTGCGCGACGATCGCATGGCCGATGTTCAGCTCGACGATGCCGTCGATCGCAGCAATCTGCTGCACGTTCGTGTAGTGCAGCCCGTGACCCGCGTTGACCTTCAGGCCGAGCTGCGCGCCGGCTTGCACGCCCGCGACGATGCGCTCGTATTCGCGCTGCTGCTCGGCTTCGTCGTGCGCCTCGGCATAACGACCCGTATGCAGTTCGATCACCGGCGCGCCCGCTTCATGCGCGGCACGGATCTGCGTCTCGTCCGGGTCGATGAACAGCGACACGCGCACGCCGACGTCGGCGAGCTGCTTGCACGCCGCGCGCACGGCCTCGAAGTGGCCCGCGACATCGAGGCCGCCTTCGGTCGTCAGTTCTTCACGCTTCTCGGGCACGAGACACGCATCGTGCGGCTGCACTTCGCACGCGATGTCGAGCATCTCGGCCGTCACCGCGCATTCGAGGTTCATGCGCGTCTTCAGCAGCGGGCGCAGCTTGCGCACGTCCGCGTCGACGATGTGGCGGCGATCCTCGCGCAGATGCAGCGTGATCGCGTCCGCACCGGCCTCTTCGGCGGCAAGCGCCGCACGGATCGGATCGGGATAGCTCGTGCCGCGCGCATTGCGCAGCGTCGCGACGTGGTCGATGTTCACGCCGAGGTCGATGGCGGTGGGCGTTGTCAGGAAGAAGCTCATAGGTTTTGCAGGTCGATCAGGATCTGACGCGTGGCAAGCGGCGTACCGCCGAGATAGGTGTTCAGCAGGAAGCGCATCAGCGTCTTGCTTTGCGCAACCGTCTGGGCTCGATGGTAATCGTCCTGCTCCATGTCGAGCAACGTCTGTCCGGTGATGACCGGCCAGTGCGACGGCACATCGTCGTCCGCATTGCGCACGCCGCGCTCGGGATCGAACACGTAGCGGCGGTCGGGCTCGACCGCACGGCGCGCGACCGTACGGTTCAGCGCCATCGCATAACCGGTCTCGCGCAGCAGCACGCGCTCGAACGAGCGCAGCACCTGCACTGCGGGCTCGCCGTGCGCGAGGCGCGTGAGGGTCAACACATAATGATTGAACAGCGGCGGCTGGGGATCCTCGCGCGCGCAGAATTTCACGAGCAGCTCGTTCGCGTAGAAGCCGCACAGCAAGCCGTCGCCGCCGAGCGGCAGCATGCCGCCGACCCACTCGGCGCCGGTCAGGGTGCGCACCTCGGATTTGCCCGACCAGGACAGCAGCAGCGGCTGGAAGGTCTGCAAGACGCCGCGCAGCGCGGAGTGCGGGCGCTTCGCGCCCTTCGCGACGAGCGCGAGCCGGCCATGATCGCGCGTCAGCACGTCGATGATCAGGCTCGTTTCCCGGTAGGGATAGCTGTGCAGCACGTACGCCGGCTGCTCGGCCACACGAAAATCGGACGTGCGAGACGTCGCACGCCGCGCCTTGCGCGGCGGTTCGGGCGGTGCCGGCAGCGGCGCGTCGTTCGCGCCGGCCGTCACCGCGTCTTCAGTCGACGTCAGCGCGTCATTCGTACCCATAGGCGCGCAGCCCCGCCTCGTTGTCGGCCCAGCCGCTTCTCACCTTCACGAAGGTCTCGAGGTACACGGGGCCGTCGAACAGCTTTTCCATGTCCATCCGCGCTTCGGTGCTGATCTGCTTGAGCTTCTCGCCCTTCTTGCCGATCACCATCGCCTTGTGCGAATCGCGCTCGACGAGGATCGTCGCGAAGATGCGCTTCAGGCGCCCTTCCTCCTCGAACTTGTCGATCACGACGGTGCTCGTGTACGGCAGTTCGTCGCCGGTCCAGCGGAACACCTTCTCGCGCAGGATCTCGGCCGCGAGGAAACGCGAGCTGCGGTCGGTCAGCTCGTCCTCGCCGTAGATCGGTGCGCCTTCCGGCAGGTACGGCTTGATCGTTTCCAGCAGGCGCTTGATGTCTTCCGGCCGCTGCGCCGACAGCGGCACGAGCTCGGCGAATTCACGCAGCGCGCTCATCTTCTGCATGAACGGATACAGCGTCGCCTTGTCGTTGACGCGGTCGATCTTGTTCGTGATCAGCAGCGTCGGCATGCCGGGCGGAATCAGGTCGAGCACCTTCTGGTCGTCGGGCCCGAAGCGGCCGGCCTCGATCACGAACAGGATCACGTCGACCGACGTCAGCGTCGACGTGACCGCGCGGTTCAGCGAACGATTCAGCGCGGTGCTGTGACGGGTCTGAAAACCCGGCGTGTCGACGAACACGAATTGCGCGTCGTCGAACGTATTGATGCCGGTGATGCGATGGCGGGTCGTCTGCGCCTTGCGCGACGTGATGCTGATCTTCTGGCCGACGAGTTCGTTCATCAACGTCGACTTGCCGACGTTCGGGCGGCCCACGATCGCGATCATGCCGCAACGGAAACCGGTAGGAGCGGGAGTGTTCATATCGTTTGGGAGACAGGTTCGGAAACGGCCGCGCGGTGCGCGGCACGATCGATGGGCAATTCAGTGGTCGGCATCGGCCACGCGCGCCTGCGTGGCGGCGAGGCTCGCGCCGCCCGGCGGCGTTTCGGAGTCGGGCGCCGCGGCATCGCGTGCGCGCGCTGTCGCGCGCGAAGCAGGGTCGGAACCGGTGGACGGCTTGTCGGCGGACGCAGATGCCGGATCGGCTGCATGGCCCGTCGGCTTGTCGGTTGCGCGCGGCGCGCCTTCCGCGGGTTTTTCCGCAGCCTTGTCGGGCCGGTCGGCCGGCTTGTCGGCAACCTTGTCGATCGCCGGCTTCGCCGCCCGTTCGCCCTTGTCTGCAGCCGTCTCGACATGCGCCGCGCGAATCGCGGCCATCGGCGCCGCGGCCGACTCCACGCCGGCTCCGGTCGCAGCGGCTGCCGCGGGCGCCGCACCGGCCGCCTTGGCCTCGCGCACCGCCGCACGTTCCTTCCGTTCGGGCGAGCGCAGGTCGAGCGCTTCCTGCACGCCCTTCACGCCCGGCACGATTTCGGGTTCGACATGCTTCGACCCGCGCGCATTCTTCGAGCGTTTCGGCTTCGCGGCCAGCATCGGCGCGGCCGCCATCACCTCGTCGAGTGCCTTCTTCGCCGCGGCCTGCTCGGCCGCACGCCGGCTCGCGCCGGAGCCCGATACCTTCACGTCGAGCTTCGGCACCGTGCATTCGACTTCGAATTGCTGGTTGTGCGCTGCACCATGCGTCGCGACGACCGTGTAGGTCGGCAATGCGATCTTGTGCCCCTGCAGGTACTCCTGCAGCAGCGTCTTCGCGTCCTTGCCGAGCGTGCGCGGATCGATGTGGTCGAGAATCGGGATATAGAGGCGCTTGATGACCCCTTGGGCGGCTTCGAAGCCGCCATCGAGGAACACGGCCCCGATGATGGCTTCGAACGCGTCCGCGAGGATCGACGGGCGGCGGAAGCCACCGCTGCGCAGTTCGCCCTCGCCCAGCCGCAGTCCGTCCGCGATATTCAGGGCCTGAGCGATTTCGTACAGCGACTGCTGTTTGACGAGATTGGCGCGTACGCGCGACAGGTCGCCTTCGTCCAGCTTGCTGAAACGCTGGAACAAAAGGGCGGCCACCGCGCAATTCAGAACGGAGTCGCCGAGAAACTCGAGCCGTTCGTTATGCGTGGCACTGTGACTGCGATGGGTCAAAGCCTGGCGCAACAATTCCGCATTGCGAAATTCGTAGCGCAGCCGGCTTTCCAACTGGGATAGGGGCATGTGCAGGAGTATAACGCGGGCGCCGGTCGGGCCGAAACGGCGCGGCCGGACGCGAAAAGGCGTGACGAGGCGGTGTTACCGCCGGTTCTTAAAGTAGTTCGGCAATACGCGACACGGCCCGTGCGTCGCGTATTGCGTGTGCATCGAATGCGATCAGTTGAAGGAACCGATGCGCTTCAGATCGCTGAAGTTCATCCAGATGAAGAACGCGCGACCGACGATGTTCTGGTCCGGCACGAAACCCCAGTAGCGGCTGTCCGCACTGTTGTCGCGGTTGTCGCCCATCATGAAGTAGTGACCGGGCGGCACCTTGCAGATCACGCCGCGGCTGTTGTACGTGCAGTTGTCGCGATACGGATAGTCGTATGCGCCCATCACGAACGGCGGCACGGCGGGGTTGTTGAGGATCGCGTTCTTCTTGTTGCCGATCGTTTCCTCGAACTGCTTCGCGTAGTTCTGACGCTCGTCATCAAAGAAGTCGGGCAGCGGCGTTTCGGGCACCGGCTGGCCGTTGATCGTCAGCTGCTTGTCCTGGTACGCGACCGTGTCGCCCGGCAGGCCGATCACGCGCTTGATGTAGTCGACCGACTCGTCCTTCGGATAGCGGAACACGACGACGTCGCCGCGCGACAGCGGGCTGCCCTGCGTGATCTTCGTGTTCGTGACCGGCAGGCGCAGCCCGTATTCGAACTTGTTGACGAGGATGAAGTCGCCGACGAGCAGCGTCGGCACCATCGAGCCCGACGGAATCTTGAACGGCTCGACGACGAACGAACGCACGACGAACACCGCCAGGATCACCGGGAAGAAGCTCGCCGTGTACTCGAGCCACCACGGCTGGCGCAGCTTCTCGTCACGCAGCTTCGAACGCGTCTGCACGGCGTTTTCGTCCGCGAAACGCTTGTCGATACGCGACTGCTGGCGATCGAACTCCTCCATCGCCGAGTCGGCCGCCTTGCGTCGCCGCGGCAGGAACACCAGTTTGTCCAGCACCCACGCTACGCCCGTCACGACGACGAGCACAAAAAGAATCAGCGCAAAATTCATAAAAGGAACAGTCCTGTTATTTGTCTTCGACGCGCAAGATCGCAAGGAACGCTTCCTGCGGGATCTCGACCGAACCCACCTGCTTCATGCGTTTCTTGCCGGCCTTCTGCTTTTCGAGCAGCTTTTTCTTACGCGAGATGTCGCCGCCGTAACACTTCGCCAGCACGTTCTTGCGCAGCGCCTTGATGTTCTCGCGGGCAATGATGTGCGCGCCGATCGTAGCCTGGATCGCCACGTCGTACATCTGGCGCGGAATGATCTCGCGCATCTTCGCCGCCACTTCGCGGCCGCGATACTGCGATTGCGACCGGTGGACGATCACCGACAGCGCGTCGACCTTGTCGCCGTTGATCAGCATGTCGACCTTCACGACGTCCGCCGAACGGTATTCCTTGAACTCGTAATCCATCGACGCATAGCCGCGCGACACCGACTTCAGGCGATCGAAGAAATCGAGCACGATCTCGGCCATCGGGATTTCGTAGGTCAGCTGCACCTGGCGGCCGTGATACTGCATGTTGATCTGTGAGCCGCGCTTCTGCTCGCACAACGTGATCACCGAGCCGACGTAGTCTTGCGGCATGTACAGGTTCACCGTGACGATCGGTTCGCGGATCTCCTCGATCTTCGGCGGCTCCGGCATCTTCGCCGGATTCTCGACCTTGACGATCGAGCCACCGTTCATCACGACCTCGTAGACAACCGTCGGTGCGGTCGTAATGAGGTCCATGTCGAATTCGCGTTCGAGGCGCTCCTGCACGATCTCCATATGCAGGAGACCCAGGAAGCCGCACCGGAACCCGAAGCCGAGCGCCTGCGACACTTCCGGCTCGTACTGCAGCGACGCATCGTTGAGCTTCAGCTTCTCGAGCGATTCGCGCAGTGCATCGTACTGGTTCGCTTCCACCGGATAGAGCCCGGCGAACACCTGCGGCTTCACTTCCTTGAAGCCCGGCAGCGCTTCGACCGCCGGCTTGGCCACATGCGTGACGGTATCGCCGACCTTCGCGGCCGTCAGTTCCTTGATGCCGGCGATGATGAAGCCCACCTGCCCGGCCGACAGCGAATCGAGATTGCGCGACTTCGGCGTGAACACGCCGACGTGCTCGACCGGATACTGCGCGCCGGTCGCCATCATCTTGATCTTGTCCTTCGGACGCAGCGTGCCGTTGACGATGCGCACCAGCATCACGACGCCGACGTAGTTGTCGAACCACGAATCGATGATCAGCGCCTGCAGCGGCGCGTCGGGATCACCCTTCGGCGGCGGCACCTTCGCGATCAGCGCTTCGAGCACGTCTTCGACGCCGAGGCCGGTCTTCGCGCTGCAGCGCGTCGCGTCGGTCGCGTCGATGCCGATCACATCCTCGATCTCCTCGATCGCGTTCTCGGGGTTCGCGGCCGGCAGGTCGATCTTGTTCAGCACGGGTACGACTTCGACGCCGAGCTCGATCGCCGTGTAGCAGTTCGCGACCGTCTGCGCCTCGACGCCCTGGCTCGCGTCGACGACCAGCAGCGCGCCTTCGCACGCGGACAGCGAACGGCTGACCTCGTACGAGAAGTCGACGTGCCCCGGCGTATCGATCAGGTTCAGGTTGTAGACCTTGCCGTCGCGCGCACGGTACGACAGCGCAGCGGTCTGCGCCTTGATCGTGATGCCGCGCTCACGCTCGATATCCATCGAGTCGAGCACTTGCGCTTCCATTTCACGGTCGGCGAGGCCACCGCAGACCTGGATGATGCGATCCGCGAGCGTCGACTTGCCATGGTCGATGTGCGCGATGATCGAGAAATTGCGAATATGATCCATTCAGTGCCGATCAAGCGAAAAAGGCGCGCTCGACGACTGCGGAGCACGCCTTGTGTAAGTCGGTGAAAAAACAGCTTATTTTAGCCGAAAAGGCCTTCGCCGGGCGGTATTTCGGACGCCGGGCCGCGCGGCGGCCCTGTCGGGGGCATTCGTCGGGCAAGGCCCCGGGGGAAACGACACTCGCGGCAGGTCTGGCTCAGCGCCGGGCCGCGAGCGCGTCGCGCACCTTCGTGTCGTCGAACCGGTGGCGGCACACTTCCGTGCCATCCAGCAGCAACACGGGCACGTCTTCATCGTAGCGCGCGACGAGCGCCGCATCGGCGTCGATGTCGACATAGTCGACCCTGACACCGAATTCGGCCGCCACCGGTGCCAGTGCGTCGCGCATGTCGTCGCACAGGTGGCACCAGCCGCGGCCGTAGAGCGTGAACATCGGCGCGTTACTTCTGGCGCGGCCGCACGGGCACGAACTGCGTGTTGTCGCCGCGCCGCACGAGCACCGCGACCGCCTTCTGCGGATCGAGCTGCGCGGTCACTTCGGCGAACTGCTTCGCACTCGTGATGTCGGTGTCGCCGACGCGCAGCACGATGTCGCCGCGCTGCAGCCCCGCACGGGCGGCCGGGCCGTCGACGCCGTCGACCTGCACGCCGTTCTTCAGCTTCAGCGACTTCATCTGATCCGCCGAAATGTCGCTGACCGTCAGACCGAGTGCATTGGCCTGGCGCGGCTTCTGCGGCGCGTTCTTGCGCTGCTCCGCCTTCGCCGTCGTCTCGGCCGGCGTCTCCGCGATCGTGATCGGCAGATCGCGCGCCTGACCCTTGCGCCATACGCTGACCGTCGCCTTCGCGCCGGGCTTCGTATCGCCGACCATGCGCGGCAGGTCCGACGCCGTGTCGACCGGCCGGCCGTTGAACTTCAGGATGATATCGCCCGGCTGGATGCCCGCCTTGTCGGCCGGGCCACCCGGCTCGACGCTGCTGACGAGCGCGCCCTCGGCCTTCGGCAGCCCGATCGAGTCGGCCACGTCCTTCGTCACCTCGCCGATCGCCACCGCGATCCGGCCGCGCGTGACCTTGCCCGTCGCCTTCAGCTGGTCGGCCACGCGCATCGCCTCGTCGATCGGAATCGCGAACGAGATACCCATGAAGCCGCCGGTCCGGCTGTAGATCTGCGAGTTGATGCCGATCACCTCGCCCTGCATGTTGATCAGCGGGCCGCCCGAGTTGCCGGGGTTCACGGCCACATCGGTCTGGATGAACGGCAGGTAATCGCCGGTGTTGCGGCTCTTCGAGCTGACGATGCCGGCCGTCACCGTGTTGTCGAGACCGAACGGCGAGCCGATCGCGACGACCCATTCGCCGACGCGCACCTTGTTCGAGTCGCCGATCGCGACGACCGGCAGGTTCGACGCCTGGATCTTGACGACCGCGACGTCCGTGCGATCGTCGACGCCGATCAGCTTTGCCTTGAATTCGCGCTTGTCGGTCAACGTCACATAGATGGTGTCCGCATCGTCGACGACGTGCGCATTGGTCATCACGTAACCGTCGGCCGATACGATGAAGCCCGAGCCGACGCCGCGATTCTGTTCGGTGTCGGGCGGATTGTCCGGCGCCGGCGCGTTCTTCGGGTTGCCGCTGCCATTGCCGCTACCGCTGCCGGGCGCCTGCGGCAGTGGAATGCCGAAGAAGCGCCGGAAGAATTCCGACATGTCGCCGTTGTCGAAGCCCGGCGGGAGCATCCCGCGCGGGCCGTTGCTCGTCGGCACGTTGGCGGTGGTCCGGATGTTCACGACGGCCGGCCCGACCTTTTCGACCAGATCGGCGAAATCGGGCAGGCTCGCGGCGGGAGGCGTCACCGCGACCGCGGTATGCGGCACGAGCGGCAGGCAGGCAGACAGCGCCGCCGCCGCGAGCCATTTGCGCAGCGTGAGTTTCATCATGTCGGAAGCCGTAGCGTTACTTGGAAGCCTTGTATTCTATGGCAGACGCGAACTGCTGCAACGTAGCCGGCGGCACTTCGCCGAGCACGGTGATCCAGTAGTCGCCGCGACGCTTCACGAGCACGTGCGTCGCACCGGTGCTGCCCGCGCCTTCCTTGCGCGTATTCTTTTCGGCCGGCTCGATGAACACCGAGATCGTCGCGAGACCGTCGGTGAAGACGGCTTGGTCGACCGGGATCGGCGGATCGCCCGCGTCACGCGCGGCCATCGGCCGGCGCACTTCGCGAATCTTCTGGAAGCCGGCGACGCTCGGCGCGAGCTGCCAGCCCTGCGCTTCCATGTCGACCGTCGCAACCGGCGGGCGCACGACCGTCCAGCCGCTCAGGTTGCGCATGCCGGCCGCGATCGCGGCCTTGTCGCCGCTTGCGCCGCCCGTCTGCAATTGCGAGAACGCAATCTGCTCGAGCACGTGATCGTTCGCATCGAGCGTCTGCGATCGCAGCAGCAGCCCGGTGCGCGCGTCGGCCCACAGCTTGTACGTAAAGCGGTATGCATCCTTCGGCACGAGCTCGACGACCTGCGCGTCGATCCCGGCCACGCGGTCCTTGCCGAGCGACTTCGCGTCGTAGACGGACATCACATGATCGCCGCTCGCGCCGAGCAACGCGGGGAACGAATCGCGCGTCTGACGGCGCTCGACCACGCACAGCTTGCGCTCCGGCACGAACGTGTACAGCTCGTCGTTATGCCGCAGCAGCTTGCGCGGCTTGCCGTCGAGCGTCTCGATCCGCTCGAATTCGCCGTCGCGGGACGCGACATGCGCGATGCGCGACGACTGGACATACCCGCCGCGCTGGTAGACGAACGTGCCTTCGTAGCTCTGCTGCTGTGCCGCCTGCTGGACACGGTCGAGCCAGTCCGCGGCGCCCTTGCGGGTCGCGACGGGATCGTCCGGTTGCTGGGCGCTGGCAGGGAGGGATTGAACGGACAACAGGGCGGCTGCACAAAGCAGGAGGGCCGGCAGCCGCTTCCATCCGGAGATGGCGTGATTCAACTGCAATGTCCGCATCGGGTTTATTGGCCTGGCGTGGTGGTCACGGCAGCGCGGATCAGCGGCATCGAACCCGTGACGACGGGCTGCTGCGCGAATTGCTGGTGCGCTTCAAGGTATTGGTCGAGACTGGCGTCGCGAATGATGTTGACGTCCTGCAGCCCCGGCTGGGCCGATGCCTGCGCAACCGTCACGCGCTGCAGGTCGCCGCCCTGCGGTGCACCGACCGATGCGACCTGGACAGCGCCCGGCGCGCCTGCCGTCTGCATTTGCGGGACGACGATCCACGTCAGCGTGGCTGCCGCGGCGGCTACCGCGAACGCGGGCACGACGCGCCGGCGCAGCGACAGCAGCCTGCGCGCGACCGGCGCGGCCGCCGGCGCGAGCAGGTGCGGCTCGCTTGCGAGTGCAGCCGACATGCGCGCGGTGAACGCGACGCTCAGCGCGGGCGACAGCGCAAGCTCGTCCGAGCGCAGCGCATCGCCGATCAGGTGGTAATCGGCCCACGCAGCGCGATCCGCGCCGTTGAGCTCAGCCAGAAACTGCCCGTGATCCGGGCCATCGAACATTTCGCCGTCGACCAGCGCGGAAAGGCGCTCGCCGCGCGAGCACGCTTGCGACTGCGTATTGACCGACCCCATGATGCTCCCCATCTTGCACACCCCGTCGTGACTTCACGACTCTATCCGTAACTAGACCCCGACCCGCGTCGATTCGCCTGTCGCGCTTACCAGCGCTTGCCTTCGGGCGTATCGAGCAGCGGACGCAATTTAGCAGCGATTGCCTCGCGTGCGCGGAAGATCCGCGACCGGACCGTCCCGATCGGACAGCCCATCATTTCCGCGATCTCTTCGTAGCTCAAGCCCTCGATCTCGCGCAGCGTGATTGCCTGGCGCAGTTCTTCGGGCAGGAGAGCCATTGCAGCGTTGACCGTCTCGGCAATCTGCTTGCTCATCAACATCGATTCAGGCGTGTTGATATCCCTTAGTTGGTCTGCGTCGGAGAAAGTTTCCGCTTCCTCCGCATCGGCCTCGGTCGAGGTCGGCGCCCGGCGGCCTTGCGTCGCAAGGTAGTTCTTCGCCGTGTTGACGGCAATCCGGTACAACCACGTATAGAACGCGGATTCGCCGCGAAATTGCGGCAGCGCACGATACGCCTTGATGAACGCGTCCTGGGCCACATCCTCGACCTCGGCGGGATCCCGCACGAGGCGCGAGATCAGCCGAATGATCTTGCGGTGGTATTTGGAGACCAGGAGTTCGAACGCTGCCTTGTCGCCCTTCTGTACGCGTTCGACCAGAGCCTGATCGATTTCTTTTTCACTCACCTGACAAATCCATTAACTAGGGATGCAACGCGGAGCGTCATTGTAACGTTCCCGCGCCGGACGCTGGTTACGGTACGTAACCGCGCCGCCGTCATGCCCGCCCCGCCGTCCTCGCCAGCACGGCAAGCGCGCTGAACGACGCGGCGTCGAGCGCATCGGCCGGAATCAGCAGCGGCCGGGCCCGCCGGGCGCCCTGCCCGACCGACAGCACCAGCAGCAGGCTGCTCCAGTGCGCATGGCCCGTCACGCGGCCGCGGGCGAGCAGCCGCCCGGTGCGACCAAACGCCGCAATTTCCCCGAATGCGTCGATCCGCAATTCGGCCGGCAGCCGACGGGCGCAGGCCCGCGCGGCACACACGGCCAGCAGCGCGGCCGTCGCGGCCGACACGCCTGCGCCTGCCGCAGCGCCCGCGCGCGGCGCCCAGAACAGGTAAGCCGACGCGGCAGCCGCCGCGACGAACGCGGCCAGCACGAGATACGACACGGCCGAGGCCCGCAACGCAAAGCGCTGCGGACGCCCGGCCGGAGCATCGAATGGACTCGTCAAGCGATTCTGCTTCAGACGCGCTTGAATACCAGCGTGCCGTTGGTACCGCCGAAGCCGAAGTTGTTCTTCACGGCGACGTCGATCTTCATGTCACGTGCGGTGTTCGCGCAGTAGTCGAGATCGCACTCGGGGTCCTGGTTGAAGATGTTGATGGTCGGCGGCGACACGTTGTTGTGCAGCGCCAGCACCGTGAACACCGATTCGAGGCCGCCCGCGCCGCCCAGCAGGTGGCCCGTCATCGACTTCGTCGAGTTCACGACGAGCTTGTACGCGTGCTCGCCGAAGGCCGCCTTCACCGCGTCGGACTCGTTCTTGTCGCCCAGCGGCGTCGACGTGCCGTGCGCGTTCAGGTAGTGGACCTCATCCGCGTTCACGCCGGCGTCGCGCAGCGCCGCGACCATGCAGCGGCGCGGGCCGTCCATGTTCGGCGCGGTCATGTGGTACGCGTCGCCTGTCATGCCGAAGCCCGAGACTTCCGCGTAGATCTTCGCACCGCGTGCCTTCGCCGACTCGTACTCTTCGAGCACCATCACGCCTGCGCCCTCGCCCAGCACGAAGCCGTCGCGGTCCTTGTCCCACGGACGGGACGCGGTAGCCGGATCGTCGTTGCGGGTCGACAGCGCGCGTGCTGCCGCGAAACCGCCGATGCCGAGCGGCGACACCGTCGATTCGGCGCCGCCCGCGACCATCACGTCGGCGTCGCCGGCCTGGATCAGGCGCGCCGCGAGGCCGATGCTGTGCAGGCCGGTCGTGCAGGCCGTCACGGCTGCGAGGTTCGGGCCCTTCAGGCCGAACATGATGCTCAGGTGGCCCGAGATCATGTTGATGATCGAACCCGGCACGAAGAACGGCGAAATCCGGCGCGCGCCGCGATCGACGTAGGTCTGGTGCGTATCTTCGATCATCGGCAGGCCGCCGATGCCGGAACCGACCAGCACGCCGATGCGTTCGGCATTGGCTTCGTTCACTTCCAGCCCGCTGTCCTTGATTGCTTGGACGCCGGCGGCGATGCCGTAATGGATGAACGTATCCATGCTGCGGGCTTCCTTCGCCGGGATGTACTCCTCGGCGTTGAACCCCTTCACCTCGCCCGCGAAATGCACGGCGAGGTTCGACGGATCGAACTTCATGACGGTGGCGATACCGGACTTGCCGGCGACGAGATTGGCCCAGCCGTCGGCAACACTATTGCCAACAGGCGAAATAAGCCCCAGGCCTGTAACGACAACACGACGGCGGCTCACGGTAACCTCTTTTCCATTATTGGATGACAAAAACAAAAGCCACAGTGGCCACAGGAACCAGCCCTGCGAGCCCTGTGGCTGTTAGTCCGTCCGGCGCGAAGCCGGCAGGATGGCGCGTCAATCGCGAAGATCGCGGCGACGTGGCGAACAAGCGCGAAGGCGCTTACGCCTTGACGTTTGCGCGAGCGTAGTCGATCGCTTGCTGAACGGTCGTGATCTTCTCTGCTTCTTCGTCCGGGATTTCCATGCCGAACTCGTCTTCGAGAGCCATCACCAGTTCGACCGTGTCGAGCGAGTCGGCACCCAGATCGTTCACGAACGAAGCTTCGTTCTTGATCTCGGCTTCCGCGACGCCCAGTTGTTCAGCGACGATCTTCTTGACACGTTGTTCGATGTTGTCCATTACCCCTCCGAGGGAAAGTTCAGATTTACAAGTGCGCGCATTTTATCAGGTTTGCTGACGCCAAAACGCGCGTTGGCTTGATGGTCGATCAAGCGCCGATCCGCCTGAAAAACGGGATACGGCGCGGATGGTAAACGAAAATCGTTACGACATGTACATGCCGCCGTTCACGTGCAGCGTCGTGCCGGTGATATAACCGGCTTGCGGCGAGGCGAGGAACGTGACGGCATGGGCGATGTCTTCCGGGCTGCCGAGGCGGCCGAGCGGAATCTGGGTCTTGAGCGCGGCCTGCTGTTCTTCCGGCAGCGTCTTCGTCATGTCGGTGTCGATGAAGCCCGGCGCGACGCAGTTCACGGTGATGCCGCGGCTGCCGATCTCGCGCGCGAGCGCGCGGGTCATGCCTGCGACGCCGGCCTTCGCCGCCGCGTAGTTGACCTGCCCCGGGTTGCCGGCCGAGCCGACCACCGACGTGATGTTGATGATGCGGCCGCCGCGCGCCTTCATCATCGGGCGCAGCACCGCGCGCGACAGGCGGAACACCGACTTCAGGTTGGTGTCGATCACCGCGTCCCAGTCCTCGTCCTTCATCCGCATCGCGAGCTGGTCCTGCGTGATGCCCGCGTTGTTGACGAGCACGTTCAGCGCGCCGAATTCCTTCACGGTCGCATCGATCAGCGCCTCGGCGGCTGCCGCGTCGTTCACGTTCAGCACCGCGCCACGGCCCGTGACGCCCGCTTCCGCGAACGCCGCGGTGATCGCGGCGGCACCCGATTCGCTCGTTGCCGTGCCGATCACCGTCGCGCCCTGGCGCGCGAGTTCGAGCGCGATCGACCGGCCGATGCCGCGCGACGCGCCGGTTACGATCGCAACCTGTTTATCGAGAGTCTTTTCCATGAATCGAATATCCGTCTCTTGAGTAAAGGTGCCGCGTCAGGCGGTCACCAGCTTGAGCGCGTCGTCGAGCGAAGCCGGATCGAACACCGACGCACCCGTCAGGTTGCCGTCGATGCGTTTCGTCAGGCCTGCGAGCACCTTGCCCGGACCGCATTCGATCACGTGCGTGACGCCCGTGCCGGCAATGTGCTGCACGCACTCGACCCAGCGCACCGGGCCCGCGGCCTGGCGCACCAGCGCATCCTTGATCGCGGCCGGATCGCTGACCACGGCGACGTCGATGTTGTTGACGACCGGAATCTGCGGCGCCTTGACGTCGACGTTCACGAGATAGTCGCGCAGCTGGTCCGATGCCGGCTTGAGCAGCGACGAATGGAACGGCGCCGACACCGGCAGCGGCAGCGCGCGCTTCGCGCCCTTCGCCTTCGCGATCTCGCACGCCTTTTCGACCGCGGCCTTGTTGCCTGCGATCACGACCTGCGCGGGCGCATTGAAGTTCACGGCTTCGACGACGCCCGCTTCCGCGGCTTCGGCGCACACCGCGCGCACCGTGTCGTCGTCGAGGCCCAGGATCGCGGCCATGCCGCCCTGGCCGACCGGCACGGCCGTCTGCATCGCTTGCGCACGAAAACGCACGAGCGGCACCGCGTCCTTGAACGCGAGCGCGCCGGCCGCGACGAGCGCCGTGTATTCACCGAGGCTGTGGCCGGCGACGATCGACGGCACCGGGCCGCCTGCCTGCTGCCACGCACGGTAGCACGCGTACGCGGCGGTCAGCATCACGGGCTGCGTGTTGGTGGTGAGATTCAGCTCTTCGGCCGGGCCTTCGGCGATCAGCTTGCCGAGGTCCTGATTGAGTGCATCGGACGCTTCCTGGAGCGTCTCGCGCACCACGGCCAGATCGGCGAATGCGTTGAGCATGCCGACCGCCTGCGAGCCCTGCCCCGGAAAAACGAATGCAAATTTCATATCGTCCCCAATTGAATCGATTCGAACGGCGCGCACGAACGGCGCGCCGGTGGGATCCGCGCGCAGCAGTCGCGCGCCGCGGATCAGAAGCGGAAGACCGACGCGCCCCAGGTGAAGCCGCCGCCGACGCCTTCGATCAGCACGTGCTGGCCGCGCTTGATACGGCCGTCGCGCACCGCGGTGTCGAACGCCAGCGGGATCGACGCGGCCGACGTGTTGCCGTGCTGGTCGACCGTCACGACCATGCGTTCCTGCGGCAGGCCGAGCTTGCGGCAGGTGCTGGTCATGATGCGGATGTTGGCCTGGTGCGGAATCAGCCAGTCGATCTGCTCGGGCGCGAGGTTCGCCTTCGCGAGCGCCTCGATCGCCACCTTCTCGAGCACGTTGACCGCGAGCTTAAACACGGCCTGCCCGTCCATGTACAGGAACGCGCTGCCTTCGATCACGCCGCGATTGACGTTGCCCGGCGTGCAAAGGATATGCGAATAGCTGCCGTCCGCGTGCAGCGCGCTGCCGAGGATGCCCGGCTCTTCCGACGCGGACAGGATCACCGCGCCCGCGCCGTCGCCGAACAACACGCAGGTCGTGCGATCCTTGAAGTCGAGAATGCGCGAGAACGTCTCCGCGCCGACCACGAGCGCCGTGCGGTGCTGACCGCTGCGGATGAAGCTGTCGGCCGTCGCCATGGCGTACGCGAAGCCCGAACACACGGCCTGCACGTCGAATGCCGCGCCGCCGTTCTTGATGCCGAGCTTGTTCTGCAGCAGGCACGCGGTGCTCGGGAACACGAAATCGGGGGTCGAAGTCGCGACGATGATCAGGTCGATCGACTGCGGATCGATTCCGGCCGCTTCGATTGCGCGACGCGACGCCTCGAGCGCAAGATCGCTCGTCGTGACGTCGGGTGCGGCGAAATGGCGCGCATGGATGCCCGTGCGCGCAACGATCCACTCATCGCTCGTCTCGATGCCTTCCTTCGCAAGACGATCGGTCAATTGCTGGTTCGTGACGCGGTCGGGCGGCAGGTAGCTGCCCGTGCCGAGCACGCGGGAATAGAGAGTCGATTGGGCCATTTATGCTTTAGAGGATAGCGCAGCGGAAGGTTCGGCGTGATGGCCTGCGGCCGGGCTCGCCTGGCCCGCGCCGCCCGCGTTGTGTTCGCCGTCGCCGAGCGACACCGAATTATCCGCCATCGCACGCGTGAGGCGCTCCAGCACGCCGTTTTTGACGGCATCATACCCGCGTTTGATTGCCCACTCAAACGCGTAGGCATCGGCCGAACCATGGCTCTTGATCACGAGGCTCTTCAGCCCCAGCAGCGCCGCGCCGTTGTACTGGCGGTGATCGACGCGCTTCTTGAAACGCATCAGGACAGGCAGCGCGAGCAGCGCCATCAGCTTCGACATCAGCGAACGGCCGAACTCCTCGCGGATGATGTCGGACAGCATCTGCGCGAGCCCCTCGGACGTCTTCAGCGCGACGTTGCCGACGAAGCCGTCGCACACGATCACGTCGACAGTGCCCTTGTAGATGTCGTTGCCTTCGACGTTGCCGCGGAAATTCAGCGTGCTGGCGCGCAGCAGTTCACCTGCGCGCTTGATCGTGTCGTTGCCCTTGATGACCTCTTCGCCGATGTTCAGCAGGCCGATCGTCGGCCGCTCCTTGCCTTCGAGCGCGGCCACGAGCGCGTGCCCCATCTCCGCGAACTGCAGCAGGTGCTGCGGCTCGCAGTCGACGTTCGCGCCGAGGTCCAGCATCATCGTGTAGCCGGTCGGATTCGGCAGCGCGGACGCGATCGCGGGCCGCTCGATGCCGGGCAGCGTCTTGAGTACGTAACGGGAAACGGCCATCAGCGCGCCGGTATTGCCGGCGGAGATGCAGGCCTGCGCCGCGCCGTCCTTGACGTGGTTGAGCGCGACACGCATCGAAGAATCCTTCTTCTTGCGCAGCGCCACTTCGACAGGGTCGTCCATCGCCACGACTTCGGTGGCGGGCACGATGGTCAATGCGGGATCGTCGAGGGCTTTCAGCTTTTTCAGCTGGGCGCGGATCGCGCTTTCGATGCCGACGAGCATCAGGTGCGCATCGGGATGCGCGCGGACGAACTTGACTGCTGCGGGAACGGTCACGGACGGGCCGTGGTCGCCTCCCATGCAATCGATAGTGAGCTTTACGGTCATGGAATGCGACGAATTTCAGGCACAAAAAAGCGGCAGTTGAATGCCGCCTTTTTGTTGCGCCAGGAAAGTGTCAAGCGAACCAGTTGTCACGCGAACGGCGAACGTAGCGCGCAACGCGTGACTTGACGCTTAGTCGTTCTTCGTCTTGACGACTTTCTTGCCGCGATAGTAGCCGTTCGGGCTGACGTGGTGACGCAGATGCACTTCACCCGTGCTCGGCTCGACTGCCAGCGGCGACGCCGTCAGGAAATCGTGCGAACGATGCATGCCGCGCTTCGACGGCGACTTCTTGTTTTGCTGGACTGCCATGACTAACTCCTAAATAATTTTCCGGATTCTAACACAGCCCGATCCGGCGCTTAACTACCCTGGCCCAAAGCCCTTACGCCTTCCCGCGCCACAACTGCTTAGTGTTTCTTGGTGCCGTCACCGTCCTTCTTCAGCGCTTGCAGCGCTGCGAACGGATTCGGCCGTTTGCCTTCGTCCTCGGCTTCGCCGGACTCTTCGCCCGCCTCTTCCTCAGGACCGCTCGCACCCGACACGAGGCTTTCGTGAACTGCCGGGCAAACCTCGTGCTTGGGCACGAGCGGCAACGAAAGCAGCAATTCCTCTTCGATCAAGTCGACGAGATCGAACTGGCGTGAGCCCACGATCACATCGGCTTCATCGTCGTCGAGCGGAAATTCTTCAGCTTCTTCTTCGGTCGCGACGACCCGGTAAACCATGTCGACACCGAACGTCTGGTCGTACGGCGTCACGCAGCGCTGGCACGTGAGCCATGCATGGCCATGTACCGCGAGACGCAGATACGGCTGCTGCCCATCGGCGCCGTCGTCCTGCAACTCTTTCTGGGTGAACCCTTCCGCCTGCCACGTGAAGACCGTGTCGCGATCTGGCGCGTCCATCGGCACTTCGTTTAACATGCGCGGCAGTTGCGAAAGGTGCACCGCACCTGCTGCCTGCCGCCCGCTGCGGGCGAATTCGAACAGGTCGACTGCGTGCGGATCAAGTGGTGCCGCAGCAGGTTTGCCAGAAGAAGTGTTCATGTGCGCTCCTGCCTACAGGCTGACTTGCGAATCCGGCTTGGCGCCGCTCACGTACGGCTCATCCGCGGATGACGTACTTTACTTCCGAAGACCCGACAGGCGCCACCACGACGGAAGCCTGTCGACGAAAAGCGGGAAAGCATACCTGTTTTACCTTTTGCGGTCAATCACTTAAGCTTGCGTCCGCGCAACGCCGCCCAACACCTCACGACTCACCGATCCAACCGACCATGCCGGAAACCGTTTGCCGCCTGCCGCGGCTGATTCTTGCCTCCAGTTCCCGCTACCGCCGCGCGCTCCTCGAGCGCCTCGGCGTACCGTTCGACGTCGTGTCGCCCGACCTCGACGAAACCCCGCTCGACGGCGAAACACCCGCCATGACCGCCCTGCGCCTCGCCGGCGCGAAAGCGCGCGCCGTCGCCGCGACGATCGACGCGCCGGACGGCGTGCTCGTGATCGGGTCGGACCAGGTCGCGACCTTCGACGGGCTTCAGATCGGCAAGCCCGGCACGCATGAGCGCGCGCTCGCGCAACTCGTGTCGATGCAGGGCCGCGAAGTCGAATTCCACAGCGCGCTCTGCCTGTACGACAGCCGCACGGGCGAAGCCCAGGTCGAGGACGTCGTCACGCGCGTGCGCTTCCGCACGCTGTCCGAGGCCGAACTCGACGCGTACCTGCGCGCGGAGACGCCATATGACGTGGCCGGCAGCGCGAAGTCCGAAGGGCTCGGCATCGCGCTGCTCGACGCGATCGACTCGGACGACCCGACCGCGCTCGTCGGCCTGCCGTTGATCGCGCTCACGCGGATGCTGCGCGCCACGGAATTCCCTTTGTTTGCAACCAACCGTGGAGACCGCGCATGACGGCCGGCACGCTTTACCTCGTCCCGAACACGCTCGGCGAAGGCGACGAATCGATGCTCGCCGCCGTGCTGCCCGCGGCCGTTCAGGCACGCGCCGGCACGCTCGGCTATTACATCGGCGAAAACGCGAAAACGACGCGTGCGTTCCTGAAGAAGATCGGCACGACGCGCCCGATCCAGGAAATCGAGATCAGCGAGCTGAACGTCAATACGCCGGCCGGCCAAGTCGACCGGCTGCTCGCGCCCGTGCTGGCCGGCGCGGACGCCGGTCTCGTGTCCGAGGCCGGCTGCCCGGCCGTCGCCGACCCCGGCGCACTGCTGGTTCGCCGCGCGCACGAGCGCGGCGTGAAGGTCGTGCCGCTCGTCGGGCCGAGTTCGATCCTGCTCGCGCTGATGGCATCGGGCCTGAACGGCCAGAGCTTCGCGTTCAACGGCTACCTGCCGGTCGACGCGGCCGCACGCGCGAAACGCCTGCGCGAACTCGAGCAGCTGTCGCGCAAGGCGCGCCAGACGCAGATCTTCATTGAAACGCCGTACCGGAATCAGGCGATGCTCGACACACTCGTCGCGACTTGCGCGCCGTCGACGCAGATCTGCGTCGCGGCCGACCTGACCCTCGCAACCGAGACGATCGCGAGCCGCACCGTAGCGGACTGGAAAAAGGCGCCTGCCCCCAATCTGCACAAGCGCCCTGCAATCTTCCTGCTGCTCGCGAACTGACGCCACGGCCGGCGGCTGACGTGCAGGCCATGGCGGCCCGTCAGCCGCCGCTCAGCGCAGGTTGAACGACGCGCCGCCGGCCGTGAGCGCCTTCATCGCGGCACCGCCAACGGCCGCGCCGAACTTGCGCGCGACGCGGTTCGTCAGGCTTTCCTTCACCGTATAGTCGACGAGATCGGGCGCTTTCAGCACATCGCGCGCGACCGTGTCGGTCGTGCCGTAGCCGTCGGCGAGCCCGAGCTCGACGCTCTTCTCGCCGGTCCAGAACAGGCCCGAGAACATGTCGGGCGTCTCGTGCAGCCGCTTGCCTCGGCCATCCTTCACGGCCTTGATGAACTGCGCGTGCACCTGGTCGAGCAACGCCTGCGCATGTGCGTCCATCTTCGGCGTCTCCGGCGAGAACGGATCGTAGAAGCCCTTGTTTTCGCCCGACGTATGCAGGCGCCGCTCGACGCCGAGCTTGCCCATCAGCCCCGTGAAGCCGAAACCGTCCATCAGCACGCCGATCGACCCGACGATGCTCGCCTTGTCGACGAAGATCTTGTCGGCCGCGGCCGCGATGTAATAACCGCCCGACGCGCACATGTCGGTCACGACCACGTACAGCGGCTTGTCCGGGTGCTTCGCGCGCAGCCGCCGGATCTCGTCGTAGACCATGCCGGCCTGGACCGGACTGCCGCCCGGGCTGTTGATCCGCAGCACGACGCCGGCCGTGCCGTCGTCGTCGAACGCGGCGTCGAGCGCCGTGTTGATGTCATCGGCGTTCGCGTTGACGCCGGCCGCGATCTCGCCGTCGATCGTGACGAGCGCCGTATGCCGGCCGCTCGACGAAAATTTCGAATCGCTCGAGAAATCGATCAGCGCGAACGCGAACAGCACGAACACGCCGAGGAACGCGAAGCGAAAGAAGATCTTCCAGCGCCGCGCCGCGCGTTGCTCCTTGACCGCCGCGAGCGCGATCCGCTCGAGCGCCGCGCGCTCCCAGTTCGGTTCGCGGCTGTCGGGACGGGAGGAGGATTCCGGGGAATTCGGTTGGTCGGCCATGCAGTATTGTCGTTAGTCGGTCGTAGCAGGAACGGCGGGACGCAGGTCGGCGTCGGGCACCCAGAATACCGCACGCCCGTCCGGCGTGTCGCGCTCGTCGACCTCGACCGGCCGCAAACGGGCGCCGCGGCACGGGCCGCCGACGCACTTGCCGGTATCCGGCGCATAGATCGCGCCGTGCGTCGCGCACATCAGGTAGAGGCCCGACGACTCGAAGAACTGCCCTTCGGCCCAGTCGAGTTCCATCGGTACATGCGCGCAGCGGTTCAGGTAGCCATAGGCGCGACCGTCGTAGCGCACGAAGAACACGACAGCCTGCTCGCCGCGCAGCGTCGCGTCGACGCGCACGCCGGCGCCGCCATCGGCCAGCGCGTCCGATGCGCACACGCGCACGGCGTCCGGCGCCGCGCTCATGCGTGCTCCCGCAGCCACTCAGCCAGCGCGACGACGTCCGGCGCGACGAAGCGCGGCGTGAGCGCCGCCAGCGCATCGGCCGTGTGCGCGCCGTACGCGACGCCGACGCCGGCCGCGCCAGCGCTCGCGGCCATCTGCAGGTCGTGCGTCGTGTCGCCGATCATCACGGTGCGCGACAGATCCTGCCCCAGTTCCCGGGTCAGCTCCTGCAGCATCGCCGGATGCGGCTTCGAGAACGTCTCGTCCGCGCAGCGCGTCGCGTCGAACAGGCTCGTCAGCTTCGACTGGTCCAGCACGCGATTCAGCCCGACCCGCCCCTTGCCGGTCGCGACGGCGAGCAGGTAGCCCGTGTCGCGCAGCTCGGCGAGCAGTTCGCGCACGCCGGCGAACAGCTCGATGCGCTGGTCGTCGAGCAGATAGTGAAAGCGGTAGCGCTCGGCCAGCCGCGGATAGTCGGACGGATCGAGGGTCGGAGCCGTAATCTGCAGCGCATCGCGCAGGCCGAGGCCGATCACGTAGCGCGACGCCTCGTCGGACGGCGTGGGCAGGCCGAGATCGCGGCATGCGGCCTGGATGCTGTGCGCGATGTGCGCAGTCGAATCCATCAGCGTGCCGTCCCAGTCGAAGACGATCAGGTCAAATTGCTGTCGAGCCATGCGGTTCAGGCGGTATCGCGCAGTGCGCTGAGTTGGTCGAGAAAGCGCCGGCATTCGTCCGGCAGCGGCGCATCGAACTGCAGTGCCTCGCCGGTCAGCGGATGAGCGAGCCGCAGCCGGTATGCATGCAGGAACATCCGTTTCAACGACGGCTGCGCGTTCGCGCGTGCCAGCGCCTTGTTCAATGCGAAATCGCCATACTTGGCGTCGCCGGCGATCGGCAGGCCGAGATGCGCGAGGTGCACGCGGATCTGATGGGTCCGACCCGTTTTGAGTTCCGCTTCGACGAGCGCGTAGTCGGGCCAGCGATCGATGAGGTTGAACACCGTATGCGACGGCAGCCCGTCGTCCTGCACGCGCACGCGGCGCTCCCCTTCCGGGGTCGAATACTTGAACAGCGGCACCTTCACCGCGCGGCGGCGGCCCCAGTCGGACTGCCATTCGCCGTGGCCGCAGGCGAAGTAGCGCTTGTCCATCCGGTTCTCGCGGATCTGTTCGTGCAGGCCCACGAGCGCCGTGCGCTTCTTCGCGAGCATCAGGATCCCGGAGGTCTCGCGGTCGAGCCGGTGCACGAGTTCGAGGAATTTCGCGCGCGGGCGCGCCTGGCGCATCTGCTCGATCACGCCGAACGCGACACCGCTGCCGCCGTGCACGGCGACCCCGGCCGGCTTGTTGATGACGAGCATCGCATCATCCTCGTACAGCACGTCGAAATTCGCGAGCGGCACGACCGGCGTGTCGGCGCGCGCGAGGTCCGCCGCCGCCACGCGCACCGGCGGCACGCGGACGATGTCGCCGTCCGCGAGGCGATACTGCGCATCGACCCGGCCCTTATTCACACGCACTTCGCCGCTGCGGAGGATCCGGTAAATATGGCTTTTCGGCACGCCCTTACAGACGCGCAACAGGAAGTTGTCGATCCGCTGACCGGCCGAGTTTTCGTCGATCTGGATCATCGATACCTGGCCGCTTGCGACCGAATTCTGGGATATTTTGCCTAACTCATTCATACTGAATATAATTTTGCCCAGCCTGACGTTGAGGGTGGCCTGATCGGCCGGCCCCGACCGAGTCGGGCAAGGCGCAAGCGGAAACCGTTATTTTACTTGCGCCGGGGGTCCGCTGCTCGCCCCTAATCAAAGAGATGCAGCAAGTTGCACGCACGGCGCCGACCGTCGGCAAGGATCGCGCCCACAGGCGGATTCGGTCGGCAAGGCGCCGCGGTAACGGAAAGTTGGTTGAAAAGAATTTGATCGGCAGCCCGACGGCGCGAAGTGCGTCCGCAGGCTGCAGGTTGCGAAAATTACGGCGTTGCGCCCGATTTGGCCCCGCGAAGCGTGCGGGGCTTGGCGACGTCAAACCAGGGAAGTACACCCCAAGCGGGAAAGTCGGGCTGGATTCGATACTCCCCGCTGCGGCCCAAGCCGCAGCATCTGCCGCCCGTCGGCGCGCGCGACGCATTGCGCGCGCCCGTGGCAATGCCCGGACTCAGGCTTAGCGCGCTTTTGCAGCGTGCGGTGTGTGAACGCCGTGCTTTGAAGCCGTATTCGCAGGTGCCCTACGGCCGCCGGCCCCGTCTATCGGGCCCAAGCGCCTCTTCAGGCAATTCTCCCCGCCATCGTTCCCGCTCCAGCGTGCTTGTGACAACACAACAAGGTGCGGCCTGCCGTCGTTCCCGCTCTCGCGACTGACAACCGCGAAGCGCCGGCGCGGAGCTGCCTGGAGTCGTTCATGAAACGCATGCTGTTCAATGCGACGCAGCAGGAGGAGCTGCGCGTCGCCATCGTCGATGGGCAAAAGCTCATCGATATCGACATCGAGACAGCCGGGCGCGAACAGCGCAAAGGCAATATCTACAAAGGTGTCATCACCCGCATCGAGCCGTCGCTCGAAGCGTGCTTCGTCAACTACGGCGAAGATCGCCACGGTTTCCTGCCGTTCAAGGAAGTTGCCCGCCAGTACTTCAAGGAAGGCATCGACATGCGCTCCGCGCGCATCCAGGATGCCCTGCGCGAAGGCCAGGAACTGATCGTCCAGGTCGAGAAGGAAGAACGTGGCAACAAGGGCGCCGCCCTCACGACCTTCATCTCGCTCGCCGGCCGCTACCTGGTGCTGATGCCGAACAATCCGCGCGGCGGCGGCGTGTCGCGCCGGATCGAAGGCGACGAGCGCCAGGAACTGCGCGAGACGATGTCGCAACTGCAGATTCCCGACGGGATGAGCATGATCGCCCGTACCGCGGGCATCGGCCGCAGCGCCGAGGAACTGCAGTGGGACCTGAACTACCTGCTGCAGCTGTGGCGCGCGATCGAAGCGGCATCGCAAAGCGGCAATTCCGGCCAGCCGATGCTGATCTACCTGGAATCGAGCCTCGTGATCCGCGCGATCCGGGACTATTTCCAGCCCGATATCGGCGAAATCCTGATCGACACGACCGAGATCCACGATCAGGCCCGTGCGTTCATGGACATCGTGATGCCGGACAACGTGTCGAAGGTGAAGCGCTACCACGACGACGTGCCGCTGTTCTCCCGCTTCCAGATCGAGCACCAGATCGAAACGGCCTACTCGCGCACGGTGCCGCTGCCGTCCGGCGGCGCGATCGTGATCGACCACACCGAAGCGCTCGTCGCGATCGACGTGAACTCGGCGCGCGCGACCAAGGGCGCGGACATCGAGGAAACGGCGACCCGCACGAACCTCGAAGCGGCCGACGAAGTCGCCCGCCAGCTCCGCCTGCGCGACCTCGGCGGCCTGATCGTGATCGATTTCATCGACATGGAATCGGCGAAGAGCCAGCGCGAAGTCGAGCAGCGCCTGAAAGACGCGCTCAAGCATGACCGCGCCCGCGTGCAGATGGGCAAGATCTCCCGCTTCGGCCTGATGGAGCTGTCGCGCCAGCGTCTGCGCCCGGCCCTGTCGGAAGGCAGCCACGTGACCTGCCCGCGCTGTAACGGCACCGGCCACATCCGCGATACCGAATCGTCCGCGCTGCAGGTCCTGCGGATCATTCAGGAAGAAGCGATGAAGGAAAACACCGCGGCGATCCACTGCCAGGTGCCGGTCGAGGTGACCGCCTTCCTGCTCAACGAAAAGCGTCAGGAAATCAACAAGATCGAGTCGCGCTTCAAGGTCGGCATCGTGCTGATCCCGAACAAGCACCTCGATACGCCGCACTACAAGCTCGAGCGCCTGCGCCACGACGACGCACGCCTCGACGATCCGCGCGCCTCGTGGAAGATGGCCGAGGAAGCGGCTCGCGAACTCGAGTCGGAAACCGGCTACAGCAAGCGCACGGCCGACGTGAAGCCGAAGCAGGAAGCCGCGGTCAAGGGCATCACGCCCGAGCGTCCGGCACCGACCCCGGCACCGCAGCGCCCGGTCGAGCCCGTCGCAGCGCCCGCACCGGTCGCCGCGGCAAGCGGCGGCTTCATCGGCTGGCTGAAGGGCCTGTTCGGCGTGTCGTCGGCTCCGGCGCCCGCACCGGTTGCTCCGGCACCGGCGAAGGAGCAGGCAGCCCGTCCGGCGCGCGAGCGTACCGAGAAGACCGAGCAGCGCGGCGGCGATCGCAACCGCAACCGTCGCGGCGGCGCCCAGCAGGCACAAGGCGGCCGCGACCAGGCCGCGGCAGGCCGTGGCCAGCCGCAACGCCTGGAACGCGAAGGCAAGGAAGCGCGCGAACCGCGTGAAGGCCGTGAACCGCGCGAGGCCCGTGAACCGCGTGAAGGTCGCGAGAACCGTGAGGGTCGTGAAGGCCGTGAGGGTCGCGAGGGCCGTGGCCAGCGTGAAGGCCGCGAACCGCGCGAGCCGCGTGAAAGCCGTGAGCCGCGCGAACCGCGTGAGAACCGCGAACCGCGCGAGCGTGCCGAGCAGCCGGAAGCCGTCGACGCGGCCGGCCGTGGCGAGCGCCAGGAACGCGGCGAGCGTCGCGAGCGCGGCGAGCGCCGCAAGCCGACCCAGCATGCGGCCACGCTCGAGACCGTCACCCGTGGCGAAAACCATCCGGAATCGGAAGCCGACAAGGCTGTCGCAGAAGCGCTGCCCGGCGCCGACCTGACCGCCGACGCGGAAGCCGTCGCGCGTGACGGCGAGGAACGTCGTCGTCGTCGTCGCGGCCGCCGTGGCGGTCGTCGCGAGCGTGACGAAGACGGCGCACTCGTCGACCAGGCCGAGCAAGGCACGGATGGCGAAACCGCAGCGCAAACCGTGACGCCGGCAGCACCGGTCGCCGCCGAACCGGCTCACACGGCCGCACCGGCAGTCGTCGCGGCCGTGGCCGCGGCAGGCGCCGTCGCCGTCGAAGCAGCGGTCGAGCACCATGCCGAACCGGTCGCACCGGCCGCGGTCGAGCCGCAACCGGCACCGGTACACGTCGAAGCGGCTCCGGCCGCTCCGGTCGAACCGGTCGTTGCCGCCCAAGCTGCAGAACCGGCACCGGTCGCACCGGCCGTCGATACGGAAGCCGGTCCGGCCCCGGTCGCGGTTTCGCCGACCGACGCGTTCGAAGTGCCGGAAGTGCCGGCAGCCCCGGCCGCCGTCGAGGCGCCGCAGTCCGCGCCCGTCGAGCAAGCCGCACCGGCCGTGACGATCGAAGCCGCTCCGGTGGCTGTCGAGCCGGCACCTGTCGAAGCGGCGCCGGTCGCGGTCGAGGCCGTTGCGGCACCGGCTCCCGTGCAATCGGCCGCCGCGCCCGCTTCGGCGAGCCTGGATGTCGTGCTGGAGCAGGCCGGTCTCGTCTGGGTGAACACGGACGCCGACAAGTTTGCCGCTGCGCAGGAAGCCGCGTCGCGACTCCCGCGTCCGGCCCGCGTGCCGCGCGAACGCAAGGCGCTGCCGGCGGCCGATTCGGCCCCGATGCAGCAGGTCGAAACGACGCACCACTAACCGGCGCATCGCCCGACCAGGAAAAGCCCGCCTCCGGCGGGCTTTTTCACGTCCGCGCTGCGGGTTTCCGCCCACCGGTCCGGTCGGCCGCTTGCGGCTAAAATACAGGTCTGGCTCGCACTTCTTTCAACATGTCCCGACGCATCATTCCTCTCGCCGACGTCAGCGGGATGCCGGACGTCTCCGGCGTCGCGCATGCCCCTGACGGCACGCTGGCCGACACGTTCGCCAGGCCGCTGCGCGACCTGCGCATTTCGGTGACAGATCGCTGCAACTTCCGCTGCGTGTACTGCATGCCGCGCGCCGTGTTCGACAAGGACTACCCGTTCCTGCCGCACAGCGCGCTGCTCACGCACGAGGAAATCGAACGCGTGGCGCGACTCTTTGTCGCACATGGCGTCGAGAAGATCCGCATCACGGGCGGCGAACCGCTGCTGCGCAAGAATCTCGAATTCCTGATCGAGCGCCTCGCGCGCATGACGACGCACGACGGCCGCCCGCTCGACCTGACGCTGACGACCAACGGCTCGCTGCTCGCGCGCAAGGCGCGCGCGCTGAAGGACGCCGGCCTCACGCGCGTGACGGTCAGCCTCGACGCGCTCGACGAAACGCTGTTCAAGCGCATGAACGATGCCGAGTTCGCGAGCGCCGACGTGCTCGACGGCATCTTCGCCGCCCAGGCCGCGGGCCTCGCGCCGATCAAGGTCAACATGGTCGTGAAGCGCGGCACCAACGACAGCGAGATCCTGCCGATGGCCGAGCGTTTCCGCGGCACCGGCGTGATCCTGCGTTTCATCGAATACATGGACGTCGGCACGTCGAACGGCTGGAACATGACCGAGGTGCTGCCGTCGGCGGACGTCGTCGCGCGCATCGCCGAACATTTCCCGCTCGTGCCGCTCGAGCCACACACCGCGGCCGAAACCGCGCAGCGCTGGGGTTATGCGGACGGCAGCGGCGAGATCGGCGTGATCTCGAGCGTCACGCAGGCCTTCTGCGGCGACTGTACGCGCGCGCGGCTGTCGACCGAAGGCAAGCTGTACCTGTGCCTGTTCGCGTCGACGGGCCACGACCTGCGCGCGCTGGTGCGCGGCGGCGCGAGCGACGCCGAGATCGCGACCGCGATCGCGCGCATCTGGCAGGCCCGTACCGACCGCTATTCGCAACTGCGCGGCAGCGCGTCGGCCGAAGCCGCACCCGACGGCACGGCCAAGCGCGTCGAAATGTCGTATATCGGCGGCTGACGCACAGCGCCCTTTCCCCTTTCCGCGTTCTCCCGATGCCCGCTTCCGCCTCTCCTTCAATCGCCGGCCTGCTGCTCGCAGGCGGGCGCGCCACGCGCATGGACGGCGTCGACAAGGGGCTGCAGCTGCTCGACGGCACGCCGCTCGCGCTGCACGTGCTGCGCCGGCTCTCGCCGCAGGTGGACGAGACGCTGATCAGCGCGAATCGCCATGCCGACCGTTATGCCGAGCTCGGCGCGCCGTTCGCCGCGCGCATCGTGGCCGACGAAACGCCCGACTTCCCCGGCCCGCTCGCGGGCCTGCTCGCCGGCATGCGGGCGGCGCGCGCGCCGCTCGTCGCGTGCTCGCCGTGCGACACGCCCTATCTGCCCGGCGACCTCGTCGCACGGCTGCATGCGGCGCTCGACGCGCAGCAGGCCGACGTCGCGATGGCGGTGACCGTCGACGCGCAGCAGACGCGCTCGCCGCAGCCGACGTTCGCGCTGCTGCGCACGTCGCTGGCCGACGATGTCGCCGCCCGGCTCGCGGCCGGCGACCGCAAGGTGCGTGCGTGGTACGCACGCCACAAGACGGTCGAAGTCGAGTTTCACGACGAGCGTGCGTTTTACAATGCCAACTCCTGGCAGGAACTCGCCGCGCTGGCCCGCCGCTGACGGCCCCGCGCCGTTCCCGCCCGGCGCCCACCGCACGCGAAACCCGCGCCCAGGCATCCTCCTCGCGCCACCGGCCACGAACCCGATACGCCTTGCGGCGCAGTCCGACTGATGATCACGCAATCCTCGCCCGCTTCCCGATCCGCACCCGATTCCGATGCTCCGCTGTCGCTCGACGACGCGCGCTCGCTCGCGTGCCGCTTCGCGGTGCCCGTCGATGCGTGCGACACGGTGACGCTGCGCGATGCGCTCGACCGCGTACTCGCGGCCGACGTGAACGCACCGTTCGACATCCCCGCGTACGACAACTCGGCGATGGACGGGTATGCGTTCGACGGTGGCGCCGGCGCGTACGCGTCGTCGCCGGGGGACATCGCGCTGACGGTCGCCGGCACCGCGTTCGCCGGCCATCCGTTCGATGGCGCCGTGGCGGCCGGTTCATGCGTGCGCATCATGACGGGCGCACCGATGCCGGCCGGGTGCGACACGGTGATTCCGCAGGAACGCGTGCGCGTCGACGGCGACACGATCCGTTTCGCCGCGCACGACGTTGCGCGCGGCGCGAACTGCCGCAGGGCCGGCGAGGATCTCGCGCGCGGCGCCTGCGCGCTCGCCGCGGGCCGCATCCTGCGGCCGGCCGATCTCGGCCTGCTCGCATCGCTCGGCATCACCGACGTCACGGTGCGCCGCCACGTGCGCGTCGCCGTCTTCTCGACCGGCGACGAACTGCGCGAGCCCGGCGAACCGCTCGGCCGCGGCGCGCTGTACGACAGCAATCGCGGGATGCTGATCGCGATGCTCGAAAGGCTGCACGTCGACACGATCGATCTCGGGATCGTCCGCGACGATCCGGCCGCGCTCGAAGCCGCGTTGCGCGACGCCGTCGCCGCGCAGGCCGACGCGGTGATCACGTCGGGCGGCGTATCGGTCGGCGAAGCCGACTTCACGCGCGACGTGATGGCGCGGCTCGGCGACGTGACGTTCGCAAGCCTCGCGCTGCGGCCCGGCCGGCCGCTCGCGTGCGGCACGCTCGCACGTGCGGCCGACGGCGCCGGTCACGCGCTGTTTTTCGGGCTGCCCGGCAATCCGGTCGCGTCGGCCGTGACGTTCTACGCGATCGTGCGCCCCGCGCTGCTGACGCTGGCCGGCGCGCAGACACCGCCGCCGGCGATGTACCCGGCCATCAGCACGCAGGCGCTGAAGACGCGTCCGGGCCGCACCGAATACCTGCGCGGCATCGCGACGCGCGCCGCCGACGGCTGCTGGCACGTCGCGCCGGCCGGTTCGCAGAGTTCCGCGTCGCTGAGCGGCCTCGCGGCCGCCAACTGTTTCATCGTTCTGGGCCACGATACCGCGGCAGTCGACGCGGGCGCCCCGGTCGACATCCTGCCGCTCGACGGCCTGATCTGAATTCCACAATCGGTATATCTCTACGGGGGCAATCCGCACATGAAAAAACAAATCTCGTCCATCGCCGCGGGACAGACCGCGAAGGCGCTGATCCTCGTCTACCTGACGTTCAGCGTGCCGATCGTGCTGCTCGGCATTCTCGTCGCGTATATCCGCTACGGCATGGTCGAACTGAGCACGATCCTGAGCGCGCTGCTGCTGAACGCGATCCTCGGCTTCGTGCTGCTGTGGATCGCATGCCATGCGTACAACTGGGTCGCGTCGCGCTTTGGCGGCATCGAGATCGTGCTGTCCGACCCGCCGGAGGAAGCGTGAGCGACACGCCGCTGATCCGCGCGGCCGAAGCCCGCGACGTCGGCGCGATCCTCGCGCTGATGCACGAGCTGGCCGAGTTCGAGAAGCTCACTCACCTGTTCGTCGCGACCGAAGCGGATCTCGCCGACGCGCTGTTCGGCGAGCGGCCCGCAGCTGAAGCGCTCGTTGCCGAGCGCGATGGCGCGATCGTCGCGTATGCGCTGTTCTTCCACAACTATTCGACGTTCCTCGGCCGTCGCGGCCTCTATCTCGAGGATCTGTACGTGCAGCCGTCGCAGCGCGGCTCGGGCCTCGGCACCGCGATACTGCGTCACCTCGCGGCACTGGCCGTCGAGCGCCGCTGCGGGCGCTTCGAATGGTCGGTCCTCGACTGGAACCAGCCCGCGATCGATTTCTACGAAAAGATGGGCGCAACCGTGCTGCCCGACTGGCGCATCGTTCGCGTGACGGGCGACGCACTGGACACGCTCGCCGGACATTGAGCGCGGGCCGGCCGCGCCGGCGATCGCTTCAAAGGAAAACGGGCGCCGCGGCGCCCGTTTTGTCTTTCCAGCCGGTGTCGGCAACGCACGTCACGCGTCGTCCGCATCGGCGCCATCGGTACCTTCATCGCCGAGCAGCCCGGCCGCCGTGTCGCCCGGCAGCGCCTCGACCTGCTTCAGCTTGCGGTTCATCACGCGCGTGCGCTGCTCGGCGGCCTCGATCGAACGCGTGACCGTTTCGAGCTGCGACTTCGTGCGCGCGAGCACGTCGCCGAACTTGCCGAACTCCGTTTTTACCGCGCCGAGCACCTGCCACACCTCGCTCGACCGCTGCTCGATCGCAAGCGTACGGAACCCCATCTGCAGGCTGTTCAGCAACGCGGTGAGCGTCGTCGGCCCGGCGACCGTCACGCGATAGTCGCGCTGCAGCAGATCGGTCAGCCCCGGGCGGCGCAGGATTTCCGCGTAGAGCCCCTCGGTCGGCAGGAACAGCAGCGCGAAATCGGTCGTGTGCGGCGGTGCGACATACTTCTCGGCGATCGTGCGCGCTTCCAGCCGCACGCGCGCCTCGAGCGCACGGGCCGCCTCCTCGACGGCCACCGCATCGGCACGTTCCTGCGCATCGATCAGCCGCTCGTAGTCTTCGCGCGGGAATTTCGCGTCGATCGGCAGCCACACCGGCGGCGCATCGCGCGTGCCGGCATCGCGGCCCGGCAGCCGGATCGCGAACTCGACGCGCTCGGCGCTCTTCGGCACCGTCGCGACGTTCTTCGCGTACTGGTCGGGCGTCAGGATCTGTTCGAGCAGCGCCTCGAGCTGCACTTCGCCCCAGGTGCCGCGGGTCTTCACGTTGGTCAGCACCTTCTTCAGGTCGCCGACGCCCGCCGCGAGCGTCTGCATCTCGCCGAGCCCGCGATGGACCTGCTCGAGCCGGTCCGATACGAGCTTGAACGATTCGCCGAGCCGGTGCTCGAGCGTCGCGTGCAGTTTCTCGTCGACCGTACGGCGCATCTCCTCGAGCTTCGCCGCGTTGTTGGTCTCGATTTCCTTCAGCCGCTGTTCGAGCGTCGCGCGCACCTCGCCGATCCGGCGGTCGTTCGCCTCAGTCAGCTGCGTGAGCTGCCGGTTCAACGTATCGCCGAACATCCTGAGCGCGCCCGTCTGCTCTTCGCGCGCCTGCTGCGCCTGGCGCTGCACGCTCTCGCGCATCGCGTCGAACTGCTGCGCATTGCCGGCGACGAGCTTGCCGAGCTGCTGCGCGAAGCCCTCGATCTGGTTGTTCTGCACGGTCGCCACGCTCGTCAGTTGCGCGGCGAGCGTCTGCTGAAGCTGCGCGAAGCTGCCGGCCAGCTCGGTGCGCGAGCCGCGCGCGTTCTCGACGATCTCGCCGCGCAATTCGCGCTCAAGCCGCTCGACCGCACGCGACTGCGCATGCGCGGCATCCTCGATCTGGTCGCCGAGGACCGCCACATCGTCGTGGCGGCCGCCGCCACGCAGGAGCGCGACGATCGCCACCGCGAGCGCGATGGCCAGCACGACGACCGCCGCAAGCAACAACGTCATCGTCATGCGCGCGGCTTCCCGATCACGTCAGGGTTGATCGGATTCGGCGGCTGCCCCGCGCGCGGCCCCTCGCCCAGCGCGGCGATCAGGTTGTCGGCAGCGAGGTTCGCCATCGCGCGCCGGGTCTTTTCGGTCGCGCTCGCGATATGCGGCGTCAGCACGACGTTCGGCACCTCGAGCAGCGCCGGATGCACGGCCGGCTCGCCTTCGTACACATCGAGGCCGGCCGCGGCGATCGTCCCGTCGCGCAGCGCGACGGCCAGCGCCGCGTCGTCGACGATCCCGCCGCGCGCGATGTTGGTCAGCGTCGCGGTGGGCTTCATCTTCGCGAGCTCGGCCGCGCCGATCGTGTGATGGTTCTCCTTCGTGTACGGCAGCACGAGCACGACGTGATCGGCGCGCGCGAGCAGCGCATCCTTCGACACGTATTCGGCATTCAGCTCGGCCTCGATCTCGGGCGCGACCCGAGACCGGTTGTGATACATCACCTGCATCCCGAAGCCGCGCGCGCGACGCGCGAGCGCCTGGCCAATGCGGCCCATCCCGATGATGCCGAGCGTCGATCCGTAAATGTCGCTGCCGAGAAAACCGTCGTACGCCCACTTCTGCCAGTGACCGGCGCGCAGCCAGTGTTCGGATTCGGCAATACGGCGCGCGGCAGCCATCATCAGCGCCCAGCCGAAATCGGCGGTCGACTCGTTCAGCACGTCGGGCGTGTTGGTGCCGAGCACATTCACCGCGTTGAACGCGGCCATGTCGAAGTTGTTGTAGCCGACCGCCATGTTCGCCACGACGCGCAGGCGCGGCGCCGCCGCGAGCGCAGCCGCGCCGACCGGGTCGCCCGCCGTCAGCGCGCCGTCCTTGTCGGCCAGACGCGCGGCGAGCGCGTCGGCGGCAAGCGCGTCGCCATTGTTCCAATCGACTTCGAAATACTGCTCGAGCCGTTCGATCACGTCCGGAAAGATCGGACGCGCGACCAGAATCTTCTGCATCGCCATCTCCGCATGCAGCAGGCCCGTCGCGGCACGCCGTGCGCCGCCGCGATCGCCCGCGCGAGGTTGAAAATCGTCAGCTTACGCCGGGAAGAAGAGCCACGACGTCAGCAGGAATACGGGTATCAGCACGACGAGCGCCCAGCCGAGATACGCGAAGAAGCTCGGCATCTTCACGCCCCGCGATTCGGCGATCGCCTTCACCATGAAGTTCGGCGCATTGCCGATATAGCTGTTTGCGCCCATGAACACCGCGCCCGCGGAAATCGCGGCGAGCGTCGAGGCGTCGGTCGTCATCAGCGTCTGTGCATCGCCGCCCGCGAGGTTGAAGAACACGAGATAGGTCGGTGCGTTGTCGAGAAACGACGACAGGATGCCGGTCGCCCAGAAGTACATCGCGTCGATCGGCTTGCCGTCCGGCCCGGTGACGAGATGAACGATCTGCGCGAACGCGCCGTCCGCGCCCGCGCGCAGGATCACGATCACCGGCGCGATCGTCACGAAGATCCCCGCGAACAGCTTCGCGACTTCCTCGATCGGCGCCCAGTTGAACGCGTTGCCCTCGCGCGCCGAACGCGGCGTCAGCGCGAGCGACGCGAGCGTCACAACCACCAGCGAGACATCGCGTGCAAGGTTCTGCAGCGCGACGTGCGTGCCCCACACGTCGAACGTGATGCCAGGCTTCCAGATGCCGCTCATCAGCACGAGGGCGACCACGGCCAGCAGCAGCACGAAGTTGATCTTGCCGTCGATCGACAGCGCCGCGCCGTCGGGCGTCGGATCGAGCGCGGCCGGCCGCTCCTCGCCGCCCTTCCGGTAGAAGTACGTATCGAGCGCGAAGAACAGCGTGAGCAGCACGACGCAGATGAACAGCATCGGCAGCGCGAGATGCGTGGTCGTCCAGAAGAAGCTCACGCCGTTCAGGAAACCGAGGAACAGCGGCGGATCGCCGAGCGGCGACAGCGAACCGCCCGCGTTCGCGACGAGGAAGATGAAGAAGATCACGACGTGCACGATATGCTTGCGGTTGTCGTTGGCGCGCAGCAGCGGCCGGATCAGCAGCATCGCGGCGCCCGTCGTGCCCATCACGCTCGCGAGCAGCGTGCCGAGCGCGAGGATCGCGGTGTTCAGCTTCGGCGAGCCGTGCAGGTTGCCGTTCACGCAGATGCCGCCCGCGACCGTATAGAGCGCGGTGAGCAGCACGATGAACGGGATGTATTCCTCGAGCAGCGCATGCACGAGCGTGCCGAACGCGGTGCCCGCGCCGAATGCGAACGCGAACGGGATCAGGAACACGACCGCCCACCCGGCTGCGATCTTGCCGAAATGGTGATGCCAGAACACCGGGGCGACGAGCGGAAACAGCGCGATGGACAGCAGGATCCCGGCGAACGGGATGCCCCAGAGCGCGGACAGCGTGGCACCGTCGAGCGTGGCGGCCGATGCGAGCGCGGGAACGGCGCCAAGCGCGATTCCCGACGCCATGCCCGCCCAGGCGGCATGTCGTTTCATGCAGAACTTCCTTGTTCGAGTGGTAGTGGATGCTGCGGGTGCGTCATGCGCCCCGTACGACGATCGCGTGAACGCGGTACGGGCCGTGCGCGCCCAGTACGATGGTCTGCTCGATGTCGCCCGTGCGCGACGGGCCCGACACGAAATTGACCGCGCGCGGCAATTCGCCGCGCTCCGCGCGGATCAGCGCGAACGCGTCTTCATGACCGGCGACGATCCGCGACGCGGGCACGATCGCGATGTGCGTCTCCGGCAGCAGGCCGGCCGACGCATAGGTATCGGGGCCGGACAGCAGCACCAGCGAGCCCGTTTCGGCGGTCGCGCAAAAACAGCCGGTGAGGCCGACGAGATCGCCGTCGCGCGGCTTGCGGCATTCGACCGACAGGCCTGCGCCCGCCCAGTCGAGATCGGCCAGTGTGCGCCATGCGATGGCCTGCATCGGCAGGCCGTGAGCGGACAGATAACGCGCGGCGGCGGCGGGTGCGTCGGCAAGCGTCGCGACTTCGTCGACCGTCGTCGACAGACGCGCCGCTTCTTCGACGAATGCGGCGACGAGATCGGCCGACGCCGGCGGGCGCGGGCCTTGCGGATGACGGGCGAGATAGTCGGCGACGCCGTCGTGCTCCGCTGCGTCGGGTTCGGCCGCGCGCCCCTGCGCCGCGCGGATGCGCGCGAGGATCTGGCGACGGGCAGCGGAAGTGTCCATGAACGGTCCTCGTGACGTTGGCGGGCGATACCGTCGGATTATACCGGCCGCCCTCGCCGCACCGCAGCTTTGGCCGTCCGGCCGACGCTCACTTCGACGCGTCTTCCTCGACCGGCTGCGCGATGCCGAACACCTGGCGCAGGTACGCGAGATACGCCTTGTCGTCGCACATGCTCTTGCCCGGCGAATCCGACAGCTTCGCGACCGGCTGGCCGTTGCAGCGGACCATCTTGATCACGATCTGCAGCGGCACGTAGCCGAGATCGTTGGTGAGGTTCGTGCCGACGCCGAACGCGAGCTTGCAGCGGCCGCGGAATCGTTCGTACAGCTGCATGACCTTCGGGATGTCGAGCGCGTCCGAGAACACCAGCACCTTGGTGCGCGGGTCGCAACGGTTCGCCTCGTAATGGCGCAGCATCCGCTCGCCCCACTCGAACGGATCGCCCGAATCGTGGCGCGCGCCGTCGAACAGCTTGCAGAAGTACATGTCGAAGTCGTTCAGGAACGCATCCATCCCGTAGACGTCCGACAGTGCGATCCCGAGGTCGCCGCGATATTCCTTCGCCCACATCTCGAAGCCGTAGATCTGCGAATCGCGCAACCGCGGGCCGAGCGCCTGGCACGCCTGCAGGTACTCGTGAGCCATCGTGCCGAGCGGCGTGATGTCGTGCTTCATTGCGTACAGCACGTTGCTCGTGCCCGCGAACTGCGGGCCGAGGCCGTCGCGCAGCGTGAGCGCGACCTCTTCGTGCCAGACCTTCGAGAAGCGCCGGCGCGTACCGTAGTCGGCGATCTTGCAGTCGGCGAACTCGGGTTTCGCGCCGAGCAGCTTGATCTTCTCGCGCAGTCGCTCGCGGCCTTCGCGATAGTCGGGCTCGCGCTGCGTGTTGCGGAAATAGACCTCGTTGACGATCGCGAGCACCGGGATCTCGAACAGGATCGTGTGCAGCCACGGCCCCGTGATCTCGATGTCGATCTCGCCGTTGCCCTTCGGCGACGGCGTGATCGAGATGTACTTCTCGTTCAGGTGGAACAGCGCGAGGAAGTCGACGAAATCGCTTTTGATGAAGCGCATCCGCCGCAGGTAGTCGAGTTCGACGTCGGTAAAACGCAGCGAGCACAGGCCGCGCACCTCGTCGCGGATCTCGTCGATATACGGAACGAGATCGACGCCGGGCGTGCGGCACCGAAAACGGTATTCGACGCTTGCAGCGGGAAAGTGATGCAGGACGACCTGCATCATCGTGAACTTGTAGAGATCCGTGTCGAGCAGCGAAGTGATGATCATGTTTTTACGGCACCGCCAATATCGTGACAGGGCCCCGGCGCACCGCGCGCCGCCCGGTCTGTCGGCCATGTTACCCGAATGCGTGCCCGACCATCGGGAAACCGCCTGCCGCCTCGTCGTGCCGGCGCATGGTGCGCGGGTGCCCGGTGGCGCGCCCCTTCGGCCCTTAAGCGGCCCCCCCCTGGGCGGGGCCCCATAAACTAATCACGAAACGATATAAGCCGGATAGCCGACCACGGCATGCGGGTTTTGCGCTTCAGTTACAATGCCGCTTTTGGCGCAAACGCCACCCCATATATACCGCCAAGCAGGAGCGTTTTAATGACTCACGTTGTGACCGAAGGCTGCATCAAGTGCAAATACACGGACTGCGTGGATGTGTGCCCGGTGGATTGCTTCCGTGAAGGTCCCAACTTTCTCGCCATCGATCCGGACGAGTGCATCGACTGCGCCGTGTGCGTCGCCGAATGCCCGACCAATGCGATCTATGCCGAAGAGGACGTTCCGGGCGACCAGCAGCAGTTCACCGAGCTGAACGCCGAGCTGGCAAAGGGCTGGCCGTCGATCACGAAGACCAAGCCGGCACCGGCCGATGCGGACGAGTGGAAGGACGTGCAGGACAAGCTGCACCTGCTCGAGCGCTGATCGCGCGGCGGCCGCAGAAATTTTTTGTTCGCTACGGCCCAAAGGTATTGACAGGTTAGCCAACACTCCATACAATCTCGTTTCTCTGCTGTTTGTTCCCCGATAGCTCAGTCGGTAGAGCGCCGGACTGTTAATCCGTAGGTCCCTGGTTCGAGCCCAGGTCGGGGAGCCAAAAACGCAAATGCCCGTTGAAATTGAACGGGCTTTTTGCTGGTGACGCAAACGCAGATGTACCGATTTATTCCCCGATAGCTCAGTCGGTAGAGCGCCGGACTGTTAATCCGTAGGTCCCTGGTTCGAGCCCAGGTCGGGGAGCCAGACAGCGAAAGGCCCGTCATTCGACGGGCCTTTTGTTTTTCCGGCCGCCCTTCCGCCTTTCGTGGCCCGGCCGTGCGCATGCTAGAGTCTTCGTCCCGCATCCGTATCCGGTTCCATCGATGAAGCATCGTCTCCTTTCCTGCGCCCCCCTCGCCCTCCTGCTTTCCGCATTCGCCGCGGCACCGCTCGCGCACGCGGAGGAAGTCGGCAGCGTCAACACCCATTTCCGCGTAACGGGCTCCGACCGCGTGGTCGTCGAAGCGTATGACGATCCGGTCGTCCAGGGCGTGACCTGCTACGTGTCGCGCGCACGCACGGGCGGGATCAAGGGTACGCTCGGCGTCGCCGAGGATCCGAGCGAAGCGTCGATCGCGTGCCGGCAGGTCGGCCCGATCAGCTTCAAGGAACCGCTCAAGCAGCAGACCGACGTGTTCAGCGAGCGCATGTCGTTCATCTTCAAGACGCTGCACGTCGTGCGCGTGGTCGACAAGAAACGCAACACGATCGTCTACCTGACCTACAGCGACCGCATCGTCAGCGGCAGCCCGAAGAACGCCGTCACCGCGGTGCCGATGCCGGCCGGCCCGACGATTCCGGTCAAGTAAGGCCCGCACCGGACGGGCGCGCGAGCGATACACTGTCGGTTCGACCGCTCCCGCGCCCGATCATGTCCGCCACCCGTCTTCCCGACTCCGCACGCTACTGGCGCACGCCGCTGCTGCCGGATGCGGATCTCGTCACGGCCACCTATCGCGACCACACGTTCGCACCCCACTGGCACGACGCGTACACGATTCCCGTGATTCTCGAAGGCGCGGAACGCTTCACCTATCGCGGCAGCGGTTATGTCGCCGAAACGGGCACCGTGCCCGTGATCAATCCCGGCGAAGTGCATACGGGTTCGCGCGCGGCCGACGAAGGCTGGTGCTACCGCGTGAGCTACATGCCGGTCGAATTCATCCGCGCACTCACGAGTGCGATCGCGGGCCGCCCGCAGGATGCACCGTGGTTTGCCCCCGACGTGATTCGAGACGCCGATCTCGCAGCCCGGCTCACGCTTGCGCACCGGATGATGGAAGCCGGCAGCGAGCGCGCCCTGTCCTCGCATGCGCACGGGCAGGCGGCCGACGATCCGGCATCCAACGCACCCCGCATCTACGATCCGCTCGCCGCCGAAATGGCGATGCTCGACGCGCTGTCGACGCTGATCGTCCGCCATGCCGACGCGCTGCCGCGACCGGCGCCGCTCGCCGCGGACGAACCGCGCGTCGACGCGATGCGCGAGCGGCTCGCCGCCGACCTCACGTGCACCGTGACACTCGACGAAGTCGCGCAAGCAGCCGGCCTGTCGCCGTTCCACGCGGCGCGCCTGTTCACCCGCACGACCGGCATGCCACCGCATGCATGGCGCAACCAGTTGCGCCTGCAGCGCGCGCTGGCGCCGCTGCGCGCGGGCGTGCCCGTCGCCGATGTCGCGGCGGCCAGCGGCTTCGTCGACCAGAGTCACTTCACCCGGCATTTCAAACGGATGTTCGGTGTGCCGCCAGGGCGCTGGCAGGCAAGCTGACACGCGGCATCGCGCACCCCGCATCCGGCGGCCGCGATACCGGCAGCGCTGCCACGCCCCCGCGAGCGCAAGAACATACAAGCCGGCACCCCGCCGGCCCGCTATCCTGCAGTTCATGGAAAAGCGCTCTTCGAACCCGACACCCGCGTCACCCCCTCGCCGCCCGCTGAACGAATGGCTCGACGGTGCGCGCGACACGATCCCGATGATGATCGGCGCGGCGCCGTTCGGCGTGATTTTCGGCACGCTCGTCGGCGGCGGCCCGCTCGCCGCATGGCACGGCGCGCTGATGTCGCTCGCGGTGTTCGCGGGCTCCGCGCAGTTCATCGCGCTCGGCCTGATCGCGGGCAGCGCGAGCTTCGTCGTCGTACTCGCGACGACGTTGATCGTGAACCTGCGCCACCTGCTGTACAGCGCGACGCTCGCGCCCTATGTCGCGCACCTGCCGCTGCGCTGGCGCGCGACGCTCGGCGCGCTGATGACCGACGAGGTGTTCGCGGTCGCCTATGCACACTACCGGCACTTCGCGCCCGGCACGATCGGCCCCCACTATTTCTTCGGGTCCGGTCTCGCGATGTACCTGAACTGGCAGGTCTGGACACTCGCGGGCATCGGCTTCGGCGCGGCCTTCCCGGGCCTGCAGTCGCTCGGCCTCGACTTCGCGATGGCCGCAACCTTCATCGCGATCGTCGTCCCGCAGCTCGGCACGCTGCGTTATTTCGCGGCGGCCGCGACGGCCGGCACGCTCGCGTACTTCTGGCAGGGCTGGCCGTACAAGCTCGGGTTGCTCGGCGCAGTCGCCGCCGGCGTCGCGATCGGCGTCGCGCTCACACTGCTCCACGAACGCGCACGCGCCGGCTCGCGCACGGAGGCCGCATCGTGAACTACGCGCTGCTGATTCTCGGGATGGCCGTCATCACGTACGCGATCCGCTCGACGCTGTTCCTGTTCGGCGAGCGGCTGGCCTTTCCGCCGCTCGTGCGGACCGCACTCGGCTTCGTGCCCGTCACCGTGCTGACCGCGATCATCGTGCCGATGACCGTCTCGCCGCACGGCGGCACGGCCGAGCTGACCTGGCGCAATCCGCAGCTCGTCGGCGCGCTCGCCGCCGTGCTGGTGTCGGCGGCGACCCGCCGCCCGCTCGTCACGATCGCAGCGGGGCTCGCGGTGTTCTTTTTCTGGCAAGGGATCGTGCTGCCGCACTGGCTGCCCGCCTGAGCGAACGCTCGGCCACGCGCGCTCAAGTTTTCGTCCGGCGCGCCGATAAAGGGAATGAAGACCCGCCACCGGCCTCGGCGCGCACCGGTCAGTCGACGCTGCGCCCGCCCCGGTGCGCCGTGCCGGCCGTCGGCTTGCGCGGGCCGCCATCGAGAAGATTCATGGGCCAGATCACCCTTTCCCTCAAGGACGACACGCTCGAGTCCCTGCGCAAGGACTACGACGCGTTCGTTCGCGTGTCGCTGAAACTCGACCCGCAGTTCGCGACGCCGTCGTTCGAGGATTTCCTGCGCGCCAAACTGCTCGACAACATGGTGCCGCTGACCGAGCACGCCGTGCAGCGGATGCTGCAGGGCGGCCAGTATGCGTGGGCAAAGCGCACGCTCGACAAGGAATTTCCGGACGTCGTCGCGATCCTGATGCGGCAGGCCGGCGAATTCGGCTTCGGCTTCGCGTCGCGCTCCGAATGGACTCCCGACGAACTCGCGAAGGCTTGCCGCGACTGGGCGAAGGCGATCGTCGCCGAAGCGCAGGGCGACCCGTCGCTGATCGACCCGCTCGCCGCGCAGATCAAGGGCGCGGCGCAGGACATCCAGACGCTCGAGGAACTGATGCAGACGCCCGCGTGGCGGCTCGCGGAATCGCTGCGGCAACGGATCTACGAGGCGAAGCTCGCGTGCGAGATGAGCGTCGGCAGCACGGCGCGCGACAAGCTCGGCGAGTTGCGCGGGCTGTTGCGGCTCGGGCTCGCGCATGGCTCGTTCCAGAAGCAGGAAGCGCAGCAGATCATGGAATACCTGCGGCTGCTGAAGCCGGAGATCTTCGTCGAGGAGCCGTACGACGTGTTCGCGCGGCTCGCCGTGTGGCTGCGCAGCGTATTCACGCCGGCTGCCGCGCGGCCGGCGCAGGGACAGGGGCAAAGCCAGGGACAGCGCCGGCCATAACGGCACGCATGAACCCATGAAAACGGCCCGGTTCGAGCGAAACGAACCGGGCCGTCAGATAACCGCCGTCGCGGGGCGCCGCCCGGGGCGAGCGTCGCGACAGCGCCGGGCACCGCTTACTGCGTGGCGCCCTGGGCCGATGCACCGCCCTCCGCGCCGACCGATGCGCCGCCTTCGGTCGCTTCGCCGGCCTTCGCCTTGGCCGAGCCGACATGGCTCTTGGCCGACTTCGCGGCATGCTTCGTGTGCTTCTTGGCCGAGTGGACGGCCGACGACGCCGTATCCTTCGCGCCATCGGCTGCCGCGCCGACTGCATCGGTTGCGCCGCCCACCGCATTGCCCGACGCGTTCGCGCCTGCACTGCCCTGCACGCCTGCTCCGACACCCGCCGCCGGCGTCTGCGCCTGCATGCCGGCACCGGCTGCACCCTGCGCCGCCGTGCCCGTCTGGGCAAACGCGGCCGAAGTGGCGAACGCCGTCAGCGCGGCACCGATCAGCATCGTACGAATCTTGGACATGGCAATTCTCCTCAAGAAATTGTGAGCGCCGACCGCAGCGATGCGGCCTGTCGCGTCCCCCGCCGCAACACGCAGCAGGTACGACAAAAGACCCGCGGCGGGCACGGCCGGTTCTCGAATCTCTCAGACTGTTACCCACCGTTTCATTTGCTGACGAATCGCTCACAGTCCTTAACAACTGCATGCCGCGGCCGCCCGCGCTCGCGCGCCGGCCCGCGGTGCCGTATGATGCGGGGCGATTCCTCCCGCGCAACGCGCACCTTCCTCGTCATGCCCAATCTGGATTTCACGCTGACCGGCGACTACGTCGAGCTGCACAACCTTCTCAAGATCACCGGCCTCGCGGACAGCGGCGGCACCGCGAAGTTGATCGTCGCGTCCGGCGCGGTGAAAGTCGACGGCGCGGTCGAGCTGCGCAAGACCTGCAAGATCCGCGCGGGCCAGGTCGTATTGCTGGGCGACACGCGCATCGCGGTACGCGAAGCGTAGGGCCTGCCCGTCCGAATGACGGACCAGCGGGAACCGGCCCTGGGGTTCCCCCTGTCCGCGACATGGCCATCGGCGCGCGCGTTCGACACGGTACGAATAAAGCCGTAAGCTAACCGTCTCTCAAAATAAATACATACAGCGCGGGCCCGCACCCGTGTGAGCGCCCATTCCATGTCGCATTCCGCTTTCACGCGGACGGCCGCCGCGCCGCCGTCCCTGTCCAGTCACGCCGCCGATACCGCGCGCCTCGCCGCACCCCTCGCGATCGCGCAACTCTCGCAGATGGCGATGAGCGTCACCGACACGGTGCTGCTCGGTTCGCTCGGCCCCGATTCGCTCGCGGCAGGCGGCCTCGGCGCGAACTTCTTCTTCGTCATCGTCACCATCCTGCAGGGCGTGCTGTCGTCGGTCAGCGTGAGCGTCGCGCACGCGCGCGGCGCGCAGGCCGAGCACCGCGTGCCGCACATCTACTGGACGGGCTTCGCGCTGTCCGTGCTGCTCGCGATTCCCGCGATCGTCGCGCTGTCGCTGTCCGAACCGATCCTGCTGATGTTCCACGAGCCGCCGCTGCTCGCGCATCACGTCGGCGAATACACGGGCATCCTGCGCTACGCGGCACTCGGCAGCCTGATCGGCGTCGGGCTGATGCGCGCGTTCCTGCCGGCGATCGGCGCCGCCAAGCGGCTGCTGTGGGTGTCGATCGGCGGCGTCGGCGTCAATGCCGTGCTGAACTACGGGCTGATCCACGGCGCGTTCGGGCTGCCGCGCCTCGGCTTCCTCGGTTCCGCGGTCGCGACGACGATCACGATCTGGCTCACCGCGCTCGCACTGATCTGGCTGCTGCACGGCCGGCAACGCTTCCGTCATTTCGTCACCGCCGCGCGCCCGAAACTGCCCATGATGGGCGAACTGATCGGCATCGGCTGGCCGGTGGCGATCACGTACGGGGTCGAGTCGACGCTGTTCCTCGCAACCGGCCTGACCATCGGCGTGCTCGGTGCGACGTCGCTGGCCGCGCACCAGATCGCGCTGAACGTCGCGTCGGTGGCGTTCATGGTACCGCTCGCGATCGGCCAGGCCGCCAACGTGCGGGTCGGCTACTGGGTCGGCGCCGGGGCGCCCGTCGCCGCGCGGCATGCGGGCTTCGTCGCACTTGGCCTCGGTGTCGCGTTCATGACGCTGTCGGGCATCGTGCTGATCGTCGCGCCGCATGCGATCGTCGGCCTGTACCTGAACCTCGACGATCCGTCGAACGCGGCCACCGTGTCGCTCGCCGCATCGCTGCTCGGCATCGCCGCGGTGTTCCAGATCGTCGACGGCGCGCAGACCGTCGCGTCGGGCGCGTTGCGCGGCCTGAAGGACACGCGCATCCCGATGCTCGCGGCGACCCTCGGCTACTGGGGCATCGGTTTTCCGACCGGCTACTGGTTCGCGTTCCACGTGGGCCTCGGTGCCCGGGGCCTCTGGTGGGGGCTCGCGGCCGGCCTTGCCAGCGTGGCCGTGCTGATGGCGTGGCGCTTTCATCTGAAGAGCGCGTCACTTGCGACGTCGCCGCGCTGAGCGCGACACGACGCAAAATCGCGGCCGGCGCTATGCTTGTCGGCTGAACACCTCGAGACGCCGCGCGAGCGGCGCGACTGCCTCACGATACGTCTGATGCCGCGCGACGACGCGCGGCCTTTCCCCTTTCCAGGAGGAGTGCATCATGAACGAAGCAGTTCGGATGGAACGCGACACGTTCGGCGAAATCGCCGTGCCGGCCGACCGACTTTGGGGCGCGCAAACCGAGCGCTCGCTGCAGAATTTCCGGATCTCGACCGAGAAGCAGTCGCCCGAGCTGATCCACGCGCTGGCGATCGTCAAGCGCGCCGCGGCAGCCGTGAACCAGTCGCTCGGTGTGCTGGCCGACGACAAGGCGCGCGCGATCATCGACGCGGCAGACGAGATCATCGCCGGCAAGCATCCGCGCGAATTCCCGCTCGCCGTGTGGCAGACGGGCTCCGGCACGCAGACCAACATGAACCTCAACGAGGTGATCGCGAATCGCGCGAGCGAACTGATGGGCGGCGAGCGCGGCGAAGCGCGCAAGGTTCATCCGAACGACGACGTGAACCGCGGCCAGTCGTCGAACGACGTGTTCCCGACCGCGATGCACGTCGCGGCCGCGTACGCGATCGTCAACCACCTGCTGCCGGCACTGCGCACGCTGCGCACGACGCTCGACGCGAAGTCGAAGGCGTTCGCCGACATCGTGAAGATCGGCCGCACGCACCTGCAGGACGCCACGCCGCTCACGCTCGGCCAGGAGTTTTCCGGTTACGTCGCGCAGCTCGACCAGAGCATCCGCCACGTCGAATCGGCACTGCCGCACCTGTACGAACTTGCACTCGGCGGCACCGCGGTCGGCACGGGGCTGAATGCGCATCCGGAGTTCGCGGTGCGCGTCGCCGACGAAATCGGCCGGCTGGCGAAGCTGCCGTTCGTGACGGCGCCGAGCAAGTTCGAGGTCATGGCGGCCGCCGACGCGCTGGTGTTCGCGCACGGTGCATTGAAGACGGTCGCGGCCGGCCTGATGAAAATCGCGAACGACGTCCGCTGGCTCGCGAGCGGGCCGCGCTGCGGTCTCGGCGAGTTGTCGATTCCGGAGAATGAGCCGGGCAGCTCGATCATGCCGGGCAAGGTGAACCCGACGCAGTCGGAAGCCGTGACGATGCTGTGCTGCCAGGTGTTCGGCAACGACGTCGCGGTCAACGTCGGCGGCGCGAGCGGTAATTTCGAACTGAACGTATTCCGGCCGATGATCGCGCACAATGTGCTGCAGTCGGTGCGACTGCTCGCCGACGGCGCGCGGAGCTTCAACGACCACTGCGCGGTGGGCATCGAGCCGAACCGCACGCGCATCGACCTGCTGCTGAACGAATCGCTGATGCTCGTGACGGCGCTCAACCCGCACATCGGCTACGACAAGTCCGCGCAGATCGCGAAGAAGGCGCACAAGGAAGGCACGACGCTGAAGGCAGCGGCGCTCGCGCTCGGCTACCTGACCGAGGCGGAATTCGATGCGTGGGTGCGTCCCGAGCAGATGATCGGATCGCGGTAACGGCAGGGCAATGGGCGCGGCGCGAACTGCGCGGCGCCCGTTGCGGTCAGACCGCGCCCTTCGCGACCTCTTCGGGTTTCATCTCGACGATCTTGTCGAGCGCGGCCCGCACGTCGGCCGCATACTTCGCGAGCACCTTCTGCTCGGGCGTCTCGGGCACGAACGGCGGCACCGGCACCGGGTTGCCGTTCTCGTCGACCGCGACGAACACGACGAGGCAGTCGGTCGTCTGGCGCAGCACGCCGCCCTTCGGATCGCCGGCATGCACGGACACATGGATGTGCATGCTGGTGCGGCCCGTCGCGACGACGCGTGCCTTCAGTTCGACAAGATTGCCGACCAGGATCGGACGCTGGAAGCGGATGTTGCCGACGCTGACCGTCACGCAATAACGGCTCGACCAGACGGCCGCGCACGCATACGCGACCTCGTCGATCCACTTCATCAGCGCGCCGCCATGCACCTTGCCGCCGAAGTTCACGGACGACGGCTCGGCGAGGAAGCGGAATACGGTTTCGGTGCGGTCGAGGGCGGCCGGTACGGGGGACGGTTGGGACATCTTGTTGGCTCCAGGCGGCAGGGGCACTGTAATCGGGCCATTATACGTTGCGCTGCGGCAACGCGTCGCGGTACGCCCCGTGTGGCGCGGCTGCGGCAACCGCACCCGCAACGCACCCCGCTGGCACCCGTCAGCGGCGCACCGTGATGCCCTGGTCGATCGTCCCGTACATCTCGATGCTGCCGCCCCGCTCGCCGGACGCACCCGCGCCGCCCTGCGCACAGGCCGCACACACGAGCGCGGCCGCCAACAAACAGAAAATCGTCTTCATCGTTGCATCGTGTCACATGCGGCGGCCCGCTGCCGCCGCGTCAGGCCATTCTACGCGCGCCCCGCAACGGGTCGCAGTTCCGGTCCGCCGCATGAACGGTGCCCGCGCCGGCGCCACTGCATCCGACATTTCATCCAGATCCGAAACATCGAATGCCCGCACCCACTACACTGCAACTCATCCCGCCTGACGAGACACGACGATGACCGATCATGACGACCACCACTTTCCGGGCCTGAGCCGCATCGGCGCACTGATCGCCGACCCCGGGCGCGCCGCGATGCTGTGGGTGCTGATGGACGGCAGCGCACGACCGGCCGGCGAACTGACGATGATCGCGGGGCTGTCGCCGTCCGCCGCAAGCGCCCACCTCGCGCGGCTGACCGAAGGCGGCCTGCTCGCCCTCGACGTGCGCGGCCGGCACCGCTACTACCGCATCGCATCGGCCGACATCGCGGCGTCGCTCGAAGCGCTCGCGAACGTTGCCCGCGCGGCCGCGCCGCACCGCCCGGTTCCGCCGCCGTCGCGCACGGTGCCGGCCGAACTGCGCTATGCGCGCACCTGCTACGACCACATGGCCGGCGAGCTCGCGGTGCGCATCTTCGACGGGCTCACCGCGCGTGGCTGGCTGCTCGCCGACGGCAATGAAATCGAGACCACCGAACTCGGCACCCAGGCGCTCGCGCAATGGGGTATCGACGTCGCGCAGCAGCGCACGCGCCGGCGCCGCTTCGCGTGCGGCTGTCTCGACTGGAGCGAGCGGCGCTCGCATCTCGGCGGCGCGCTCGGCGCGGCGCTGCTCGAGAGCTTCTGCGCGCACGGCTGGATCGAGCGCTCCGCACGGCCGCGCGTGCTGCGGGTGACCGTGCCCGGACAGCAGGTTTTCGACGGGTGGCTTACGTCAGCTTGACGCCGGCATTGCGGCTGCACGACAACGGCGCGCGATGGACAGGTTTTGTTACATCGCGTGCCATCCGGCTTACAAAACACAGAGCATTGAAACAGGCCGAGCGGATATTGTGAACTCAACGGCACGAATCGACGCGCCGCGATAACGACGAAGACGCTCATCATGGCCACCCTGTTCACGCTCAAGCGAACCGCCCGCTACACGCTGCTCGCGTTCGTCGCGCTTGCGGCACTGCCCCCCGCATTCGCGCAATCGTCCGATGCCCCGCCGTATGCAGCCGCGGCCCGGCAACCGGGCGGCGACCCGCCCAGCCGCGTCGCGCGGCTCAATTATCTGTCGGGCGCCGTGACGACCGAACCGGCCGGCACCGATACCTGGTCGTATGCCGCCGTGAACCGGCCGCTGACGACCGGCGACCAGCTCTGGAACGATGCCGGCGCGCGCTCGGAACTGCACATCGGCTCGACCGCGGTGCGGCTCGGCGATTCGACGAGCCTGTCGGTGCTGAACCTCGACGACACGACGACGCAGCTGAAAGTGGGCCTCGGCACCGTATCGACGCACGTGCGCGAATTGCCGGCAGGCGGGTCGTACGAAATCGACACGCCGAACCTCGCGCTCGGCATCACGGGCCCCGGCGACTATCGCGTCGACGTCGCACCGAACGGCACGAGCACGACGGTCACGGTGCGCAGCGGCAGCGCGACCGTCTACGGCAGCAACGGGCAGTACCCGCTGTCGCCCGGGCAGCAGGTCGTGTTCACGGGCACCGACCTGCAGGTCGCGCAGCAATCGGCCGCCCCCGGCCCCGATGCGCTCGACCAGTGGGCCGCCAGCCGCGACGCGGCCGAGGAGCGCTCGGTGTCGGCCCGCTACGTGTCCCGCGACATTCCCGGCTACCAGGATCTCGACGCGAACGGCACGTGGCGCGAAACCCCGAATTACGGCTCGGTATGGGTGCCGAACGACACACCGGCCGACTGGGCGCCGTATCACGACGGCCACTGGATCTGGCAGGCACCGTGGGGCTGGACGTGGGTCGATGACGCCCCGTGGGGCTTCGCACCGTATCACTACGGCCGCTGGGCATACGTGGACGACAGCTGGGCATGGGTGCCGGGCCCGATGGTCGTCAGCCAGCCGCCTGTCTATGCGCCGGCGCTCGTCGCGTTCGTGGGCGGTGGCGGCGGTCCCGACTGGAGCGTCGCGCTCACGGTCGGCGGCGTCGCCGCAGCCGGCTGCGCATGGTTCGCGCTCGGCCCCGGCGAAGCGTGGCACCCGGGCTGGGGCGGCTGGAGCCCGCACTACTACGACCGCGTGAACCGCAACATCGTGGTGAACAACGTCAACGTGAACAAGACCGTGAACGTGACGAACATCACCAATATCACCAACATCAACAAGACGTACGTAAACTTCCGCGCGCCGCACGCTATTACGGCCGTACCGGCCTCCGCGTTCGTGCACGGCCAGCCTGTCGCGCACTTCTCGCAGCACGTCGATCCGCAGCAATGGCGCAATGCGCACGTGATGTCGGGCACGCCCGGCATTGCACCGGTGCGCCAGAGCTTTACCGGCGGGCTGCGCAATGCCAGCTACCGCCCGCCGGCGGCGATCGCGCAGCATCCGTACGTCGCGACGCGCAATCCCGCCGTGCCGGCCGCGTATCGCGACCAGGCCGCCGCTCACCTCGCGCAGCAAGGCGGGCGCGTGCCGGGTGCCGGCGCTCCCGTCGTGAAGACGAACGTGCCGGCCGATTATGCGGCTCGCCCGGTCCGCGTTCCGGGCAACCCGAACGGTGGCGCATGGGCGATGCATAACGTGCAGCTCGTGAATCCGCACGGCCCTGTCGTGCAACCGGCGCGGGCGTCGCACGAAGGCCAGCCGCCCGCCGTGCAGGCCGCACGGCCGGGCGCGCCGGTGCCGGGCGAGCCGAATGCCGCGCGGCCGGCGAACGGCGAAAATCCCAATGCACCGCGCTTCGCGAACGGCGGCATGCCGCAGGCTCCCGGCACGCCGGCGCCGCATCAGGCATTCGGGCCCGGCAACGGTGTCCCGCATCCGCCGGTGGCCGGCAACGCGCTGCCGGGCATCGGCAATGCGCGCGCGGCCGAGGCGCCGTCGCCCGCGTGGATGCAGCCGCACGCGCCGATGGATCGTCAGCGCCCCGCCCCGCCGACCGCGCTGCATGCGGCAGGACAGAATGCGCTGCCGCCGGTGCGCAGCGCGGCGGTGCCGCGTCAGGAAGGCGTGCCGGGCCCGCAGGGCGCGCAGGGCTTGCAGCCCGGCGGCCGGAACGAAGCGCCGCGCGCGCTGCCGCAACCGCGGTTCGACAATACGGCGCAGATTCCGCAGCCGCAGCCGCGTCCGCGCCCCGACATCCCGACGCCGGCCCAGCATGCACAGCCGCAACCGGAACGGGCCGCCCCGGCACCGCGACCGCGCGCCGACTTCGCGCAGCCCGCGCCGCACCGCGATGTCGCGCCGCCGCGCGTGAACGAGTACCGTCCGCCGGCCCCCGCCGTGCATGAAATGCCGCGCCCGCAGCCGCAGGCGCCGCGCATGGAGCCGCGGCCGGCGATGCCCGCGCCGCACGTGGAACCGCGGCCGCAACCGGCGCCGCACGTCGAGGCACCGCGCCAGAACAACCCGCCGCCGCAAGGCGGTCACGAAGAGCGGCACCGCCAGTAAGTGCCGCAAACATGAAACAAAAAGGCCCGACCGGCATCAGCCGGTCGGGCCTTGTTTCTGCGGGCGCGAATCGATGAAATCGCGCGCCCAAGCCGGGCGATCAGACCGCCATCGGCGCGGTCAGCGGCTCATGGTGACGGTAGCCGACGAGCGAAAAATCGGACGGCTCGATCTGCTCCAGCCACTCGGGCGCATAGACGCCCGTCTTCGCGTATTCGGGCACGCGCTCGGCGATCTCGAGCCGCGGGCTTTCATACGGCTCGCGCGTGAGCTGCTGCTGCAGCATGTCGAGCTGGTTCTCGTAGATGTGCGCGTCGCCGATGAAATACGTGAACCAGCGCGGCGTGTAGCCCGTCAGCCGGCCAACGAGCGACAGCAATGCCGCCCCTTCCGTCAGGTTGAACGGCGTGCCGAGTCCGACGTCGTTGCTGCGGATGTACAGGCACAGCGAGATCTCGCGCTTCGTCGCATTCGGCAGGAACTGGTACAGCAGATGGCACGCAGGCAGCGCGATCTGATCGAGCACGGCCGGATTCCATGCGTGAAACAGGATCCGACGGTCGGCCGGGTTCTCCACGATCGTGTCCAGGCACTGGCGCAACTGGTCGATCGCCTTGTACAGCAACACCTTCGGCGCACCGTCTTCGTCGAAACGCGTGACGATCCGGAAGCCGCGGCGCGTCGCATCGGCGATCTGCGCGTCGGCGCCCGCGTCGAGCACCTTGTAGCCCGGCCACTGGCGCCATTGCACGCCGTACACGTCGCCGAGATCGTCGACGCCCTGGCGATACGGGTTCGCAAGCCACTGCGCGTTCGCGTTCGCGTTCGCGTCCCATACCTTGCAGCCGAGCGCCCGAAACTCGGCCGCACTGCGCGATGCACGCAGGAAACCGACCAGTTCGCCGATCGCGGACTTGAACGCGAGCTTCTTGGTCGTCACGGCCGGGAAGCCCTGCTGCAGGTCGAAGCGCAGCATCGCGCCCGGCATGCTGATGGTGCGGATCCCCGTGCGGTTCTCCTGCCAGGTGCCAGTATCGAGAATGGTACGAACGAGGTCGAGGTACTGTTTCATGCGGGTTCCTTCGGCCGCGAGGGCGGCCGTACCCGCCAATTTTAGCAAGCGTGATGCGGAAGCTCCGGCAACGGCGCCGAAAACCCTGCCAGCGTATCGCCGCGATCGCGCATTCCGTGCGCGCACATCAGCCGGTAGAGCGTGACGCGCGACACGCCGAGTTCGCGTGCGGCATCCGCGAAACGGCCGCGATGGCGCAGCAGCGCCTGCTCGATCACCTGCCGCTCGGCCGCCTCCCGCGCCTCCAGCAGCGACACGGGCGCGAGCGTCGCGTAATCGTTCAGCTCGAGATCGGCCGCGGTGATCATCCTGCCCTCCGACATCACGATCGCGCGGCGCACACGGTTGATCAACTCGCGCACGTTGCCCGGCCAAGAATAGCCGTACAGCGCGGCCACCGCGTCGGGGGAAAAGCCGCGCAGGCGGCGATGCGCATCGCCCTTGAAGCGCTCGAGCATGTGACGCGCGAGCACCTCGATGTCCTTGCCGCGCGCACGCAGCGGCGGCTCCTCGATCTTCAGCACGCACAGGCGGTGGTACAGGTCCTCGCGGAACCGCCCTTCGCGCAACGCCGCTTCCATGTCCACGTGCGTCGCGCAGATCACGCGCACATCGACGGGCACCGACACGTGCGCACCGAGCCGCTCGATCTTGCCTTCCTGCAGGAACCGCAGCAGGCTTGCCTGGCTTTCGAGCGGCAGGTCGCCGATCTCGTCGAGAAACAGCGTGCCGCTGTTGGCGGCCTCGACGCGGCCGATCTTGCGCTGGTTCGCGCCGGTGAATGCGCCGCGCTCATAGCCGAACAGCTCGGCCTGCAGCAGCGTCGACGGGATCGCACCGCAATTGATCGCGATGAACGGCGCCTGTGCGCGCGATGAACGTTCGTGAATCGCGACCGCAGTCAACTCCTTGCCGGTGCCCGATTCACCGGAGATGAACACCGGCGCGTCGGTCGCCGCGACGCGGCGAATCGTCCTGAAGAGCCCGAGCATCGCATCGCAGGTGCCGACCATCTCGCCTTCGCTGCGTCCTGCGCCGACGGGCGGCGCAACGGAATCGGTCAGCGCGACCATGCCGTGCGCATGACCGACGGTCTCGACGATCCGCGACGTCTCGTACGGCATCGTCACGTAGTCGAAGCAATAGTCGCGAATGAGATGGCGCAGCGTCGCATCCTGCAACTGGCCGCGCCGCGTCGCCGCGATCCAGCCGATGTGCTGAATGGTCAGACAGGATTCGAGTTCGCGCAGGTCCGAGGGCTTGAAGCCTGGCGAGAAATCGAGCAGGCCGGCCGTTGCAACACCGTGCTGCACGACGCGTCGTACGTCGCGCACGGTCTCTGCGAGATCGACACGCCAGCCGCATTCGTCGAAATGGCCGCGCAACGCGTCGTTCGGTTCGCGCGAATAGTAGATCACGTGCCGCTGATCGGCTCCCATATCCTCACCCCGTTCATCAACCGTCTAACGATTGCCGCGCACGCCAGGAAGGTCACGTGCGAAAAGGATCGAATCGGGTCAGCCGAGGGCAGATCGATTCGCCATGCCGATGCGCGGCAACGCAAAGCCTCGCATGATGGCGCTTATCTCGCGTCCAGTTATTTTGGTCACGACAGCTTAGTTATAGGCACCGAATACGACAAACCGATTTCAGCGCCATGGGCGATACGGCCGAATCGCTCAGGAGGTCGATGCATGTCAATCATCTGCACATAGCACTTGTGCAGCGAGGCGTTCTTTCATCAACACATGCGCAGATTTTCATCCTTGAAGCGTATCGATTGAATCCGCAGTATTCCCGAGCCCCCTCGTTTCACGCCTGAAACATTTTCAGGCGTTTTCAGCCACAATTCTCAACGCTTGCGCACGAATCGCAGTTGCGACAACGGTCCCGGCACGATGGCATGTATTTCGCTGGATACGGAATACACCGGAGACCGCAACCATGCGCAAACATCTTTTACTTTCTTTCGTATCGATGGCAATTGCGCTCGTGGCCGCGGGCCCGCTCGCGTCGGCGTATGCAGACGAAAGCGTGACGCCGGATCGCGCGATGCTGCTGGCCGAAAATGCGCCGAGCATGCAGTACGGCAACGGGTTCGGCATCGTGACCGTGTCGGCACCGCAATCGCAGTCGACCGGCAAGACCTCGGTGACGCTGTGGGACGAGATCCCGCCGCCGCCCCAGTTGCCGATGCCGCTCCCGGTTCCGCAATCAGGCGACGTGCAGCACGCGATGGAACACAACGCGCAAGGCAGTACGCGTCAATGATGCATGCGCCGATCCATTCGATAAGGATTCCGTATTGATTTGAACAGGCGGGAAGCATCGATCCGAACCGGCGTCGCCGATCCCGCAACACGAAACGGTTTTGTGCTCCGTCCCCCGGCGGGCACTTTTTTTATTCAGTCGATCGTCACGACGCATTGCATCACGTGTCGCGGCTCGCAACGCAAGAGCGCTGACGCATGCACGTGTGCACGGAATCCGGCACACGTCGCCGTTCCGGTAGAATCGGCGCCATTCCGGTTTTCCTCTTCCCCGACCTTCATGACGACGTTGACCCTGATCGTCGCGCGTGCCCGCAACGGCATCATCGGCCGCGACAACCAGTTGCCCTGGAAACTTCCCGAAGATCTCGCCTTCTTCAAGCGCACGACGATGGGTGCGCCGATCGTGATGGGCCGCAAGACCCACGAGTCGATCGGCCGGCCACTGCCGGGCCGTCGCAATATCGTCGTCACGCGCGACGCGGCGCGTCGCTTCGATGGTTGCGACACGGTCACGTCGCTCGCCGATGCACTGGCGCTCGCCGCGCGCGACGGCGTGCCCGAGGCATTCCTGATCGGCGGCGCGCAACTCTACGCGGAAGGCCTCATGCTCGCCGACAAGCTGGTCGTCACCGAGATCGATGCCGACTTCGACGGCGATGCATCGTTCCCGGCGCCCGACGCCGCGCACTGGCAGGAAGTCTCGCGCGAAGCGCACGAGGCGGCCGCGCCGAACACGTTCGGCTATGCGTTCGTCGTCTACGCGCGCAAGCACGGCTGACGCGTCGCGCACAATGAGAAAAGCCCGACCGGCTCACGCCGGTCGGGCTTTTTCGTTTCATGGCGGCAGGCGCCGCGCGCCGCTTACTGCCCGGCGATCGTCATCTGCTCGATCAGCACCGAGCCGGTTTCCTTCGTGCCGCGCACGATCGAATCGGCGCCGATCGCGGCGATATGCCGGAACATTTCCTGCAGCGTGCTCGCGACGGTGATTTCCTCGACCGGATACTGGATCACGCCGTTCTCAACCCAGAAGCCCGCCGCGCCGCGCGAATAGTCGCCCGTCACGTAGTTCACGCCCTGCCCCATCAGCTCGGTCAGCAGCAGGCCCGTGCCGAGCTTCTTCAGCATCGCGTCGAAATCGTCGCCCGGCTGCGTGTTCGAGCTGCGCAGCGCGAGGTTGTGCGAGCCGCCCGCGTTGCCGGTGGTTTGCGTGCCGAGCTTGCGTGCCGAATAGGTCGACAGGAAGTAGCCTTCGACGACGCCGTCCTTGACGACGCTGCGCGCGCGCGTGCGCACGCCTTCCTCATCGAACGGCGCGCTGCCCATCGCGCGCGGCACGTGCGGATCCTCGACGACCTGGATGTGCGGCGCGAACACCGGCTTGCCGAGGCTGTCGACGAGGAACGACGTCTTGCGGTACAGCGCGCCGCCGCTCACGGCCTGCACGAACGCGCCGAGCAGGCCGGCCGCGAGCGGCGCCTCGAACAGCACGGGCACCTTGCGGGTGTCGAGACGACGCGCGCCCATCCGCGCGAGCGCGCGCTCGGCTGCGTAACGGCCCACCGCTTCCGGCGCCGCGAGATCGATCGCGCTGCGCTTCGACGAATACCAGTCGTCGCGCTGCATGTGACGGCCGCTGCCCGCGATCGGCGCGCAGGCGATGTAGTGGCGCGAGTACGGGTAGCCGGACAGGAAGCCGCGCGACGTCGCGAGCACGAACTGCGAATGCTGGGCCGACACGCTCGCGCCTTCCGAATTGCGGATCTGCGGGCTGACCGCGAAGGCGGCGTCTTCCGCGCGGCGGGCGAGCTCGACGGCTTCGTCGGCCGTCAGCGCCCACGGGTGATAGAGATCGAGGTCGCGCGGGTCGGTTTCGAGCAGCTCGGCCTCGGCGAGGCCGGCCGCTTCGTCCTCGGCCGTGAAACGCGCGATGTTGTAGGCGGCGGCAACGGTATCCTTGATCGCGGCCGGCGAGAAGTCGGACGTGCTCGCGTTACCGCGTTTCTTGCCGAGGAACACCGTCACGCCGACCATCTTGTCGCGGTTGTGCTCGATCGTTTCGACTTCGCCGCGCCGCACCGACACCGACAGGCCGTCGCCCTCGGAGATTTCGGTCGCGGCGTCCGTCGCGCCGAGTGCCTTCGCATGGCGAAGGATGTCCGAGGCGATTTCTTTGAGCTGGTCCTGCGTGTGCGGGAAATAGCGCGCTTGTACGTCGAGATTGGCTGCCATCGTCTTGGTATCCGGTGGCGGGCGGGCGCCCGCATGTTCAAAATGTTGCGTATCCCGCGATCATAGCAAGGTCCGGGGCCGCGCACCGACAAGCTTGGGGTGTCCGCGCCGCGATACAATGCCGCCTATGACACGCAAAACCCGAATCCAGCCGATCGAGCATGCCGTCGAGGACGACGACAACGGCTACGATCGCCCCAGCAAATCCCAATTGAAGCGCGAGATGCACGAGCTGCAGGTGCTCGGCCAGGCGCTTGTCGATCTGCCGAAAGACGCGCTGAAGCGCATGCCGATGCCCGAAAGCCTGTCGGACGCCGTTCGCGAGGCGCGCCGGATCACCGATCACGAAGGCAAGCGCCGCCAGCTCCAGTACGTCGGCCGCGTAATGCGCTCGCTGACCGACGACGAAACGGCCGCGTTGCGCACCGCCCTCGACGCACAGCGCGGCGTGAACAAGGCCGCGACGGCCCGCCTGCACTGGATCGAGCGCACGCGCGAACAGCTGCTCGCCAATGACGACGCGCTGACCGAATTCCTGCGCCAGCACCCGGAAGCCGACATCCAGGAAGGCCGCACGCTGATCCGCAACGCACGCAAGGAGGCGCAGCAAGGCAAGCCGCCGCGCTATTTCCGTGAGCTGTTCCAGTGGATCAAGACCTCGAGCGGCACGCCCGATGCGGACGACGAAGCATCGGACGACGCCGGAGACGACCATGACGACGACGAAGCGTAATCATCCTGACGAACTCGTCGTCGGCCTCGTGTCGATCAGCGATCGCGCGAGCACGGGCGTCTACGAGGACAAAGGCATTCCGGCGCTGCAGGAATGGCTCGCCGGTGCGCTGGTCTCGCCGTGGCGCGCCGAAACGCGCCTGATCCAGGACGATGCGCCGACGATCTCCGCCACGCTCGCCGAGCTCGTCGACGTCGCCGGGTGCGACCTCGTGCTGACGACGGGCGGCACCGGCCCCGCGCGCCGCGACGTGACGCCCGAGGCCACGCTTGCCGTGGCGACGAAGGAAATGCCGGGATTCGGCGAACAGATGCGGCAGATCAGCCTGAATTTCGTGCCGACCGCGATCCTGTCGCGGCAGGTCGCGGTGATCCGCGAGATGGCCGACCATGCGGCGCTGATCGTCAACCTGCCCGGCCAGCCGAAGTCGATCCGGGAAACGCTCGAAGGGCTGCGCGACGCCGACGGCAAGTCGACCGTGCCCGGCATCTTCGCCGCGGTGCCCTACTGCATCGACCTGATCGGCGGCCCGTACATCGAGACCGACGCCGCGGTGGTCGCGGCGTTCCGGCCGAAAAGCGCGCAGCGCGCGCCTCGCTGAGCGCGTGCCGGCCCGCTCAGGCGGCCGGCGCGGACTCGCCTGTCGAAGCCGATGCCGACGCCGACGCGGCCGGAATCAGGAAATGCTCACGGTAATACTTCAGCTCGTCGATCGACTCGTGGATGTCCGCGAGCGCCGTGTGCATCGCGCGCTTCTGGAAGCCCTTGTAGATCGCGGGCTGCCAGCGGCGGCACAGCTCCTTGAGCGTGCTGACGTCGAGATTGCGGTAGTGGAAGAATTTCTCGAACTCCGGCATCCAGCGCGCCATGAAGCGGCGGTCCTGGCAGATCGAGTTGCCGCACATCGGCGACTTGCCGGGCGACACGTACTGCGCGAGGAACGCCTGCAGCTGCGCGGCGGCTTCCGCCTCGGTCACGGTCGACGCGCGCACGCGGTCGATCAGGCCCGAGCGGCCGTGCGTCGACTTGTTCCATTCGTCCATCTTCGCCAGCGTTTCGTCGCTCTGGTGGATCGCGAACACCGGGCCTTCGACGGCGATGTCGAGCGTGGAATTGGTCACGACGACCGCGATTTCGATGATGCGGTCGTTATCCGGGTCGAGGCCCGTCATCTCCATGTCGAGCCAGACGAGGTTCAACTCGTTGCGCACGAGCGCGGGCTGGCTGGTGGAAGCGGCGGTATCGGTCATGAGTCATCCTGGAAAATGGCGGACGGCGCGCGGCGCCGCCCGGGCGGCCGGCATCGCGTCAGCGAGCCCGGTCCGCAAGAACATATAATTCTCGCATAGAACCCTTTGGCGCCTTCGATGTCACCCTTTTCGTTCACCCTGCTGTTCGCGCTCGCCGTGCTCGCGATGGTCGTCACCAAGCTGTGGCTCGCGTCACGGCAGATCCGCTTCGTCGCCGCGCACCGCAACGGCGTGCCTGCGCAGTTCAGCGCAACCATCCCGCTGACCGCCCACCAGCGCGCGGCCGACTATACGGTCGAGCGCACCCGGCTGACGATGCTCGAGATCGTCGTCAGCGCCGCCGTGCTGGTCGGCCTCACGCTGCTCGGCGGCGTCGGCGCGCTCGACACGCTGCTGACCGGCTGGCTCGGCCGCGGCTACGGGCAGCAGGTCGCGCTCGTCGCCGCGGTGCTCGTGATCACGAGCGTGATCGATATCCCGTTCGAGTATTACCGCCAGTTCGGGATCGAGCAGCGTTTCGGCTTCAACCGGATGACGAAACGGCTGTTCTTCACCGACATGCTGAAAAACTCGCTGCTCGGCGCCGCGCTCGGCCTGCCGCTGCTGTTCGTCGTGCTGTGGCTGATGAACCAGGCCGGCAGCCTGTGGTGGCTGTGGACCTGGATCGTCTGGGTCGCGTTCCAGATGCTGGTGCTGCTGATCTACCCGACCTTCATCGCACCGATCTTCAACAAGTTCGAGCCGCTGAAGGACGACGCGCTGCGCTCGCGCATCGAGTCGCTGATGAAGCGCTGCGGCTTCGCGGCGAAGGGGCTGTTCGTGATGGACGGCAGCCGCCGCTCGGCGCACGGCAACGCGTATTTCACGGGCTTTGGCGCATCGAAGCGGATCGTGTTCTTCGACACGCTGCTCGCGCGCCTGTCCGGCCAGGAAATCGAGGCCGTGCTCGCGCACGAACTCGGCCACTTCAAGCGCCGCCACGTGATGAAGCGGATGCTCGTGTCGTTCGTGCTGAGTCTCGTGCTGCTCGCGCTGCTCGGCTGGCTCGCGCAGCGCACGTGGTTCTATACGGGCCTCGGCGTCGTGCCGTCGCTCGACACGAGCAACGCGGGCGCCGCGCTCGTGCTGTTCTTCCTCGCGATTCCCGTGTTCCTGTTCTTCGCGACGCCGTTCAGCAGCCTCACGTCGCGCAAGCACGAATTCGAGGCCGACGCGTTCGCGGCCAGCCAGACCGACGCGCAGGATCTCGTCAGCGCGCTCGTGAAGCTCTACGAGGACAACGCGTCGACGCTGACGCCCGACCCCGTCTACACGGCCTTCTACTACTCGCATCCGCCCGCCTCGCAGCGGATCGACCGCCTGATGCAGCACGCATGAGCCGGCCGACCTCCCGCAAGCCGGCCCCGCGCGCGTCGGGCGCGCAGCGTGTCGAAGGCCGCGTGATCGCGGCGCACGGGCGCCACTACATCGTCGCGCCCGACGACGGCGGCCCGATGCTGCAGTGCTTCCCGCGCGGCAAGAAGAGCGACATTGCAGTCGGCGACCGCGTCGCGTACGAAATCGCGTCGGCCGACCAGGGCGTGATCGTCGAGATCGGCGAACGACGCAACCTGCTGTACCGTTCCGACCAGTTCAAGTCGAAGCTCTTCGCCGCCAACCTCGACCAGTTGCTGATCGTGCTCGCGACCGAGCCCTATTTCAGCGAGGACCTGCTCGGCCGCGCGCTGATCGCCGCCGAGGCGAACGAGCTTAAGCCGATCGTCGTGCTGAACAAGATCGACGTCGAGGCCGCGCTGCCGGTCGCACGCGAGCGCCTCGCGCCGTACCGCGCGCTCGGCTACGACGTGCTCGAACTGTCGGTAAAGGGCTCGCCCGACGACGCGCGCGCGCAACTGATGCCGCACCTCGCCGGACATTCGACGATCCTGCTCGGCCAGTCCGGGATGGGCAAGTCGACGCTCGTGAACCTGCTCGTTCCCGATGCCGAAGCCGCGACGCGCGAGATTTCGGCCGCGCTCAACAGCGGCCGCCACACGACGACGTTCACGCGCCTCTACCCGCTGGAGGGTGGCGGCGCACTGATCGATTCGCCGGGCTTCCAGGAATTCGGCCTCTACCACCTGACGGAGGGCCGTCTCGAGCGCGCGTTTCCGGAGTTCCGGCCGCTGCTCGCGGACTGCCGTTTCTATAATTGTCATCATCTGCACGAGCCCGGCTGCGCGATCCTCGAAGCCGTCTCCGACGGCCGCATCGCGCCGTCGCGGCACGCGCTGTACGCGCAGCTCGTGCACGAGGCAAGCCAGATCGTCCGCTGATCGCGCGACGCGCGCACGGCGGCCGGCCACGCCTTGCGGGGCCGGCCTTCACCGACAGGAGCGGCCATGCGTTTCAAGGCACCCAATCTCGCGACGGCACAGCATTGGGCCAACGTGCTTCAGGTGGCCGGCATCGGTTGCGAGTTGCATAACTGCTACGCGACCGGCGCGCTCGGCGGCCTGCCCGCCGACGCCTGCACGCCCGAGCTGTGGCTCGACGACGAGCGCGACGACGCGCTCGCGCGCCGGCTCCTCGATGCGGCGTCGCACGGTCCGTCGGCCGGCGCCTCGCCATGGCGCTGCCGGCAATGCGGCGAAGCGCTCGAGGCCCAGTTCACCGCGTGCTGGCAATGCGGCGCCGTACGCGATCCTCTCGACGACTGACCCCCAGCAAAAAGGCCGGCATCAAGCCGGCCTTTGCCTTTCATCGGACGCTGCACTGCCCTGTCACGACACCCAGACGGCGAGCGTCAGCATCAGCAGCAGGATCATCCACAGGATCACCGCACGCCAGACGAGGCCGACTGCCGATTGCAGCGTACGCGGCGTGCAATCGTCACCGACCGTCAACGGACCGCTGTCGCCGACCGCCAGCGCATCGAGGCTCGACGGTTCCGCGAGCGGCCCCGCGAGACGCGCACCGAGCGCCCCGCTGCCGGCTGCCAGCAGCACGCCGTCGTTCGGGTCGGGCCACTGGCGCGTGTGATTGCGCCACGCGTAGATCGCATCCTCGAAATTGCCGACGATCGCGAAGCCGAGCGCGGTCAGCCGCGCGGGAATCCAGTCGATCACGAAGAACGCGCGCTGCGCGAACGTCGAGAATGCGGCCGTGCGGTCGTCGCCCGGCGTCGACCAGCTACGCGCGAGGTATTCGGAAATCCGGTACAGCACGGCGCCGGCCGGGCCGATCGGCAGCACATACCAGAAGAACACGCCGAACACGTGGCGATGCGATGCGACGACCGCGTGAATCAGCGTATGGCGGACGATTTCGCCGACCGGCATGTCGACCGTGTCGATGCCCGTCCACTCGTGCAGGATTTCGCGCGCGCGCGGCACGTCGTCGTTGTTGAGCGCGAGGTGGATGTCGGTGAAGTAGTGGCTGAACTGGCGGAAGCCTAGCGTGAAATACACGACGACGACGTTCCACAAGAACGCGAGCACGAAGCTCACCTTGAACAGCAGGAAATAGATCAGCGCGACGATCAGCACCCACGGCAGCACGACCGCGAGCCATGCGAGGATGCCGTGCTTCTGCTTGCCTGCGTCGAGACCATGCGCGACGGTTTCCGCATGAAACTGGAACAGCGCGAACACCGGATTGTTCGGCGACAACGCGCGGACCTGTTCGATGATGAGGGCGAGGAGAACCGAAAAGAAAGTCATGCGTGGCGCCGTCTTCGGAGTTATGTCATTTTTTGCATAACGATAGCACAGCGTAAGCCCCGCATGGCTGCCGGCGCGGCCGCCCGGCAGCCGGCCGCGCGCGCCGGCCGGTGTATGCGCCTAGCCGGCGGCCAAGAAGCGGTACAGATTGCGAAACATGCCGGCAGTTGCGCCCCAGATGAAGTAATGCCCGTCTGGTTTGTCGTTCGGATAAGGCATCGCAAAAAAACGACGCTCGCCGCCATCCCAACGGAACACGCGGACCTGATGGTTCGCGGGATTCATCAGGAACGCGAGCGGCACCTCGAAAATCTCGGCCACTTCGAACGTGTCGGCCTGCACGGTGAACGGCGGATGCACGAGGCCGACCACCGGCGACACGCAGAAGCCGGTGCCGGTCAGGTAGTCGGGTAGCGCGCCGAGGATCTCGACGCGTTCGGCGGCGAGCCCGATTTCCTCCTTCGACTCGCGCAACGCGGTTGCAGTCGCATCTCGATCGAACGGTTCGCGCCGGCCGCCGGGAAAGCTGATCTGTCCGGCATGGTCGTTCAGGTGATCGGCGCGTTGGGTCAGCAGCACGGTGAGACCCGACTCGCGGACGACGAGCGGCATCAGCACGGCCGCGCTACGCGGATCGATGCCCTCCTGCAGCTTCGCCTCGCCCGGCTCGACGCTCCATTCGGGCGTGCGCGCGAAACGGTCGCGCAGGCCGGACGGCGTCATCAGGCGGGGATCGATGGCGGGCAGGCCGGCGCCGGTGCCTTCGACCGGCAAGACTTCGGGATCGATGATGGGGCGGCGATTCAATGGGGCTCTCGGGTTCGTGTTGTATCGAGCATATTGTCGCGCCAGAATGAAAAAAGCACCCGGGTGGGTGCTTTTTCCTTACAGCTCTTACTCTTGGGAAGCTGCTGCGGCGCGATCCTTCGACACCAGCTTTTCCTTGATTCGAGCCGACTTGCCCGAACGCTCGCGCAGGTAGTACAGCTTTGCACGACGCACATCACCGCGGCGCTTCACGACGATGCTCGCCAGCAGCGGCGAGTACGTCTGGAACGTACGCTCGACGCCTTCGCCCGACGAGATCTTGCGGACGATGAAGTTCGAGTTCAGACCACGGCTGCGAATCGCGATCACGACGCCTTCGTAAGCCTGAACGCGCTTGCGGGTACCTTCAACCACGTTCACGTTCACGATCACCGTGTCGCCCGGGGCGAATTCGGGGATCGTCTTGCCGGCGAGCGCGCGCTCGATTTCTTCCTGCTCAAGTTTTGCGATCAGATTCATTACTGACTCCTTATGCCATCGTGTCGGCGTTGGCACCCGCCTGCTTCCAGGCCTGGCCCCGATAGAGGATGGATTCACATCAGGCGCCGCGCACGCATGCACGACACCGCCAATTCCCGCCCGCGACGCCGCCTCAGGAGGCGTTCTTCGCTTCGCGTGCGAGGTTCGCAAGCCAGGCCTCGTCGGCACGGCTCAACAACTTCTCGCGGCGCGCCCGGACGATCAGGTCCGGCCGCTTCCGCAACGTATTCCTCAATGCTTCCTGGCGCCGCCACCGCTCGATCTCGGCATGATGCCCGCCGAGCAGCACGTCCGGTACGCGCACGCCATCGTATTCCTCCGGGCGCGTGTAGTGCGGACAATCGAGCAGGCCGTCGACGAAACTGTCCTGCACGGCCGACTGCGAATCGTTCAGCACACCGGGCAACAACCGCACGACGGCATCCATCATCGCCATCGCCGGCAGTTCTCCGCCGGACAGCACGAAATCGCCGAGGCTGATCTCCTCGTCGACACAACGATCGAGCAGACGCTGGTCGATCGCTTCGTAGCGGCCGCACAGCACGACAACGCCCGGCTCCTGCGCCATCCGCATCGCCCGCTCGTGCGTGAGCGGTGCGCCCTGCGGCGACATCATCACGACGCGCGTGCTCGCGATGCCCTGCTCCGCCTGCGCCGCTTTCGCGGCGCCGATCGCGGCCTCGAGCGGCCTGGCCAGCATCACCATGCCCGGACCGCCGCCGTACGGACGATCATCGACCGTGCGGTAGTTGTCCGTCGTGAAATCACGCGGGTTCCAGGTGCGCAGCCCGAAGCGCCCTTGCTTGACGGCCCGGCTGGTGATTCCCCAGTCGGTCAGTGCGCGGAACATCTCGGGAAAGAGCGTGACGACGTCGAACTGCACCGCGCTCTCGGTAACCTGGTTCATTTCAGTAATCGGCTTCCCAGTCGACGACGATACGACGCGCCGCCTGATCCACCGTTTTGACGTAGACGCCGACAAACGGAATCAGCCGTTCGTCGGTGGTCGGCTGACCGTCTTTGCCGGTCGCCGGATACTCGACACGCATGATCGAATGCACGCCGTTGTCGATCATCCCGCTCACCTTCCCGAGCGCCACCGATTGCTCGTTGACGACTTCGAGACCGATCAGGTCGACCCAATAGAATTCGTCCGCGGCCAATGCCGGGAAATCTTCCCGGCGCACGAACACACGAAAGCCGCGCATAGCCAGCGCGGCATCGCGGTCGCTGACGCCCGCGGGTTGCGCAACGACCGTGTCGCTGTGCGTCTTCGACTGCATGATGCGGACGGAAAGCCGCTCCGCACCGCGTTCCAGCCACCAGCGGCGCGCGTTAAGCAGCGCGTCGCCGCCGCGACCGGCATCGGCATGCGTCGCCACCTTGACCCAGCCCTTCAGGCCGTAGGCGTCGACCACCGCCCCGACCTCGACGGCGTCGTCAGGCCACGCTTGCGTCGCTTCATGGCCGCCCTGTTCGGCAGCCGGACCGGCGTTCGCGACAACGTCGCGCTCGACCGGCTTGCGGACGAATGCGCCGAATGACGCACGCCCGCGCCTTGCATTACCGGAATCGTGACCCGCCATCAATCCACCTCACAGCCGGCACGACCGGCACACCGTGCCATGTTAGGCAGCCGGTTGCGCCTTTTGCGCTTCCTTCACGAGACGCTGGACGGTCGGCGACAGTTGTGCGCCAACGCCTTGCCAGTACGTCAGACGATCCTGAGCGATACGCAGCGATTCGCCCTTCGTAGCGACCGGGTTGTAGAAGCCGACGCGCTCGATGAAGCGGCCGTCACGACGGTTACGCGAATCGGTAGCAACGATGTTGTAGAACGGGCGCTTCTTCGAGCCGCCACGAGCCAGACGGATGATAACCATATGATGTCCTTCGGAAAACCGGGTTCGAAACTACTGAAACACGCGATTATAGCCGGAAACCAGAGGTACAACAAACACTTACGCGGAAAAAATCCACGGATGGCCTCTGCGCCGGGCATACAATCGTCGTGTCCAGGATGCTCTCCCCCGTCATGCCGCTCCTTCGCGCCGCCTCGACGCGCCGCGCGCAGCGCCGTTTCGTGGCACTGCTTGCCGGCCTTGCCTGCCTCGCGTCCGCAACGGGGCTTGCCGCGCCATTGCCGGTGGAAGAACTTGTCGTGCCGCCCGGTTTCCATGTGGACGTGCTGACCGACGCGGTACCGACCGCGCGCGAAATGGCGTGGTCGCCGCGCGGCATCCTGTATGTCGGCACCCGGGAAGGCCGCGTGCATGCATTCGTGATGCACGAGGGCCGGATCAGCGCACGCTACGTGATCGCGTCCGGGCTCGACATGCCGGTCGGCGTCGCCTACCGCGACGGCGCACTCTATATATCCGCCGTGTCGCGCATCCTGCGCCTCGACCGCATCGACGACCGGCTCGCCAAACCGCCCGCGCCCGTTATCGTGACCGACGCGCTGCCGACCGAACACCATCACGGCTGGAAATTCATCGCGTTCGGCCCCGACGGCAAACTGTACGTGCCGACCGGCGCACCGTGCAACGTCTGTCTCGCCGATCGCAGCCGCTACGCGATCATCGCCCGGATGAAGGCCGACGGCAGCGGCAGCGAGGTCGTCGCCCGCGGCGTGCGCAATACGGTCGGCTTCGCATGGCACCCCGATTCGGGCGAGCTCTGGTTTACCGACAACGGGCGCGACATGATGGGCGACGACGTGCCCGACGACAAGCTGAACCGCGCGCCGCGTGCCGGCCTCGACTTCGGCTTTCCATACTGCCATGGCGGAGACACACCCGACCCCGAATTCGGCAGCGCCGGCGTATGCCGCCGTTATGTGCCGCCCGTATTGAAGCTGGGCGCGCACGTCGCGGCGCTCGGCATGCGCTTCTATACCGGGCCGATGTTTCCGGCGTCGTATCGCAATAACGTGTTCATTGCCGAACACGGTTCGTGGAACCGCAGCGCGAAGGTCGGCTACCGCGTGATGCGCGTCGTCGTATCGGCGGACGGCAGCCAGGCGCGCCAGACGCCATTCGTCACCGGCTGGCTGCGGCCCGACGGCACGGTATGGGGACGCCCGGCCGACGTGCTGCCGCTGCCCGACGGTTCGCTGCTCGTCAGCGACGACCACGCAGGCGCAATCTACCGCGTAACCTATGCGGCACCTTGACGCAGGTCGGGGGTGACCGGGCCCGACCGGGCATCGTAGAATGCGTGCCGGGCCGCGTGCCCGCGCCGGCCCGCCGGCCGCCCATGTCAACGACAATACGCCGCCACCCATGTCCAGCAGCACCGCACCGTCCCGCCGCTTCCGCTCCAAGACGCTCACCGCCGCCCTCGCATTCCTGGTCGGATCGCTCGGCGCGCACCGCTTCTATCTGTACGGCTTTCGCGACGTGTACGGCTGGGCACACCTGCTCGCGACGATCGTCGGCATTCCGGGCTTCCTCCTGCTCGCCGCAACCCAGCGCAGTGCCGGCCTCGGCTGGTGGCTCGCGGTACCCGGCGCGATCTCGCTGCTGGCGGCGTTCCTCGCCGCACTCGTCTACGGGCTGCGCCCCGACGAAAAGTGGGACGCGCAATTCAACGCCGAAACGGGCAAGCACAGCCGGTCGGGCTGGACCGTGATCTTTGTCGTGATCTTCTCGCTGCTGATCGGCGCGTTCCTGCTGATGACCGCGCTCGCGCTGTCGTTCCAGACGTATTTCGAATCGCAGGTCGAAGCAGCGAAGCAGATTTCGCAGTAAGCGCCCCCTTCCTAAACACCGGCGCCCTTCGTGCGCCTGCATGACGCGCCGGTCAGAACAGGTTCAGCTGCATGTCGTCGCGCGACTTCGTGCCGGCTGCGCGAGCAGCACCGCGCGGCACCGACGCCGCGGCGACCGGCGCACCGCGAAACTGCGACAGATCGAGAATGCCGTTCGTGCGCTCGTTCAGCCCGAGCCGCTTGACGGCCTGACGGAAGCGTTGTCGCAACAGGTCGGCCCAGATCCCCTCGCCCTTCATCCGCTTCGAGAAATCCGAGTCGTAGTCTTTCCCGCCGCGCATGTCGCGCACTCGGTTCATCACGCGTTCCGCGCGATCGGGAAAATGCGCGGCGAGCCAGTTCTTGAACAGCGGCGCAACCTCCCACGGCAGCCTCAGGATGATGTAGCTCGCGTGCGTGGCGCCGGCTTCCGCGCACGCCTCGAGCACGCGCTCCATATCGGGCTCGGTGACGAACGGAATCACCGGTGCAATGCTCACGCCGACCGGCACGCCCGCATCGCGCAGCGCGCGGATCGTGCGCAACCGGCGCGCCGGTGTCGCCGCGCGCGGCTCCAGCGTGCGCGCGAGATCAGCATCGAGCGTCGTGATCGTGACCGCCGCCATCACCTGCCCGCGTTCGGCCATCGGCGCGAGCAAGTCGAGATCGCGCTCGATCAGCGACGATTTCGTGATCGCGGCGAACGGCAGCCCGTGATCGTGCATCACCTGGATCACGCTGCGCGTGATGCGCAGGTCGCGCTCGACCGGCTGGTAGGCGTCGGTGTTGACGCCAAGCGCGATCGGCTCTGGCACGTAGCGCTTGCGCGAAATCTCGCGCTCGAGCAGTTCGGCCGCATTGACCTTCGCATAGATGCGGCTTTCGAAATCGAGCCCGGGCGACAGGCCGAGATAGCTGTGCGTCGGCCGCGCGAAGCAGTAGATGCAGCCGTGCTCGCAGCCGCGATACGGATTGAGCGACACGCTGAACGGGATGTCGGGCGACTGGTTGTGCGTCAGGATGCTCTTCGCACGCTCCTCGAATACCTGCGTGCGCAGCGGTGCGGGGAAATCGGCATCGTCCGACTCGTGCGCCCAGCCGTCGTCGACCGCTTCACGCTGCGCGATTTCATACCGCCCCTGCAGATTGTCGACCGCACCGCGCCCCGTGCGGGGCGCGGGCGGCGCTATCGGAAATTCGTTGTCGGACCGATCGTCCATGCGCGCACCCATTCGCCAGCACCCAATACTGTATATTTATACAGTATTGGGTGCTGCATGCCAAGGGCGGGATAAGGGGCCCGACAGCGGGCCGCCGGCACGTCACTCGCCGACCGCAATCGTCAGCGTCTCCTTGATTTCCTCCATCACGACATAGCTCTTCGACTGCACGGCGCCCGGCAACTGCAGCAGGATATCGCCGAGCAGTTTCCGGTAGTCGGCCATCTCGCCGATCCGCGCCTTGATCAGGTAATCGAAATCGCCGGACACGAGATGGCATTCGAGCACCTCGTCGATCTTCATCACCTCACGGCGGAACTGCTCGAACATGTTGCCGCCCTTGTGGCCAAGCGTGATCTCGACGAACACCAGCAGCGCGGCACCCAACTGGCCAGGGTCGACCCGCGCGTGATAGCCGGTGATCACGCCGTCCCGCTCCATGCGCCGCACGCGCTCGATGCACGGTGTAACGGTCAGTCCGACCTGTTCCGCGAGGTCTTTCATCGCCATCCGGCCGTCGTCCTGGAGCAGTTTGAGGATGCGCCGGTCGAGCTTGTCGAGCGAGCGTACGGGCTGACGTTGCGTTCTCATTTGTTTATGCTGAAAACCGGAAAAATACGATAACAAAAACTGGACATTCGACAATACCATAGCGCAAAAAACTAGATCAGTTAGAGGTTACACGGAGCCGCAGGTGCGCCCGGCCTCGACCTGGTCCCTTCCATCTGGAGCAGCTATGCGAGTCGTCATTCTGGGCAGCGGTGTGGTGGGCGTGGCAAGCGCGTATTACCTCGCGCGCGCCGGTCATGAAGTCACGGTGATCGACCGGGAAGCAGGCCCCGCGCTCGAGACGAGCTTCGCGAATGCAGGCCAGATCTCCCCCGGCTATGCCGCGCCGTGGGCCGCGCCCGGCGTGCCGCTGAAGGCCGTCAAATGGATGTTCGAAAAGCACGCGCCGCTCGCGATCCGCCTCGACGGCACGCGCTTCCAGCTCCAGTGGATGTGGCAGATGCTGCGCAACTGCACGCCCGAGCGCTATGCGGTCAACAAGGGCCGCATGGTCCGCCTCGCCGAATACAGCCGAGACTGCCTGCAGGCGCTGCGCGCCGACACCGGCATCCAGTACGAAGGCCGCACGGGCGGCACGCTGCAACTGTTCCGCACGCAGCAGCAGCTCGACGGCGCGGCGAAGGACATCGCCGTGCTGCAGGAAGCGAACGTGCCGTTCGAACTGCTGTCGCCGGCCGAACTGAAGAACGCCGAACCGGCGCTCGCCGCCGTATCGCACAAGCTGACGGGCGGCCTGCGCCTGCCGGGCGACGAAACGGGCGATTGCCAGTTGTTCACGACGCGCCTCGCGGCGCTCGCCGAATCGCTTGGCGTCAAGTTCCGCTACAACACGCCGATCGATGCGCTCGCGATCGCGGGCGGCAAGATCGCCGGCGTGCAGTGCGGCAGCGAGACGGTGCGCGCGGACGCGTACGTCGTCGCGCTCGGCTCGTACTCCACCCGCTTCATCTCGAACCTGATGAAGATCCCCGTCTATCCGCTGAAGGGCTATTCGATCACCGCGCCGATCGTCAACGAAGCGGCCGCGCCCGTGTCGACCGTGCTCGACGAGACCTACAAGATCGCGATCACGCGTTTCGACCAGCGCATCCGCGTCGGCGGCATGGCGGAAATCGTCGGCTTCGACAAGAAGCTGCGCGCTGCGCGCCGCGAAACGCTCGAAATGTGCGTGAATGACCTGTTCCCGGGCGGCGGCGATACGTCGAAAGCGACGTTCTGGACGGGCCTGCGCCCGATGACGCCGGACGGCACGCCGATCGTCGGCCGCACGCCGGTGTCGAACCTGTTCCTGAACACCGGCCACGGCACGCTCGGCTGGACGATGTCGTGTGGCTCGGGTCAACTGCTCGCGGACCTGATCTCGGGCAAGATGCCGGCGATCCAGGCCGACGACCTGTCGGTGCATCGTTACCTGAAGGACGTGGCCGGCCAGACGCGCCCGGCATACGCATAAGCCGCGGCTGCCCGCGGCAAGGCGGGCCGGCTCGCCTCAAAAGAAAAGGCGCCCCGCGGGGCGCCTTTTTCGTTTCGCCGAATGCGTGGCGCGGGATCAGAACTGGTCTTCCGTCAACGCGAGCACGCTCTCGTTGCCCTTCGCGCCGACGATCGACGCTTCGAGCCCGCCTGCCTGCACCAGAACGTGCTCCGCATAGCATTGCGCGATTGCGATCTTCGCCTCGAAGAACGCCGGGTCGCTCGCGCGGTTCGCCTGCGCCGCCACCAGCGCGCGCGCCATCTGCCACCCGCACAGCACCACGCCCGCCAGCTTCAGGTACGGCACGCTGCCCGCGAACACCGCGTTCGGGTCCTGCTTCACGTTCGCCACCACGTAATCCACCACCGACGACAGCGCACGCGCGCCCTTCTCCAGCTGCGCCTTCATCGATGCCGCCGCCGCGCCGTCCAGCTTGCCCAGCGCCGCCACCGTCGCGTCGATCTCCGCGATCAGCGCCTTCGCCACCGCGCCGCCGTCGCGCATCGTCTTGCGCCCGACCAGGTCGTTCGCCTGGATCGCCGTCGTCCCTTCGTAGATCGCCAGGATCCGCGCATCGCGGTAGTACTGCGCCGCGCCCGTCTCCTCGATGAAGCCCATCCCGCCGTGCACCTGCACGCCCAGGCTCGCCACGTCGTTCACCATCTCCGTGCTCCAGCCCTTCACGACCGGCACCAGATACTCGTAGATTGCCTGATGACGGCCACGCGTCGCCTCGTCCGAATGGCGGTGGGCAATGTCGCTGTGCGCGGCTGCCACGTATGCCAGCGCCCGCGCGCCTTCGGTCAGCGCGCGCATCGTGCCGAGCATGCGGCGCACGTCCGGGTGATGGATGATCGTCACCGACTGCTTGGCCGACCCGTCCACCGGGCGGCTCTGCACGCGTTCCTTCGCGAATTCCGCCGCCTTCTGGTAGGCCCGGTCGGCCACGCCGATCCCCTGCATCCCGACGCCGAAGCGCGCCGCGTTCATCATGATGAACATGTATTCGAGGCCGCGGTTCTCCTCGCCGATCAGGTAGCCGATCGCGCCGCCGTGGTCGCCGTACTGCAGCACCGCCGTCGGGCTCGCCTTGATCCCGAGCTTGTGCTCGATCGACACGCAGTGCACGTCGTTGCGCGCGCCCAGCGAGCCGTCGTCGTTGACCATGAACTTCGGCACGATGAACAGCGAGATGCCCTTCACGCCTTCCGGCGCGTTCGGCGTGCGGGCCAGCACCAGGTGGACGATGTTGTCCGCCATGTCGTGCTCGCCCCACGTGATGAAGATCTTCGTGCCGAACACCTTGTACGTGCCGTCGCCCTGCGGCTCGGCGCGCGAGCGCACCAGCGCCAGATCGGAGCCCGCTTGCGGCTCGGTCAGGTTCATCGTGCCGGTCCATTCGCCCGAGATCAGCTTCGGCACGTAGCGCTGCTTCTGCTCGTCGGTGCCGGCCGTCAGCAGCGCCTCGATCGCGCCGTCGGTCAGCAGCGGACACAGTGCGAACGACAGGTTCGACGCGTTCAGCATCTCGATGCACGGCGTCGCGATCAGCTTCGGCAGGCCCTGGCCGTCGTACTCGGACGGATGCTGCAGCCCCTGCCAGCCACCTTCGACGAACTGGCGGAACGCTTCCGCGAAGCCCGGCGTCGCGGTCACGACACCGTCCTTCCAGCTGCTCGGGTTACGGTCGCCTTCGACGTTCAGCGGCGCCAGCACCTCGCCGCAGAATTTCGCGGACTCGTCGAGCACGGCCTGCGCCGTGTCGTAACCCGCATCCTCGAAACCCGGCAACTGCGCAACGGCGTCGATGCCCGCGAGTTCCTTCAGCACGAACAGCATGTCCTTGACCGGTGCGACATAACTCATGGTGTGCCTCCTTCGTTTCTCTTCCGTCGATGGCGTAAAAAAAGGGGCGCTCGTCGCGCCCCTTTTCTCGTGTGCTTACCGCTGAAGCGTCAAGCCGCGTCAGCCGAGCTCGGTCACGAGCTCCGGCACGAGCGCGAACAGGTCGCCGACGAGGCCGTAGTCGGCCACGCTGAAGATCGGTGCTTCCGGATCCTTGTTGATCGCGACGATCACCTTCGAATCCTTCATGCCGGCCAGATGCTGGATCGCACCCGAGATGCCGACCGCGATGTACAGCTGCGGTGCGACGATCTTGCCGGTCTGGCCGACCTGGTAGTCGTTCGGCACGTAGCCGGCGTCGACTGCGGCACGCGATGCGCCGAGTGCTGCCGACAGCTTGTCGGCCAGCGGCTCGAGCACCTTCGTGTAGTTCTCGCCGCTGCCCAGACCGCGGCCGCCCGACACGATGATCTTCGCGCTCGTCAGTTCCGGACGGTCCAGCTTCGTCACTTCACGGCTCACGAACTGCGACTTGCCTGCGTCGGCCGCCGCTTCGATCTTCTCGACCGCCGCGCTGCCGCCTTCCGCCGCCACCGGATCGAAGCCCGTTGCGCGCACCGTGATGACCTTGATCGGGTCGCTCGACTGCACCGTCGCAATCGCGTTGCCCGCGTAGATCGGGCGCTCGAACGTGTCGGCCGAATCGACCGCCGTGATATCCGAGATCTGCGCGACGTCCAGCTTCGCGGCAATACGCGGCGCGATGTTCTTGCCGTACGCAGTCGCCGGCGCGAGGATGTGCGAGTAGTCCTTCGCGATGTTCAGTGCGGTCGCTTCGACGTTTTCCGCGAGGCCCGCTTCGAGTTGCGGCGCGTCGGCCAGTAGCACCTTCGACACACCTGCGATCTTCGCCGCAGCGTCCGCAGCCGCTTGCGCGTTGTGGCCCGCGACCAGCACGTGAATGTCGCCGCCAATCTTCGCTGCCGCCGCCACCGTGTTCAACGTCGCGGCCTTGACCGACGCGTTGTCGTGTTCTGCAATCACCAGAATCGTCATTTCCTTGCGCTCCCTCTTACAGCACCTTGGCTTCGGTCTTCAGCTTCTCGACCAGCGTCTTCACGTCTGGCACCTTCACGCCGGCCGCGCGCTTCGGCGGCTCGACCACCTTCAGCGTCTTCAGACGCGGCGCGACGTCCACGCCCAGGTCTTCCGGCTTCACGGTTTCCAGCGGCTTCTTCTTCGCCTTCATGATGTTCGGCAGCGTCACGTAGCGCGGCTCGTTCAGGCGCAGGTCGGTCGTGATCACCGCCGGCAGCGTCAGCGACAGCGTTTCCGCGCCGCCGTCGACTTCGCGTGCGACCGTTGCCTTGCCGTCCGCAACCGTCACCTTCGACGCGAACGTCGCTTGCGGCAGGCCGGCCAGTGCGGCCAGCATCTGGCCCGTCTGGTTCGAATCGTCGTCGATCGCCTGCTTGCCGAGGATCACCAGTTGCGGCTGTTCCTTGTCGACCAGCGCCTTCAGGATCTTCGCGCCGGCCCGCGGCTCGACGCTGTCGGTCGATTCGACGAGGATCGCGCGATCCGCGCCGATCGCCAGCGCCGTGCGCAGCGTTTCCTGCGCCTGCGTGACGCCCACCGACACGGCGATCACTTCGGTCGCGACACCCGCTTCCTTCAGGCGCACGGCTTCTTCAACGGCGATTTCGTCGAACGGGTTCATCGACATCTTCACGTTCGCGATGTCGACACCCGTGTTGTCCGACTTCACGCGGACCTTCACGTTGTAATCGACCACTCTTTTCACTGGCACCAGGATTTTCATGCACACGCTCCAAAGTTACGAATACGACCAGAGGCCATTTTATAGCGAGGCCTCGTGACTGCGCGGCCAAGCGGACCCATCCATCGTGGCTGTCGAGGATACCGCTTCTTGGCGACGCGCCAATGATAGCGAACGATCGTTCTATTTTAAAAGAGAAAAAACCCGGACGCAAAGCCCGGGGTTTCGATCATCGACTCTAATCTCGCCGGGCGCCCCGTGCTGCGCCCGTTACCAGGCGGTTATGACCGCGCCGCCGAACTTGCCTTCGATGAACTGCTTCACGTCGGCCGAATGATAGGCGGCAACGAGTTTCGCGACCCACGGCTTGTTCCGGTCCGCCTCGCGAATCGCGAGGATGTTCGCGTACGGACCGTTCGGGCCCTCGATTGCGATCGCGTCCTGTTTCGGTTTCAACCCCGCTTCCATCGCGTAGTTCGTATTGATCGCGGCCGCGTCGACGTCGCCGAGCGAGCGCGGAATCTGCGCCGCATCGAGTTCGACGATCTTCAGCTTGCGCGGATTGTCGACGATATCGAGCGGCGTCGCCTTCAGCCCGGCATCCGCGCGCAGCTTCAGGAGGCCCTGCTTTTGCAGCAACAGCAGCGCTCGGCCGCCGTTGGTCGGATCGTTCGGCACCGCGACGCGCGCGCCCGGCTTCAGTTCGGCCAGCGACTTCACGCGCTTCGAATAGATGCCCATCGGGAACGTGACGGTATCCGCGACCTTGATCAGCTTGTAGCCGCGATCCTTCACCTGCGCCTGCAGATACGGATCGTGCTGGTAGCTGTTCGCGTCGAGATCGCCCGCCGCGAGCGCGGCGTTCGGCTGCACGTAATCGGAGAATTCGACGATGCGGATCTCGAGGCCGCTCTTCGCCGCGACCTTCTTCACCGCTTCCATGATCTGCGCGTGCGGCCCACCCGTCACGCCCACCTTGATGGTTTCGGCCTGCGCGTGCGCGCCCGCGAACAGCGCGGCCGCACCGAGTGCCGCCGCGAACTTCAACATGAAGCGTCGTTGCATCGTGTCTCCCCTAACGGATCAATCTGGTCTTATTTGTGGCTCAGCCGGCGCACGAGCCAGTCGCCGAACGACTGCACGATCTGTACGAACACGATCAGGATCGCGACCACCGTCCACATCACTTCCGGCAGATAACGCTGGTAGCCGTAGCGGATCCCGAGATCGCCGAGTCCGCCGCCGCCGATTGCGCCGGCCATCGCCGAGTAACCGACCAGCGACACGAACGTGATCGTCAGCCCCGCCACGACGCCCGGCAGCGATTCGGGCAACAGCACCTTGAAGACGATCTGCGACGTGGTCGCGCCCATCGATTGCGCGGCCTCGATCAGCCCGCGGTCGACTTCGCGCAGCGCCGTCTCGACGAGGCGCGCGATGAACGGTGCCGCCGCGAGCGTCAGCGGTACAACCGCCGCGGCCGTGCCGATCGACGAACCCGTGACGAGCCGCGTGAACGGAATCACCGCGACCAGCAGGATGATGAACGGCGTCGAACGGACCGCGTTCACGATGCCGCCGAGCACGCGATTCACCGCGAGGTTCTGCAGCACGCCCTGGCGGTCGGTCAGGTAGAGCAGCACGCCGAGCGGCAGCCCGACGAGCGCGCCGACCGCCCCGGAGATGCCGACCATGATCAGCGTCTCCCAGAACGACTGCACGAACATATCGAACATCTCACTCAACATACGAAAGCTCCTCTACCACCACACCCTGCTCGCGCAGGAACGCGAGCGCCTGCCCGACCTTGCCCGGCTCGCCGCCCGCGAGCACCGCGAGCGAACCGAATGCCTGCCCCTGGATCTCGTCGATCTGGCCGTGCAGGATGTTGAAATCGAGTTCGTACCGGCGGATCGTCTCCGACAGGATCGGCTGGTCGACACCCGAGCCCGTGAACGCGAGCCGCAGCAGATGCCCGCTGCCCGTCTTCAGCCGCTCGGCCACACGCGCCTTCAGCGCGGGCGGCAGCTCCTGCGCGATCACGTCGCCGATCAGCGCGCGCGTCACTTCGTGATGCGGCTGCAGGAACACGTCGATCACGCGGCCTTCCTCGACCACGCGCCCCGCATCGAGCACCGCGACGCGATCGCACACCTGCTTGATCACTTCCATCTGGTGCGTGATCAGCACGATCGTCAGGCCGAGTTCGCGGTTGATGCGCTTCAGCAGGTCGAGGATCGAACGCGTGGTCTCGGGATCGAGCGCGGACGTCGCTTCGTCCGACAGCAGCACCTTCGGCTGGCTCGCAAGCGCGCGTGCGATGCCGACGCGCTGCTTCTGTCCGCCGCTGATCTGCGCCGGATAACGATCCTTCTGCGCGGACAGCCCGACGAGGTCGAGCAGCGGCAGCACGGCAGCCTCGATGTCGGCACGGCTTGCGCCGGCCAGCTCGAGCGGCAACGCGACGTTGTCGAACACCGTGCGCGACGACAGCAGGTTGAAGTGCTGGAAAATCATGCCGATCTCGCGGCGCGCCTCGCGCAACTGGCCTGCCGGCAGCAGCGTGAGATCGCGCCCGCCGACGACGACATTGCCTTCGGTCGGCCGCGTGAGCAGGTTGATGGTGCGCACGAGCGTGCTCTTGCCGGCGCCGCTTCGGCCGATGATGCCGAACACCTCGCCCTGCGGAATCGTCAGGTTGACGTTGTGCAGCGCCTCGACCCAGCCGCTCGGCCCGGGAAAACGCTGCGAAAGATTGCGTAATTCGATCATGTAAACAAAACGGCGGCCGGCTGGCGAGTTGGCCCGCCAGTCGGCCGCCGATGGATCTGGAATAACCGTCGATTTTACCGCAAACCCCTCATTCCCCTTAATAATCGATTTCGATCTTTTCATAACTACACGAAATTAGAGGGGCGCTGCTGGCCCGCCGCAGGAATGCCGCGACTATGATCCGGAACACGCATGCCAACGAACAGGGGACACGCCAGATGACCGCCACCACCACGCCGGCCGCCGCACCCGCCACCGCCGGATCGGCGCCTTCGCCGCCGCCCGCGCCGAAAATGGGCCGGCTGCGCACCGCGGACGGGCTCGAACTGGCGTCGTACCGCTGGCCGGCCGGCGACGGCACGGTGCCGCCGCGCGCGACGATCGCGCTCGTGCACGGCCTCGCCGAACACGCGGGCCGTTATGCCGCGCTCGCCGGCCGGCTGAACGCGGCCGGCATCGACGTGCTCGCGATCGACCTGCGCGGGCACGGCCAGTCGCCCGGCAAACGCGCGTGGATCGAGCGCTTCGACGGCTACCTGAACGATGCGGATGCGCTGGTCGCCGAAGCGGCGCGCGGTCATTCGCCGCTGTTCCTGATGGGGCACAGCATGGGCGGCGCGGTCGCGGCGCTGTACGCGATCGAACGCGCGCCGGCCCGCGGCCACGCGCTGACAGGCCTCGTGCTGTCGAGCCCGGCGCTCGCGCCGGGGCGCGACGTGCCGCGCTGGATGCTGGCGGTGAGCCGTATCATCAGCCGCGCATGGCCGACCTTCCCCGCGATCAGGATCGATGCGGCGCTGCTGTCGCGCGATCCGGCCATCGTCGCGGCCAATCGCGCCGATCCGCTCGTGCATCACGGCGCGGTGCCCGCGCGCACCGGCGCGGAGATACTCGACGCGATGGCGCGCATCGAAAGCGGCCGCGGCGCGCTGCGAGTACCGGTACTCGTCTATCACGGCACCGAGGACAAGCTGACCGAACCCGACGGCAGCCGCGCGTTCGGCGCACGCGTCGGCTCGCCCGATCGCACGCTGACGCTATACGAAGGCGGCTTCCACGAAACGATGAACGATCTCGAACGCGACCGCGTGATCGACGCGCTGATCGCGTGGATTCACGCGCGCGTGCCGGCGCGCTGAGCGCGCGCGGCCCGGCCGGCCGGTCAGATGCCAGCCAGCACGCGCAGGTGCGCGACGACGCTGCGCCCGAGCGCAGACAGGTTGTAGCCGCCTTCGAGGCAGCTCACGATGCGGCCCTGCGCATGACGGCGCGCGACGTCGACGATCTGCGCGGTCAGCCATTCGAAGTCGGCCTCGACGAGGCCGAGGTTGCCGATGTCGTCCTCGCGATGCGCATCGAAGCCGGCCGACACGAACAGCATCTGCGGCTTGAACGCGTCCAGGCGCGGCAGCCAGAACATGTCGACGGCTTCGCGGATCGCCATCCCGTTGCTGCGCGCGGGCATCGGCAGGTTGACCATGTTCGGCGCCTGGTGATCGACGCCCGAGAACGGGTACAGCGGATGCTGGAAGAAGCTGCACATCAGCACGCGCTCGTCGTTCGCGAACGCAGCCTCGGTGCCATTGCCGTGGTGCACGTCGAAATCGATGATCGCGACGCGCTCGAGACCGTGCACGTCGAGCGCATGCCGCGCGGCGATCGCGACGTTGTTGAAGAAGCAGAAACCCATCGCACGCGCGGGCTCCGCATGGTGGCCGGGCGGCCGGACGCCGCAGAATGCATTCGCGTAGCGGCCTTCGATCACCGCGTCGGTCGCCGCGATCGCGGCGCCGGCCGCACGCAGCGCCGCGCGCCACGTATCGCGGTTCATCAGCGTATCGGGATCGATCTCGACATAGCCGTCGACCGGCGTCATGCTCCGGATGTAGTCGATGTGCGCCTGCGTATGCACGCGGCCCAGCGCCACTTCGCTCGCGAACGGCGCGGTTTCGTGCACGATCAGGTCGTCGATGCGGCTCGCAATCAGTTGATCCTGGATCGCCGACAATCGGGCCGGGCATTCCGGATGCCATTCCCCCATCTCATGCAGCATGCAGTCGGGGTGCGTATAGAAAGCGGTTGCCATAAGCTGTCATCGGCAGCGCGCGGTGCGCCGCAGGTCTCCATCAATGATGTCCATCGTCTGCCGCGAATTCGCCGCTAACTTACCACAACGGGGGCCCGCTTCGCCCCGACGCGCCGGATGCGCAGGTATACTGCGCCGAACACAATCGCCCTGTCCGCCCGCTTCGACATGAATTCCAGCAAGCCTGCCGCCCTTCTCTCCGCGCTGTTCGGTGTTCGCGGCCCGCTCGTTGCCGCCGCCGTCGTCGCGGCCCTCGGCGCCACGCCCGCCGGCGCGCAGACGCAACCCGCGAAGTCCGCCGGCAAGCTCGTCGCGCAGGCGCAGCCCCAGCAGCCGTCGCCGCCGGGCCAGACCTTCGAAGAGGAAATCGTTCCGCAGCGTTACGCGAACAACGCGAAGGTCGACGCGTTCATCGACGAGATGGTCAGCCGCAACGGCTTCGACTCCACGAGCCTGCATGCGCTGTTCTCGCGGATCAGCTATTCGGCGACGGCCGTCAAGCTCGTGAAGCCCGCCGCGTCGCCGACGGTCAAGAACTGGCGCGTTTATCGCTCGCGCTTCATCGAGCCGATCCGCATCAACGCGGGCGTGAAGTTCTGGAAGGCGAACCAGGCAACGCTGCAGCGCGCCTCCGCGGAATTCGGCGTGCCGCCCGAGGTGATCGTCGGCATCATCGGCGTCGAGACGATCTACGGCCGCTACATGGGCAACTTCCGCGTGCTCGACGCGCTGACGACGCTCACGTTCGACTACCCGGACACGCCGAATCGCGACAGCCGCCAGGCGACGTTCCGCAAGAACCTCGAGGATTTCCTGGTCTGGACTCGCGACAACCAGCTCGATCCGACCACCGTGCTCGGTTCGTATACGGGCGCAATCGGGATTCCGCAGTTCCTGCCGAGCAGCATCCGCGAATATGCGGTCGACTTCGACGGCACGGGCCATGTCGATCTGCGCAGCAGCCCGGTCGACGCGATCGGCAGCGTCGCGAACTACCTGAAGCAGCACGGCTGGGAAACCGATCGTCCGGTGGTCTGGCAGATCACGCCCGATACGGGCAGCCTGGGCATCGCACAAGCCGCCGCCGACGGCCAGCCCGAACCGCACTGGGCGTTGTCGCAACTGCTGCGCGCGGGCATGACGCTGAACGAGCCGACGGTCAACATCACCACCGAAGCCGGCACGCCCGTGACCGTGGTCGACCTGCCGTCGCCGGGGCGCGCGACGGAATACATGCTCGGTCTCAAGAATTTCTACGTGCTGACGCGCTACAACCGCAGCTTCTTCTACGCACTCACCGTGTACCAGCTCGGCGAAGCCGTGAAGGCGCAGATGGAAGCCAGCGGCGCGCTGAGCCCGGCCGACGCCGACGCGCAGTCGCAGTAAGCACCGCCCGCCCAAAGAAAAAACGCCGCTCGTGCGGCGTTTTTTTATTGCATGCGCGACGCATGCAAACCCGTGCTCACGCGGGGAACACGCCCGTCGACAGGTAGCGGTCGCCGCGATCGCAGATGATGAACACGATCGTCGCATTCTCGACCTGACGCGCGATGCGCATCGCGACTTCGCACGCGCCGCCCGACGAAATGCCCGCGAAGATGCCTTCGACAGCCGCCAGCCGGCGCGCCATCGTTTCCGACGCGGCCTGGCTCACGCTCTCGACGCGGTCGACACGGCTGCGATCGAAGATCGTCGGCATGTACGCTTCCGGCCACTTGCGAATGCCCGGAATGCGCGAGCCGTCTTCCGGCTGCGCACCGACGATCTCGATCGCCGGGTTCTGTTCCTTCAGGTAACGCGACGTGCCCATGATCGTGCCCGTCGTGCCCATGGCCGACACGAAGTGCGTGATGCGCCCTTCGGTATCGCGCCAGATCTCCGGGCCCGTCGCTTCGTAGTGCGCAATGGGATTGTCGGGGTTCGCGAACTGGTCGAGGATCACGCCCTTGCCTTCGCGCTGCATCTGGTCCGCGAGATCGCGCGCCAGTTCCATTCCGCCCTTCACCGGCGTCAGGACGATTTCGGCGCCATAAGCGGCCATGCTCTGGCGGCGCTCGACCGACAGATCCTCCGGCATGATCAGCACCATCTTGTAGCCGCGGATCGCCGCGGCCATCGCCAGCGCGATGCCCGTGTTGCCGCTCGTCGCCTCGATCAGCGTATCGCCCGGCTTGATGCGCCCGCGCGCCTCAGCCTTGCTGATCATCGACAGCGCCGGGCGATCCTTCACGGAACCGGCCGGATTGTTGCCTTCGAGCTTCGCGAGCACCACGTTGTTGCGCGCGCGAATCTCGTCGTCCGGCAAGCGGACCAGTTGCACGAGCGGCGTATTGCCGATCGTGTCTTCGATAGTTTTGTAAGCCATGGAGATACCGTGAGTGCGAGGCCGATCAATCGATCGATTGTAAACCAGCACCGTCGCTCGCGCCGGCAACCCCTTTGAGACGATGGAATACGCGTGCTGCGCGATGCGTGAGCGCCGCGCATGCAGTACGCACGCAAAAAACCCGCGGCATGCCGCGGGAAGCCGTCTCAACGACGGCGACTGAAGGAGCTCTGTGTCTGTCGCGCGCTGCGCGTTACTTCTGCGCGGTGCGGGCAGGCGCGGCAGCAGGCTTTGCTGCTGCCGGCTTGGCCGCGGCCGACGGGGCCGCGCCTGAGCCGGCCGCGCCTATCGTCAGCCCTTGCTGCTGAAGTCGCTCGACGGTATGGCCGCCCATGCCTTTCACGCGTGACGCGAGATCGTCCGCATTCCTGAACGGACCGCGTGCGCCGCGTTCGTCGAGAATCGCCTTCGCCCGCGCCGGGCCGATGCCCTTGATGCCGACGAGCGCATCCTCGTTCGCCGTGTTGACGTCGACGGCCGCCCAGGCCGACGCGATCGCGCCGAACATGGCCGCTGCGGCAAACCATTTCCTGATCATGTGCTGGATCTCCGATGAAAAACGGCCGGCGGCTGCCGACCGTGAGACCCAGTCTATCGATGCAACGCGTCCGCTTAAACCTGGCCGGACAGCCAACGGACGTAGCGGTCGACGCCTTCCTGCACGGTCAGGAACGGCGTGTCGTAGCCGGCCGCGCGCAGCTTCGTCTGGTCGGCCTGCGTGAAGCACTGGTACTTGCCGCGCAGCGCATCGGGGAACGGCACGTATTCGACCAGCCCCTGCTCGACCTGCTGCGCGAGCGTCAGCGGCGGCAGGTTGTCGAGCGCGCGCAGCGTGTTCACGACCGTCGACGCGATATCGTTGAACGGCTGCGCACGACCCGTGCCGAGGTTGAAGATGCCCGATTTCTCCGGATGATCGAAGAAGAACAGGTTCACCTTCGTCACGTCCTCGACCGACACGAAATCGCGCGTCTGCTCGCCCGGCGCATAACCGTTGTACTCGCCGAACAGCTTCACCTTGCCTTCCGCGCGGAACTGGTTGAAGTTGTGGAACGCAACCGACGCCATGCGCCCCTTGTGCGTCTCGCGCGGGCCGTACACGTTGAAATAGCGGAAGCCGGCGATCTGGCTCTTCGCGGTGGGCAGCACGCGGCGAATCACCTGGTCGAACAGGAACTTCGAATAGCCGTAGACGTTCAGCGGCGCCTCGACCTCGCGCTCCTCGACGAAACGCGTCGAGCCGCCGTAGATCGCGGCCGACGATGCGTACAGGAACTGCGCGCCCTGTGCGAGGCATGCGTCGAGCACCGCGCGGCTGTAGCGGAAGTTGTTGTCCATCATGTAGCGGCCGTCGGTTTCCATCGTGTCCGAACAGGCGCCTTCGTGGAACACCGCGCGTACCTTGCCGAAATCGCCGCGCGCGAAGCGTTCGACGAATTCCGTCTTGTCGAGATAGTCGTCGATCTCGCAATCGACGAGATTGCGGAACTTGTCCGCGCGCGTCAGGTTGTCGACCGCGATGATGCGCGTCTCGCCGCGCTCGTTGAGCGCCTTGACGATGTTCGCGCCGATAAAACCGGCTGCGCCGGTGACGATGAGGGTCATGATCGTCCTGCCTGAAAAATGCGAGCCACTCGTGCGACGCGCTCGTCGCGCCGCCGAATGCGCTCAGTGAAACAGTTCGTCGTAATCCACCGTGGCCGTGCCGAGCTTGCCGACCACGATGCCTGCCGCGCGATTCGCAAGCACGACGGCATCGACCAGCGGCACGCCCGCGCCGAGCATCGTCGCGACCGTCGCGATCACGGTATCGCCCGCGCCCGACACGTCGAACACCTCGCGCGCGAGCGCCGGTGCATGCAGTTCGCCGGTGGCGGAAAAAAGCGTCATTCCCTCTTCCGAGCGCGTGAGCAGCAGCGCGTCGATGTCGAGTTCCGCACGCAGCTTCGCAACCCGCGCACGCAGATCGTCTTCCGACTTCCACTGCCCGACCACTTCGCGCAATTCCGCGCGATTCGGCGTGATCAGCGACGCGCCGCGATAGCGTGCCCAGTCGTCGCCCTTCGGGTCGACCAGAACGGACTTGCCGGCCGCACGCGCCTTCTCGATCATCGTCGTGACGTGCGTCAGGCCGCCTTTCGCGTAATCCGACATCAGCACGACGTCGTGCTGCGGCAGCAGCGCGTCGAAGCGCGCGAGCCCCGCGAGCAGCACTTCATGCGTCGGCATCGCCTCGAAGTCGACGCGCAGCAGTTGTTGCTGGCGCGCGAGCACGCGCAGCTTGATCGTGGTCGGCAGCGCCGGGTCGCGCTCGAGATGAGGCGTCACGCCACTGCTGCCGAGCAGCTCGACGATCCGCTCGCCGGGTTCGTCGCAACCGACGACGCACAGCAACCCGGCCTGGCCACCGAGCGTCACGGCATTGCGCGCGACGTTCGCCGCACCGCCGAGCCGCTCTTCCTGACGCTGCACATGCACGACCGGCACGGGCGCTTCCGGCGAAATGCGATCGACGTTGCCGAACCAGTAACGATCGAGCATCACGTCGCCGACGACAAGCACGCGCGAGCGCGCGAGCTGCGCGCGCGGCACCGGAACGACTTCGCGAAGAGTATTCATCGTAGGGTCAGCCACGGGAAGACGACTGGGGATCGACATACGGCCGTCCGATCGCGTAGTAGTCGATGCCCAGTTCGGCCATCGCGTCCGGCTCGTACAGGTTGCGCCCGTCGAAGATCACCGGCGCCTTCAGTTCGGCCTTCAGGCGCGTGAAATCGGGGCTCCGGAATTCCTTCCATTCGGTCACGATCACGAGCGCGTCCGCGCCCGTCACGGCGACGTCCTGCGTATCGACGAGATGCAGCCGCGCCAGCGCGTCCGGATTGCCGTCGAAATCCAGCGCGAACACGCGCCGCGCCTCGTCGACCGCGACCGGATCGTACGCGCGCACGGTCGCGCCGCGCTCGAGCAGCGCGGCGATCAGGCGGCGGCTCGGCGCCTCGCGCATGTCGTCGGTGTTCGGCTTGAACGCCAGGCCCCAGACCGCGAACTCGCGACCGGTGAGATCGGCGCCGAAGCGCTGCTCGATCTTGCCGATCAGCACGTCCTTCTGCGCATGGTTGGCCGCCTCGACGGCTTCCAGGATGCGCAGCGGCTGGCCGTTCTCGCCCGCCGTGCGGATCAGCGCCTGGACGTCCTTCGGGAAGCACGAGCCGCCATAGCCGACACCTGCGTACAGGAAATGGTAGCCAATGCGCGGATCGGAGCCGATCCCGCGGCGCACGGCCTCGATGTCGGCACCGACCTTGTCGGCGAGATTCGACATCTCGTTCATGAACGAGATACGCGTCGCAAGCATCGCATTCGCCGCATATTTCGCGAATTCGGCCGAACGCACGTCCATGTAGATCGTGCGTTCGTGGTTGCGGTTGAACGGCGCGTAAAGCTTCTTGATCTTCTCGCGCGCGATCGTGCCCGTCTCGTCGTCGTCGACGCCGATGATGATCCGGTCCGGACGCATGAAGTCCTCGACCGCCGCGCCTTCCTTCAGGAATTCCGGGTTCGACACGACCGAGAAGCGATGCGCGACGCTGCCCGCGAGCCCGCGAGCGGCAAGCGCTTCGTCGACCACGCCGCGCACGCGCTGCGCGGTGCCGACCGGCACCGTCGACTTGTCGACGATCACCTTGAAGCTCGTCATGTGGCGACCGATGTTGCGGGCGGCCTCGAGCACGTATTGCAGGTCGGCCGAGCCGTCTTCGTCGGGCGGCGTGCCGACCGCAATGAACTGGATCTCGCCGTGCGCGACGCTCGCCTCGATGTCGGTCGAGAAACGCAACCGCCCCGCCGCGCGGTTACGCGCGATGATGTCCAGCAGCCCCGGTTCGTGAATCGGCATCCCGCCGTTGTTCAGGATGTCGATCTTGCGCGGATCGACGTCGAGACAGAAGACGTCGTGACCGATCTCCGCGAGGCATGCGCCCGTGACTAGACCGACGTAGCCGGTGCCGATGATGGTGATTTTCATAGATGTTCCGGTACTTCCCGGTAATTGACTAACTTGGCCGCCGGGACGAGCCCGGCGGCAACCGCAGCGCGTTGGCTCCGCGTGCCGGGATCAGCCCGGCATCGCAGGTTCGACGCGGCGCGGCGCATAGGTTTCCCAGCCGCTGCATCCGGGGCACTGCCAGTAGAAGAGCCGTGCCCGGAAACCGCAATTCTGGCACGTATACCGTGGCAGATTTTTCGTGCGCTGCTTGATCAGCGCACGCATCATTTCAAGTTCCTTACGACGCGGCTCGTCGGCCGCCGCGATCTGCGCATCGAGCAGGTGCAGCATCCCCGACAGGTTCGGCGATTTCTCCATCTGCGTGCGTGCGAGCGTGTGTGCCGCGTCCTGGCCGCGCAACCCCGCGATGTGTTGATACGCGACGTCGAGCAGGTCGTTCGACGGATAGCGGTCGACATACCCCATCAGCAGCTCGGCGCCTTCGACGTTCTTGCCGAGCGCGACATAGGCCTTCATCAGCTTGTCGGCGACGAGCGGCAGATACGCCGGGTTCTGCGCCTCGACGCGCTTCCAGTGCTCGATCGCGGCCGCGTGGTTGCCGTCCGCCTGCGCGGCATCGCCGGACAGGATCGTCGCGCGAACGTTCTGCGGGTTCACGGTCAATGCGAGCTGCAGCTGTTCGGCCGCCGCGGCTGCGTTCTTGCGCTGCAGCGCGTCCTGCGCGAGCTCGCAGTGAAACTGCGCGATTTCGGCGCCGAGCGGTTTGTCGCTCATCGACTCGATACGCTTCGCGGTATCGATCGACTTGTTCCAGTCCTTCTCGATCTCATAGATCGTCAGCAGCGCCCGCTGTGCGCCGAGCGCGTAGTCGCCGTCCGCGAGCTTGTGGAACGCCTCCTCGGCGCGATCGAGCAGGCCGGCCTTGAGGAAATCCTGGCCGAGCTCGTACAGCGCGTGGTCGCGCTCGTTGACCGGCAGGTCCGTGCGGCTCAGCAGGTTCTGGTGCACGCGAATCGCACGGTCGGTTTCGCCGCGACGGCGAAACAGGTTACCGAGCGCGAAGTGCAGCTCGACCGTCTCGGGATCGAGCTTGGCAACCTCGATAAATGCGTCGATCGCCTTGTCGGGTTGTTCGTTCAACAGAAAGTTCAGGCCGCGAAAATACGATCGCGGCAAGTTGGCGCTCTCCGACAGGAGATTCTTCAGGTCATAGCGTGACGCCGCCCAACCGAGCGCAAATGCGACCGGAATCGCGAGCAACCACCAGAAATCCAGATCCATGCGAGATATCGAAGCAGAGACGAAAACCGCGCGATTGTCGCGCGGCGTCCGTGTTAAATGACGGGCGGCATCGGCGGCTGGTCGACGACGGTCGGCGTTTCACGCGCCGCGCGCAGATCGCGCTTCAGGCGCCCGTTCTCGAGACGCAGGCGGAAGATCGAAGGCAGCGCGGACAGCAGGCCGGCCAGCAGCCCCACGGCGAAGAATGCCAGGCCGATCAGGATCAGCGGCGCTTGCCATGCGTAGCCGGCAACGAAATTCAGCGTCGCGGTTTGCGTATTGGCCAGCGCAAGCACCAGCAGCAGCACGAACACCAATACCCGGATCAGCCAGACGATAAACTTCATGAAGCCCTCTCTTTGTTGAGGTTTGCCGCGGCGCGCGACTCCCCTTCGCCGCACCGAATCGACCCGTATTGTAAAGGAAGCGTTTCCGCGGCTGCGCACATCCTGTGCACGCCCGTTGCGCCGCGGTCGCCGGAAATGAAAAAAGCGCCCGCAAGGGGCGCTTTTCTTTTCAGCCTTCGCCGGACGGGTTCCGGTCAAACCGAACGACGCTCAACGCTCGTCGTCCGGATCGTCAGCCTTCAGCGGTTCACCGGCGCGGCCGTCGACGCGTTCGCGCAATTCCTTGCCAGGCTTGAAGTGCGGCACGAACTTCTCGGGCACCTGCACTTTCTCCCCCGACTTCGGGTTGCGTCCGACGCGTGCCGGGCGACGGTTGAGACCGAAGCTGCCGAAACCCCGAATTTCGATGCGGTGCCCTTTCGCCAGAGCGTCAGACATCGCATCGAGCATCGTTTTCACCGCGAAATCCGCATCCTTGAGGACAAGTTGCGGAAATCGCGATGCCAGCTGCGCGACCAACTCGGATTTGGTCATACTTCAGCAGACCTCGTGAGGCTTACTGGTTCTGGCCGTCGAGCTTCGCCTTCAGCAGCGCGCCGAGGTTGGTCGTACCGGTCGCAGCCGAGCTGGTGTCGGCTTGCAGGCCGCGGATCGCTTCCTGTTGCTCAGCCGAATCCTTCGCCTTGATCGACAGGTTGATGCCGCGCGACTTGCGATCGATGTTGATCACCATCGCGTTGACCTTGTCGCCTTCCTTCAGCACGTTGCGTGCGTCTTCGACACGATCCTGCGCGATTTCCGACGCACGCAGGTAGCCTTCGACGTCGCCCGTCAGCGTCACGACCGCACCCTTCGCATCGACCGTCTTCACGACGCCGTCGACGATCGAGCCCTTGTCGTTCATTGCAACGTAGTTGCTGAACGGGTCGCCTTCGAGCTGCTTGATGCCGAGCGAAATACGCTCCTTCTCGACGTCGATACCGAGCACGATGGCTTCGACTTCGTCGCCCTTCTTGTACTTGCGAACGGCTTCTTCGCCGGTTTCGCTCCACGACAGGTCCGACAGGTGGACCAGGCCGTCGATGCCGCCCGGCAGACCGATGAACACGCCGAAGTCGGTGATCGACTTGATTGCGCCCGTGATCTTGTCGCCCTTCTTGAAGTTGCGGCTGAAGTCATCCCACGGATTCGGCTTGCACTGCTTCATGCCGAGGCTGATACGACGACGGTCTTCGTCGATCTCGAGGACCATGACTTCGACTTCGTCGCCCAGCTGGACAACCTTCGACGGCGCAACGTTCTTGTTGGTCCAGTCCATTTCCGATACGTGGACGAGGCCTTCGATGCCCGATTCCACTTCGACGAATGCGCCGTAGTCGGTGATGTTCGTGACCTTGCCGAACAGGCGCGTGCCCGACGGGTAACGGCGCGAGATGCCTTCCCACGGATCGTCGCCCAGTTGCTTGATGCCCAGCGAGACGCGGTTCTTCTCTTGGTCGAACTTGAGGATCTTCGCGGTGACTTCCTGGCCAACCGACAGGACTTCGCTCGGGTGACGCACACGACGCCATGCGATGTCGGTGATGTGCAGCAGGCCGTCGATGCCGCCGAGGTCGACGAACGCGCCGTAGTCGGTGATGTTCTTGACCACGCCGTTGACGATCGCGCCTTCCTTCAGCGTCTCGAGCAGCTTCGCGCGCTCTTCGCCCTGGGTTGCTTCGATCACTGCACGACGCGACAGCACGACGTTGTTACGCTTGCGATCGAGCTTGATCACGCGGAACTCGAGCGTCTTGCCTTCGTACGGCGTCGTGTCCTTGACCGGACGCGTGTCGACCAGCGAACCCGGCAGGAACGCGCGGATGCCGTTGACCATCACGGTCATGCCGCCCTTCACCTTGCCGGTGATCGTGCCGGTGACGAGTTCGTTGTTGTCGAGAGCCTTTTCCAGCGACAGCCACGATGCAAGGCGCTTCGCCTTGTCGCGCGACAGGATCGTGTCGCCGTAGCCGTTTTCGAGTGCGTCGATCGCGACGGACACGAAATCGCCCGACTGCACCTCAACCTCGCCCTGATCGTTCAGGAATTCCTCGATCGGAATGTAAGCCTCGGACTTGAGGCCTGCATTGACGACCACGAAGTTGTGGTCGACGCGCACGACTTCGGCGGAAATCACTTCGCCGGCGCGCATGTCTTGGCGGGTCAGCGACTCTTCGAACAGAGCCGCAAAGGATTCGGTATTCGGGGTGGAGGTTTGCAGGTCGGACATAAAAATCTGATAGTGCATGGATCGCTGTGCCACGCCGGCCGGAATGGCAGGCTGAAAGGGCCAGATCGAGGTCCACACGGGGTTAAGGGTTCGAAACACGCTCCGCGCTTACGGCGCGGAGCACCTACCGCTGCCCGCCGTTTCAGGCGGGCTGGCCGAGCGCCCGGTACCACTGCAGCACCTGGTCGACTGCTTCATCAACCGAAAGTGCCGACGTATCGAGCAGCCTGGCATCTGCTGCAGGCTTCAGCGGCGCGGCCGCGCGATTGCTGTCGCGCGCATCACGTTCACGAAGATCCCGGAGCAAGTCATCTATATTAGCAGAAAAACCTTTTTGCATCAATTGCTTATGCCGTCTGGTCGCGCGGGCCTCGGCGCTGGCCGTCAGGAACACCTTCAGCACGGCGTCCGGGAAGATCACCGTCCCCATGTCGCGCCCGTCGGCAACGAGGCCCGGCGTCTTGCGGAACGCGCGCTGGCGCGCGACCAGCGCGGCACGCACCGGCCCGTGCACGGCAATGGCCGATGCGCGGTTGCCGACCGCCTCGGCGCGGATGTCGTTCGACACATCGACGCCGTCGAGCTGCGCGCAGCCTTCGCGGAACGTGATGTGGAGATCGTCGATCAGCTTCACGAGCGCGTCGATGTCCTCCGCCGCGATGCCGTAGCGCACGCTGGCGAGCGCCGCGAGGCGGTACAGCGCACCGCTGTCGAGCAGGTGGAAGCCGAGGTGCGCGGCGACGAGCGCCGCGACCGTGCCCTTGCCGGAAGCGGTCGGGCCGTCGATCGTGATGACGGGAGTCGGGTGAAAGGGTCGGGTCGATTTCATCGGAACAGTCGGGTCAGGCTTTGGCGAGCGCGGCGAAGCGGTCGAAATAGTCGGGGAACGTCTTGCCGACGCACTTCGGATCGTTGATCCGCACGGGCACGCCGCCCAGGCTGACGAGCGAGAAGCACATCGCCATCCGGTGATCGTCGTACGTGTCGATCGCCGCGTTCGGCGTGAGCTTTTCCGGCGGCGTGACGACGAGATAGTCGGGGCCTTCCTCGACGATCGCGCCGACCTTGCGCAGTTCGGTCGCCATCGCGGCGATGCGGTCGGTCTCCTTCACGCGCCAGCTCGCGATGTTGCGCAGCGTGCTCGTCCCGTTCGCGAACAGCGCCGCGACCGCGATGGTCATCGCCGCATCGGGGATCAGGTTGAAATCCATGTCGATCGGCTCGAGCTTGCCGTGGTCGTGGCCAATGCCGCGCACGTCGATCCAGTCGTCGCCCATCGTCACGTTCGCGCCCATCTGCATCAGCGCATTCGCGAAACCGACGTCGCCCTGGATGCTCGCGCGCCCCACGCCCTCGACGCGCAGCGGGCCGCCGCCAAGCGCACCGGCCGCGAGGAAGTACGAGGCCGACGACGCGTCGCCCTCGACCATGATCCGCCCCGGCGAGCGGTAGCGGACGCCGGCCGGCACGACGAAGCGTTGCCAGCCGTCGCGCTCGACGGTCACGCCGAAGCGCTCCATCAGCCGGATCGTGATGTCGATGTACGGCTTCGAGATCAGTTCGCCGTCGACTTCGACGACGATCTTGCCGTCCTTCGCCTTCACGAGCGGAAGCGTCATCAGCAGCGCGGTGAGGAACTGGCTCGACACGTCGCCGCGCACGCGGATCGGCGCGTCGACCGAGATCGTCGCGGGCTTGATCAGCAGCGGCGGGTAGCCGTCGTTCAGCTCGTAGTCGATCTGCGCGCCGATCTGCCGCAGGCCGTCGACGAGATCGCCGATCGGCCGCTCGTGCATGCGCGGCACGCCGTGCACACGATACTCGCCGCCATTCACCGCGAGCGCGGCGGTCAGCGGCCGCACGGCCGTGCCCGCGTTGCCGAGGAACAGGTCGGCCGTCTTCGCGGTGAACGCACCGCGCGTGCCCGTGACGACGCAGGTGTCGCCGTCGCGCGCGAGCTTCACGCCGAGCTTGCCGAGTGCATCGAGCATCACGCGCGTGTCGTCGGAGTCGAGCAGATTCGTGATCGTCGTTTCGCCTTCGGCAAGCGCCGCGAGCAGCAGCACGCGGTTCGAAATGCTCTTCGAGCCGGGCAGGCGCACGGTGCCCGATGCGCTGGAGTACGGGCCGAGATCGAGATAGTCCATGGGAATCGTCCTGTTATTTCTTGTCCGGTTCGGCAGCGGGCTTGCCGCCGCGCTCCTGCCATGCCTTGCGCGCGGCGCGCGAGCGCGTGAACACGGCTTCGAGCGCCGCGCCGTCGCCGGCTTCGATCGCCGCGCGCAGCCGCGTGAGCACGCGCGTGTAGCCGTCGAGTTCGTCGAGCAGCGCCGCGCGGTTCGCGACGCACACGTCGCGCCACATCTCCGGGCTCGACGCGGCGATGCGCGTGAAATCGCGGAAGCCGCCCGCCGCGTACGAGAATTTCAGTTCCGCGTCCGCCTCGCCGAGGATCTGCTCGACGAGCGCAAACGACAGCACGTGCGGCAGATGGCTGATCGACGCAAACACGCGATCGTGCTGTTCGGTGCTCATCGTGCGCACGTCGGCGCCGGTCGCGCGCCACATCGCGTCGATTCGCGCGACCGATTCGGGCGCGTTCTCCGGCAGCGGGCACAGCACGACGTTGCGGCCGACGTACAGGTCGGGCAACGCGGCTTCGACGCCGCTCGACTCGCGACCGGCGATCGGGTGCCCCGGCACGAACTGCGCGATCCGCGCGCCGAGCGCTTCGCGCGCGGCCGCGACGACATCGGACTTGGTGCTGCCCGCATCGGTGACGATCGTCGCATCGGCGAGCCACGGCGCGATGCGCGCGAGCAGCGGCCCCGTCTGGGCGACAGGCGCGGCCAGCAGCACGAGATCGGCGCCGGCAAGCGCGTCGCGCAACTGCGCGTCGTCGTCGAGCGCCGCCGCGCGGTCGATCACGGCGAGCGACAGCGCGCGCTCGACCGATGAGCGTGAGCGGCCCACGCCGACGATCTCGCCCGCGCCGCCCGGCGCGCGCTCGCGCAGCGCGCGAGCCAGCGATCCGCCGATCAGGCCGACGCCGAAAATGACCAGTTTGTTGAATGCAAAGCCTGACACGACAAGAGCCAAGTTACGCGCGCGGAACGACGCCCCGCACACGGAATTCCAGATTCCGGGCAACGGGCCCGCGCCCGGCGCAACCTGCACCGGGTGCTGCCCGAACCCGCCTTCGGCAGCGCCGACCGGCCTGCCCTGCCCGCCCGACCGCGACGCCTGCGCATGCAGGCGACGGGCCGTCACGCATCAGCGTGCGCTCGGATACGAGCCGAGTATCTTCAGGAACGCGGCCTTCTGGCCGAGCTCCGCGAGCGCGGCCGCGACCGCCGCATCGTCCCGGTGCCCTTCGATGTCGATGTAGAAGTAGTACTCCCACGTGCCGACGCGCGCCGGACGCGACTCGAAGCGCGTCATCGACACGCCGTGCCGCGCAAGCGGTTCGAGCAGCTTGAATACGGCGCCCGGCTCGTTCTTCACCGACACGATCAGCGACGTCTGGTCGTGACCGCTTTGCCCGGCCGGCTGCTTGCCGATGATCACGAAACGCGTGCGGTTGTGCGGATCGTCCTGGATCAGCGAGAACGCGATCTGCAAGCCGTAGTGCGCGGCCGCGCGGTCGCCCGCGATCGCCGCGACGCTCGGATCGGCCGCCGCGAGACGCGCAGCCTCCGCGTTGCTCGCCACGGCCTGCCGCTCGAGCTGCGGCGCATTCGCCGCGAGCCACTGCTGGCATTGCGCAAGTGCCTGCGCATGCGCGCAGACGCGCTTCACGCCGTCGAGCGTGCCGCTTTGCGTGAGCAGGTTGTGATGGATGGGCAGCGCGAGTTCGCCGCTGATCAGCAGTTGCGTCTGCAGCAGCAGGTCGAGCGTGCGCGACACGGCCCCTTCGGTCGAATTCTCGACCGGCGCGATGCCGAACGCGGATGCGCCGGCCTCGACCGAGCGGAACACCTCGTCGATCGACGGGCACGGCAGCCCTTCGATCGACTGGCCGAAATACTCGAGCATCGCCTGCTCGCTGTACGTGCCGACCGGCCCGAGGAACGCGACGTGGATCGTCTGCTCGAGCGCGCGACTCGCGGCCATGATCTCGCGCCAGATCGCGCTGATGTGCTCGCTCGCGAGCGGCCCGGCGCTCATGTCCTGCAGCCGCGCGATCACCTGCAGCTCGCGCTCCGGCCGGAACACCGGCGCGTTGAAATGCTTCTTGACCTCGCCCACCTCCAGCGCCACCGCGGCGCGCTGGTTCAGGAGCGCGATCAGCTGCGCGTCGATCGCGTCGATGCGATCGCGCAGCGGTTTCAGGCGGGAATTCAGTTCGTCGTCCATGCGTTTTGCCGTGCTGTTTGAGCAGCGTCGCCGTCAGGCGCCGCGCTGCTCGAAGTCCTTCATGTACTCGACGAGCGCTTTCACGCCCTCGAGCGGCACCGCGTTGTAGATCGACGCCCGCATGCCACCGACGGACTTGTGGCCCTTCAGCTGCAGCAGCCCGCGCGCCTTTGCGCCGGCAAGGAAGTCTTCATTGCGCGTTTCGTCGGCCAGGAAAAACGGCACGTTCATCCGTGAACGTGCTGCCGGCTCGACCTTGTTCAGATAGAAGCCGCTCGCATCGATCGTGTCGTAGAGCAGCTTCGCCTTCTCGATATTGCGGGCCTCGATCGCTTCGAGGCCGCCCTGCCGCTTCAGCCACTGGAACACGAGGCCCGCGATGTAGATCGCGTAGGTGGGCGGCGTGTTGTACAGCGAGTTGTTCGCGGCGATGGTCTTCCATTCGAACGCGGACGGGCAGATCGACTGCGCGCGATCGAGAAGATCCTCGCGCACGATCACGACCGTCACGCCGGCCATCCCGATGTTCTTCTGCGCGCCGCCGAACAGCACGCCGTATTTCGCGACGTCCATCGGGCGCGACAGGATGTGCGACGAGACGTCCGCGACCAGCGGCACGTCGCCGAGATCGGGGATCTCGAACGTCTCGACGCCGTCGATCGTCTCGTTGGTGCACAGATGCACGTAGGCCGGATCGTCCGACAGCTGCCATTCGGCGCGCGCGGGCGCACGCGTGAAGCCGTCTTCCGTCTTGCCGGTCGCGGCGAGATGCGGTGTACCGTATTTCTTCGCCTCGCCGAACGATTTCTGCGACCACGAGCCCGTCACGACGAAGTCGGCGGTCTTGCGCGACCCGAGCAGGTTCATCGGCACGATCGCGTTTTCCGCGATACCGCCGCCCTGCAGGAACAGGATCCGGTGGCTTGCCGGCACGCCGAGCAGGTCGCGCAGGTCGGTCAGCGCGGCCTCGTGGATCGACATGAACTCCTTGCCGCGATGGCTCATCTCCATCACGCTCATGCCGCTGCCGTGCCAGTCGAGCATTTCGTCGGCGGCCTGCCGCAACACTTCCTCGGGCATCGCCGCGGGGCCGGCGGAGAAATTAAAGACGCGCATCGTGAAAACCTCGGGAGGGACGCGACCGGCTTGCCGCCGGCAGAACCGCGCCAGAATGGAAATGGCCGCTTGCGCTCGCGCGCAAACGGCCATTATCGCACTGTCGTCAGGCTCCCGCCAAACCCGGCCGAATGGCCGGGTGCGTGCCCGGACGGCTTACTTGCCCGGCTTGACTGCTGCAACTTCCTTGTCAGCCTGCGTGCGCGTCGCCTGGATCGCTTGCGGCATGTACTTCTGCATCAGGCCGTTGACCACGTCGCGACCGACCTGATCCTGAACCTGGATGAACTTGCGGCCCGTCGGGCTCTTGTAGAACGTCGTCAGATCCTTGATCTCCGACGTGCTGTAGTACTTCGCATACGCGTCGTACTGAGCCGACATCGCGTCGTTCTGGAATTGCTGCGTACCGAACACCTTGCCTGCGCCGTCAACCAGCTTCGGCACTGCATTCTTCTGCAGCGTCGGAACGGCAGCTTGCTTCTGCTTGTCGTTCATCGTCTTGTTTTCCGACAGCGCGTCCGACAGGATCGCCGGCACGAGTTGCTTGGCCTGCATTTCGGCGCTGTTGCCGATTGCCGACACGAGCTTCGGCGCGTCGATCGCGTCGAGCAGATCCTTGATCGCAGCCTTCTTGTCGGCGTCGATCGGCGCAGCTGCCGCGGCGGGCGCCGGTGCGGAATTCGACAGCGCTTGCGCCATCGCGAACGTCGGCACCAGTGCAGCCAGCAGAACCAGTTGCTTGAATTGCTTTTGCATCATCACTCCCTTTTGGAAATATGAATGGTTGCTCGCCGGCCGCGGCGCTTTGCGCCCGCGGCGGCCAGAGTCTCATCCGTTCTTCAGGCTTCGCCGTCCGACGCCTCGTCGGCCTCGCCATCGCCCTCTTCGGCCTCCGCGATCTGCTGCAGGCCAGAGAGCTTGGTACCCTCATCGAGACTGATGAGTGTAACACCTTGCGTGGCACGCCCCATCTCGCGGATCTCGGATACGCGGGTGCGAATCAACACGCCGGCCGTCGTGATCAGCATGATCTGATCCTCGGCGTCGACGAGCGTTGCAGCCACGACCTTGCCGTTGCGCTCGGACGTCTGGATCGCGATCATACCCTTCGTGCCGCGGCCGTGACGCGTGTATTCGGTGATCGGCGTACGCTTGCCGAAGCCGTTCTCGGTCGCGGTGAGCACGGTCTGCTCCTCGCTGCCGGCAACCAGCATCGCGATGACCTGCTGCCCGTCCTCGAGCTGCATGCCGCGCACGCCGCGCGCCTCGCGCCCCATCGGACGCACGTCGTTCTCGTCGAAGCGCACGGCCTTGCCGGCGTCGGAGAACAGCATCACGTCGTGTGCGCCATCGGTGATCGACGCGCCGATCAGGAAGTCGCCGTCGTCGAGACCGACCGCGATGATGCCCTTCTTCATCGGACGGCTGAATGCCTCGAGCGGCGTCTTCTTCACGGTGCCGAGCGACGTCGCCATGAAGATGAACTTGTCGGCCGAGAATTCCTTGACCGGCAGCACCACGTTGATCTTCTCGCCATCCTGCAGCGGGAACATGTTGACGATCGGGCGGCCACGCGAGTTGCGCGAGCCCTGCGGCACTTCATAGACCTTGACCCAGTACACGCGGCCGCGGTTCGAGAAGCACAGGATGTAGTCGTGCGTGTTCGCGATGAACAGCGTCTCGATCCAGTCGTCTTCCTTCATCTGCGTCGCCTGCTTGCCGCGACCGCCGCGCTTCTGCGCGCGGTACTCGGACAGCGGCTGCGACTTCACGTAGCCCGCATGCGACATCGTGACGACCATGTCCTGCGGCGTGATCAGATCCTCGGTGTTCAGTTCGGTCGCGTTCAGCTCGATCTTCGAGCGGCGCGCATCGCCGAATTCGGCCTTCACCGAGGTCAGCTCCTCGCCGATCATCGTCGTGATCCGCTCGGGGCGCGCGAGGATGTCCAGCAGGTCGGCGATCTGTGCCATCACTTCGCGGTATTCGCCGATGATCTTGTCCTGCTCGAGACCGGTCAGGCGCTGCAGACGCATCTGCAGGATTTCCTGGGCCTGCGTCTCGGACAGACGGTACAGCCCGTCGTTCTGCATCCCGAACGCGGGGTTCAGGCCTTCCGGACGATACGCGGAGCGGCCGCCCGCCGATGCATTCTCGGCTTCGGCGCGCGTCAGCATGTCGCGCACGAGCGACGAATCCCACGGCTTCGCCATCAACTCCTGCTTCGCGATCGGCGGCGTCGGCGCGGCCTTGATGATCGCGATGAACTCGTCGATGTTCGCGAGCGCGACCGCGAGACCCTCGAGCACGTGGCCGCGTTCGCGGGCCTTGCGCAGTTCGTAGATCGTGCGGCGCGTCAGCACTTCGCGTCGATGCGACAGGAAGCACTGCAGGATTTCCTTCAGGTTCAGCAGCTTCGGCTGGCCGTCGACGAGCGCGACCATGTTCATGCCGAACGTGTCCTGGAGCTGGGTCGCCTTGTACAGGTTGTTCAGCACCACTTCCGGCACTTCGCCGCGCTTGAGTTCGATCACGACACGCATGCCGCTCTTGTCGGACTCGTCCCGGATGTCGGAGATGCCTTCGAGCTTCTTCTCGTTGACGAGCTCGGCGATCCGCTCGAGCAGCGAGCGTTTGTTCACCTGGTACGGCAGCTCGTCGACGATGATCGCCATCCGCTGGCCGCGGTCGATCTCCTCGAAGTGCGTGGCCGCGCGCATCACGACGCGGCCGCGCCCGGTGCGGTAGCCGTCGCGCACGCCGGCGACGCCGTAGATGATGCCGGCCGTCGGGAAGTCCGGCGCCGGGATGATCTCGATCAGCTCGTCGATCGTCGCTTCCGGGTTGCCCAGCAGGTGCTGACACGCGTCGACGACTTCGTTCAGGTTGTGCGGCGGGATGTTGGTCGCCATGCCGACCGCAATGCCCGACGAGCCGTTGATCAGCAGGTTCGGGATGCGCGACGGCAGGACCGACGGCTGCGTTTCGTTGCCGTCGTAGTTCGGCTCGAAATCGACCGTTTCCTTGTCGATGTCGGCGAGCAGTTCGTGACCGATCTTCGCCATGCGAATTTCGGTGTAACGCATCGCCGCGGCGTTGTCGCCGTCGATCGAGCCGAAGTTGCCTTGCCCGTCGATCAGCATGTAGCGCAGCGAGAAGTCCTGCGCCATCCGCACGATCGTGTCGTACACCGCGGTATCGCCGTGAGGGTGGTACTTACCGATCACGTCACCGACGATACGCGCCGATTTCTTGTACGCGCGGTTCCAGTCGTTGTTCAGTTCGTGCATCGCGAACAACACGCGCCGGTGCACGGGCTTCAGGCCATCGCGGACATCCGGAAGGGCACGTCCGACGATCACGCTCATCGCGTAATCGAGATACGAACGGCGCATTTCCTCCTCTAGGGAGGTGGGCAGGGTCTCTTTGGCGAATTGATCCATGTATCCGTATCGTTTCGGAGCGAAGACGGCGAACGCCTTTCGCGTGGGCGCTGCATGCGCAACGCAACGCGAGATTCTAACATGCGCCCATCAGCCGCCAATTCGCCTCCCCCTCTATATATAAATAGCGAAAATTGCGGCGGCGGCGAGCCGACCGAAATCGCCTGCGACTCGACGTCGCAGGCGATTTCGTCACGCCTGTTTCACGCGCACGAGTAAACAGATACGTTCATCCGCGCAATTTCTCGGACACACTCTTGACAATCCCTGAAAGTTACGGCAGGCCGGTGTTGCGCATGCACCACAAACGTTGAGGCGATCTTAGGGTGGGGAGGATTTTTTTTCGTAGGAAGGGAACGATATGGCAAAATGCCAACGCACTGAGGGTTAGACGCTGCTCGAAGTCTAAAGTCTACACAGAGCGGTGCCGCATTTTTGTGCCGCACCAATGTTATACTTCGAGCAATGTATGACTTGTCACCGTCAACAGGCTCGCAGTAAACCTGCGGTAATCTCAATTTCGAGAGGAGAAATATGAATAAACTTTCAAAGCTCGCGTTCATTGCAGCTACCGCAGTTATGGCTGCATCCGCTTCGGCACAGTCGGTGCCGGCGTCGCGTCAAGCCGTCAATGACAACTGGGTGAACGGCACGGGCGAATGGGTGTGGATGAACGGCACGAACGAGCTCTGCTGGCGCGATGCATTCTGGACGCCGGCCACCGCCAACGCGAAGTGCGATGGCGCACTGGTCGCCCAGGCACCGCAGCCGCCGGTCGCTCCGGTCGCTCCGCCGGCCATCACGAGCCAGAAGATCACGTATCAAGCTGACGCACTGTTCGACTTCGACAAGGCAACGCTCAAGCCGCTGGGCAAGCAGAAGCTGGACGAACTGGCTTCGAAGATCGAAGGCATGAACACGGAAGTGGTCGTCGCAACGGGCTACACGGACCGCATCGGTTCGGACAAGTACAACGACCGTCTGTCGCTGCGCCGTGCACAAGCCGTGAAGTCGTACCTGGTCAGCAAGGGTGTGCCGGCCAACAAGATCTACACGGAAGGCAAGGGCAAGCGCAACCCGGTTACGACTGGCTGCAACCAGAAGAACCGCAAGCAGCTGATCGCCTGCCTCGCACCGGACCGCCGCGTGGAAGTCGAAGTGGTTGGTACGCAGCAAACGACGACGACGACCGTTCCGGCAAACTAAGCCGCGGTTTTCGACCGTTTCAAAGCCCCGCTCCGGCGGGGCTTTTTCGTTGATGCCCGTCCGGGTGCTCGCCGCCTCTCCGCTCGTCCGCTTCTTATATACTCGGGGCTGACGAACCGAAGCACCGCCCTCCTTCCGTAGCCCGTTTGCCGACATGACCAACGCCGATCCCCACGAACTCCAGAAATTCAGCGACCTCGCCCATCGGTGGTGGGATCCGAATGCCGAATTCAAGCCGCTGCACGACCTGAACCCGGTCCGGCTCGGCTGGATCGACGCGCATGCGCACCTGGCCGGCAAGCGCGCACTCGACATCGGCTGCGGCGGCGGTATCCTGTCCGAATCGATGGCCGGACTCGGCGCACAGGTGAAAGGCATCGACCTGTCGACCGAAGCGCTCGGCGTGGCCGACCTGCACAGCCTCGAAAGCGGCATCTCGGTCGACTACGAGGCCATCGCCGCCGAAGCGATCGCTGCCCGCGAACCGGGCACCTACGATGTCGTCACGTGCATGGAGATGCTCGAGCACGTGCCGTCGCCCGGCGATGTCGTCGCCGCGTGCGCGACGCTCGTGAAGCCCGGTGGCTGGGTGTTCTTCTCGACGCTGAACCGCAACCTGAAGTCCTACCTGTTCGCCGTGATCGGCGCGGAGTACATCGCGCAAATGCTGCCGAAGGGCACGCACGACTACGCGCGCTTCATCCGCCCGTCGGAACTGGCCGGCTTCGTGCGTGCGACGGATCTGCACATCGTGGAGATCAAGGGCATCACGTATCACCCGATCGGCAAGCGCTTCGCGCTGTCGAACGACACCGACATCAACTACCTCGTCGCGTGCCGCCGCGGCGCGTGACCCTCCGACCGGCATGACGACTCCCCTTTCGACCGCGCGGGCCGCACTCGACGAACCGCGCCTGCTGCACTGCGATGCCGTGCTGTTCGACCTGGACGGCACGCTCGCCGACACGGCGCCCGATCTCGCGGCCGCCGTCAACAAGATGCAGCGCGTCCGTGGCCTGCCCGAAACGTCGCTCGACGTGCTTCGACCGCTGGCCTCGGCCGGCGCGCGCGGCCTGCTCGGCGGCGCATTCGGCATCGATCCGCAAGCGCCCGGCTACGAAGCGATGCGCGACGAGTTCCTGACCAACTACGCGACGGATCTGTGCGTGCACACGGCGCTGTTCCCCGGCATCGGCGACGTGCTCGACGAACTCGATGCGCGCGGCGTGCGCTGGGGCATCGTCACGAACAAGGCGATGCGGCTCACGGCACCGCTCGTCGATCTGCTCGGTCTCACGCCGCGCGCCGCGTGCGTCGTCGGGGGCGACACAACGCCGCACCCGAAACCCCACCCGGCCCCGTTGCTGCATGCAGCCGACCAGCTGACGCTCGCGCCTGCACGCATCGTCTACGTCGGCGACGACCTGCGCGACATTCAGGCCGGCAGCGCTGCCGGCATGGCGACGGTCGCGGCCGCGTACGGCTACTGCGGCGACGGCGCCGCGCCATCCGACTGGCAGGCCCAGCATCTCGTCGACACGACGCAGGAACTGCGCGATCTGCTACGCGATGTTGGGCTATAATGTTTGATCTTATCCGCGGGGGCGACCTGGTTTCGACAGGGGTTGTGAAGCGGCTAGGGCATGTCGAGGACCCGTCACCTCGTTAATCAATGGGAAAATCGTAACTGCAAACGACGATACGTTCGCACTGGCAGCCTAAGGGCCGCCGTCCTCTGCCTAGTTCACTGACGGGCTAGTGTCGCAAGACCGGTAGCAATACCGCCAGAGGTCATTTACGTCAGTTAAGCCCTGTCGGCGTCGCGACGCCAGGGTCGAAAATCTAGCGAATCGCCGAAGTGCAGCGTGTTCGTCCGCGTCGCTGCGGTTAAATCAAATGACTGAACTAAACATGTAGAACTAGTCGTAGAGCGCTTCTGGACGCGGGTTCGATTCCCGCCGCCTCCACCAAATTCTGCGCTTGTCGCACGAACCCCGTATGACGCAAGTCTGCGGGGTTTTTTGTTGCCGACAAAAACGCCCCCTCGCCGTCCGAAAAAGCGCCCAGCCACAGGCGGGCCGGGCGGAATGCCGTCGATGTTCCGACGGCAGGAGGTGACGGATGCTGTGCCGCGCCCGCGCAATCATCGGTCGCGCCGGGCAACGGCCAACCCGGGTGCCGCAGCCTGAGGGGCGACGCATCATTCGCCCCCGGCGCTCATGCACACCGGGCAACACGTGGCTTAGCTGCCGCGGTACAGCGACTTCATTTCTTCAGCGGTGGCCGGGCGCACGCCCATTGCACGCAAACCCGATGCCGATGCGCCCTGTGCCTGCGCACCGTACCCGCTGGCATCGGCACCTTGCGCTTGCGCCAGCGCACTGCGCTGCTGCTCCGCAACACGCGCCGTTGCAGCCTGGATCGCTTCCGGATAGTGCGGATCTTCGCCGCGGGCGGAGTTGTATCCGGCCTGCTGGAGCTGGACCAGTTCGGCGCGGACCTGCGCGCGGGTGATCGTCGAGCCCGACTGCGCAAACGACACGACCGGGGCAACGAGAGCGGCGGCAACGACAACAGCTTGAACGAGCGACTTCATGATGACCTACCTCCAGATTTGTCTGTGTTCGCGGTGAACACCTTGTTCATCGCTGACAACCCGAAGTTTATGTAGGTGAATGCTTAAGAATAAGGCAGGTTTCTGGAAGACATCCTTCCTGATTTCAGGGTTAACCCTAGATTACCCACCGGGCCGAGATGTGCGATCCCCAGCTTCGCCCGGCATCGCGTCACATTGAGCTTCGCCGAAAAGCACGAGCCCCGCGAAGCGGCGACGCTTCGCGGGGCTCGAACGGAATCGTACGGGATTCGTGCAGTCGCAGTTCAGGCGGCCAACCCGGTGCGTGGGTTGCGTGCCTGCCAGTCGAACTGGGGCCCCACGACCACGGTACGGACGCGCCTGTCCGCGCGTTACTGGCTATCCATCGGGCACTTCAGGTTGCAGCCGTTCGGGTCGCCCAGGTCACCTTTGCGACGCAACGCCGACTTCTTGCTGCCCTGGTATTTCTGCGACGGCGCCGACGCCGCGAACGGCATTTGCGGATGCTCGTTCAGGCGAAACTGGTCGTTCAGGATGCCGCCGGGCACCCCCGGGGAATTCTGCGCGAGCGCAAACGGTGAAGCAATGACCAGCAGCCCCGCGGTCAACGCTGCCGCGGCGAGGGGAACGGAAAATTTCATGGCGGGATGACGCCTGAACGGCGTGCTTGTTGGAACGTTGATCAAGCGGCAAGCGTAGCGCAAATCCCCCGCTGCTGCAGCGCGGTCCGATCGCGTCCCCGTTACCGGGAATTGCCGTCCGGCGCGCTCGTGCCGTCGTCGCCGGCCAGCCCCGTCGCGATGCTCGTCAGCGTCCCGCACGCGGCCGGATCGTAACCGTCGAGATGCGCGACGCGCTCGACGAAGCGAGCATCGCGCATCAGCGCCAGCACGCCGGCGAGCGGCCGCGCATCGAGCCGCACGCGTTCGCACGCGAAGTAATAGTCCTCGTCGACGACCGGGATGAAGTCGAGCCCGAAATGATGGGCGGCCGGCTCGACGCCGAAGCCGAGATCGGCCATCCCGCTCGCGACAAATGCGGCGATCGCCGAATGCGTGAGTTCGGCCGACGCGTAACCGTCGATGCGCTCGGGATCGATGCCGATCGCGCGCAGCGCGAGATCCAGCAGCATGCGCGTGCCTGAGCCGGGTTGCCGGTTGACGAAGCGGATGTCATTGCGCGCGAGATCCGCGAGCCCGCGGACCTGCTTCGGGTTGCCGCGCGGCACGAACAGCCCCTGCTGGCGGCGCGTCAGGTGAATCAGCACGTGGCGCGTGTCGTCGAGCCACGGCCGGTAGATCTGCGCGCACTGCGCGCGAAACGCCCCGCGCGGCAGATGGAAACCGGCCAGGTCGCATTCGCCGCGTGCAAGCGCCTGCACGGCCTCGACACTCTCGCGATACTTGATGTCGACGGCCGCCTGCGCATCGACGAGCGCGGATACGAGCGTCGCGACGGCATAGCCATGCGACGCGTGAATGCGGACGGCGCCGTCGCGCTGCGCGAGCCGCCGACTCAGGTCGCTGGCCACTTCGGCCGCCAGCATCCGCAGGTTCCCGTCGAGCCGGCTGCGCGCGAGGCGCTGCGCATCGACGACGGCCTGGCCGAGCGCCGACAGCGTCGACCCCTTGCCCCGCGCGGTTTCGATCAACTCCCCGCCAATGCACGCTTCCAGCGCGCGCAACATGCCCCACGCGTGCCGGTAGGACAGCCCTTTCGCCTGGGCGGCCTGCGCAATGCTGCCCGTGTCGGCCACGAGCTCCAGCAATGGCGCGACGTCCGACAGGCTGGCAGTGCGACCGTTCGTGTCGCGTACGGTCAGATACGCGTCGCATTCGATTCGAATCAATTATGCACTCCGATTTCCTATTGCGACCGCGAAATCTTCCGCTTATCGTTGGTCGAAATCAATCAGAACGAAGCCGCAATGTGCATTATATGAATTCCGAGCGCATATGAGACTTTGGAGGAGCATAACCGATGTCCCCGAATCCCCATGCGCCCGACGCGCTCGTCGAGCGCCATGCGCGCGCCGGCCGGTCGCTGGTCGCGATCCTGCACGCGATCCAGGACGACGCGGGCTACGTGCCGCCGGGCTGCGTCGCACCGCTCGCCAGGGCACTCAATCTGTCGCGCGCGGAAGTGCACGGCGTACTGACTTACTACCACCACTTCCGCACCGCGCCGCCTGCGCGCGTCACGATCCAGATGTGCCGCGCCGAGGCGTGCCGCAGCATGGGCTGCGAAGCGCTGGCCGCGCATGCTGAAGCCCGCACGGGCTGCCGGTTCGACGCGGCGCACGGCGATGCCGCGGATGCACACGGGCCGGACGCCGTCGCGCTCGAATCGGTCTACTGCCTCGGACTGTGTGCGCAGTCGCCGTCGCTGACGGTGAACGGCGTGCTTCACGCCAAGGTCACGCCGGAAAAATTCGACGCGCTGCTTGCCGATGCGGTCGCTCACACACCGGAGGCCGCATGACGATCCGCATCTACGTTCCGCGCGATTCGTCCGCGCTGGCACTCGGCGCCGACGCACTCGCGGCCGCGATCGCCGCGGAAGCCGAACGGCGCGGCGTCGCCATCGAGCTGGTCCGAAACGGCTCGCGCGGGCTGCTGTGGCTCGAGCCGCTCGTCGAGGTCGGCACGGCCGCCGGCCGCGTCGGTTATGCGAACCTGTCGGCCGCCGACGTGCCGTCCCTGTTCGACGCGAACTGGCTCGAAGGCGGCGCGCATCCGAGCGGCGTCGGCCTCGTCGACGCGCTGCCCTATCTCGCACGCCAGCAGCGCCTCACGTTCGCGCGCATCGGCCTGACCGACCCGCTGTCGATCGACGACTACCTGCAACACGAAGGCCTCGCCGGCCTGAAGAACGCGCTCGCGCTCGACGGCGATGCCGCGTGCGAGACGCTGATCGAATCGGGGCTGCGCGGCCGCGGCGGCGCGGCATTCCCGGCCGGCATCAAGTGGCGCACGGTGCGGCACGCGCGCGCCGCGCAGAAGTACGTCGTCTGCAACGCGGACGAAGGTGACTCGGGCACGTTCTCCGACCGCCTGATGATGGAATGCGATCCGTACTGCCTGATCGAAGGGATGATCATCGCGGGCATCGCGACGGGCGCGACGGTCGGCTACATCTACGTGCGCAGCGAATACCCGCACGCGATCGCCACGCTCGAAGCCGCGATCGTCCGCGCGCGCGAAGCCGGCTGGCTCGGCGAACACGTGCTCGGCTCCGCGCACGCGTTCGAGCTGCACGTCGCGAAAGGCGCGGGCTCGTACGTGTGCGGCGAGGAAACGGCGCTGCTCGAATCGCTCGAGGGCAAGCGCGGCGTCGTGCGCGCGAAGCCGCCGCTGCCCGCGCTCGCCGGCCTGTTCGGCCAGCCGACCGTCATCAACAACGTGATCACACTCGCGACGGCACCGGTGATCTTCGCGCGCGGCGCCGCGTTCTATCGCGACTACGGGATGGGCCGCTCGCGCGGCACGCTGCCGTTCCAGCTCGCGGGCAACATCCGTCACGGCGGCCTCGTCGAGCTCGCGTTCGGCGTCACGCTGCGCGAGTTGCTGTTCGACTTCGGCGGCGGCACCGCAAGCGGCCGGCCCGCGCGCGCCGCACAGGTCGGCGGTCCGCTCGGCACCTACCTGCCCGATCACCAGTGGGACGTGCCGCTCGACTACGAAGCGTACACGGCGATCGGCGCGGTGGTCGGTCACGGCGGCATCGTGCTGCACGACGACACGTCGAACCTCGCCGAGCTTGCCGAATACGCGATGAAATTCTGTGCGATCGAATCGTGCGGCAAGTGCACGCCGTGCCGGATCGGCTCGACGCGCGGCGTCGAGACGATCGCGCGCATCCGCGACGGCGATACATCGGAGCGGCAGGTCACGCTGCTGCGCGACCTGTGCGACACGATGCTGGCCGGTTCGCTGTGCGCGATGGGCGGCATGACGCCCTACCCGGTGCTGTCCGCGCTCGACCATTTCCCCGAAGATTTCGGGCTCGCTGCCGGCAAGAATGCCGCGTCGGGCCCGGTCAAGGCTGCGGCCTGACCCAGAAGGAGCCCTGCATGTCACTCGACACGAACAACGTCCGCCAAGGCGGCTGCGGCTCAGGCCAATGCGCGTGCAAGAGCGCCGCCCAGACGCGCGCCCGCGACCCGTTCGACGATACCGACTACGGCACGCCGCAACGGTATGCGGACACCGACGTCACGCTCGAAATCGACGGCCAGCCGGTGACGGTGCCGGCCGGCACGTCGGTGATGCGCGCGGCCATCGAAGCCGGCGTCAACGTTCCGAAGCTCTGCGCGACCGATTCGCTCGAGCCGTTCGGCTCGTGCCGGCTGTGCCTCGTCGAGATCGAAGGCCGGCGCGGTTATCCGGCGTCGTGCACGACACCCGCCGAAGCGGGCATGAAGGTGCGCACTCAGTCGGACCGGCTGCAGTCGCTGCGCCGCAACGTGATGGAACTGTACATCTCCGACCATCCGCTCGACTGCCTCACCTGCCCTGCCAACGGCGACTGCGAGTTGCAGGACATGGCGGGCGTCGTCGGGCTGCGCGAAGTGCGCTACGGCTTCGACGGCGCGAATCACCTGGACGACCGCAAGGACGAATCGAACCCGTACTTCACGTACGACCCGTCGAAGTGCATCGTCTGCAACCGCTGCGTACGCGCCTGCGAGGAAACGCAGGGCACGTTCGCGCTGACGATCGCCGCGCGCGGCTTCGAATCGCGCGTCGCCGCGGGCGAAAGCGAATCGTTCATGGCGTCGGAATGCGTGTCGTGCGGCGCCTGCGTCGCCGCATGCCCGACGGCCACGCTGCAGGAAAAATCCGTCGTGCAGCTCGGGCAGGCCGAACACTCGGTCGTCACGACCTGCGCGTACTGCGGCGTCGGCTGCTCGTTCAAGGCCGAGATGAAGGGCACGCAGGTCGTGCGGATGACGCCGCACAAGAACGGCCTCGCGAACGAAGGGCACGCGTGTGTGAAGGGGCGCTTCGCATGGGGCTACGCGACGCACAAGGACCGCATCACGAAGCCGATGATCCGGGAAAAGATCACCGACCCGTGGCGCGAAGTGAGCTGGGAGGAAGCGCTCACCTACGCGGCGACGCAGTTCCGCAAGCTGCAGCAGAAGTACGGCCGCGACTCGATCGGCGGCATCACGTCGTCGCGCTGCACGAACGAGGAAACCTACCTCGTGCAGAAGCTGGTGCGCGCCGCGTTCGGCAACAACAACGTCGATACCTGCGCGCGCGTGTGCCATTCGCCGACCGGCTATGGCCTCAAGACGACGCTCGGCGAATCGGCCGGCACGCAGACGTTCGCGTCGGTCGGCCAGGCCGACGTGATCGTCGTGATGGGTGCGAACCCGACCGACGGCCACCCGGTGTTCGGCTCGCGGATGAAGCGGCGCGTACGCGAAGGCGCGAAGCTGATCGTGATCGACCCGCGTCGCATCGACGTCGTCGACGGCCCTCACATCAAGGCCACGCACCACCTGCAGTTGCGCCCCGGCACCAACGTCGCGATCGTCAACGCGCTGGCGCACGTGATCGTCACCGAAGGGCTCGTCGCCGATGCATTCGTCGCCGAGCGCTGCGAGGCGCGCGCCTTCGAGCAATGGCGCGACTTCGTATCGCACGCCGACAATTCGCCCGAGGCGACCGCGGACGTGACGGGCGTGCCGGCCGAGCAGGTACGCGCCGCCGCGCGCCTCTATGCGACGGGCGGCAATGCCGCGATCTACTACGGCCTGGGCGTCACCGAACACGCGCAAGGTTCGACGACGGTGATGGGCATCGCGAACCTCGCGATGGCGACCGGCAACATCGGCCGCGAAGGTGTCGGCGTCAATCCGCTGCGCGGCCAGAACAACGTGCAGGGCTCGTGCGACATGGGCTCGTTCCCGCACGAACTGCCCGGTTACCGGCACATCAGCGACACGATCGTGCGCACGCAGTTCGAACAGGCGTGGTCGGCCACGCTGCAGCCGGAACCGGGGCTGCGCATCCCGAACATGTTCGACGCGGCGCTCGACGGCAGCTTCAAGGGGCTCTACTGCCAGGGTGAGGACATCGTCCAGTCGGACCCGAACACGCAGCACGTCGCGGCCGCGCTGTCGGCGATGGAATGCATCGTCGTGCAGGACATCTTCCTGAACGAAACCGCGAAATATGCGCACGTGCTCCTGCCCGGCTCGACCTTCCTCGAGAAGGACGGCACGTTCACGAACGCGGAGCGCCGCATCTCGCGCGTGCGCAAGGTGATGCCGCCGCTCGCGGGCTACGCGGACTGGGAAGTGACGCTGCTGCTGTCGCAGGCGCTCGGCTACGACATGCACTACACGCATCCGTCGGAAATCATGGACGAGATCGCGCGGCTCACGCCGACCTTCTCGGGCGTGTCGTACGCAAAGCTCGACGCACTCGGCAGCATCCAGTGGCCGTGCAACGAGCACGCGCCGGAAGGCACGCCGACCATGCATACGGACGCGTTCGTGCGCGGCAAGGGCCGGTTCGTGATCACCAAGTTCATTCCGACGCCGGAAAAGGTCACGCAGCGCTATCCGCTGATCCTGACGACGGGCCGCATCCTGTCGCAATACAACGTCGGCGCGCAGACGCGCCGGACCGAAAACGTCCGGTGGCACGAAGAGGACCGCCTCGAGATCCATCCGCACGACGCGCAGGATCGCGGGATCCGCGCCGGCGACTGGGTCGGCATCGAGTCGCGTGCCGGGCACACGGTGCTGCGCGCGCTCGTGACGGAACGCATGCAGCCGGGCGTCGTGTACACCACGTTCCATTTCCCCGAATCGGGCGCGAACGTGATCACGACGGACAGCTCCGACTGGGCGACGAACTGCCCCGAATACAAGGTGACGGCCGTGCAGGTGATGCCGGTTGCCCAGCCGTCCGACTGGCAGCGTGCATACGCGCGCTTCAGCGCGGAACAGGTCGACCTGCTCGAGCGCCGCGCGGCGGCGCCCGCCGCCGTGACGACCGGCAAGTGAGGATGCGATGGACAACGGACACCTGATCGACATGGCCAACCAGATCGGCGCATTCTTCGAATCGATGCCCGATCGCGACGAAGCGCTGACCGGCATCGCCGAACATATCCGGCGCTTCTGGGAGCCGCGGATGCGCCGCGCGTTTCTCGCCGCACTCGACGATCCGTCGAACGAAGCCGCACAACGCGCGGCGCCGATCGTACGCGACGCGATCGCCGCGCACCGCGCATCGCTCGTGCCCGTCGCGGCGAGCGCCTGACCGCGCCGCTACGCGGGCGGCGACATGCCCGCGAACCAGTTTTCGCAGTGGTGCAACAGCGCGTTCGCGTCGATCGCCGTCCGCCCGCGCGCGGCGACGTAGCCGTCAGGTCGCAACAAGTAGAACGACGGCCGCGAGCGGCCGTACACCTGCGCAAGCCCCGCCGTGCCGTCGCCTTCGGCATCGGTGACGCGCCACGCGCGCACCGCATCCGGCATGATCCGCTCGAGCCCCTGCACGAGCGCCTGCGCATCGGCCGCCATCGGCGGTGCCTCACCGGTATCGGCACTCACCGGCTCCTCGAGCAGCAGCAGCGTGAAGCTCGCCGGATCGTGCAGGTCGTATAACCGCGCCGTTCCGGGCGCCTGACCGAGCGGGCCGTCGATCACGTGCACGAGCGCGTCGGGTGCCCGCTCGCCGGCACGCGGGCCGCCGTCGAGCACGCGCTCCAAGGTAAGCGGACTCTTCCGGTACTGCACGCCGAGCTCGCTGACCGAGCGCCGCACCGCGTCGCGCATCGGCCCGAATGATGCCAGCAGCGGCACGACATGGTCGCGCAGCAGCTTCATCGCGCCGCGATCGGCTTCGACGATCTGCGTGACAAGACTGGTCTGCCGCAATACGTCGCGCTCGATCGGATGGCGCTCCGCGTGATACGTGTCGAGCAGCCGCTCGGACGTACCCGCGCCGAGCACGCGCGCGAGCTTCCAGCCGAGATTGAACGCTTCCTGAATGCCGGTGTTCATGCCCTGCGCGCCGGCCGGGCTGTGGACGTGTGCGGCGTCGCCCGCGAAGAACACGCGGCCGTGCCGCAGCCGATCGACCATCCTGCTGTGCAGATGAAAATAGGACGACCACACGAGATCGCTCGGCGAGATCGACGCGCCGGCACGGGCACGCACGATCGCGTCGCACTCCGCGAGCGACGGAGCCGGCGCATCGGGCGACGCGTCGCTGCCGGGCGGCCGGTCGGCCACGAGCCGATAACGGCCGCCGCCCATCGGAAACAGGCCCGCAATACCTTCGGGCGTGGTGAACAGGTGGATCTCTTCGTCCGGCCAGTCGGGTATCGCCGCGAAATCGGCGAGCAGGAAGGTCTGTTCGAACGCTTGCCCGGCAAAGCCCACGCCGAGCAGATGCCTGACCGTGCTGTGCGCACCGTCGGCGGCGATCAGGTACGACGGCGCGAACGACTCGTCGCGACCGTCGGCGCCACGGAGCGACACGTCGAGCGATGTGCCGCCGACGGCGCAGGCGGTCAGCGTCGTGCCGCGCTCGACCGTCACACCGAGTTGGGCCAGGTGCTCGGCGAGCAGGCGCTCGGTGACGCTCTGGTCGAGAAACAGCAGATACGGATAACGCGTTTGCAGCGGATCGAAATCGAGCCGCGCGATCACGCGGCCGTCGGCATGCAGCGTGGCCGCATGCGCGCGATGGCCGAGCGCGAGAAACGGTTCGACCGCGCGATGCTGCTCCAGCAGTTCGAGCGTGCGTGCCTGGATGCCGATCGCGCGCGAATACGGCGCAAGCGCCGCGAGCCGATCGATGATGCGCACCGGCACACGGGCCCGCGCGAGGCTCATCGCCGCGGCAAGACCGGTCGGCCCCGCGCCGACGATCAGCACGGGCGGGATATCAGGCAGGGTGTCAGTCATGAGAACCTCGATGACACACGACCCTGCAAGTCTACGCCGCTCCGCGTGACGGGGCCATATGCCGACCGGCCGATACGCGGCACCGGTGCGCTGTGTGGGAAAATACGCGTTTTCCGCCAGCTTTCGCGTCATGGAATCCGCATTCGACCGAGCATACGCCGCACACCGCGCGGGCCGGCTTGTCGACGCCGAGCACGGCTATCGCGCCGCGCTCGACGTCAACCCCGCCGACGCCGACGCGCTGCACCTGTTCGGCGTGCTTCGGCACCAGCAGGGCCAGCACGCCGAGGCGGCCGATCTCGTCGGCCGCGCCGTCGCGCTGCGTCCGGGCGATGCCGCACTGCAGCTCAACCTCGGCAACGCGCTGAAAGCGCTCGGCCGGCTCGACGAAGCAATCGACCGCTTTCGCAACGCGCTCACGCTCGCGCCCGAATTTCCGCTCGCGCACTACAACCTCGGCAACGCGTATGCGGCGCTGCAGCGCCACGACGATGCGATCGATGCATTCGGCCGCGCACTCAGGCTCACGCCCGATGACGCATCGATCCACAACAATCTCGGCAACGCGCTGAATGCGCTCGGCCGCCACGACGACGCGCTCGCCGCTTTTCGTCGCGCGCTCGAACTGCGGCCCGGGCATGCAGGCGCGCACAACAACCTCGCGATGGCATTGAGCGCGATGGGCCGCGCCGACGACGCGATCGCGCACTTCCAGGCCGCGATCGCCGCGCAACCGCGCTTCGTTGCCGCGCATTTCAATCTCGGCAACACGTTCGATGCGGTCGGCCGGCACGTCGAAGCGGCCGCCGCGTTCGAAGCCGCGCTCGCGCTGCATCCGCCGTTTCCGCTCGCGCTGTTCGGGCTCGCGAACGCACTGTGCGCGCAGGCGCGCCACCGCGACGCGCTGCCCTACTACGAGCGTGCCGTCGGCCTCGATCCGTCGTTCAGCCTGGCCTGGCTGAACCTCGGCAACGCGCATCACGCGCTCTGCGCGCACGAGATGGCGCTGCGCGCATTCGACCAGGCATTGCGCGTCGCGCCCGATCTCACGCTCGCACGGCTGCACCGCGCGGTCACGCTGCTGACGCTCGGCGACTTCACGCGCGGCCTGCCCGCGTACGAGGCGCGCCACGAGACGCCCGGCGCGACACCGCTCGGCACGGTGCCGCGCTGGCAAGGCGAGCCGATCGCGTCGCGCACGCTGCTGATCCGCGCGGAACAAGGCTTCGGCGACACGCTGCAGTTCGTCCGCTTCGTGCCGCTTGCCCGCGCACGCTGCGCGCGCGTCGTGCTCGAAGTCCAGCCGGAACTCGTCCCGCTGCTGGCGCCGGTCGCGTCGCGCTGGCGCGTGACGCTCGTCGCACAGGGTGCCGCGAAGCCGCCTGACGCGGATGTCGCCTGCACGCTGATGAGCCTGCCGTTCCTGCTCGGGCTTCAACCGGACGACATCGTCGGCGGCTCGCGTTACCTCGACGCCCCCGAAGGCGCCCGCCGGCGCTTTCGCGGCTCGCTCGGCGGGCAATCGAAGCGCAAGTTCGGCCTCGCGTGGTCGGGGCGCCGGCAGGCGCAGGAAAACCGCTCGATGCCGTTCGACGCGCTCGCGCCGCTGCTCGCGCTGCCGGACATCGACTGGATCGTGCTGCAGCCCGCGCTCGACGACGACGAACGCGCGCGCATCGACGCGCATCCGCGCGTGCATCGCCTCGACGGACGGCTGAACGACTTTGCCGACACGGCCGCGCTGATCGAGCGGCTCGACGGCGTCGTCACGATCGATACGGCGGTCGCGCACCTTGCAGGCGCGCTCGGCAAGCCGCTGTGGGTCATGCTGCCATTCGCGCCCGACTGGCGCTGGTTCACCGGCGACGACTGCCCGTGGTATCCGCACGCGAAAATCGCCCGCCAGCCCGCGCCGGGACAATGGCTCGACGTGGCGGCCGCGGTCGCCGGCGCACTGCGCGAAGCCTGAACGCAGACGAAAAAAGGGAGCGCGGCGCGCTCCCTTTTTAATGTGATGCATGCGGCCGGCGCCGCGCGATGTGCGGGTGCCCGTCAGGCCGCCTTGTACTGATTGCGCGCCTCGGGCGTGCGATACAGCACGAGCGTCGCGATCAGCCCGCAAATCGCGGCGACGCTCAGCCACAGCCCCGGCGCGGCCTTGTTGCCCGTCTCGTGAATCAGCAGCGTCGAGATCGCCGGCGTGAAGCCGCCGATCGTCGTTGCCAGGCTGTACGCGAGCGAGAAGCCTGCCGTGCGCACGTCGGACGGCATCACCTCGGTCAGCGCCACGACCATCGCGCCGTTGTACGACCCGTACAGGAACGACAGCCACAGCTCGACCGCGAGCAGCCGCAGGAACGACGGATCGCCGACGAGCCACAGCACGACCGGGTAAGCCGTCAGGAGCGTGAGCACCGTGAATGTGATCAATACCGGGCGGCGGCCGATGCGGTCGGACAACGCGCCGGACAGCGGCAGCCACACGAGGTTGGAAATCCCCACGCAGACGGTCACGACGAGCGCGTCGAGCGACGACAGGTGCAGCACTTCCTTGCCGAAGGTCGGCGTATAGGCGGTGATCAAGTAGAACGACACCGTCGTCATGATCACCATTCCCATGCCGGCGACCACGATGCCCCAGTTGTCGAGCATCGAGCGCATGATCTCGCCCATCGTCGGACGATGACGCTTCGCGAGGAACTCGTCGGTCTCCTTCAGCGAACGGCGAATCAGGAACAGGAACGGCACGATCAGACAGCCGATCAGGAACGGAATGCGCCAGCCCCACGCGGTCATCTCCTCGGCCGGCAGCGCGCGGTTCAGCAGCACGCCGACGAACGCGGCGAACACCACGGCCACCTGCTGGCTGCCCGACTGCCACGATGTATAGAACCCCTTGTGGCCCTTCGTCGCGATCTCCGACAGGTAGACCGACACGCCGCCGAGTTCGACGCCCGCCGAAAAACCCTGCAGCAGCCGGCCGAGCAGCACGAGCGCCGGCGCAAGTACGCCGATCGTCGCGTAACCGGGCACCGCGGCCACCGTGAGCGTGCCGAGCGCCATCAGCCCGAGCGTCAGGATCAGCCCCTTGCGGCGGCCGTGATGGTCGATGTACGCGCCGAGCACGATCGCGCCGACCGGTCGCATCAGGAAGCCCGCGCCGAACACCGACAGCGACAGCATCAGCGACGCGAATGCGTTGCCGCTCGGGAAGTAGGTTTTCGCGATGGCCGACGCGTAATACCCGTAGACCATGAAGTCGTACATTTCCAGGAAGTTGCCGCTGACGACCCGGAACACGGTGCGGAATTTCGATTCCTGCGCGATGGCGTGTGACGCTGTGGACATGTTTTTCTCGCTCAGCTCGGATGGCGCGAATCCGCGCCGCATGGATCCGACGATGCCCTTGCGCGCCGGGCCTGACCGGTGCGCACGGGCATCGCTGCCCGCCGGCGGCACGCCGCACAACGACGCGCGCACCGGCATGGTTCGCGAATGATGCCACGCGAAGCCGACATTTGCCTTGTGCCGCCCCCGCGGTTGCCGTCGCGGCATTCGACTCGTACGAGTCGGCCGAAAACGCAAGCAAAAATCAGATTGATCTGATCGACCGGCCCGCGCCGGCTGACCACAATGTCACGATTTGCGACGACATTGCCGCGCCGCCCCGGCACGGTCACCCGTGTCGCACGACATACCGCCCTCATGACCCCATCGCCCCTCGTCCCCGTCGAAGGCGCGCTCGCCCGCCCTCGCGCCGCCCCGCTCGACCGCGTACCGTCGTTCGGCCGCGAATGGACCTTTCGCGGCGCGCCCGGTGCGCGGCCCGACAAGCACTGCCTCGCGACACTGACGACATCCTGCATCGACGTCGACAGGCCGCACCGCGCATGCCGCTGGCAGCCGCTGCCGGTGGTGACGGCCGCGCCGATTTCAGCCGGGTCGACGGTTGCGCGGGAAACCGCGTCGGCCGGCCCGCGCTCCCGACGTAACGCCGACGGCGCTCGCGACCGGCGTGCGATGTACGCAATCTGCTGGAGTATCGGCGCGCTCGGCATCATCGGCTGGCTGATTGCCGCGTATGAATCGCCCACGGGTGTCGGGCCTGCGAACGCGATTCATACGGCCGCCGTTGCGCCGGATCACGCCACGTCATCGACCGGCACCGTGCGGGTCGCCGCGGTTCATCCGGGTCCGTCGACGAATGCAACGCCGCAGCGCACGGTAGCGCCCCCGGTCGCGAAAATAGCCGAGGCACCGTCGGCCACGCACCGTGCCGCGCCTCGTCCGCCGGCGCTTTATCCAAAGCCAACGTCCGACGCGCAGCGCACCGCGGCTGCGTTGCCGCATCGGACAAACGGCGAGCGCCCGACGTCAGCACCGGCCCGGACCGCGACCGTGTCGCACCTGGCCGCACGTCCGCCGATCCAGAGCACCGCAGCCCACACCCGCACACGCGATCGGCTCGCCCCGCCACCACACACAACAGACCTGCTCGACGATCCGCTCACGCTGATCGCAATGGCAAGCGCGCTGGGCGCCGCCCAGCCTGCCCGCGCGGCGCACGCGCCCGCCGCCGGTTTCGACTGGACGTCGCAACTGTCCCACCGCCGCATGACCGACGCGCCGGACGCGTTCGCGCGCTGACGGCCGTCCAATAAAAAACCCGGCGAAGTTCGCTTCGCCGGGTTTCGTTCGTCGGTGCGTCCGTCTGACGAATCGTTACTTGTGCGCGGGCAGCCCCGTTTCGGTCTGCTTCTCGAGTTGCCGCACCTGCTCCTGCAGATCGCGCAACTGCAGCTGCGCGGCCCGCTTCTCGACCTGCAGCGCCTGCGTCTGCTCCTGGGCCGACCGTTGCCGCTGCGCGACTTCGGCCTGCTGGCTGCGCGCGACGCTCAGGTCGGCCTGCAACTGCTGCGCACGATTCGCCTGCAGCGCGATCACGCGTTCGAGAAACGCCTTCTGCGCCTGCAGCTCGGTACGGCGGATTTCGATATCGGCGAGCTGCACGGTTTGCTGGACGAAGTTCGCGTACACCATCTCCGCGCGGTTCTTCTCCTGCGACCGGATCACGCGCCACAAATTCTTGTCCTGGAACAGCGCGACGTAGTACGTCATCTCGCGCGGATCGAACATCAGGCTCGCACCGTAGCTGCCGTTGTACGTCGTGCGCATCTCGACGATCCGGCCGTCGTGCAGCATCTGCGTCAACTCGGCGACATTGCCTTGCACGGTGGCGTCCGGGGTCGCTGCGGCCGCCGCTCGCGACGCATCGCCGCTCAGGCTCGTCACCGCCGGACGCGTACCGGCGACCGGCGCGGTCGCGTCGGCGGACCAGGCCGCACCTGCTTGCGTGCAGGCGGCCAGTGCAACGATCCACGTTGCGCATCGTGCAGGGGAAAAGTTTCGGAAAGCCAACGTCAGACTCCGGCGAACGAATCGGGACTCGCGATTATCGTTCAAAACCAAAAGGCCGCATCTCGAATTTATCGGGATGCGGCCGGCCGTCGTGCGATGTAAAAAATCCGGCTTTCTACAGGCGGGTTTCGCGTGCCGCGCGCAGGAACGCATCGAGCAGCGGCGTGCAGTCGAGCAGCTCCGAGCCGCCCGCACGATGGAACTCGGGGTGCCATTGCACACCGACGACGAACGGCGAACGGCGATGGCGGATGCCCTCGATGATCCCGTCGCCGGCCGACACGGCCTCGATGTTCAGATCGCGGCCGAGATCGCGGATCGCCTGATGGTGGATCGAGTTGACGATCGCTTCGCTGCGCCCGGGAAACATGTTCGCGAGCGTCGACGAATCGGGGAAGCGGATCGCGTGACGATGCTGGTCGTAATGCTCGCTCACGTGCACGTTCGCGGTCGGCACGTCGGTCGCGATGTCCTGATACAGCGAGCCGCCGAACGCGACGTTGATCAGCTGGCAACCGCGACACACGCCGAGGACGGGTTTGCCGGACTCGACGAACTCGTGCAGCAGCTCGAGTTCGTACATGTCGCGCACACGATCGCCCGGCCATTCGGGGCGCGCGTCCGACGCCGCGTAGGTTTGCGGCGACACGTCGGCGCCGCCTTGCAGCAGCAGGCCGTCGAGATGCTTCGCGTAGTCGCGCAGGCGGATGTTGCTCGGGTGAATCATGCCCTGGTGGCCGACGGTCGGAATCATGAACACGAGCACGTCGCGCGACATCACCCAGTGTGCGATCGATTCCTCGAGATACTGCAGCGTCTTGCCTCGCAGCCCCTTCGCGCCCGGTTCCGGATGGAAGATCCGCGCCGACACGCCGATGCGCAGCGTGCGCTGCGTGATGCGCTGGCCCGCGCGGTCGAACCACCGGCGCGCACGCGCGGCCACGATCCGGCCGAACACCGACCACGGCGTGTCGCTCTGCTTCAGGTACGCCGGCGGCGCATTCTGCGCGCTCGCGGGCGGCGGCCGCGGCGTATCGAAATCGGGCGGCGCGCCGAAGCCGGGCGGCGGCGCACCCGGCTTCGGCGGCACGGCGCCGGCAGCGTTCGTCGAACCCGGGGCGCCCGGCTCGGACGCGGCCGTGACCGGCGATGCGCCGTCTACAGCAACGTTCTGCGCGGCGGCCTGTGCTGCCGGCGCATCGGGCGCTTTCGCCGGATCGGAACGGAGGGAATCGGAAGAAACGGAAGAGTTGCCGGGCAGACCGGCCGGGGAAGGCGTGTTTTCGCTCATGACGATGGTCTGGTACGTCGCTCACGCGTATGGATAGACGAGGATTCATTATGCTTCAGTGCACGATCGCGCGGTAAACCTGCAACATCCTGTCGATATTGTTGCAAGCCAGTGGCAAACCGCACCGGGGAGCGTCCCGGTTCGCGTGCGGACGACACCAATGTCCCATCGCCCGCACTGGACACCAGTGATATATCACAATAATATCCAGCCATCGTCCACGCTTCCCGATCGCCCGCGCCATGATCGCGCCCCATCCGGCCGCCGCGCCGCAACCCGCATGAATGCGCTGACCGACGTCATCCGTGACCGGCCCGCCGCGCCGGCGGCGAGTCTCGCCGACCGCGCCTATGCGCTGATCCAGCGCGACATCATCACGATGCGCCTGAAGCCGGGCGCCGCGCTCAACGAAGCCGACCTCGTCGCGCGCACGGGAATCGGCCGCACGCCGGTGCACCAGGCCGTCCATCGGCTCGTGCTCGAAGGGCTGTTGTCCGTGATGCCGCGCAAGGGATTGATGGTGCAGCCGCTGTCGCTCGACGACATCGTCGCGGTGATCGACGTGCGGCGCATCAACGAAGCGCACTGCGCCGAACTCGCCGCACGCCATGCGACGCCCGACGATCTCGCGCGCATGGCCACGCTGCTCGACGACGGACAGGCCTGCGTCGATACGCACGACGTCGAGGGCATGATGGAGCTCGACCGTGCGTTTCATCAGGCGATTGCCGCGGCCGCGCGCAATGCGGTCCTTGCCGAGATCCTCCGCGCGCTGCACGAGCGCTCGCTGCGCTTCTGGTTCGTCACGCTGTCCGAACCGCACCATCTCGCCGACGTCCAGCACGAGCATCGCGAGCTGTTCGAACGGCTCGCCGCGCGCGACGCCGCCGGCGCGCGCGCGGCCGTCGAAGGCCATATCGATTCGTTCCGCTCCACGCTTCTTCAACATCTTCGCCCCTGAGCCACCCATGACCACGTTCACGCCCTTCCCCCCGCTCGCCCGGCTCGCCGCCGACCTCGCCGCCGGCCGGACCACGAGCCGCGCGCTCGTCGACACCGCGCTCGACCGGATCGCCGATCCGTCCGGCCAGGGCGCCGCCGTCTTCACCCAGGTCGATGCCGACAACGCGCGCGCGGCCGCCGACGCACACGACCGGCTGCGCGCCGCGGGCACCGTGCTGTCGCCGCTCGCGGGCATTCCCGTGTCGGTCAAGGATCTGTTCGACGTCGCGGGCCAGGTGACACGCGCGGGTTCGCGCGTGCTCGACGGCGCGCCGGCCGCGCGCACCGATGCGGTCGCCGTTGCGCGGCTCAAGCGCGCGGGCGCGGTGCTGGTCGGCCGCACGAACATGAGCGAGTTCGCGTTCTCGGGGCTCGGGCTGAATCCGCACTATGGCAATCCGCGCTCGCCGTACCACCGCGACGTGCCGGGCGATGCGCGGATTTCCGGCGGCTCGTCGTCCGGCGCGGCCGCGTCGGTTGCCGACGGGATGGCCGCCGTCGCGCTCGGCACCGACACGGGTGGCTCGATCCGCATTCCGGCCGCGCTGTGCGGACTGACGGGCTTCAAACCGACCGCGAGCCGGATCCCGACGCAAGGCGGCGTGCCGCTGTCGACCACGCTCGACTCGTTCGGCCCGATCGGCCTGACGGTCGCCTGCTGCGCGCTGGTCGACCGGATGCTCGCGGGCCTCGAACCGCACGTGCCGGCCGCACGGCCGCTCGAAGGCGTGCGGCTCGGCGTGCTGACGAACCACGTGACGGACGGCGTCGATGCCGACGTCGCGGCCGCGCTCGACACCGCACTGAAGCATCTCGAAGCCGCCGGCGCGATCGTCACGGAAGTGCGTTTCCCCGCGCTCGACCGGCTGCCGGACATCAACCGCTTCGGCTTCTCGCCGATCGAGGCGTACGCGTGGCATCGCCCACTGCTCGCGCAGCATCGCGACCAGTACGACCCGCGCGTGCTCACGCGGATCCTGAAGGGCGAACCCGCTAGCGCAGCCGACTATCTCGACCTGCTCGCCGCGCGCGCCGCGATGCTCGACGAAGCCGCGCACACGGTCTGGTCGCGCTTCGATGCGCTCGTCGCGCCGACGGTGCCGGTCGTGCCGCCGCGCATCGCCGAACTCGAAGCGGACGACGCCGCGTTCACGCGCACCAATGCGCTGATCCTGCGCAACCCGAGCGCGTTCAACTTCCTCGATGCATGCGCGCTGTCGCTGCCGTGCCATCCGCGCGACGCGGCGCCGGTCGGCCTGATGCTCGCGGCGGCGCCGCATCGCGACGACGCGCTGCTCGCGATCGGCCAGGCGGTCGAGGCGGTGCTGAACACGATCCGCTGACCGCGCAGACCGAGCGCCGGCGGGCAGTCCGCGCGGTGCGGCAGGGTGCCGCACGCGCGCTGTCAGTTTCGTGCCAGACCGTTCGCGCTAAAATCGCGCGATTGTTTTCCGGACCGACCCACGAGGAACCCCGCCGACATGAACGACTACACGCTTGCGCTACGCCGCGAACGCCGCCTGCTGATGCTGCTCGGATGGGTGTGCATCGCCCTGCTGGCCGGTGCGCTGTACCTGCAGTACGTGAAGAACGAAGATCCGTGCCCGCTGTGCATCATCCAGCGTTATTTCTTCGCCGCGATCGGGATCTTCGCGTTCCTGGCCGCCGGGATACGCAACTGGCGCGTCATCTGGGTGCTCGAGCTGCTGATCGCGGTCGCCGCGGCCGGCGGCGTCGGCACAGCCGCGCGGCACCTGTCGATCCAGATGAATCCGGGCTTCAGCTGCGGCTTCGACACGCTGCAGCCGATCGTCGACAGCCTGCCGCCCGCGCAGTGGTTCCCCGGCATGTTCAAGGTCGCCGGGCTGTGCGAGACCGTCTACCCGCCGATCTTCGGCATCCTGCTGCCCGGCTGGGCGCTGATCGGCTTCGCCGTGATCCTGCTTGCCGTCGTCGCGAGCCTCTGGCGCCATCGCCGCAAGCTCGCGGCCTGACCGGCCCGCCGCTATCGCGGCCTCAGGCGTGCGCGGCCCGATCGACC
>NZ_JBQVSQ010000003.1:216489-363955 GCF_052952715.1 Burkholderia sp. YIM B11467
CGGCCCGATCGACCGGGCCGCGCACGCCGGTTTGCCATCATTCGGCTCTGACCGACGCTTCTGCCGGTCACGCATAGCCGTCCGCAACTGGCCGGCCGCGTGTAAACACCTACTCCGCCGCCGCCCGGATTTCCGGGCGAACGCGCGTCGCGCGACTTTCGCGCCCACGCCCCGTCACGCCTGCGTTTCGGCCCGATGCGCACGCATCGGCGCCCCGATACCGCGCGACGGGCCTATGATCGACATGATCGCCTCCTGATAGCCCGGATCACCGCCCGGCAATGTTCCCGCCGTATTGCGGTGCTATCTTCGCGACTGGATGGCGATCTACGTGCGCGAGGCCAGGCGGTCTCACCACCCCTGCGTAACGCGCGCCCGATCCGCAATGTCGAGTGAATTCATCATGACAACGCAAACCATCCGCATCCGTCACCCTCATGGCGTCCGCGCGACCGGCGGCGCCGTTCGCGCGCGCCGTCAGTGCGCCGCCGCCGCACCGCATCAGCCGTGCGGCCGGCCTGCCCCGCTCCCGTCCGTCCTCGTTGCCGCCGCGCTCGCCAGCCCGCGCCGCGTGTCGTGCCGCGTTTTGCCGAACGGAGCGTGCTGATGGAAGCCTGGCTCGGCGATCTGCAGCAACTGCTCGCGCACGGCGAAGCGGCCGTGCTCGTGACGGTCGCGCATACCGACGGCTCCGCGCCGCGCGAAGCCGGCACCAAGATGCTGGTCACGCGCGACACGGCGCGCCATACGATCGGCGGCGGTCATCTGGAATGGAAAGCGATCGAGATCGCGCGGCATCTGCTGAAGGATGGCGCGCACGTACCCCACGCGCGCAGGCTCGAGCGGCTCGCGCTCGGCCCGAGCCTCGGCCAGTGCTGCGGCGGCGCAGTCGTGCTCGCGTTCGAGCGGCTCGACGTCGGCGATCTCGGCTGGATCATGTCGCTGGCGAAACGCGTCGCGGCCGGCGCCGCGACCGTGCGTAGCGTATCATTCGGCCCCTCGCCGGGCGCGCCGCTGCTGAGCGAGCCCGAATCACCGGCCGCGCGCGCCGACTGCCTGCTGTGGGAAACCGGCGGCGTGTCGCTGATGACCGAAACGATCGCGCCGTATGCGTTCCCCGTCATGCTGTTCGGCGCCGGGCACATCGGCACCGCGCTCGTGAAGGTGCTGGCGACGCTGCCGTGCCACGTGCGCTGGATCGACGGCGCCGATGCGGTGTTCCCGCCCGCGGAAGCGCTCGCCGGCATCGGCAACCTCGCGATCGACGCGGCCGCTGCCCCGGCCGACGCCGTCGACGCGGCGCCGCCGCAGTCCTACTACGTCGTGATGACGCACGACCACGCACTCGATTTCGTGCTGGCCGAGCGCATCCTGCGGCGCGGCGACTATGCGTACTTCGGGATGACCGGCTCGCACGCGAAACGCGCGCAGTTCGATCATCGCCTCGCGGCCATCGGCATCGACCCGGCCCAGGTCGCGCGGATGCGCTGCCCGATCGGTGTCGAAGGCATCATCGACAAGGCGCCCGAAGTGATCGCGATCTCGGTGGCTGCACAATTGCTGCAGGCCGTCGAGGCGAACGCGCCCGTGCAGGCTTCCCCTACCCACTGACCGACCAAGAACGACGCCATGACCCCGACATTCAAGGACAAGATTGCCCGCGCGCCGAAAGCGGAGCTGCATATCCATATCGAAGGCTCGCTCGAGCCCGAACTGATTTTCGCGCTCGCGCAGCGCAACGGCGTGAAGCTCGCGTACGACTCGATCGACGCGCTGCGCGCCGCCTACGCGTTCACCGACCTGCAGTCGTTCCTCGACATCTATTACGCAGGCGCGAGCGTGTTGCTGACCGAGCAGGATTTCTACGACATGACGGCCGCGTACTGCGAACGCGCGCTCGCCGACCACGTCGTCCACACCGAACTGTTCTTCGACCCGCAGACGCACACCGAGCGCGGCGTGCCGATCGAGACGGTCGTCGCGGGCATCGAGCGCGCACTCGCCGATGCCGAACAGCGCGGGCTGTCGAGCAAACTGATTCTGTGCTTCCTGCGCCACCTGTCCGAAGAGGACGCGCTCGCGACGTTCGAATCCGCGCTGCCGCTGTTCGAGCGCTATCGCCACCGGCTGATCGGCGTGGGCCTCGATTCGTCCGAGCTCGGCCATCCGCCGACGAAGTTCGCACGCGTGTTCGAGAAGGCGCGCGCGCTCGGGCTGAAGCTCGTCGCGCATGCGGGCGAGGAAGGCCCGCCCGCCTACATCTACGAAGCGCTCGACGTGCTGAAGGTCGACCGGATCGACCACGGCGTGCGCAGCATCGAGGACGCGGCGCTCGTCGAACGCCTCGCCAGGACGCGCACGGCGCTCACCGTCTGCCCGCTGTCGAACCTGAAGCTGTGCGTGTTCGACGACATGGCGAAGCACACGCTGAAGGCGCTGCTCGAGCGCGGCGTCGCGGTGACGATCAACTCCGACGATCCGGCGTATTTCGGCGGCTACGTCAATGAAAACTACTTCGCGACGGCCGAAGGGCTGCGCCTCACGGATGCCGAAGTCCATGCGGTGATCCGCAACGGCTTCGAGGCGTCGTTCATCGACCCGGCGCAGCGCGACGCACTGTTCGCGCGCCTCGACGCGTACTGGCAGGCCGCGTGACGGCCCGCATCGAGGAACGCTAGACAGATGAATCACGGCAACGGCATCCGCTTCGCGACCACCGGTTCGGCCATGCGCCAGGCCGGTCGCCTACGTGCGCCCGGCGCGAACGCGTGTTGCGCGATCGTTGCCTGCCCGCGCGTGCCGTCGCGGCTTGCCGTTCCGTGCGCCGCCGCACCGGTCGCGCTCGCGATGGCCGCGAGGTTCGCCGGCAACCATGCGATGGCGGCTTCGGCCGCCACGAACGCCCGTGCAATCGCATCCGGCCGTACCGCACACCGTGCGTCGCGGCCGCTCGCGAAGCGCCGTCCCGCCCCCGCGCGGACGGCGTCATCCATGCCGTCGCCCGCGCGGCGTCGATCGCTTTCTTCTGTTCGCCTTACCTTGATGCAGGACCATTCGTCATGACGCAAACCGCTTTTCGATCCCAACTGCTGACCTTCAACGGCGACCCGGCACAATCAAGCCAGGCCGCGAACTACGAGACCGACGGCCTCCTGATCGTCGACGACGGCAAGGTTGTCGCGGCCGGCCCGTATGCGCAGCTCGCCGCGACGCTCGCGCGCGACGCGATCGTCCATGACCTGCGCGACAAGCTGATCGTGCCCGGCTTCATCGACACGCACATCCACTATCCGCAGACGGACATGATCGCGTCGCCGGCGCCGGGCTTGCTGCCCTGGCTGGACAAGTACACGTTCCCGACCGAGCGCCAGTTCGGCGATCCCGAGCATGCACGCGAAGTCGCCGACTTCTTCGTCGATGAACTGCTCGCCTGCGGCACGACCAGCGCGCTCGTCTACTGCACGGTGCACAAGCAGTCGGCCGACGCGCTGTTCGCGGCGAGCGACGCGCGCGACCTGCGGATGATCGCCGGCAAGGTGCTGATGGACCGCAACTGCCCCGAATTCCTGCGCGACACCGCGCAATCGGGTTATGACGACAGCGCCGAGCTGATCGACCGCTGGCACGGCAAGGGCCGCCAGATGTACGCGTTGACGCCGCGCTTCGCGCCGACGTCGACCGAGGCGCAGCTCGAGGCGTGCGGCGAACTCGCGCGCCGCCATCCGGACGTGTTCGTGCAGAGCCACGTCGCGGAAAACGTCGACGAGGTGAAATGGGTTGCCGAGCTGTTCCCCGGCCATCGCAGCTATCTCGATATCTACGACCGCTACGGGCTGCTGCGTCCGCGCGCGGTGTACGGCCACTGCATCCACCTCGACAATGAAGACCGCCGCCGGATGGCCGAGACGCGCACCGTCGTCGCGCACTGCCCGACGTCGAACTTCTTCCTCGGCAGCGGGCTGTTCGATTTCGACAAGGCCGGCGAATACGACGTGCCCGTCACGCTCGCCACCGACGTCGGCGGCGGCACGTCGTTCTCGATGCTGCAGACGATGAACGAAGCGCACAAGGTCGCGCGGCTGTCGGGCCATCACCTGACTGCCACGCGGATGTTCTGGCTCGCGACGGCCGGCGCCGCGCAGGCGCTCGACCTCGCCGACACGGTCGGCACGCTCGCGCCGCGCACCGAGGCCGACTTCGTCGTGCTCGATCCGCAGGCCACGCCGCTGCTCGCGCGCCGTACCAAGCGCGCGGATTCGCTCGAGGAACTGCTGTTCGCGTTCGCGCTGCTCGGCGACGACCGCGCGGTGTACCGCACCTACGCGGCCGGCGAGCTCGTCCACGAGCGCGGCGCCGCACGCCGCGCCGCCGCGTAACACGTCACTGCGCGCCGGGGCGCTCGTCCCGGCAGGCGCGGCGGCATATCCGTCACCGCGCATGCCGGGCATGCGCGCAGCCAGCCACGCGCCGATCGCGCCCCGACGCTTGGCACGGCGCTACCCGGCACGCTTTCGCGCGCATCGCGCGCCGTGCTAGAATTCGCCCCTCATTGGGGAGTAGCCGCTCCGCTCGATGTCCCGCGCCCCCGGCGCGCATCGTGACGGAGGCGTCCGTCAACAGACTTGGCCATTTGGCCATGGCGGGCGCAGCCACCGAGGCCTGGCGAGACCGATGGTTCATAGCGCGCCGCATCAGGGCCCGGCGCGCCGTGGATCGTCGCTCGCACGCACAACATCGGCCCGCGGAACCCCATACGTGTCCCAAGCCTTCCTGATCTCCACCGGCGCCGTCGCCCTCGCTGAAATCGGCGACAAGACCCAACTGCTTTCCCTCGTACTGGCCGCGCGCTATCGCAAGCCGGTGCCGATCATTCTCGGCGTGCTCGTCGCGACGCTCGTCAACCACGGTTTCGCCGGCGCGCTCGGCGAATGGCTCGGCGTGCTCGTCACGCCGTCGATCATGCGCTGGGCGCTCGCGTTCTCGTTCATCGCGATGGGGTTGTGGATCCTCGTGCCGGACAAGCTCGATGCCGACGAAGCGAATGCCAACCGTTCGCGGCTCGGCGTGTTCGGCGCGACCCTCGTGGCGTTCTTCCTCGCGGAAATGGGCGACAAGACGCAGATCGCGACCGTCGCGCTTGCCGCGCGCTTCCAGGACTACATCGGGGTCGTGGCCGGTACGACGTTCGGGATGATGCTCGCGAACGTGCCCGCGATCCTGCTCGGCGACCGCTTCGCGCACCGTCTGCCGACGAAGCTCGTGCACGGGATCGCGGCCGTGCTGTTCGTCGTGCTCGGCGCACTGGCGCTGCTGGGCATCGGGGTCTGACGAACGGAGATGGCCGGCGCGGCCGGACGGCCGCGCCGAGGCTGACGCTGGCGCCGCGTTACTTCGCGACGGCCGCGCCCGAAGCCGGCGCAGCCGGCACCGCGCGCTCGTTGGCGGCCGGCGCCGCCGGCCCGCCGCGCTTGTCGACCGGCAGCCGGACCGAGCGGACCGCGCCGTTCGACAGCGGGAAATCGGCGAGCGCGCTGCGCGCGAGGAACGGCATCGCGTACAGCAGCGTGCCGTTGTCGCCGGTCGTGCGCGCGGTCACGTTGTAGACCTCCTTGCCCGTCGCGCGCTCGGTGATGCGGATGCCGAGCGTGTAATCGAACACCTGGTACGTCTGCGCGACATAGCCGGCCGGCATCGGCCCCCAGGGCCCCCACGGGCCCCACGGCCCGCGCCCCCAGTACGGCCCGGGCGCGAACCACGGGTCGTAATAGACCGGCTGCGGCACCGTCACGAGATCGCTGCCGACCGCATAGGTCAGCCCGACCAGATACCGTGCCTGCGCCTGCGGCACCTGCCGGAACGCATACGCGGACAGCTCGTTCCCGACGATCGGCTCGTAGGTCGACTGCTCGATGCTGTTCTTCTGCGCATCGGTACGCGTGAACGCATAGGTGCGTGTCGCGTCGCTGCCGCTCCAGTCGGAGAAGGCCGTGACCTGGGTCGTCACGTAGCTGGTGCAGCCCGTCAGCAGCGCCACGCACAGCGCCGCCGCCCAGCCCGCACCGCGAAAAATCCATTCGCGTTTCATGTTGATCCTCGTCGATCCGTCACCCGTTGGTCGCACCGCGCGAACCGGACGGGATGCCGATAATACGCGGACTCCCGGAACCGGTAAAAAGTTCGCCCGGCACGCAGCCGCAAGCCTTTGTACAATGGCCCGGTTCGCCCGGCCCGTGCCGCGGGCCCGTCCCCCACTCCACCGATCTCGACGACCATGTCCGACAACGCTTCCTCCACCGTGATCCGCCGCGCCGACTACACGCCGCCGGCCTTCCTCATCGACTCCGTCGCGCTCGAATTCGATCTCGCGCCGGCCCGCACGATCGTCAGGAATACGATGCGCGTGCGCCGCAACCCGGACGCCGCGCCCGCGCCGCACCTGGAGCTGTTGGGCGAAGCGCTCGAATTCGTCGGCGCATGGCTGGATGGCACGCCGCATGGCGCCGTGCGCGCGCACGAGCACGGGCTGACCGTCGAGAACGTCCCCGAAGCGTTCGAACTGACGCTCGAAAGCGCCTGCGCGCCCGACCAGAATACGACGCTGTCGGGCCTCTACGTGTCGAGCGGCAACTTTTTCACGCAGTGCGAAGCCGAAGGCTTCCGCCGCATCACCTACTTCCTCGACCGCCCGGACGTGATGGCGTCGTACACGGTGACGCTGCGCGCCGACAAGGCCGCGTACCCGGTACTGCTGTCGAACGGCAACCTCGTCGATTCGGGCGACCTGCCCGACGGCCGCCACTTCGCGAAATGGGAAGACCCGTTCCGCAAGCCGAGCTACCTGTTCGCGCTCGTCGCGGGCAAGCTCGTCGCGATCGAGGAGAAGATCACGACCGGCTCGGGCAAGGAAAAGCTGCTGCAGGTGTGGGTCGAGCCGGCCGACCTCGACAAGACGCGTCACGCGATGGATTCGCTGATCCACTCGATCCGCTGGGACGAGAAGCGTTTCGGCCTCGAGCTCGATCTCGACCGCTTCATGATCGTCGCGGTCGGCGACTTCAACATGGGCGCGATGGAGAACAAGGGGCTCAACATCTTCAACACGAAGTACGTGCTGGCGAACCCCGAGACCGCGACCGACACCGACTTCGCGAACATCGAATCGGTGGTCGGCCACGAGTACTTCCACAACTGGACGGGCAACCGCGTGACCTGCCGCGACTGGTTCCAGCTGAGCCTGAAGGAAGGCCTGACGGTGTTCCGCGACCAGGAATTCTCGGCCGACATGGCCGCGGGCGACGAGGTCGAATCTGCCGCCCGTGCGGTCAAGCGCATCGAGGACGTGCGCGTGCTGCGCCAGCTGCAGTTCGCCGAGGACGCGGGCCCGATGGCACACCCGGTGCGCCCGGAAAGCTACGTCGAGATCAACAACTTCTACACGATGACCGTCTATGAGAAAGGCTCGGAAGTCGTGCGGATGTACCAGACGCTGTTCGGCCGCGACGGTTTCCGCAAGGGGATGGACCTGTACTTCAAGCGCCACGACGGCCATGCGGTGACCTGCGACGACTTCCGTCACGCGATGGCCGACGCGAACGGCCGCGACCTCGCGCAGTTCGAGCGCTGGTACAGCCAGGCCGGCACGCCGCGCGTGACGGTGAAGACCGCGTACGACGCGGCCGCGCGCCGCTATACGGTCACGCTCGCGCAGGGCTACGGCGACGCATCGCCGGCCGCGCGCGAAACGCAGCAGGGACCGCTGCTGATTCCGTTCGCGATCGGCCTGATCGGCCGCGACGGCCGCGACCTGCCGCTGCGTCTCGACGGCGAAGCCGCCGCAGCGGGCACGACGCGCGTGCTCGACTTCACCGATACCGAGCAGACCTTCACGTTCGTCGACGTGCCGGAACAACCGCTGCCGTCGCTGCTGCGCAACTTCTCGTCGCCGGTGATCGTCGAGTACGACTACAGCGACGACGATCTCGCGTTCCTGCTCGCGCACGACAGCGATCCGTTCAACCGCTGGGAGGCCGGCCAGCGCCTCGCGACGCGCGCGCTGCTGACGCTCGCCGCACGGGCCGCCACGAACGAACCGCTCACGCTCGGCGCGAACTTCGTCGCCGCGTTCCGCCGCGTACTGACCGACGCGACGCTGTCGCCGGCGTTCCGCGAACTCGCGCTGACGCTGCCGTCGGAAACCTATCTCGCCGACCAGATGGCCGAGGCCGACCCGGCCGCCGTGCATCGCGCACGCCTGTTCGTGCGCCGCCAACTCGCGACCGCGCTGCGCGCCGACTGGCTCGCCGCCTACGAACAGCACCAGACGCCCGGTGCATACGAGCCGACGCCGGAGGCCTCCGGCCGCCGCGCGCTGAAGAACCTCGCGCTCGCGTATCTCGCCGAACTCGACGACCCGGCCGATGCCGTGCGCCTCGCGACCGCGCAGTACGACGCGGCGAACAACATGACCGATCGCGCGGCGGCGCTCGGCGCGCTGCTGTCCGCGGCGGCCGCGGGCGGCAACGGGTCGGCCGAGCACGCGCTCGACGACTTCTACCGTCGCTTCGAGAAGGAAGCGCTCGTGATCGACAAGTGGTTCGCGATGCAGGCTGCGCAACGCGGCACGCCCGCGCAGCCGACGCTCGCGAAGGTCCGCAAGCTGCTCGCGCACCCCGCGTTCAACCTGAAGAACCCGAACCGCGCGCGCTCGCTGATCTTCAGCTTCTGCGCGGCCAACCCCGCTCAATTCCACGCGGCGGACGGCTCGGGTTACGCGTTCTGGGCCGAACAGGTGCTCGCGCTCGACGCGATCAACCCGCAGGTCGCGGCGCGCCTCGCCCGCTCGCTCGAACTGTGGCGCCGCTACACGCCCGCCCTGCGCGACCGGATGCGCGAAGCGCTCGAGCAGGTCGCCGCCGGTGCGAAATCGCGCGACGTGCGCGAGATCGTCGAGAAGGCGCTCGCATAACGCAACCGACCGCGCCGCGTACGCGCGATACAGCCGGCGCCGCCTGTCGCGGCGCCGGCTTTTTTATTGCACGAATGCAACCAACACCGGGGCCAATCGCGGGGTCTGACCGCGCGGTTGGCCGCCGCGACCATGCGCATTCCGCCTGGCGCCGACGCCTGAAACCGGGCCGACTCGGCCGCCCGGCCATGTAACCGGACGAAAAAAGCCGGCGGCACGGAAAGCGCGGCGGGTAAAATTACGGCCATTCAAGGATTCTTTTGGCCTTTCGGAGTCTGTCATGTCCATTGCCCGCCGCACCACGCTGTCGAAATTCCTGATCGAACAGCAACGTGAGACCAACAACCTCCCCGCCGACCTGCGCCTGCTGATCGAAGTCGTCGCACGCGCGTGCAAGGCGATCAGCTACAACGTGTCGAAGGGCGCGCTCGGCGAAGCGCTCGGCACTGCCGGCACCGAGAACGTCCAGGGCGAAGTGCAGAAGAAGCTCGACATCCTGTCGAACGAAATCCTGCTCGACGCGAACGAATGGGGCGGCAACCTCGCCGCGATGGCGTCGGAAGAAATGGAAACGTTCTTCCCGATCCCCGCGAACTACCCGCGCGGCGAATACCTGCTCGTGTTCGACCCGCTCGATGGCTCGTCGAACATCGACGTGAACGTGTCGATCGGCACGATCTTCTCGGTGCTGCGCTGCCCGGACGGCAAGCAGGCCACCGAGGAATCGTTCCTGCAACCCGGCACGCAGCAGGTCGCGGCCGGCTACGCCGTCTACGGCCCGCAGACGGTATTCGTGCTGACGACCGGCAACGGCGTGAACTGCTTCACGCTCGACCGCGAAGTCGGCTCGTGGGTGCTCACGCAGAGCAACATGCAGATCCCGGCCGACACGCGCGAATACGCGATCAACGCATCGAACGCGCGCCACTGGTACGACCCGGTCAAGCGCTACGTCGACGAACTGAACGCCGGCAAGGACGGCCCGCGCGGCGACAACTTCAACATGCGCTGGATCGCGTCGATGGTCGCCGACGTGCACCGTATCCTGAACCGCGGCGGCATCTTCATGTACCCGGCCGACAAGCGCACGCCGGATCGCCCGGGCAAGCTGCGCCTGATGTACGAAGCGAATCCGATGTCGTTCATCGTCGAACAGGCGGGCGGCGCCGCGACGACCGGCACGCAGCGCATCATGGACGTGCAGCCGACGGGCCTGCACCAGCGCGTGCCCGTGTTCCTCGGTTCGAAGAACGAAGTCGAGCGTGTGACCGGTTATCACGACGACGCGAAATAATTTGCACTGCAGCACTGGACGGAGGTGCGAGACACAAGTAGAATCGCGCCTCGCGATGTGGCCCTGACCGGTCGCATCGCGGTGAAGTGAAGTGAAAGCGGGAAGTCCGCCGGATCGATGGTTTCGCGAAGCAGCAGCAGCAAGCTGAAAAAAAGTTCGCAAAACCTATTGCCAAGATCTCGGATTTGACCATATAATTTCATTTCTCTGCTGCCGGTGTAGCTCAGTTGGTAGAGCAGCGCATTCGTAATGCGAAGGTCGTAGGTTCGACTCCTATCTCCGGCACCAAGACATAAAGGTCTGACAAGCATCGCTTGTCAGACCTTTTCTCTTTTCCGGCGCCGAAATCGTGCGCCCGTCCTCTCCCCGCCATCTCCGCTTGCGGGCATCTCCCGACTCACGTGCCGCGCGCCGCCGATTACAATCGCCGGACCACTCCGCCCTCTCCTTCGCATCATGCGCACCTGGCGTCTCGAGCGACCGAATCTCACCGGGCAACTGGACGTATCCCGCGCGACGGGCCTCGTCGCCGCGATCGGCGGCAACGATCCGAACGCGTTCGCGGCCGAGGTCCTGAAACTGTTCGACGATGCGCTGTCGATCACGCAGTGCACGATCTTCGCGTACGAATTCGGCAACCGCCCGCGCACGATGTCGGTCGCCGATCATCGCGGCGGCCGCTACCTGCGCGACATCGCCGACACCTACGCGCGACATTTCTACGCGCTCGACGGCAACCAGCAGATCGTGTCGAGCGCGCATCGCGGCGCACGTCGTCATGACCTTCTGCTGCATCAGCAGACCGGCGACGAAATCGGTCACGAAGCGTATCGCGCCGCCTGCTATCGCGGCCCCGATGTGTCCGACCGGCTGGCGCTGCTGATGCAGCCCGGCGATGCGGTCTGGCTGTCACTCAACCTGTACCGTGCGCATCGCAGCGGTGCGTTCCAGCCGCGCGAGATCGCATCGATCGAAGCGCTCGCGCCGCTGATCGCGCAGGCCGCGAAGCATCACTACGCGCTTGCCGGCGCGGCGCAGATCGGCATCCCGCAACGGATGCTCGCGCGACTGCGCAACGCATGCCCCGCATTGTCCAAGCGAGAACTCGACGTGCTGCGCGGCGTACTCGAAGGCCAGACCGCGCACGAGATCGGCGAGACGATCGGCGTGAAGGCATCGAGCGTCGTCACCTACCAGAAGCGCGCATACCGGCGCCTCGGCATCTCGAGCCAGCGCGAGCTGTTCGCGCTGTGCATGCAGCCCTGAGCCCGCCCCTGCCCGATCTGCCCGCCGCAAGCGCAGCGGGATGATTCCAGCGCGACGCTGTACCCGGAATGGGGACAGCGGCGGTCCGGCCGGCTTCCATACTGCAGCGACCTGTTGCACGCATCGCACCACCGATGCGCGCATGTCGAACCGGACTACCCTGGAAGCCAACGATGGCCATCGAATTCAAGCCCTATCCGTTCGTCGCCAAGCGCTATCCCGCGCACCTGCCGGCCCGCGACGCCGGCATCGATACGCACCGGCATCGCATCGCGATCGTCGGCGGCGGCCCTGTGGGCCTCGCCGTCGCGCTCGGTCTCGCGAACCACGGCATCCGCAGCGTGCTGATCGAGGCTGACGATGCGGTCTGCCACGGCAGCCGCGCAATCTGCATCTCGCGGCGCAGCCTCGAGATCATCGAGCGGCTCGGCGCGCTCGACGACTTCCTGCGCGTGGGGCTGCCATGGACCGGCGGACGCAGCTTCTATCGTCGCGACGAAGTTCTGCATTTCACGATGCCGCAGGACGAAAACCAGAAGCTGCCGCCGATGGTCAATCTCGCGCAGTATCACATCGAGCAGTTCCTGCTCGACGCCGCGCTGCGCCGCCCCGAGCTCATCGAGATCCGCTGGCAGACGAAGGTCACCGGCGTGACCCGGCAGCCGAACGGCGTGCGTCTGGACGTCGACACGCCGCACGGCGGCTACGCGCTCGACGCCGACTGGGTCGTCGCGTGCGACGGCGGACGCAGCACGATGCGCGACGCGCTCGGCCTGTCGCTCCAGGGCACGAGCTACGAGGGTCGTTATGTGATCGTCGACATCGCGCTCGACAGCGACCGGCCGACCGAACGGCTCGCGTACTTCGATCCGTCGTCGAACCCGGGTTCGACCGTGCTCGTCCACAAGCAACCCGACAACGTGTGGCGGATCGACTACCAGCTGCGCGATGACGAGGATGCCGAAGCAGCCGTGAAGCCGGAGAACGTGATCCCGCGCGTGCAGAACCTGCTCGACATGATGGACGAGCGCGGCGACTGGTCGCCGATCTGGATCACGATCTACAAGGCGAACGCGCTGACGCTCGAGCGCTACCGGCACGGCCGCGTGCTGTTCTGCGGCGACGCCGCGCATCTCGTGCCGATCTTCGGCGTGCGCGGCGCGAATTCGGGCATCGACGATGCGGACAACGTTGCGTGGAAACTCGCGTACGTGCTCCACGGTATCGCATCGGAGGCGCTGCTCGACAGCTACTCGGACGAGCGCGTGTTCGCGACGCACGAGAACCTGCGCTACGGCACGAAGAGCACCGAGTTCATGGCGCCGCCGTCGTTTGCATTCGAGCTGATGCGCAAGGCGGTGCTGACGCTCGCGGTCCGGCATCCGGCACTGCGTTCGCTGATCAACCCGCGCCAGACGTCGGCAATCGCGTATTCGACGTCGCCGCTCAACGCGGCCGAACGCGATACGTTCTCGGCCGGCCCGGCGCCCGGCACGGTGCTCGCGGAGTGCCCGCTGACGCTGTACGCGACGCATGGCCGCGACACGCGCCGCAGCCACCTGACCGATCTCGTCGCCGCGCGCTTCACCGCGCTCTGCTTTACGGCCGACGGCGCCCCCGATCCATCGCTGGCCGATCTCGAACGACGTCTGCAGAATGCGCGGATCCCGTTCGCGCTCGTCACGCTCGCACGGCACGCGGCGCCGCAGCAACCGGCCTGCGGCGGCCATGACGACGACGGCCGGCTGTTCGACCTGTACGGCGCACGCGACGGCACCGTCTATCTCGTGCGTCCGGACGGGCACGTCCTCGGCCGCTGGCACGACGCTCGCGCCGACGACGTGGCCGCCGCGCTCGAGCGCGCACTGCATCCGAACGCGCCAACCGATCTTCAGGAGACCGCATGATGACCGACGCCGAACGCGACACGCTCTACACCGACCTGTGCCGCACGATGACCCGTATCGGCGAAGCCGATGCGTCGCTCTTTCTTGCCCGTTTCGCACTGCTGTCGATCGAGGCGATCGGCGATACCGCGACCGTCGCACGGCTGATCGCCGACGCAAGCGACGGACTGCCCGAGGCGGGTATGCCGGCATCGACGCACGAACGGTGAAGCGGCCGAACCATGGACGTCACCGCCGACCATTTCTTACAGATTCATTTCGCCGCGCATCGTCCGCGCACGCGCCGCGCCTTGGGCAGACAAATTTCCTGGAAAATCCGGATAAGGGTGCATAACATTACTTAACGATTCTGACCCGTCTATCGCGTTACATTGCGTGGGCGGCGCGGCGGGTCGCAATGCCGCCCTTACCCAGCTTGCGGCGCGACAGCCGGCGTCCGGTCATTTCGACTCAACCCAAGGAGAGGACATCACCATGACTCATGGTTTGATTATGTGGCTCATCATCGGCGCGATCGCCGGCTGGCTTGCCGGCTTGCTCGTCAAGGGCGGCGGCTTCGGGCTGATCGTCGACATCATCGTCGGGATCGTCGGCGCGGTGATCGGCGGCTGGCTCGCCGGCTTGCTCGGCATCAGCATCGGCAGCGGCTTCATCGGCTCGGTGATCGTCGCGGTCGTCGGCGCAGTGATCCTGCTGTTCGTGATCCGGCTATTCAAGCGAGCGGCCTGACGATTCTCTCCACGCGCCTTCGGGCGCGTTTTCGCATCAGGCCGGCGCGCGGCCCGTTCGCCGCGCGCCACCAGCTGTTTCAGCGCTTCGCGCGCTGCAACCAGCCGTCGAGCACGTCGGCCGTCAGCAATCCGCTGCGCGCTTCGCGTGCGCCATCGCGTCCGATCCACACGGTACGCGGCATTTCCCCTCGCCATCCCGCATCGAGCGCCGCCCGCAGACGCTCGGGCATCGGCTCCGCGTTCGCATACTGCGCGACCCGCGGCGGCAGGTTCATCTGCGCGAGCGCCTGCGAGATCGCCCCGCCATTGTCGTCGTACGCATCCATCACGACCATCGCGAGTTGCACCTCCGGATGACGGCGCTGCCACGCGACCAGATGCGCGGCGTTCTCGCGACAGTATCCGCAATCGAGCGACCAGATCTCGACCGCCAGCGGCCGCTCGTGCGCCGTCGCATACAACTGCGCGACGTCGGGCGCGCGCAGCGGTTGCAGTTCGCCGCCGGCCCACGCCGGCACGCTCGCGAGCACGATGCCGATCAACGCAATCAGCCGTTTCATTGCGCGCCCTCCACGGCGATCAGCCGATAGCCATCGTTGCGCGTGCGCCATGACAGGTAGATGCGGCCCGCGTCGTCGAGCAGTTGCGGGTTGTCGCTCGCGCCCGACGTCGACGCGATCACGCGCGGCGCCGACCAGTGCTCGCCGCGATCGTCCGACCGGCGCAGCTTGATCTGCATCGTGTCGCCGTCGAACGCCTTCCATGCGAGCCACACGACGTCGCCGCGCGCGACGAGCGCCGCATGCGACGCCTGCTCGCCGGGCACCGCAGGATTCGCGCCGAATGCCCACGGCGTGCCGCGCGGCCGGCCATCGGCGCCGATACGCGAATAGAACACGTCGGCACGACCGTCGACGACACCGAACCAGGCAAGATGGCGCGTGCCGTCCGGCGTGATCGCCAGCGCCGGCCCATGCTCGGGGCACGCCTCGACGTGCCAGTTCGAGAACGTCGCGCGCACCGGCACGACCGGCTCCGACGCCGATACGGGCAGCACCGCAAGCGCGTGATCACGGATCTGCCCCGGGAACACGTTGCGCCACACGGCCTCGATGCGTCCGGTCGGATCGATCGCCATCGCGATCCGGCAGCATTCGCACGTGTGGTCGGTCACCTTGCGCTCGGGTTCGAACGATGCGCCGCCGTCGCGCGACACCGCGTAGTAGACGGCCGCGCCTTCGTACGCCTGCCCCGCCGCCTTCGCCGCAACGAGATCGCGCTTGTCGATCCAGGCGATCGCGATGTTGCCGGCCGGATCGACGGCCATCATGTCGAAGCGGTGCGTGATCGCCTGCCGGTCGCGGTGCACGGTAACGGGCACGCTCCAGGTCGCGCCGCCGTCGAGCGATCGCGAGAAGCGCACCATGCCCGTGTACGGCGCATCGAGCGGCATCGACCACGACACGTACACCGCGCGCCCATCCGGACTCGTCGCGATCTTCGGGCGATTCTCCGCACTCGTGTAGATCGGCTCCGGCATCACGTTGACGGTGACGGACGCTGATAATGTGCGGCCCGCATCGTCGGAATGCGCGACGACGACGTGCGCGCCTTCGACCCACGCGACCCACAACCGGTGACGCGCGTCGAACGTCGCGCCCGTCGCGAGCGGCTGCTTCTGCTGCGCAGGCGCGGCCTGCATGCTCATGTGCGCGGCATGCGGATCGACGGCCTTCGGCACGTCGTGCGCGCCGGCAGACGACAGCGCCGCGAGCCACAGCGCGCAGCCTGCCGCGAACGACTTCACAGCGACCATTTCAGTTCTCCATAGAAAGTGCGGCCCGGATACGGGTGGAACACGTAGTAACGTCGGTCCGTCAGGTTGTCGATGCCGACCGACGCGGTCCAGTGACGATCGAAGCGGTAGCGCGCCTTCAGGTCGACGACCGTGAACCCGCTCGTGCCGCCGTAGACATCCGGATTCACGTCGCTGTTGTCGAGCGTGTTGAACTGGCGGCCCGAATAACGCACGCCGACACTCGCGAGCCAATGCTCGTCGAAGCGATACGACGCGAGCAGGTTCGCGCGCATGCGTGGAATACGCGGAAAGCGCGAGCCGACATACGCGGGGTTCGCGGCATCGGCGAGGATCTGCGCATTGCTTGCCGACACGTTGGCATCGAGATTGAGCCCGCGCAGCCCGACGTTTTCGCCGCTGAACGCAAGTTCGACGCCACGCACGCGTACGCGGTCGACGTTAGAGATGTTGGTGACGGTCGACGCGCCCGACACGGTTGTCTGGCTGTAGATCGAGTCGCGCAGGTCGCTCTGGAACACGCTGGCGCGCACGACACCGACGCCCACGTCGTGTTCGGCCGTGAAGTCCCAGTCGATCGCCTTTTCAGGCCGCAGGTTCGGGTTGTTGTTGACGATCGCGTTGTTCGAGATCGTGCCCTGGAACAGTTCGCCGACCGTCGGGAAACGCGTGCCGGTCGCGAACGACAGCCGGAAGCGCCAGACGTCCGTCGCGTCCCATTGCAGCGCGACTTTCGGCGACAGCGCGTTCGCGCCGCGGTCCGCATAACCGAGCGTGCCCGCCGCGTTGCCGAGCGCGCCGCCGTACGCATCCCAGCGCTCGTAGCGCAGCCCGAGCGTCGCGAGCCAGCCCGGCGCAAAGCGCCACGCGTCCTGCCCGAACAGCGCCTGCGTGCGCGTGTCGCCGCGATAGACGCTCGACAGCGACGTGGTCGGCCCGGCCAGCCAGTCGGCCGTGTTGTACGTGACGTTGCGCAGGAAGTAGTTGTCGTAGTGATAGCCGAACGTGAACGTGTGGCCTTTCACTTCCGGCGCCTCGGCCTTCAGGTCAAGCGTGCGCCAGCCCGTGCCGTCGCCCTGGAACAGCGTACCCGCGCCGCCTTGCACGGTCGACGCCGCGCGCAGCACGTCGCGCGACACGTCGTACGCGGACACAACGCCCGACAGTCGCCAGCCGGAATCGAGCCGGCCGTTCAGGCCGAGCGCGTACAGCCAGTTCTCCTGGTCGCCGCGCTGCGGCGCGAATGCATTCGGCGCGACGGTCATGTTCCGGCCGCCGATCGACACGTTGCCGCCGTAGACCGGGTTGCCGGCCGCATCGCGCAGGAAGGTTTCGCCGTGCTGCCGGTAATGGTTCTCCCAGTGCCCGAGCGTGAGCGTCGCATCGACGTGGTCGGTGAACGCGTAGCCCATCCGGACCGTCTCGTTGATCTGTTCGGTCCGCTCGATCGTCTGCGCGCCGACGATCGTCCGCGGCTTGCCGTTGGGCCCGATGTCGGTCGCGGCGCCCGTCACGGGCACGGCGGCGCCCAGCTTCGGGTTGTAGGCCGAATTGGGGCTCGCATACTGCATCGGCTGGCCGTTGTTCTCCAGCCGGTCGAGCGACAACGCGAACCAGAACCGGCCGACGCGGTTCGCGATCCGCGCGGTCTGGTGGTTGCCGCCGAAGCTGTCCGCGAATCCGTAGCCGTCGTGGTAGCGCTGCGTGAAGAATTGCGTCGACAGCGACGCCTCGAGCTTTTCCGGTTGGCGCGTCGTGAGCAGCACGGTCGAGCCGATCGAGTTGCCGGGATACAGCGCGGAAAAGGGGCCATAAAGCACGTCGACGCGCGCGATGTCGTCAGGCGGGATCAGCGACCAGCGCGGCGGGTATGCATAACTCGAGCCGAGCAGGTTCGACAGCAGCACGCCGTCGGCGTAGACGAGCCCGCGCGCGCTCTGCAGTTCGTTGAAGTCGCGGCCCGCAAACACGCTGTTGCGGTCGCCGATATAGCGTTTGCGGACCATCAGGTTCGGCGCGTACTTCAGCGCGTCCTCGGTGGTGACGTTGGTGTGCGCATCGATCTGTTCGCGCGTGATCGACTGGACGACGGCCGGCGTATCCGGATCGACGGGTTGCCGCTGCGCGGTGACGCTGACGGCGGTCAGCGTATCGCCGGCCGGCGCGGCCGGCACGGCGGCACCAGCGGAAGCCGGCGCCGCGGCACCGGCGGGACGATCAGCACCACTGCGAGCGGGATCGACGCGTGCGTCGTCCGTCGAGGCCGCATGGGCGGCAGGCCACGCAAAAGCGGCCGCGCACGCGAGCGCGAGCCGTCCGCGCGACGGCCGCGCGGCGAAGGTAGACAACATGAATGATTTCCTGAAAACGTGATCGGACGCCGCCGGACGCGAGCGCGCGCCGCGCACGGACGGCGCGGCACGCGGACCCGGCCGCGGGCGGCACGCGCGCCACCGGGGCGCGCGAACGACATCAATCAGATCGAGGCGTTTTCAGGCGGGGCGCGCGGCTGCGCGAGACGGATGCCCTTGCGGGGAAAATCGGGAACGGCCGGGGCGGCCGCGCGGTAGGCGAAGGTCCGCACGAAGCCCGGCATCGCGGGCAGGCTCGTGCCGAGCGCGACGTTCGCCGCGAAGCCCGGGCAGTACACGCAGTGCGGTACGCCGGCATGGTCGAACGACGACGTGTCGCGGTCGTCGCCCGCCTGCGCGAGCACGATCTGGCGAGCGCCCGCTGCACTGCACAACTCGAGCGTGAGCTCGCCGGAACCGCTCGACGCAAGACGCGCGTAGCCGATGACGGGCGACAGTACGTTCAGTACCAGCGCCAGCCAGACGAGGCTGATCCATCGCGTCGTTCGTTTCATCGCGGCCCAGGAAAAAGTGCGCGCAAGTATAACAAGCGGCCCGATTGTTGCCGATTGCGCACGATGCAATAGTCGGCATCGCACTTCGCATCACAGCGCATGTGCCGTTAATACAACAGAGACAAAATCTAACGATTCGCCTCTGGCATAAATCCAAGCACGAGGTTGATAATTATCCAACCTGCTGGAGAAACGACCATGGACGAAAGACCAACTCGCATGCCACCGCCCGAGCAAGTGATGAGCCCGGATCCGGAACCCGTCGGCGTGGAATTCCTCGCCGAATTGCCCGAGCACGTTCGGGCATTCTTCGACGAGCAGCACAAGCTGTACTCGCCGAAGTGAACGCCTGTTCGGTTCTGTAACCGCCACGTGTCGATCATCGCTATCGTGCGGTTCATCTCTGCGCATCGCGCGCAATTCGCCTCGCACCCGGGCCGCAACAGCCTGACGGTGCCGGATCAGCTCGCCTGCTGATTCTCCTGTCGCGTCGCTACGCCGCGCGACTGTCTTCGTCTATTCTTCTGGTTTTCCACCTCCGGCCCGCCCGGCTCTCCCGATCATTCCGATGAAGCAAGCCATTCGTGCCAGCGTTGCTGTCGCCGCGCTCGGCGTCGCCCTCTTGTCGTCGCCGCGCATCGCCAGCGCGGACGGCGACGACACCGCCCTCACCAACGTGGTCGCGCTCGCGTCGCAGCGCCTCGCGCTCGCCGAACCGGTCGCGCGCTGGAAATGGGCGAATCACAAGGCGATCGAGGACCAGCCGCGCGAAGCGGCCCTGCTCGCATCGGTCGAAAAGCTCGCGGCACAGGCAGGCGTCGATCCTGCGTTCGCACGACAGTTCTTCGAGGATCAGATCGCCGCGAGCAAGGACGTGCAGAACGCCCTGTTCGCGACCTGGCGCGCGACGCGGCCACCCGAAGGCACGCCGCCCGATCTCGCGACCAGCACGCGCCCGGCGCTCGACCGGTTGACGCAGAAAATGCTCGCCGGCCTCGCCCAGGTCGCGCCACTGCGCAATGCGCCCGATTGCCAGGCGCGGCTCGCGCGCAGCATCGCGAACTGGAAGACGCTCACGCGCTACGACTCCACGCAGACCCAAGCACTCGACACCGCGCTGTCGCACGTCTGCTCGGCCGGCGGCGCAAGCGCGATCGGCTGACACGGCGAGGCGCGTATCGCGCCGCTGCGCTCAACCCGCGGGCGTGAGCGCAGCGAGCGGAATCAATTGCAGGCCGCGCGTGAGATGCGTCTGCAGCAGGCGGTGGGTGAAGGGTTCGAACGCGCCGTCTTCCGCGTCGGCCACGAGCCGCGCAGCCGCGTCGAGCGACTCCGCCGAGCCGAGATAGCGCCAGCCGTCGATCACGTGAAACAGACGGCGCTCGCCGTGCGCCTCGAACGCGACGGCGCCCTCGAACGGCCAGGGCGCACCGCCGGCACGGGCGGTGTCCGCCGCGGGACGCCGGTTGTACGACGGGCGCAGCCGCGCGATCCATTGCGCTTCGGCGAGCATCGCACCCAGTTCATTGCCGGTCTCGCGCCATTCGACGCGCCGCACCTGCTGCGCGAGCCGCATTTCCTTCGACGATCGGCGCTCGCCGGTCAGCAACGCGCGCAGCCGCTGCCGCACGCGCACGCTACGGCCGACGTAGAGCGCCGCGTCACCCTCCCCGAACAGCGCATACGCGCCGCACCCGGCGGGCGCGGTATCGAGCCAGGCCTCGGTCAAGTCGCCGCCCAGACGGAAGTGGCGCGTCGTGCGCGCGATCTGGTCGCGCAGCCGCTCGAGCGGCACGATGTCGTGCAACTGGCGCCAGAACTGCCAGATCAGGTCGGCATCCGCCAGCGCCCGGTGGCGCGCAGCCGGAACGAGGCCATGCCGTTCGATCAACGCGTCGAGCCCATGGCGTGACTCGCGCGGAAACAGCGCGCGCGACAGCCGCACCGTACACAGCACATCGGGATTGAACGCGAGGCCGGCACGCTCGAATTCGGCGCGCAGGAAACCGCGGTCGAAACTCGCGTTGTGCGCGACGAACAGTTTGCCGTCGAGCCGCTCGAACAGCGCTGGCGCAAGCGACGCAAACGACGGTGCGTCGCGCACCATCGCGTCCGAAATGCCCGTCAGTTGCTGGATGAACGGCGGAATCGACTGGTCCGGATTGACGAGCGTCGTCCACGTCGACACGCCGAGCGGGCCGATTTCGACCACGCCGATTTCGGTGATGCGGTGCTCGGCAGGCGATCCGCCGGTGGTTTCAAGGTCGACGAAGACGAGCGGCTGCTCGCTGGCGGGATCGGACGGACGGGAATCGGACATGAAGAGACAGGAAAACGGTGCTTCCGTGAGTATGCACCGGCATGCGTGCTCCCGGCCAGCCCGGACCGGAATGTTCCGTCCCCACAAAGCAAAAAGCCCCCGCGAAGCGGGGGCCGGACGTGATCGGCAATGCGCGGCGCGTCAGACCGCCTGGATATTCGCTGCCTGCTTGCCTTTCGGCCCGACTTTGACGTCGAACGAAACACGCTGGTTTTCCTTCAGCGTCTTGAAGCCGTCCATCTTGATTTCGGAAAAGTGCGCAAACAAATCTTCACCGCCATTGTCCGACGTAATAAAGCCGAAACCTTTAGCATCGTTAAACCATTTCACGATACCGGTATCCATGTCTTCGTTCCCCACTCGATTAGATCAAAAAAGCTATTTTTATAGCCGTTTCCCGAAATCCCGAAACATTGCGCCAGCACCTGCACCAGCACGCCGCCCGAGGACGGAGTGCTGACTTTATAAATTGGACAATCCGGGTGCGTCAAGGAAATTTTTAGCGACCGTTTTATCAAAAAAGAGCTAATGTCATTGGAATCGGTACACCGTCGCCTTTAATTAATTGATTCGCACCAAAAACCTGTCAACATTACCGGGATCGGTTCACATATAATCTTTCCCATGAAATTCCTACCGGGGACAAATCGACTCGGTAAAATCCTCGGGGTTTTTTCGGGTTGCGCAAACCCGGGGACATTGACATGCTGCCTCAACGCCGAAAGGAAGGAGAGGGTCATGTGGCTGGACGGAATCAAGCGCTTCGCGAGCCGGCTCGGACGCGTACGCCGCAAGTCCCGCGCCCTGGCCGAGTCCGCTCGTGAAGCGCCGTGCGACACCGAGTTCGATACGACCTGGCACGGCGATCACTGGCAGAACCTGCTCGCATCGCCACTGGATGCCCGTCACTACGTGATGGAAGACTGGACCTACACGCCCCCGATGACCGAAACCGAGGAAGCCGCGCCTGCGGCCAAGCGCAAGCGGCGCTCGTACGCGCAATAGCGCACCGGAAGCGGGGCAAAAAAAAAGCGCGACTGGGAAGTCGCGCCGACAAAGGTTTGGAGATCTTTTCCGTCAACGAAAAAGTCTGCTTCGGAAAGCAGAGATCGCAGTATAACGAGATAACAACCTTTCATTATTCATGCTCCACACAAACCTCTATTGCCGATGTGTCAATAATCGCGCTACGGCCCCCACCGCCCGCCGCTGATCGTTGTCGCGATCACGCAACGCCCGTTACGTAGTCCTGATCGCCATTTTTTTCGCTGCACCGCCGCAAACCCTTGATGGGCAATCGTTTGCGCCAGCCAGCCGATCTTTGCGGATTCCAAAATACATTATTGCTTAAAGCGTGATCCTCCCCCGCTCCGCGCACTCCGTACACTGAAGATGGCTTTCTGATAAGCGCACCGCCGCTCTGCCGGGCCGGCAAAAGCGTCAAGCAAAACATGCCAGTCCGCAGCAGGTTCGATCGACATCATCCTGTTTGGAGACAGATCCATGAAAAAAACCCTGATCGTCACCGCGTTGTCGGGTGTATTCGTTACTGCAGCACATGCACAAAGCAGCGTTACGCTATACGGCCTGATCGATGCAGGCATCACCTACACGAACAATCAGGGCGGCCACAGCAACTGGCAGGAAACGAGCGGTTCGGTCAACGGCAGCCGTTGGGGCTTGCGCGGCACCGAAGATCTCGGCGGCGGCCTGAAAGCGATCTTCACGCTGGAAAATGGTTTCGGCATCAATAACGGCGCGCTGAAGCAAAACGGCCGCGAATTCGGCAGGCAGGCGTTTGTCGGCCTATCGCACAACAGCTACGGTTCGCTGACCTTGGGCCGTCAGTACGACAGCGTCGTCGATTATCTCGGGCCGCTGTCGCTGACCGGGACGCAGTACGGCGGCACCCAGTTCGCCCACCCGTTCGACAACGACAACCTGAACAACTCGTTCCGGATCAACAACGCGGTCAAGTACCAGAGCGCGAACTACGGCGGCCTCAAGTTCGGCGCGTTGTACGGGTTCTCCAACTCGACGTCTTTCGCGAACAACCGCGCGTATAGCGGCGGCGTGTCGTACAGCTACCTGGGCTTCAACTTCGCCGCGGCCTATTTGCAGCTGAACAGCAACGTGAACGCACTCGCGCAGGCCGCGACCGATCCGGGCGCGGTGACCGGCGACTGGACCTTCGCGTCGCGCGTGCAGCGCACCTGGGGCGCCGGCCTGAATTACGGGTTCGGCCCCGCCACGGTCGGCTTCGTGTTCACGCAGACGCGCCTCACCAGCATCCGCGCGATCAGCGCGGGACAGTCCGGCGTGTCTGGCGGCATCACGGGCCTCGGCGGAACCGCGCGCTTCAGCAACTATGAACTGAACGGCCGCTATGCGCTGACGCCGGCGCTGTCGCTCGCCGGCTCCTACACGTACACGCAAGGCCGTCTGGCCGGCGACAAGCCGACCTGGCACCAGTTCAACCTGCAAGCCGACTACGCGCTGTCGAAGCGCACCGACGTCTACCTGCAGGGCGAATTCCAGAAGGTCAACAACGACGGCCTCGACCTCGGCGCCAACATCAACGGGCTGGGCGCCGCGTCATCGACCAACAAGCAGATCGCGGTCACGGCCGGCATGCGTCATCGCTTCTGAGCGACCGGCACATTCGCTGCACGCCGAACAAGAAAGCGCCCCGATGGGGCGCTTTTTCTTTGCCGGACTAACCCGGCCGCCGCTCAGGCCTTGCCCGATGCCGGGTAACGGACGTCGAGCACGTCGATCGGCTGCGGGCCGGCCGGCGTCATCAGCGTCACGGTATCGCCGATCTTCGCCTTGATCAGCGCACGCGCGACCGGCGAAATCCAGCTGACGCAGCCGTGGTCGAGATCGACCTCGTCGATCCCGACGATCGTGATCGTGTGATCCTCGCCGTCCGGGGTCTCGTAATCGACCGTGGCGCCGAAGAACACCTGGTCGACATTCTCCTGCCGGCTCGCGTCGACGACTTCAGCGAGATCGAGCCGCTTCGTCAGGAAGCGGATGCGGCGATCGATCTCGCGCAGCCGCCGCTTGCCGTAGATGTAGTCGCCGTTCTCCGACCGATCGCCGTTCGACGCGGCCCACGACACGAGCCGCACGACCTCGGGGCGCTCGACGTCGATCAGGCTCAGCAACTCGTCCCGCAGCCGCTTGTGGCCGGCCGGCGTGATGTAGTTCTTCGCGCCCACCGGAATCGCGGGTTGAGCCTGGTCGAGATCGTCGTCGTCACCGTCCGACTCTTTGACAAACGCCTTGTTCATGATGCAGATTCAAAACCGGGATGATTGATGCTCCAAGGGTACACGATGGGCGCCCCGGCAAGGCCAAGCAGCGTAATTCGCGAATAAGGCTTCCCTTTTTATACAACCCTGCTATAATTTCGCTTCTGCGTGCGGCTGTAGCTCAGTTGGATAGAGTACTTGGCTACGAACCAAGGGGTCGTGGGTTCGAATCCTGCCAGCCGCGCCACTTTTTTCGAGGGCCTTCCCAACCGAAGGCCCTTTCAGTTCGAAGTAGTAGCTTTTTGTTTTTGCGTGCGGCTGTAGCTCAGTTGGATAGAGTACTTGGCTACGAACCAAGGGGTCGTGGGTTCGAATCCTGCCAGCCGCGCCACCTTTTTGGGGACCTTCCCATCGCAGAAGGTTCCGACAGTTAAGCAGTACCGCTTTGCGTGCGGCTGTAGCTCAGTTGGATAGAGTACTTGGCTACGAACCAAGGGGTCGTGGGTTCGAATCCTGCCAGCCGCGCCATCTTAAAAGGGCTTTCCTCCGGGAAAGCCCTTTTTCTTTTCTGCCTCCCCCTCACCCCTTGCTCGCGTCATGGCATCGTTCGCCCGACCGACCTCGGAAGGCCCCGGCTACGCCACAGTTTCGCTCAGCAGCACCAATGAAAACGGCGGCCATTGGCCGCCGCTGATCGATCGCCCGCAACGGGCACGCGTCAATAATCCTGCCGCTCGCGCTCGATGCGCATGCCGCCGTCGTGGCGCGCATGCGCACCATCGTCGGTGGACCGCTCGCGCATGATCCGCATCACGTCCGGGTTGGTTCGCACGCGCCGCATCACATTCGCGAGATGCACGCGGTCGCTGACCTGGATCACGAAGCGCAGCACCGTCGATTCGTGCGTCAGGTCCTCGTCCATTGCGATGTGAACGATGTTCGCGTCGGCCGACGTGATGTCCGCCGCCACGCGCGCAAAGATGCCCTTCGTGTTCTTCACGAGCGCCTTCACCGTGACATCGAACAGGCGGCCCGGCTGCGGCGCCCATTCGACGTCGATCCAGCGGCCCGGATCGCGCCGATGAATACGCTGCGCGACACGGCAATCGGTCGTATGAATCGCCATCCCCAGACCAATGCCGATGTAACCCATGATGGCGTCACCCGGAATCGGCCGGCAGCATGCCGACAACTGCACCGACATCCCTTCGGTGCCGGTAATCACGACCGGCGGCGCATGATGCGCGGGATGCCGCTCGGACTTCGGCAGATCGTCGTCCGCGTCGCGGCCGCTCATCAGCACCTCGATGCGCTTGGCCATCACCGCGGCAACGCGGCGGCCAAGGCCGATGTCCGCGAAAATTTCCTGACGGCTCTTGTTGCCCGTCCACTGCACGAGCTTCTCCCACACTTCCGGCTCGACGTCAGCCAGCGCGAGGCCGTAGCCCTTCAGGCTCTGGTCGACGAGCCGCTCGCCAAGCTGCACGGACTCGTTCAACCGCATCGTCTTCAGGTAGTGACGAATCGCCGAGCGTGCCTTGCCGGTCCGCACGAAGCCGAGCCATGCAGGGTTCGGCTTCGAATACGGCGCGGTGATCACCTCGACGATGTCGCCGCTCTTCAGCTCGGTGCGCAGCGGCAGCAGCTCGTTGTTGATCTTCACGGCCACGCACTGGTTGCCGAGATCGCTGTGGATCGAATACGCGAAATCGAGCGCCGTCGCGCCGCGCGGCAGCGCCATGATCTTCGACTTCGGCGTGAACACGTAGACCGCGTCGGGGAAGAGGTCGATCTTCACGTGCTCGAGGAATTCGCTCGAATCGCCGGCTTCGCTCTGGATGTCGAGCAACGACTTCAGCCACTGGTGCGCGCGCTTCTGCACGTCGCTGAGATCCGCACTGCCGTTCTTGTACAGCCAGTGCGCGGCGACCCCCGCCTCGGCGATCTCGTGCATCTTGCGCGTGCGCACCTGAAACTCGATCGGCGCGCCGAACGGGCCGACGAGCGTCGTGTGCAGCGACTGATAGCCGTTGATCTTCGGGATCGCGATGTAGTCCTTGAACTTGCCCGGCACGGGCTTGTACAGCGCGTGCAGCGCGCCGATGCACGTGTAGCAGTCGAGCGCGCTGTCGACGACGACGCGAAAGCCATACACGTCGAGCACCTGCGAGAACGACAGCTGCTTGTCGCGCATCTTCCGGTAAACGCTGTAGATGGTCTTTTCGCGGCCGGTGATTTCGGCATCGATCTTCGCATCGGCCATCGCGCGCTGCGCGGCCTCGAGGATCTTGCTGATCACTTCGCGGCGGTTGCCGCGCGCCGCCTTCACGGCCTTCTCGAGCGTCGCGTAGCGATGCGGGTTGAAGTTCGCGAAGCTCATGTCCTGCAGCTCGCGATACGTGTTGTTCAACCCGAGCCGGTGCGCGATCGGCGCGTAGATGTCGAGCGTTTCCCGCGCGACGCGGCGACGCTTTTCCATCGGCACCGCGCCGAGCGTGCGCATGTTGTGCAGGCGGTCGGCGAGCTTGACGAGAATCACGCGCACGTCGCGCGCCATCGCGAGCAGCATCTTGCGGAAGTTTTCCGCCTGCGCTTCCTCGCGACTGCGGAATTCCATCTTGTCGAGCTTCGACAGGCCGTCGACCAGTTCGGCGACCTTCGGGCCGAACCGCTCGGCCAGCTCGCTCTTGGTCACGCCCTGGTCTTCCATCACGTCGTGCAGCAGCGCGGCCATCACGGCCTGCGCGTCGAGCTTCCAGCCGGCGCAGATTTCCGCGACGGCGACGGGATGGGTGATATAGGGTTCGCCGCTCTGGCGATATTGACCGAGGTGGGCTTCGTCGCTGAAGTGGAACGCCGCCTTGACCTCTTTGATTTCGTCCGGAGCGAGATACTCGGCAAGCGCGGCCGTCAGTTTCGCAATCGAAACGACGCCGTGCTTGCGCGGCTGCTCCGGCGTGGCGGTCGGCCCGAACAGATGCCGGAAGGACTGTTCGAGGACCGCGTCGATGTACTGGCGCGCAGGCGACTGGGCCGTGGCTTCGGTGGTCGAATCCGCGGAGGCGGACGATGGGGTGGTGCTCATATTCGCCTCCAGGTCGAGTCGTTGCGCGCGTGGATTACATGGCTGGAACGGGCCGGATGCGCGTTACACCGGCACCTTCTTCAGCATCTCGACGCCGACCTGGCCGGCGGCGATTTCGCGCAGCGCGACGACCGTCGGCTTGTCGCGGCTTTCGATCTTCGGCGTATGGCCTTGCGCGAGCTGCCGCGCGCGATAGGTGGCAGCGAGCGCCAGTTCGAAGCGGTTCGGGATTTGCTTCAGGCAGTCTTCGACGGTAATGCGAGCCATGGTGGTAATTCCTTCTGAATATAGTCCTTATTCTACCTTATGTCCCTCTGCCCCCGCGTCAATCCGCGTGGGGCAGATGGATGCCGAGCTCGATGAACAGCTCCGTGTGTCGCGCGTACTGCGAAGCAAAGCGCAGGCGCGTTGCCGCGACGATGCATTCGAGCTCCGCGAGCGCACGCTCGAAATTCTCGTTGATCACCACGTATTCCGCTTCCGACGCGTGCGCGATCTCGCTGCCGGCGGCCAGCAGACGGCGCGTGATCACGTTCGGCTCGTCCTGGCCGCGCTTCTTCAGGCGCTCTTCGAGCGCGTCGAGCGACGGCGGCAGGATGAAGATGCCGACCGCGTTGCGGAACTGCTTCTTCACCTGCAATGCACCCTGCCAGTCGATTTCGAGCAGCACGTCGTGGCCGTTCTTCATCTGCTCTTCGATCCAGACGCGCGACGTGCCGTAGTAGTTGCCGTGCACTTCCGCGCTCTCGAGGAATTCGTGCGCCGCGTGACGCGTGCGGAAATCGTCGACGGTCGTGAAGTGATAGTGCTGGCCGTCCTGTTCGCCCGGGCGCGGCTTGCGCGTCGTGTACGAGATCGACAGGCAGATGTCGCTGTCCTTCGACAGCAGCGCATTCACGAGCGTCGACTTGCCCGCGCCCGACGGCGCGACGACCATGAACAGGTTGCCGGGATAGACGCCGCTGTGCAGCGAATGCGACGCGTGGCCGTCGCGGTTGGATTCGGTCATGTTGCTTTACTCCAGGTTTTGCACTTGCTCTCGCATCTGCTCGATCAACAGCTTGAGCGCCATCGATGCGTCGGCCAGTTCCTTCGCCGCCGCCTTCGAGCCGAGCGTGTTCGCTTCGCGATTCAATTCCTGCATCATGAAGTCGAGACGCTTGCCGACGCGGCCGCCCTTCTCGATCACATGGCGCGTTTCGTTCAGGTGCGCGGTGAGGCGCGACAGCTCTTCCGCGATGTCGATCCGGATCCCGTACATCGTCACTTCCTGACGAATGCGCTCCGCGGCTTCCTCGCGCGTCACGATCGACGCGCTGCCTTCGGGTGCCGCGATGCCGAGCGCTTCCTGCAGCCGCTCGACGATCTTCTGCTGATGCTTCGCGATCAGCTCCGGCACGAGCGGCGTGATGCGCGCGACGATCGCTTCCATCTCGGCGACGTTCGTCAGCAGCATCGTCGCCAGTTGCGCGCCTTCGCGCGAACGCACGACGACGAGCTCGCCGATCGCTTCCTTGCCGCATGCGAGCACCGCGTCGCGGATCGCGTCAGCCGACACGCCGCTCTCGGCCAGCACGCCGGGCCAGCGCAGGATCTCGCCCGCGCGCAGGCGGCCGACGCCCGGGAACGAGTCGAGCACCGCGCGCTCGAGATCGGCGAGCTGACCGAGCGCCGACTGGTTCAGCGCGCCCGCGCCGATGCTCTGTTCGCCGCGCTGCAGGTTGATGCGCACGTCGACCTTGCCGCGCGACAGCTTGTTCATCAGCATTTCGCGCAGCGCGGGTTCGCACGCGCGCACGTCGTCCGGCATCCGGAAATTCAGGTCGAGGAAGCGCGAGTTCACGGTGCGCAGTTCGACCGACACGCTGGTGCCGCCATTGCCGGTGGCCGTCGCGAGTTCGCGCGTCGCGCTCGCGTAGCCCGTCATGCTGTAGATCATGGTTCGTCTCGCCGTCTGGGTGCCCTCGCGGGCGGGGATATGTCGAGGCGCCCGGCGCATCGGAAAGCGCGGGGCGGGAAGCGCGCATTATCCCATTTTTGCGGACCTCTCCGCCGGGCAAGGCCGCCGTTCGGCGCTAAAATCGCGGTTTCCCCTCCTTCCGCGATCCCCACATGACGTCTTCCCTTTCCCGCCCCAGCGGCCGCCGCGCCGACGAACTGCGCAAGGTCGCCCTGACGCGCCACTACACGAAACACGCCGAAGGCTCGGTGCTGGTCGAATTCGGCGATACCAAGGTGCTGTGCACCGCGAGCGTCGCCGAACGCGTGCCCGACTTCCTGCGCGACCGCGGGCAAGGCTGGCTGACCGCCGAGTACGGGATGCTGCCGCGCGCGACGCACACGCGCAGCGACCGTGAAGCCGCACGCGGCAAGCAGACGGGCCGCACGCAGGAAATTCAGCGCCTGATCGGCCGCGCGCTGCGCGCGGTGTTCGATCTCGAAGCGCTCGGCCCGCGCACGATCCATATCGACTGCGACGTGATCCAGGCCGACGGCGGCACGCGCACGGCCAGCATCACCGGCGCCTTCGTCGCCGCGCACGACGCCGTGTCGACGCTGATCGCGGCCGGCAAGCTCACCCGCTCGCCGATCACCGACCACGTTGCCGCGATCTCGGTCGGCGTGTACGAAGGCGCGCCGGTGCTCGATCTCGACTACGCGGAAGACTCGCGCTGCGACACCGACATGAACGTCGTGATGACGGGCGCCGGCGGTTTCGTCGAAGTTCAGGGCACGGCCGAAGGCGTGCCGTTCTCGCGCGCCGAGATGAACGCGCTGCTCGACCTCGCGCAGGGCGGGATCGGCGAGCTCGTGCAGCTGCAGAAGGACGTCCTGGGCGCCGGTCATGCCTGACGACCTCACCCTCGCGCCGCTGTCGCGCATCGTTCTCGCGTCGAACAACCCGGGCAAGCTGCGCGAATTCACCGCGCTGTTCTCGACGGTCGGCATCGAGATCGTCCCGCAGGGCGACCTGGCGGTGCCCGAGGCGGAAGAGCCGTTCGGCACGTTCATCGAGAACGCGCTGACCAAAGCGCGGCACGCGTCGCGGCTCACCGGGCTGCCGGCGATCGCCGACGATTCGGGCCTGTGCGTGCGCGTGCTGCGCGGCGCGCCGGGCGTCTACTCGGCGCGCTACGCGCAGCGCGCGGGCCGCGACAAGGGCGACGCGGCGAACAACGCGTATCTCGTCGAGCAGCTGCGCGGCGTCGACGACCGGCGCGCATACTATTGCTGCGTGCTCGCGCTCGTGCGCCATGCGGACGATCCCGAGCCGCTGTTCGCCGAAGGGCGCTGGGCCGGCGAGATCGTCGACGCGCCGCGCGGCGAGCACGGATTCGGCTACGACCCGTATTTCTACCTGCCGTCGCTCGGCGCGACGGCAGCCGAACTCGAGCCGGCCGTGAAGAACACGCACAGCCATCGCGCGCTCGCGCTGAAGGCGCTGCTTGCGCGGCTCGCGGAGGAAACATGATCGCGCCCGATATCCATTCGCTGCAGGAGGTTGCATGAGCCAGGCTGCGGAAACCGGCGCGCGCGTCGTCGCGACCTTCACGTCGCCCGGACAGGTACGGCTCACGTCGCTGCCGCCGCTCGCGCTGTACGTGCATTTTCCGTGGTGCGTGCGCAAGTGCCCGTACTGCGATTTCAACTCGCACGAGTGGAAAGGCGAACGGTTTCCGGAAACCGAGTATCTCGACGCGCTGCGCGCCGACCTCGAGCAGGCGCTGCCGCTCGTGTGGGGACGGCAGGTGCACACCGTGTTCATCGGCGGCGGCACGCCGAGCCTGCTGTCGGCGGCCGGCCTCGACCGGATGCTGTCCGACGTGCGTGCGCTGCTGCCGCTCGACGCCGATGCCGAGATCACGCTCGAGGCGAATCCGGGCACGTTCGAGGCCGCGAAGTTCGCGCAGTTCCGCGCGAGCGGCGTGAATCGCCTGTCGGTCGGCATCCAGAGCTTCAACGAAGCGCACCTGAAGGCGCTCGGCCGCATCCACGACACCGCGCAGGCGCGTGCGGCCGTCGAGATCGCCGCGACGACGTTCGACAACTTCAACCTCGACCTGATGTTCGCGCTGCCGAACCAGACGCTCGACGAATGCCGCACCGACATCGAGACCGCGCTGTCGTTCGCGCCGCCGCATCTGTCGCTGTATCACCTGACGCTCGAGCCGAACACGCTGTTCGCGAAGTTCCCGCCCGTCGTCCCCGACGACGACGCGTCGGCCGACATGCAGGAATGGATCCACGCACGCACGTCCGAGGCCGGCTACGGGCGCTACGAAGTGTCCGCTTATGCGAAGCCGAATCATCAGTGCAAGCACAACCTGAACTACTGGCGCTTCGGCGACTATCTCGGGATCGGTGCGGGCGCCCACACGAAGCTGTCGTTCCCGAACCGGATCCTGCGGCAGGCGCGCTACAAGCATCCGGCGACCTTCATCGAGCAGGCGATGGCCGGCACGGCCGTGCAGGAAGAGCGTGAAGTCGGCGCGCGCGACCTGCCGTTCGAGTTCATGCTGAACACGCTGCGGCTCGCCGAGGGTTTCCCCGTGCACAGCTTCGTCGAACGCACGGGGCTGCCGATGAGCACGATCGAGCCGGCGCTGAAGGAAGCGGAACGGCGCGGGCTGATCTCGCGCGATTTCGCGCAGATCGCGCCGACACCGCTCGGCCAGCGTTTCCTCAACGACCTGCAGGAATTGTTCCTGCGCGACGATTGAAGAAACGAATGCGATGCATGGGACCGGAGTAAGCACTGAAGTGCCAACTCCGGTCGACAGCTGCGGCATTTCGGTTACAATGCCGCCTCGCGTGGAAGCGTGGCCGAGCGGTTTAAGGCACTGGTCTTGAAAACCAGCGACGGGAAACTGTCCGTGAGTTCGAATCTCACCGCTTCCGCCAGGAAATTCGCCCAACCCCGTCCATTCGCCGAATGACGGGGTTTTTGTTTGTCCACACGCCCCTCCCCCACGTTCCGACGCGTCACGCCGGATGCCGTTACAATCCCGCGCTCCGAATCGCGAAACGGGAAATCCACGTCATGAAGCCCTTCATCGTCTCGTCGCTCGTCGCCATGCTGGCCGCCGTCAGCACGCATGCCGCGGCCGACACCGCCTCCGGCAGCGACGCGCCGGCGTCGTGCGCGATCGCGAACGTCACCGGCGTCGGTGGCTCGCCGCGCGGCCTGAGCGAATACCTCGCGAGCCCGTCGCCCTACAACTACCTGAAGGACAACGACCTCCAGTGCAAGGTGTCGGACGACGGACGCACGTCGAACTGCACCGGCGTGACCTACCTGCGCAACGAACAGGTCAGCGTGTACGACGACTCCGATCCGGCAACGCTGACCGTCGTGGCGCGCGTGGAGCTCGACCATGGCCAGAAGTACCCGGTGATCATCGTCGTGCAGCGCAAGGACGCGCGCTGCAAGTAATCCAATGACGCAGCCGCGCACGTGCCCCCGTCCGTCGGGACGACACGTGCGTTCGCACTGCAGCGGAAGCCTCCCGGCCCGCCCCGCCATCACCTAGAATTCGTTCAACACGGCGACACGACCGCCGCCGCGCACTCGACGCCGCACGCGCCACCCCTGCGCGCGGCCCACGGAGATCGCCATGACCGAACTGTCGACACCGACGGACCACGTCGATTACGAAGGCTTCGAGATCCATGTCGTACCGGCCGCCGCGCCCGGCAGCGACACGCGCTACACCTACACCGGCTACGTGTGCCATCCGGGCGCGAATCCCGCGCTGCCGGGCCACGCGGTGCCGTTCCACGCGGACGGCGAAGAAAGCTTCGCGAGCGTCGACGAAGCGGTGCACGAAGCCGTGCACATCGGCAAGAGCATCATCGACGGCACGCACCCCGACCTGTCGGTGCTGTCGCTCGTCACGCACGGCTTCTGAACCGGGCAAGCGCCATCGCAGGTGATGGCGCGGGCGTCGGTCGCCGTGCGGCATGCGGCGACCGCCACGCTCGGCCGAACGATCGTCACGCACCTGCACGTGACGCACGCGCCGCGCCTTTCAACTTTGCAACATGCTCGGCGTCGAGCACGCTGTCACATGTCACGTCACATCGCGCTGGGCGGCGCCCAGCCATCATCATTTGCGATCGCAACGCCCGACATCGCGCGTTATGCGTTTCTCCCGATATCGCGTCGCGTCCGTGCGCCTATCATTTTTTTATAGTCACTTCTGGCTATCTCCCATGCGCCTCGTTCTCCGTCCGCGCGTCGACCAGTTGCGTGTTGCCGCACTGGCCGTCGTCGCCATGCTTGCCGCTTGCACGATCACGCCACCGCCGTCGCTGCACTCGATCGTGACGATTCCGTCGATCACGCGCAGTGCGAGCCTCGACCAGTACCGTGTCGAGGTCGCGAAATGCGTTGCCGAACGCAATCCGTCCGGCCTGCTGCGTGGCACGCCGCAGGCAATGCTCCGTTCGCTCGTCGTCGTCGCGTTCACCGTCGATCGCAACGGCCGCCTCGTCCACGCGTCCGTCTATCGCAGCAACGGCGACAGCGAGGCGGAAGCGCTCGCGCTCGCGTCGCTGCGTCGCTCGGCGCCGCTGCCGCCTCCGCCGTCGCGACTGCTCGACGGCAACGGCCAGATCGAAATGATGGAAGGCTGGCTCTTCAACGACGACGGCCACTTCCAGTTGCAAAGTACCGCATCCGCGCAGGCGCAATCGCTCGACTGACCTGCCGCCGCCCCGCGATTGCCGGTGGGTGGCGGCGCTGGCTATAATTTTCCGCAATCGCGCGGCCATCACGCCGCGCGTGCGTTCGCGCGCCCCACCCGGCATGCGAGCCGACCACGCCGGCACCGGGCGGCGGCGACATACCCGTCTCCATCGTCGACCGGCGGGTGACGTTCGTGCCACGGCGCGCGTCCACGCCGCCACCGCATCATCCGCTCGGCTGCCCTCGGCAGGCATCCGCCTGCCCGACCGCACGCTCAGCCGACCGCCCCAACGACAAAACGGAGACATCCATGTCCGCATCCCCCCCGACCGTTGCACACGCAACCGGTTCGGCCGGCGCCGTCAGCCACCGGCGCATCGTGTTCGCAAGCTTCATCGGCACCGCGATCGAGTTCTACGATTTCTACGTGTACGCAACGGCCGCCGCGCTCGTCATCGGCCCCGTCTTCTTCCCGCATGGCTCCGCGACCGCGCAGGCGTTGTCCGCGTTCGTCACGTTCGGCATCGCGTTCATCGCACGCCCGATCGGCTCGTTCCTGTTCGGGCACTTCGGCGACCGCATCGGCCGCAAATCGACGCTCGTCGCGTCGCTGCTCGTGATGGGCGTGTCCACCACCGCGATCGGCTTCGTGCCCGGCTACGACGCGATCGGCGCGCTCGCGCCGGTGCTGCTGTGCGTGCTGCGCTTCGGCCAGGGCATCGGCCTCGGCGGCGAATGGGGCGGCGCGGCGCTGCTCGCGACCGAGCATGCGCCGCAGGGCAAGCGCGGCTGGTTCGGGATGTTCCCGCAGTTGGGGCCCTCGGTCGGCTTCCTGATGTCGAACGGCCTGTTCTTCGCGCTCGCGCTGTCGCTGTCCGACGAGCAGTTCCGCAGCTGGGGCTGGCGCATCCCGTTCCTGGTCAGCGCGGTGCTCGTCGCGCTCGGCCTGTACGTGCGGCTCAAGATCACCGAAACGCCCGCGTTCCAGGCCGCACTCGATCGCAACGAACGCGTGCGCGTGCCGGTCGCGACGCTCGTCACGCAACACTGGCAGCCGACGCTGCTCGGCGCGCTCGCGATGGTCGTCTGCTACACGCTGTTCTACATCTCGACGGTGTTCTCGCTGTCGTACGGCGTGTCGGCGCTGCATATTCCGCGCCAGAGCTTCCTCGGCCTGCTGTGTTTCGCGGTCGTGTTCATGGGGCTCGCGACGCCGCTTTCCGCATGGGCGTCGGACCGCTTCGGCCGCAAGCCGGTGCTCGTCGTTGGCGCGATCGCCGCACTGCTGTCGGGTTTCGCGATGGAGCCGCTGCTCGGCAGCGGCTCGATGCCGCTCGTCGCGCTGTTCCTGACGATCGAGCTGTTCCTGATGGGTGTGACGTTCGCGCCGATGGGCGCGCTGCTGCCGGAGCTGTTCCCGACCAACGTCCGCTACACGGGCGCCGGCGTCGCGTACAACCTCGGCGGGATCCTCGGCGCGTCGATCGCGCCGTACATCGCGCAACTGCTGGCGGCGCGCGGCGGGCTGTCATGGGTTGGCGGCTATGTATCCGTCGCGGCGGCGATCAGCCTGGTCGGCGTGCTGCTGATGCGCGAAACGCGCGACACGACGCTCGTCTGAGACTCCGGGGCGACCCGGGTTGTGCGGCGGACGGCGCTGCCTATACTCGATCCTGGGCGCGCCGTTGCGCGCGCCCAGGATCCCTCCCCGCAGGAGCCGTCGCCATGAATATCCACCTCAGCAATGCCGACCTCGTCCTGACCCTCGCGCTCGCGCTGGGTGGCGCGCTGCTGCTCGCGCTGCGCTTCCGGCCCAAGACGTGGCGCGGCCTCGTGTTCGAGGCGCTGCTGGCGAATCTGGCGGCCATCGCCGCCGTCATCACGATCGAGGCGCTGCTCGCCTGAACCGCCGCGCTCCGCTCGTCAGGCGGACAGCCGCGCGCGCGGCGCGCCGTAGACGGGGCTGACCGCGGCGATCGCATCCAGCGTCTGCTCGACGGACGGCATCGCGCCCGGCTCGCCGATCGACAGTGCATTCGGTGCACCGCCGATGCCGCAATGGTGACGCGACGTCGCGACGAAAATCATCACCGTCGGCCGCTGCAGCGCGTGCGCCATGTGCACGAACCCCGTATCGACCCCCACCACGAGCGCGGCCCGGCCGAGCGCCGCGCCGAGTTCACGTACCGTCATCGCAGGCAGCACGACCGCCCCCGGCGCGCGCGCGGCGATATCCTTCGCGTCGTCATGCTCGGCGGCCGATCCCCACGGCAACAGCACACGCACGCCGCGCGCCATCATCTGCTTGGCAAGCGCGGCCCAGTGATCGGCCGGCCATTTCTTGTCGGGATTGGAGGTTGCGTGGAACAGCAGCATGAACAGCGTGCCGTCGGTCACGGCAGCCGGGAGACTCTCGACCTGCGGCGGGACGACGCCGTATGTGGCGATGCCTTCGGGCACGTAGCCGAGCGCCTCGCCGGCACTCACGCGCATCCCGTGCCACGCGTCGCAGTCCGGCCGCGGGCCGAAGCGATGCGAATACGCGAAGCGCGCGCCCGCTTCGCCAAGATCCTGCGTCTGGTAGCCGACGCGACGCGCGGCGCGCGCCAGCGCGGAAATGATTGCACTCTTGTAAACGCCGTGCAGGTCGATGACCGCGTCGTAGCGGTGCGCACGCAACGCGCCGATCGACGCCGAGATCGCCTTCAGGTCGCCGGTATTTCGGAGTTTTTTAAACCGGCGCAGCGGTGCGCAAAGGACGGCGCTTACGCCCGGATGCCAGCGCACGACCTCGGCGCACGACTCGTCCACGGCCCAGTCGACCGATACGCCGGGAAAGGCGCGATGCAGGTCCGCGACGACTGGCAGCGTCTGGACGACGTCGCCGAGCGACGTCACTTTCACGATGAGGATACGTTTCACGTTTGCGGGGAAGAGCCTGCCATTTGAGGATGCTAACGACGGATGACCGCCGCGCACATTATCCGTAAATTACATTTGTAACAAAATGCTACAAGCTTTCAAAGCATTGACGCCCGTAGCGCGATCCCGGTTCTTTTTATAATCGATTCTTTGCCTGATGGCCCGCGCCGATGCCACGCCCCGCCCTTCCCGCCCTGTTTCCCGCCCTCACCCGCCGCTCGGTGAGAATCTGGCGCCAATACGGCATTTTCTGGCTCGGCGCGATCGTCGTCGGGCTCGCGGCCGTGCTCTACGCGCGGCTGATCGACTGGGGCTACGAGAGCTTCCGCACGATGCGCGATCACGCCGCGTGGCTGCCGCTGCTGCTGACGCCGGCGATCGCGGCCTTGTCGGCATGGCTCACGCGCCGGTTCTTCCGCGGCGCCGAGGGCAGCGGCATCCCGCAGGTGATCGCGACACTGCATGCGCGCCCGAGCGCGTTCGGCGCTCGGTTGCTGACGCTGCGCATCCTGTTTGGCAAGGTGCTGATTTCGTTCCTGGGCATCCTGGGCGGCTTCACGATCGGTCGCGAGGGGCCGACCGTGCAGGTCGGCGCGGCGCTGATGTTCAACCTGCGGCGCTTCTACCCGCGCTCGAACGCGCAGATCGAACGCCAGCTCGTCCTGGCCGGCGCGGCGGCCGGGCTGTCGGCCGCGTTCAATACGCCGCTCGCCGGGATCGTGTTCGCGATCGAGGAGCTGACCCGCAGCTTCTCCGCGCGCGCAAGCGGCGTGCTGATCACCGCGATCATTCTCGCCGGCGTCGTCGCGCTCGGCCTGAACGGCAACTATACGTATTTCGGCACGATCGACGCCGGCCCCCACTTCCCGAAGCTGCTGGCGCTCGCCGTGCTGGTCACCGCGATCGTGACGGGCATCGCGGGCGGCCTGTTCTGCTGGCTGCTGCTCAACACGGGGCGCTGGCTGCCCGCGCAACTGCTGGGCCTGTATCGCGAGCGGCCGATCGCGTTCGCCGCGCTGTGCGGCTTCGCGATCGCCGTCGTCGGCATCGTATCCGGCGGCACGACATTCGGCAGCGGTTATGCCGAGGCGCGCGGCCTGCTCGATGGCAGCCAGACACTGTCGGTGTTCTATCCGTTCCTGAAGATGGTGTCGATGGTCGCGTCGTACCTGCCGGGCATCCCGGGCGGGATCTTCGCACCGTCGCTGTCGATCGGCGCCGGGTTCGGCAACCTGCTGCACGTCGTGTTCAGCAACATGAGCCTGCCCGTGCTGATCGCGCTTGCGATGGTCGGCTATCTTGCGGCCGTCACGCAGTCGCCGATCACGTCGTTCGTGATCGTGATGGAGATGATCAACGGGCACGCGCTCGTGATTTCGCTGATGGCCACCGCGTTGGTATCGAGCCGCGTGTCGCGCTTTTTCGCGCCGCCGCTCTACGAGACGCTCGCCCTCCGCTATCTCGCGCCGCCCGTCGCGGCTCCGGAGCACGCTGCGGCAACCGCGACGAGTGCGGCGACGACGACCGGTGTCACCGAGCCGCAGGATGCGACCGCCGCGCCCGCCGATCCGCTCGACACGCTGCGCGACGAAGGCAGCAGCGGCGAGCCGGCCGAAGGCGCGGCATCCGCGCCGGCGCTGCACGACGACGCGCCGGCGGCTGCATCCGGCGCGAACGGCCCGGCGCAGCCTGGCCCGCGTGACGCTCAGTAGATCACGACGGGCGCCGGCCGGTAGTAGACGGGCCGCGCCGGCACGACGATGCACCCGGCCAGCGTGACGGCGACGAGCACGATGGCGATGGCGGTTCTTTTCATCACGCGCCTCCATCACGCCCAGTGGCCGCGGGTCCAGAACCAGTTCGGACCGCGCTGGTCCCAGTGGCCCGGCACCCATTGCATGCCGACGCGTTCGGCTTCCCAGTGACCGCCGATCCACACGTAGCGGCCATGATCCCAGTGCCAGTGCCCGCGATCCCACACATAACCGACCCGCGCGGTCGGCACGACCTCGTAGCGCACGGGCGGCGGCGCGTTCGGCGCGACGATGACGACTTCCTCGGTACGCACGGCGACCGGCTCGGCGATGACCACGCGGCCCTGCGGCGCGATCACGGGTGCGCCGACGAGGATTTCGTCCGCATGCGCGGCAAACGGCGCGACGACGGCTGACAGGCCCGCGGCAAACAGTGCGAGCGAAACGATACGACGTTGAACAGTAGAGACAGCCATCACAACCTCCTGGTTGAACAAGTTACGCGAGCGTATTCGTTCAATGCGGGAGGACCGAAAACGGCCGACAGACGCCGTGTTACGGCGTGCCCGAAAGTGCAACAGGGCGTAAGACGCGCACGGCGGCCGAGGCCGCCGTGCGGAGGGATACCGGCAAAGGTCAGGCTTGCGGGATCTCGATCTTCACTTCGAGGACTTCGAGATCGTCCTGGCGCTCGAGGCTCACGCGGATGTCATCGTTCGAAATATGGACGTACTTCGAGATGACCGCGACCAGCTCCTTCTGCAGCGCCGGCAGGTAATCGGCCGGCGGCCGGCCGCCGACCCGCTCGTGCGCGATGATGAGCTGCAGGCGCTCCTTCGCGACCGATGCGGACTTCTTCTTCTCGCCGAGGAGAAACGAAAGGATGGACATGGGCGGCCTCCGTTACTTGCTGCCGAAGAGGCGCTGCAGCAGGCCCGGCTTCTGGTAATCGGTGAAGCGCAGCGGCTTGTCTTCGCCGAGGAAGCGCGCAACGACGTCCTTGTACGCTTCGGCGACATCGGTACCGTCGATGTGCACGGCCGGCAGGCCCTGGTTCGACGCGTGCAGCACGGCTTCGGACTCGGGCACCACGCCGATCAGCTTGATGCGCAGAATCTCGCTGATGTCCTCGAGCGACAGCATCTCGCCTTCGCTCACGCGCTTCGGGCTGTAGCGCGTGATCAGCAGGTGTTCCTTGATCGGCTCCTTGCCTTCGGTCCCGCGCTTCGTCTTCGACGACAGGATGCCGAGAATGCGGTCCGAGTCGCGCACCGACGACACTTCAGGGTTCGTGACGATCAGCGCTTCGTCGGCGAAGTACATCGCGTGCAGCGCACCGGCTTCGATACCGGCCGGCGAATCGCAGACGATGTATTCGAAGTCCATCGCGACCAGGTCGTTCAGCACCTTCTCGACGCCGTCGCGCGTCAGCGCATCCTTGTCGCGCGTCTGCGACGCCGGCAGGATGAACAGGTTCTCGCACTTCTTGTCCTTGATCAGCGCCTGGTTCAGGTTCGCTTCGCCCTGGATCACGTTCACGAGGTCGTACACGACGCGACGCTCGCAGCCCATGATGAGATCGAGGTTGCGCAGGCCGACGTCGAAGTCGATCACAGCCGTCTTGTGGCCGCGCAGCGCGATACCGGACGCAAAGCTCGCGCTCGTCGTCGTCTTGCCCACGCCGCCCTTGCCCGAGGTCACCACGATGATTTTTGCCATTTACCCAATACCCTGTGTTCGTCAATGAGAGCCGATCGACCCGGAGCGCCGCGTGAATTACGTCAGGCGCAGCGGTTCGATCATCAGTTTTTCCTCTTCGAGCCGGATCTGCACCGATTTGCCCAGAACTTCGGGGGGCAACGGGTTCTCGGTTGTTCGATAGATACCCGCGATCGAAATCAGTTCCGGTTCGAGACACGTGCAGAAGATGCGCGCGTCGTGATTGCCGTGCACGCCCGCGAGTGCGCGGCCGCGCAACGGCGCGTAGATGTGGATATTGCCTTCCGCGATGATCTCCGCGCCGTGACTGACCGGCGCGAGCACCACGAGGTCTCCTTTCGCGTAAATCTGCTGCCCCGAACGCAACGGCCGGTCGATCACGAGCGTTTGCCCGCCCGCCGGATTCGACGCCGGCGCCGCCCCGGGCGCCTGCTCGGGCGCCACCGCGGCGGCTGCAGCGACGACGGCCTCGGCGATCGGCGACGGTTCCGCGCCGTCGGCCGGCTTCACGGCCGGCGTGCGGCGATCGCGCGCTTCCAGCAACGGCAGGCCGGCTTCCCCCGCCCAGCCCTGCGTTGCCAATGCGACCACGCCCACCGGGCGCATCCGCACGTCGTTCAGCATCTGGCGGATGTCGGCGAGCGCGACGCGTTCGCCGTCAGCGAGGCGGCGGACGTCGATCGCGACGACATCGTCGGCGAAAAACTCGGGAGTCGCTTCGAAGCGCTTGACCAGTTCGGTACGCAACGCATCGAGATCGGTCGTCTTCACGGTGAACAACAACGTATCGACCGATCCGCTGCGCAGCTCGAAGAATGGCGATTTTTTAAGCGACATGGACACTCTGCAAAAATTTTTTGCGTATTTTACAGGCGTCCACGCGCGCGGCCATTATTTTTGGGACACAGGGCTGCGGCGGCCCCGGCGGGCGCGCAACCGGAAGGCGGGGGAGCAAGCGGGCGAGCAGGCGTTCATCACGCCGCGCGGCCCGCGTTTTGACGAGGCGTCAGTGCTTCACCTGCGACACGAACAGCGATTTCATCGCGCCGGGCATCCGCCCGATCGGCGCGTGTTCGCCGGTGTTGCCGAACCCCGAACGCTCGTAGAAACGGATCGCGTTGCGGTTCGCATCGGCGATCCATGCATAGACCTCGCTGGCGCCGCGCTCGGCGAGCCATGCGGTGGCCGTCTCCAGCAACAGCACGCCACCGCGTAGATGACGCACCGCGTGCGCCACCCATAGCTCGCTGACGAACGCGCGCCGATCGGGCGTGTTGTCGAAGTACGCGCCGATCATGCCGGCCGGATGGCCTTCGGTGTACAGCAGGAAAGTCGTCGACTCGTCGGACACGGCGCGTTGCGCGGCAATCGCCGACGCTGCGTCCGTTTCGACGTTCAGCAATTCGGCCTCCGGCGCTTCGCCGGGCGCGTAGGGCTCACGCAGCGATGCGGCGCGGAGTTCGCGATACACGCTGCCCTGGTTGGCAACGATACGACGAACGGTCAAGGTCGAACTCATGCAGGCACAGCCCCCTTCGGACAGCAAGCTATTAGCTTCAACCGAAAGCGGGGTATGAGTCAAATCGTTATTTTCGAATGGCAGCGCGAATCGAAAGGCGGCAGGCACCGGCGGCGGCGACGTGTGCCGGTCGGTGTGCAGGTGCAGCATTACCGTGTCGATGCACGCCGCCGGACGACGGTCGCGGCCGCTTCGTTCGACGCGTCGCGCCGCCCGCCTTGCGATGCGCGGCAGGCGCGTTTCGGATCGCTTCTCATCTCGCCCCGCAGATCGTAATGATCCGTAATATATGTAGCCGAAACAGGTGCCCCGCCGCTACCCGCCCCATTCCGGTTATTGCGCCGCAACATTCGTTGCGAGCCCGCGGGGCCGATGCCCGTGCACGTCACATCGCGCCAATCATCTGACCACCACGCTGATCGCTTGGGCCGATCCGGCCTGCCCGGCATGTTTCAATCGGCGCGTACCGGCCCTTCCCGGCACGCGTCGCACGCGCCCCTCCGTTTGGAGCCTCGCGCCTAGCGCCGGGGTTTGGAAAGCGTGCGCACGGGTCGTATAACAGGCAGAACCGGACCACGATCCGGTGCCACCGCGCGTGCGTCGCGGACCCACGAGGATTCGAACAACCATGGATGCGGCCGCCCTCGGGCCGGCCGACTGGAGGGAGACAATGGCAATGACCGACGCATCGGCTTCGGGCTGGTCGGATGGCAAGCGTTACCTGTGGCTGCTCGGCGCGCTGACGATCACGCTGCCGATCCTCGCCGCGCAGCTCGCGCTGTCGACGGGCCTACACGTGTTCTGGTGGTTCGGTCCGCTGTTCGCCTTCGGCGTGATCCCGATCCTCGACACGCTGATCGGCGACGATCGCGACAATCCGCCCGAGGCCGTCGTACCGCACCTCGAACGGGAGCGTTATTACCGGTACATCGTCTATCTCGCGACACTCGTCGAATATGTCGCGTTCTTCGCGTGCGTGTGGATCGTCGGCACCCATGCGCTCGCGTGGTACGACTATGTCGGCTTTGCGCTGTCGCTCGGCGCCGCGACGGGCATCTCGATCAATACCGCGCACGAGCTCGGGCACAAGACCAACCGCTTCGAACGCTGGCTCGCGAAGATCACGCTCGCGCCGGTCGCGTACGGTCACTTCTACGTCGAGCACAACCGCGGCCACCACGTGCGCGTCGCGACGCCCGACGATCCGGCCAGCGCGCGCTACGGCGAGTCGTTCTGGGCGTTCCTGCCGCGCACCGTGACCGGCAGCATCCGCTCGGCGTGGCGGCTTGAAAAAGCTCGCCTCGAACGGCTCGGGCATTCGCCGTGGACCTGGCGCAACGAGGTGCTGCACGCGTGGGCGATGACCGTCGTCGTGTGGGGCATCGCGATCGCGATGGCCGGCAAGGTCGTGATCCCGTTCCTCGTGATCCAGGCCGTCTACGGCGCGTCGCTGCTCGAAGTCGTGAACTACGTCGAGCACTACGGGCTCGGCCGCCGCAAGCTGCCGAGCGGCCGCTACGAGCGCTGCACGCCGCAGCACTCATGGAACAGCAATCACGTCGTCACCAACCTGTTCCTGTACCAGTTGCAGCGACACGCCGACCATCACGCGAACCCGACGCGCTCGTACCAGGCGCTGCGCCACTTCGACGATGCGCCGCAACTGCCGGCCGGTTACGCGACGATGATCCTGTTCGCGTACGTGCCACCGCTCTGGTATCGCGTGATGAATCCGCGCGTCGTCGCGCACTACGGCGGCGACATGGCGCAATCGAACATCAAGCCGTCGATCCGTGCCAGGGTGCTCGCGCAGTATCCGGCCGCGGCGTGATCGCGGGTGGCTGACCGGTGGCGGGCAGCGCCAGCCCGCCACGCGCGCACAGCTGACATCCGTCACACCCTTTCCGGCAGCCGGAATACGGCCACCGCATGCCGCAGCGCGCTCGCCTGCTCGGCCAGCGCCTGCGTCGCGGCCGACGCCTGCTCGACGAGCGCCGCGTTGCGCTGGGTCGCTTCGTCCATCTGCGTGACCGCGATGTTTACCTGCTGGATGCCGCCGCTCTGCTCCTGCGCCGCGGACGAGATCTCGCCGACGATCGTCGTGACCCGCTGCACCGCGCCCACGATCTCGTGAATCGATTCGCCCGCACGGCCGATCAGCACGGCGCCCTCGTCGACCCGCTGCGTCGATTGCTCGATCAGCCCCTTGATCTCCTTCGCGGCAGCGGCGCTGCGCTGCGCGAGCGTGCGCACTTCCGCGGCGACGACCGCGAAGCCGCGCCCCTGTTCACCCGCGCGGGCCGCCTCGACGGCCGCGTTCAGCGCGAGGATGTTGGTCTGGAACGCGATCCCGTCGATCACCGCGATGATCTCGCCGACCTTCGCCGCGCTGTCGGCGATGCCGTTCATCGTGTCGACGGCGTCCGTCATCACGCCGCCGCCCGCGGACGCAATATTCGACGCGTCACGCGCGAGTTGCGCCGCGTGCTGCGCGTGCTCGGCCGACTGCCGCACGATGCCGGTGAGCTCCGTCATGCTGGCGGCCGTCTCCTCGAGCGACGCGGCCTGCGCCTCGGTGCGCGACGACAGATCGTGATTGCCCGACGCGATCTGCGCGCTCGCGGTCGCGACGGCTTCGGCATGCGTACGCACCTCGAGCACGACGCCCGACAGGCTCGCCTGCATCGTCTGCAACGCGCGCAGCAGATCGGCGATCTCGTCGCGGCCGGTCGCGTCGACGTCGCGCGTCAGGTCGCCGCCGGCAACGGCCTGCGCGCACGCCACCGCACGATCGAGCGGGCGCAGGATCGCGCGGCTGAACAGGAATGCGCCGACCATCGCGACGCCGAGCACGACCAGCATCAACACGAGGCTTGCCGTGGTCGCGCGCTGCGCGTCGCGGCTCGCCTGTGCCGACACGGCGGCGCTCTCGTCGGCGATCGACTTCGCGGCCCGCTCCAGCAGCGCCGCGGGTTCACGGTCGACACCCGCCACGGCCGCGTCGCCGGCCGACGGCTCGAAGCCGGCCGCCTTGAACGCATCGAAGCCGCGCCGGTAGCCGTCGCCCATCGCCGTGTGCGCACGCATGAACTGCTCGACGAGCGAACGGCTGTCGCCGGGCGGCAACTGGTGGACGAGCTGCGCGGCAAGCGCGTCGACCGTTCGTTCGCGCGTCTGGAACGCCTGCCAGTACCGGTCGAGCTTGTCGGGCTGCTTGCCACGCAGCAGCGTGTCTTTCCATTCCTGCACTTGCAGCTTGAACTGCACGAGCGTGGCCGACACGAGCCGTTCGTCGCCGACGTTCGTCTGCACGTCTTCGGCGAACGTATCGATCGACCGGTTGAGGATGTGGATACCGTACAGCGCGCCACCGAACATCAGCAGCAGTGCGACGGCGAATGCGAGGGGAATCTTGTAGCTCAGCTTCATGGGACCTTGGATCGACAGGGAGCGACGCGGCACGGTACGGATACCGGCCGCCGCACCGTGTTAACGGCGCGGGATTCAAGGGCTTAAAGCAGAGGAAAGCGGCGTAGACCCGGCGCGCGCGAAAAGATTGATCAGACCAATCAGGTCGGATGCGTCGCGCGCGGCCCGGTTGTCGCGGCAGTGCGCGGGCCCGCCATCCAGCGGCGCACGACGACCATCGACAGCACGCCGAACCCGATTCCCGCGATCACGTCGGCCAGATAGTGGCCGCCCTGCGTCGGCGTCGACACGATCATCGCGGCATTCAGCACGACCGCGGCGGGAAACACAAAACGGACATGCCGCACCGCATACGCGAGCAGCAGCGCCAGCATCACGTGAAACGACGGCAGCGACACGAGCCCCTGCGATTCGGACAGGTTGAATTGCCGAAGCTGCCCGCTGCGCAGCAGGTCGTAGTGGGACACGGTCGATGCGGTGTGCGGATCGGTGATGCCGAAATGGACGAATGCGCTTTGTGCGGGGAACGGTGTCGACACGAGAACGGCGACAAGCAGCGCGAATGCGAACAGCGTGATGAATTCGGCGAGATCGTCATGTCGCCGCGTGGTCGCGAGGATGAACGGAACGGCGATCAGCTGCACGATGCTGCTGCGATACGCGAACTCGAGTACACGGTGCAGTTCGGCATGCGTGCTCACCCAGCGATACAGGTCGAGCCAATGAAAGCCGAGCAACGCATCGAACCGGACGAGATCAGTCTCGATCGACGGCGGCGCGAGCGCCACGCACAGGTAGTCGAGTATCACGACAGCCTGGCTGAGGGCGGCAATCGCCACGATGCACAGCATCGCGACGGCCGCTTCGCGCAAGCGCCACGCGTGTGTGCGCTCGCGGTAGCGCTGCGTTTGCGACAACGCGATCAGTGCCGCCGCAACAGCGATGGCAGCGCAGGCTGTCAGTCCCGCGAGAGACGCCGTATTGCCGAGTGCCAGTGTGATGCCTGCGGCGTGCGCGCCGGCTATGCCCAGGGCCGCGATAACCGCAGTCAGCAGCGCAATGCCTGTCAGGACTTTCGACACTCGGTTCGTCATGGGGTCTTTGGATTTGCACGATGCAGCGCGGTTGCACCGAAGTGCGCGACGCGATCGTGCGCGCAAGTTCGTCGCCATCGTATCAGCACGATTCGAGGTTTCGACAGCCGGCCTGTTGCCGCTTCGACGGTGATCGACACATCGCGCCGCAGACCCAAAACGAAAAACCCCTTGATCCTTCCGAATCAAGGGGTTTCGTATTCTGGCGGAGAGGGTGGGATTCGAACCCACGGTACGGGGAAACCGTACGCCTGATTTCGAGTCAGGTACATTCGACCACTCTGCCACCTCTCCGTTTTACTGCATTTCCCGGTTGGTCATGTCCGGGAAAGAAAAGATTATAAAACGATCTTTTCTGAGCTGACAAGCCCTTCGTGCAAATTTTTTTGCGAGGGCTTCGCCAGCCGATTTCACGACGCCTGCGCAGGCGCGTCGATCCGCTCGATGCCGCCCATGTACGGACGCAGCGCCTCCGGCACCGTGACCGAACCGTCCGCGTTCTGGTAGTTCTCGAGCACTGCGACGAGCGTGCGGCCGACCGCGAGACCCGAACCGTTCAGCGTATGCACGAGCTCGGGCTTGCCCTGCGCATTGCGGAAGCGCGCCTGCATCCGGCGCGCCTGGAACGCCTCGGTGTTCGAGCAGCTCGAGATCTCGCGATAGGTGTTCTGCGCGGGCAGCCACACCTCGAGGTCGAACGTCTTCGCGGCCGAGAAGCCCATGTCGCCCGTGCACAGCGTGATCACGCGGTACGGCAGGCCGAGCTTCTGAAGGATCGCTTCCGCATGGCCAACCATCTCGTCGAGCGCCGCGTATGACGTTTCCGGTGCGACGACCTGCACCATCTCGACCTTGTCGAACTGGTGCTGGCGGATCATCCCGCGCGTATCGCGGCCGTACGAACCGGCTTCCGAGCGGAAGCACGGGGAATGCGCGGTCAGCTTGATCGGCAGCGCGGACGCTTCGACGATCGACTCGCGCACGGTGTTCGTCAGCGAGATCTCCGACGTGGAGATCAGGTATTGCGTGACCGTGTTCTCGGCGCCGCCCTTCTCGACGCGGAACATGTCGTCCGCGAATTTCGGCAGCTGGCCCGTGCCGTAGAGGATGTCCGGGTTCACGATGTACGGCGTGTACGTCTCGGTGTAGCCGTGCTGCAGCGTGTGCGTGTCGATCATGAACTGCGCGAGTGCGCGGTGCAGGCGCGCGATCGGGCCGCGCAGCATCGTGAAGCGCGCGCCGGCAAGCTTCGCGCCCGTCTCGAAATCGAGGCCGAGCGGCGTGCCGACGTCGACGTGATCCTTCACCTCGAAATCGAACTGGCGCGGCGTGCCCCAGCGGCGCGCCTCGACGTTGTCGGCTTCGTCCTTGCCGACCGGCACGCTTTCATGCGCGACGTTCGGCATGCCGAGCATCAGGTCGGACAGGCGCGCCTGGATGTCGCCGAGCTTGGCTTCCCCGGCCTTCATTTCGTCGCCGATCCCGCCGACCTCGGCCATCACGGCCGACGTGTCCTCGCCCTTCCCCTTCATCGCGCCGATCTGCTTCGACAGGCTGTTGCGGCGTGCCTGGAGCTCTTCGGTACGGGTCTGGATCGCGCGGCGTTCCGCTTCGAGCGCGGAGAACGCGGCGATGTCAAGGGTGTAGCCGCGATCGGCGAGGCGCTTCGCGACGCCGTCGAGGTCTTTGCGCAGCAACTGGATGTCGAGCATGGGAGGACTTGGAAAATCGTTGTGTAAGACGGGAATTCTAACGCACCGCGCGGCCGCCAACGCGTCAGCCTGACGGACGATGCCGGAAAGCGGCCGGCCATGGCAGTATCGCATTGCCGGTCCGCACCGCGGCGACCGGCGAGGCACGTCACGTCGAGCCGCTGCGGAAGACGCATCGCCTGCGCCGGCCGCCCGCAATGCCTCGAACGAAGCACCTGCCCCACGTCACCGCAACCCAGGGAACGAGATGGCCATCGAACTGGACAAGGAAGTACGCGACCGCGCAATCGCGTCGCTGCAACGTTATTTCACGGAAAACATGGACGAGCCGATCGGCAACATCCAGGCCGGTGCACTACTGCACTTCTTCGTCGAGGAGATCGCGCCCGCGATCTACAACCTCGCGATCGCCGACGCACAGGAACGCCTGCATGCGCGGGTCGCCGAACTCGACATCGAATGCCACGAGGAGCCGTTCGAGTACTGGAAGAAACAGCAGCCGGCCCGCAAGCGCTGACGCATCCGGCACGGCGCCGGCCGGCCCGCGTGTCGCTTGTCAGTCCTTCTTGCCAGCCTCGCGATCGAGTTCGCGCAGCCATGTGAGCTTGTCGGCGATCTTCGATTCGAGCCCGCGCGGCACCGGCTTGTACCAGTGCGGCTCGCGCATCCCGTCAGGCAGGTAGGTTTCGCCGGCCGCGTACGCGTTCGGCTCGTCGTGCGCGTAACGGTACGCGTGACCGTAGCCGAGTTCCTTCATCAGCTTGGTCGGCGCGTTGCGTAGATGCACGGGCACCTCGCGCGACTTGTCCTGCTTCACGAACGCCATCGCCTGGTTGAACGCGTTGTAACCCGCATTGCTCTTCGCCGCGCACGCGAGATAGATCACCGCTTGCCCGAGCGCGAGCTCGCCTTCCGGCGAGCCGAGCCGCTCGTAGGTTTCGGCCGCGTCGTTCGCCATCTGCAGCGCGCGCGGATCGGCGAGGCCGATGTCTTCCCATGCCATCCGCACGATCCGCCGTGCGAGATACTTCGGATCCGCGCCGCCGTCGATCATCCGGCAGAACCAGTACAGCGCGCCGTCCGGACTCGAACCGCGCACCGACTTGTGCAGCGCCGAGATCTGGTCGTAGAAGTTGTCGCCGCCCTTGTCGAAGCGCCGCGCGTTCAGCGTCATCGCGCTGCTGACGAAGTCGCCGTCGATCGTCGCGACGCCGGCCGACACCGCCGCCGTTTGCGCCTGTTCGAGCAGGTTCAGGAAGCGCCGCGCATCGCCGTCCGCGTAGCCGACCAGCGTATCGATCGCCTTGTCGTCGAACGCGAGGCCGTCGAGCGCGATTTCCTGTGCACGCTTCAGCAACTGGCGCATCTCGTCGTCGTTCAGCGACTTCAGCACATAGACCTGCGCACGCGACAGCAATGCGGAGTTGACCTCGAAGCTCGGGTTCTCGGTCGTCGCGCCGATGAAGGTCACGAGCCCCGACTCGACGAACGGCAGCAACGCATCCTGCTGCCCCTTGTTGAAGCGGTGGATCTCGTCGACGAACAGGATCGTGTGGCGGCCGGTGCGGTTCAGCGTGTCCTTCGCCTGCTCCATCGACTCGCGGATGTCCTTCACGCCGCCGAGCACCGCGGACAGCGCAATGAACTCGCAGTCGAACGCGAGCGCGGTGAGCCGCGCGAGCGTCGTCTTGCCGACGCCGGGCGGCCCCCACAGGATCATCGAATGCGGTTTGCCCGATTCGAACGCGAGCCGCAGCGGCTTGCCTTCGCCCAGCAAATGCGTCTGGCCGATCACCTCGGCGAGCGTCTTCGGCCGCAGCGCCTCGGCGAGCGGCCGGCGCGGCTCGACTTGAAACAGATCGGACATGAACCCTCGCTCCACATCAAACGGTCGCGGCCGAACGGGCCGCCGGACCCGACATTATGACAGCCGCGCGACGGCGCCGCCGCGCCCGGTGCCCGGCGCCCAGAAACAACACGGGCCTGCCGTCGCCGGCAGGCCCGTTGCGAAAAACGCGGCGCGCGGCGCCGGTCAGCCGGTGATCACGTCCGCACCCTTCGGCACGACGAACTTGAACGTATCGCCCTTCAGCGGCGGATTCGTCTGGATGTTCGTAAACGTCAGCAGCGTGACGTTACCGAACACGTCGTGAAGTTCCATCGCGGCGAGCGTGCCGTTCTTGAAGCCGATGCCGATCCGCTGGAACTGCGTGTCCTGCGCCTTCGGCAGCATCTCGAGCCACTCGATGCCGCCCTTCTCGCCAGCGTCGCGCAGCGTGTAGTTCTTGTCGAGGTCGTTGCTGCCGAACAGGATCGCGGCAGGGCTCGCGCCCAGCGCGCCGTTCAGCTTGCGTTCGGTGACCTGATTCAGGTCGCGGTCATACACGTAGAGCTTGTCGCCGTCGGCCTGCAGCACCTGCTGGTACGGCTTCTGGTACGTCCAGATGAACTTGCCCGGCCGTGCGAACACGAACGTGCCGCTCGAATTGTCGGTCGGCTTCGGCATGGCCTGCACGGCGCTCGCGCCCTTGGACGGCGCCTTGACGATCTGCTGCGTGAAGTCGCCCTTCGCCGAACGCACCTGCGACACGAAGGCCTTCAGCTGTTCGGTGCCGCCCGCGAACGCATGCGTCGCCGCGAGCATCAGCGATGCGCCGGCGAACACCGCGCCGAGCCAGCGCCGCGTCGAACGAAGGGAAGGGACGAACGAAAGTTGCTGCATGATGCGGTTTTCTCCCTGGGTGGCCGGCGCTGCGGGCGCCGCGGACTCATTCCGCGTCGCGCGCCGGCACAAGAATTTCGCGGTTGCCGCTCGACGACATCGCCGACACGAGCCCCGACTGTTCCATCTGTTCGAGCAGCCGCGCCGCGCGGTTATAGCCGATCCGCAGATGACGCTGCACGAGCGAGATCGACGCGCGGCGGTTCTTGATGACGATCTCGACCGCCTGGTCGTACAGCGGATCAGACTCGCCGCCGCCTTCGCCGGTTCCCGCGCCGGCCGAGCCCTCGTCGCCGTCGGCGGTGCCGCCTTCGAGCAGGCCCTCGACGTAGTTCGGCTCGCCCTGCTCCTTGAGCTTGTCGACGACGCGGTGCACTTCGTCGTCGCCGACGAACGCGCCGTGCACGCGCACGGGCAGCCCGGAGCCCGGCGGCAGGTACAGCATGTCACCCATCCCGAGCAGCGATTCGGCGCCCATCTGGTCGAGAATCGTGCGCGAGTCGATCTTCGACGACACCTGGAACGCGATCCGCGTCGGCACGTTCGCCTTGATCAGGCCCGTGATCACGTCGACGGACGGACGCTGCGTCGCGAGAATCAGGTGGATGCCGGCCGCGCGCGCCTTCTGCGCGATCCGTGCGATCAGTTCCTCGACCTTCTTGCCGACGACCATCATCAGGTCGGCCAGCTCGTCGATCACGACGACGATGTTCGGCAGGCGACCCAGCGGTTCCGGATCGTCCGGCGTCAGGCTGAACGGATTCGGGATCTTCTCCTCGCGCTTCGCCGCATCGTCGATCTTGTTGTTGTAGCCCGCGAGGTTGCGCACGCCGAGCTTGCTCATCAGCTTGTAGCGGCGCTCCATCTCCGCGACCGTCCAGTTCAGCGCATGGCCGGCCTGGCGCATGTCGGTGACGACCGGGCACAGCAGGTGCGGAATGCCTTCGTAGACGCTCATTTCGAGCATCTTCGGATCGATCAGGATCAGGCGCACCTGTTCGGCGGTCGCCTTGTACAGCAGCGACAGGATCATTGCGTTGATCCCGACCGACTTGCCCGAGCCGGTCGTGCCGGCGACGAGCAGGTGCGGCATCTTCGCGAGATCCGCGCACACGGGCTTGCCGCCGATGTCCTTGCCGAGGCTCAGCGTCAGCGCCGACGACGCGGCCGCGTACACCTCGGAACCGATGATCTCGGACAGATGCACCGTCTGGCGGCGCTGGTTCGGCAACTCGAGCGCCATGTAATTCTTGCCGGGGATCGTCTCGACGACGCGGATCGACACGAGCGACAGCGAGCGTGCGAGATCCTTCGCGAGGTTGACGATCTGGCTGCCCTTCACGCCGGTGGCCGGCTCGATCTCGTAGCGCGTGACGACCGGGCCCGGATACGCGGCGACGACGCTCGCCTCGACGCCGAAGTCCTTCAGCTTCTTCTCGATCAGGCGCGACGTGAATTCGAGCGTATCCGCGGAAATCGCCTCCTGCGTCTTCGGCGCGGGATCGAGCAGCGACACCGGCGGCAGCGTCGAATCGCCCGGCAGGTCGGTGAAGAGCGGCACCTGGCGCTCGCGCTCGACGCGCTCGGACTTCGCCGGCGTGACGACCGGCGGCACGATCGTCACGGGCTCGTGATCCTCGATGCGCACGCGCTCCTCTTCAACCTTGCCTTCGCGGCGCACGGCCGCGGCCTCGCCGAGCTTGCGGTCGCGCTCGGCCTCGCGGCGCAGCTTCGCGACGTTGACGGCGGACAGGATCGCGCCGCCGACGCGCTCGGCAACCGACAGCCACGAGAAGCGGAAATACAGCGACAGGCCGATCGCGAGCGCGATCAGCAGCAGCAGCGTGCCGCCCGTGAAGCCGAACGCGTGCGACATCGCGCCCGCGACGGCCTCGCCGACCACCCCGCCCGGCGCGCGCGGCAACTGCACCTTCAGCGACCACATGCGCAGCGCCTCGATGCCGTCGCACGCCAGCACGACGAGCACGAACGAGAAGATCTCGGTGAGCCAGCCGATCGGCCGCTCGGGTTCGTCGGGAATCGCCTCGTGGCGCGTGATGCGGCGGTAGTTGACCGCGATGCGCCGCCCGAGCGGCACGATCAGCCAGTAGGCCGACAGGCCGAACAGCAGCAGGATGATGTCGGCCGTCCACGCACCGACGCGGCCGGCCCAGTTGGAGATGTGGTCCACCTGCGCGGCGTGCGTCCAGCTCGGATCGCGCCGGCTGTAGCTCAGCAGGGCCATCACCAGAAATGCGCAGAGCGCGACCTGGAGAATCCAGCGGATCTCCGTGAGGAGCTTCGACATCCGGTGCGGCAACGCCTGTGCCTGGGCGGAATAAGGAGCTTTTGCCATGAATCCGTATAAAGAGGACGGGCCGTGCGCCCGCCTGTCGTTCGATCCCGCTTATTGTAAACGCTGCACCGGGCCGTCAAGTGTAAATGACGGTTACATAACGGGGCCGGGAGGCCGAACCGGCCGCCGCGAGCGGTGAAAACCGGCCTGCCGTGCCGTTGCGGGGGGCGTGCGGCAACGCGCCGCCGGGCGCCACCGGCCTCCCTTCGCGCCGCGCCGGCGCGGGAGGCTCGCCGCGAAACGCTATCGCCGCGATTGAAACTCTCGTTCGGCAGTGCAGCAACGGGGCCTTTATAATGCGCGTCTGATACCCATCTATGACGGCATCCCGGTCAACCCGGGCCGTACGGCGAGCCCTACCCCGCCCGCCGCGGCCGTCTCTTACGGATTCGCACATGTCCACGCCCAAACACGCCAAAGTCCTGATTCTCGGTTCCGGCCCCGCCGGCTACACGGCCGCCGTCTACGCGGCTCGCGCCAACCTGTCCCCGGTGCTGATCACCGGCATCGCGCAGGGCGGCCAGCTGATGACCACGACCGACGTCGAAAATTGGCCGGCAGACGCGCAAGGCGTGCAGGGTCCGGAGCTGATGGCGCGCTTCCTCGAGCACGCCGAGCGCTTCAACACCGAAATCGTCTTCGACCACATCCACACCGCGAAACTGCACGAGCAGCCGATCCGCCTGATCGGCGACTCGGGCGAATACACGTGCGACTCGCTGATCATCGCGACCGGCGCATCCGCGCAGTATCTCGGCCTGCCGTCCGAGGAAGCGTTCATGGGCAAGGGCGTGTCGGCCTGCGCGACCTGCGACGGCTTCTTCTATCGCGGCCAGGAAGTCGCGGTGATCGGCGGCGGCAACACGGCCGTCGAGGAAGCGCTCTACCTGACGGGCATCGCGAAGAAGGTCACGGTGATCCATCGCCGCGACAAGTTCCGCGCGGAGCCGATCCTGATCGACCGCCTGCTGGAGAAGGAAAAGGAAGGCGCCGTCGTGATCAAGTGGGATCACGTGCTCGACGAAGTGACGGGCGCGGATTCGGGCGTCACCGGCCTGCGCATCAAGAACGTGAAGACCGGCGCGACGGAAGACCTCGACGTGCAGGGCGTGTTCGTCGCGATCGGCCACAAGCCGAACACCGACCTGTTCCAGGGCCAGCTCGAGATGAAGGACGGCTACATCCTGACGAAGAGCGGCCTGCACGGCAATGCGACCTCGACGAGCGTCGCGGGCGTGTTCGCCGCGGGCGACGTGCAGGACAACGTGTATCGCCAGGCGATCACGAGCGCGGGCACGGGCTGCATGGCCGCGCTCGACGCGCAGCGCTACCTCGAAAGCCTGCACGACAAGAAGTAAGCCGCGAGCCCTGCCGCGCCGGACGCTACAATGGCGTCCGCTGCCGCGAAGCGGGCTTGACCGGAAAGCCGCTGCCGTCGCGCAGCGGCTTTTTTTTGCCCGCGCGCCCGAGCGCGCCTGTCCAGCGTACCGAATCATGGCGAAGAACCAGCCTCACCCGAGCGATCCCGCGAAGCGGAAGATCGCTGCCCGTCCCGCGAACCCCGCGCCGGCCGCCCCGCCGCCCGCGCCCGATCCGGCCGCGTTGCGCGGCCAGGGCCTCGCCGGCCTCGGCGCGCTGCGCGCGAACCTGAAAGGCGAAGCCGAGCGCCGCGAACGCACGCGCGTCGAAACCGCGAAGGCCGAGCGCAAGGCCGAGGCCGACGCGAACCTGTTCCGCAACGAAATCGGCACGATCCAGCCGCTGAACGCGCCACCGCGCGCGGCGGCGGGCCGGATGCCGCCCGACCCGGTGCCGAAGCAGACGCAGCGCGACGAGGAAGACGTACTGAACGCGACGCTGTCCGACGAATTCGACCCCGAGACGCTGCTCGACAGCGACGACTCGCTGTATTACCACCGCCCCGGCATCAGCCGCGACGTGGTGCGCCGGCTGCGCAGCGGCGCGTGGATCGTGCAGGCGCAGCTCGACCTGCACGGGATGCGCCGCGACGAGGCGCGCGACGCGCTCGCCGAATTCATCCGCGACGCCGGCAAGAAGGGGCTGCGCTGCCTGCGCGTGATCCACGGCAAGGGGCTCGGCTCGATCGGCAAGGAGCCGGTGCTGAAGGGCAAGGTGCGCGCGTGGCTCGTGCAGAAGGAAGAAGTGATCGCGTTCTGCGAGGCGCGCGGCAACGACGGCGGCGCGGGCGCGGTGCTCGTGCTGTTGCAGCCGCTCGCGGGCCCCGCCGACCGGGGGCCGCGTGCCGCATCCTAGGCTGACGCTCGCGATCGCGATACTGGAGGCGATCGCCACGCTGGCGTTCGCGATTTCGGGCTTCATCGAGGCGCGCAAGAACCGCCTCGACTCGGTCGGCACCTTCGTCGTCGCACTCGCCACCGCGTTCGGCGGCGGCACGCTGCGCGACATCCTGCTCGAGCGCCGGCCGTTCTACTGGGTCGTGCACGACGACTACGTGATCGTGATCTTCGTGCTCGCGCTGTTCGCGCCGTTCGTGCTGCGAATGCTGTCGCGGCTGTCGGCCGAGCGCTTGCTGCTGGTGGCCGACGCGATCGGGCTCGGCATCTTCAGCATCTCGGGCACGGCGATCGCGCTCGACGCCGAAATGCCGCGCTTCATCGCGGTGATGATGGGCGTGATCACGGGCGTGGTCGGCGGGATCGTCCGCGACGTGCTGTGCAACGACATCCCGCTGATCCTGCGCGATTCGCGGCCGTACGCGACCTGTGCGTTCGTCGGCTGCTGGTTCTACCTGCTGCTCGTGTGGCTGCAGTTCGACTCGGTGTACAGCGTGCTGCTCGCGACCGGCTTCATCCTCGCCGCACGGCTGGCGACGTTCAAGTTCGACGTGCGGCTGCCGCACTGAGGGGAGCAGCACGCTCGCCGTATGACGGTGACTTCGTCCGACCATCTCGTCGGCAATGTTGAGGGTTTCGAGCACGATCGATTCGTCATCGACCGGCTCGACGATCATGCCCGCACCCCGGATGCGTGTCAGGGCACACCGGGTCGTTATTTCGCGCAACGCGCGCGACGTCAGTACCGGTTTGTCGCCTTCTGGTTCAACCAAGGATTACCTTAGCGAGCGGCACTGCGCTGTCACATCCAGCCGTGCAGTCCAACACCATCTTCCGTCTGCAGCATTCGTGAGCGCCCCGGACCCAACACTCCCAAGGTATTGCTCGACACACTTGTTTACATTTTGCCTTCGAAACGAAATCGCTTTCCCAATCGTCCAAAGTGACGCAGCAAAAAAGCTAATTTCATAAACGCGCGCTGGTGATGGCTTTACACCTCCGTGTGGTACCTCGGACACGCTGCCACACAAGAGTATCAAGCGGCGGTGGCATCTCTAGCCCCATATGCACGCCAAGCCGCCGTCCACCGAGCAGTCGCCACAAACAAGTCCAATGGATTCCCGTGCGACGCAAGGATGCTAGTTCCCGGTGATTTTTCCGGAAATCCGGCAACGACCGCCTAGCATTCTCTGACGGTCAATCTCAAAATAAGGTCATTGCAACAAATCGATGGCTATGTAACATGCAAGAGCGTTCAGCGCGTACATTTTCACTAATTAGCACTTCGAAATATATTGGAGATCATCATGAGAGAGTTGATTATCGATGAACTGGATCTTATTACGGGTGCAACATGGGCCGGTGACATTGCAATGAGCGCGGCGCCCGGTTGGGCTGGCTTCGTTGCCGGGTTCGGAATTGGTAGTGTGATCGGTGGCCCAGTCGGGGGCATGGCGGGAGGCGCGATAGGATTTGGCATAGGTGTTGCGGCGGGCGCAGGATTCTCAGCCAGTGGAGGCACCTTCGGCCGAGAGCCAGACGGCACAGATTATTCGGGCTGCAACTATCACTAATAACCGAAAATCCGACACACCAATCAATCACTTGGCGCAGTATGCCCGAGGAGACCCAATGACGATTAAATTCGGAATTTCCGCATCGACATTCGCCATCGAATACCAAGAAAAGAAGCCCTTTCTCATGAAAGGAGCAGCTTCGACCAAGCATTTTTCCTGGAAGGACGTGAACGAAATATATCAGAGGAGCGATGCCGCCTCCAATAATCTGAAATTATCGCTCGATGGAATCCGCGCCAAGAACGAGTATGTCGAAAGCTACTGGGATGTCGGGACGCTACGTCATCAATTAATCAGACCAGTTGTGTACGATTACCTCAGAAAAGGCGCGACTCTGATTGCAAACAAGATCACCAATGAGCCCCAAATATATCGATTCTCACGTGCAATTTCCGAATACACCTGCAGGCGGGTCGTGAGCAGCGCCTACGCGGCCTTCGGGACGAAAGATTCGTACCGCTGCCACTGGGATACTCGAGATGTTTTCGCAGTGCAACTCATCGGGCGAAAGCGTTGGATCCTTTACGAACCCTCATTGCCATTGCCGCTCTACACGCAGCAAAGCCGGGACTACGAACATATGTATCCCTGCCCTGACGAAATCTACATGGACACGATTCTGGAACCCGGCGATGTGCTATATGTTCCGCGCGGATGGTGGCATAACCCACTACCAGTCGGTGACGGAACCTTCCACCTAGCTATCGGCACGTTTCCTGCCTATGCGATAGACTATTTGAGTTGGGCACTGAATCAGATGCCGAATCTTTTGTCCGCCAGAAAAGCTCTTTCCTGTTGGGAGCAAGACCAGGAAACACTCAGCTCGCTCACGACCGAGCTTAGCTCATTGCTGACGGATCAACGAGCATATGCAAAATTCATGGATGAATTTATCGGAGCCACAAGAGTCGAGACGCCACTAGCAATCGATATTTTTGGCGATGAATCCGTCGATATGCTGAAGGACGAGACGCAACTGCGCCTCGCGACTCCATTCCCACGCCACGGCCTGCACAATTCCTACGTTTTGGCGAATGGCACCAAGGTCAATATCAGCTCGCTGAGTGCACCACTGGTCACTACGATTGCCGAACACCCGGGAATTGACGTAAGAGAATTATGTATGCGCCACTCCCGTCTTGGCAGAGAAAATATTTCAAAACTGGTGACTGACCTCTGTCGTCAGGATATTTTGGAAATTATTCACTCTTAATTCCACGCGTGCGTCAATTCATGACATCACGCATCACATAGGCAGGCCAACGATAGCTGGTCCTGCACATCCGCCATGAACATCATTCCCTTCATGTTTGTCGCTCGACGCATCATTCCCGAGCTTGGTCCGACGCCGAAAGGCAAGGTGCATCGCATTCTGGAGAGTGCGGGATCATACGCCTCCGATTGCACGAAGAGACGCTATCGATATTGCCTGATCGCATCCATATTCATACCGTTTCCCTGTGTGCTTTCTTTGTGCAGCTGGCTTGGCCTGCTTCGTGGAAGTCATTCGACGCTAGTCACGCCAATCGTCAGCGCAATCTCCGTTTATTTGAGCCTGCTGATGCTCTCCATTCTTGGATCTCTTGTCTATTCCGCCGATATCCGCCGGGCGTTGAAATCCCCGCCGCAATCCTGACGGCTGCCGGACGCGTTTGCCACGATGCTTCGACCGAACATCCCGTACTGCGCTGGTTGAACCTCGCTCATGGCGCCGTCGAAAGGACCTCCGTTCGGACATCGAACGCACGCCCCATCGACACACGCCCAATACGTCAACGTCACGCGATCCGCTCTTCCGACGCCGGATCGAACAGCACGGCCTTCGACACGTCGAACAGCAGCGACTGCGTCTGCCCCGGCTGCGGGTTCGCGGCCGGATGCACGCGGCTGACGATCCGCTTGCCGTTCACCTGCGCGAACACGTGCGTGTCCGGCCCGGTCGGCTCGGTCACGTCGACGCGCACGTCGATCGGCTGCAGCTTCGACGCCTCGCCGTGGTGCGCGTTGCGCGCATCGGTGATGCGCTCCGGGCGCAGGCCGAGGATCACCTCGCGGCCGACGTGGCCATTCATCCGCTTCGCGTCGAACGGCAGCGTCAGCGCGCTGCGCGCGAGGCCCGTGTCGATCTCGAGCGCGATCCCGCTGCCCTGCTCGACCAGCTTGCCGTTGATGAAGTTCATCGGCGGCGCGCCGATGAAACCCGCGACGAACAGGTTCGACGGCGAATCGTAGATCTCCTGCGGCGCGCCGAACTGCTGGACGACGCCGTCCTTCATCACCGCGATCCGGTCGCCGAGCGTCATTGCCTCGATCTGGTCGTGCGTCACGTAGACGATCGTCGTGCCGAGGCGCTGGTGCAGCAGCTTGATTTCCGCGCGCATCTCGATACGCAGCTTCGCGTCGAGGTTCGACAGCGGCTCGTCGAACAGGAACAGCGACGGATCGCGTGCGAGCGCGCGGCCCATCGCGACACGCTGACGCTGGCCGCCCGACAGCTGGCCCGGCTTGCGATCGAGCAGATGCTGGATCTGCAGCATCTGCGACACGCGGTCGACGATCTGCTGCTGCTCGTGCTTCGGCACCTTGCGGATGTTCAGCCCGAACGAGATGTTCTCGCGCACCGTCATCGACGGGTACAGCGCGTACGACTGGAACACCATCGCGATGTCGCGATCCTTCGGCGACAGGTCGTTGACGACCTTGCCGTCGATGCAGATCTCGCCGCTCGTGACCGTCTCGAGCCCGGCGATCATGTTGAGCAGCGTCGATTTCCCGCAGCCCGAACCGCCGACCAGGATCAGGAACTGTCCGTCCTCGATCTCGATGTCGACACCCTTCAGGACCGGCACCCCGTTCGGGTAGGTCTTGTACACGTCACGGATGGAAAGGCTTGCCATGCTGTGAATCCTCTGTCTCGTCTCGCGCGGCGCACTACGGCGCCGCGTCGGGTTCGTTTCGATGCGCCGCGCGACGTGCGCGGCCGGTTCGTCGTCTCGGATGAAACCGCGCTTACCCCTTCACCGCGCCCGCCGTCAGCCCGCGCACGAAGTAGCGGCCGGCGACGATGTAGACGAGCAGCGTCGGCAGCGCGGCGATGATCGCGCCGGCCATGTCGACGTTGTATTCCTTCACGCCCGTCGACGTGTTGACGAGGTTGTTCAGCGCAACCGTGATCGGCATCGAATCGACGCCGGAAAACACGATCCCGAACAGGAAGTCGTTCCAGATCTGCGTGAATTGCCAGATCAGGCACACCATGAAGATCGGCAGCGACACGGGCAGCAGGATCTTCGTGAAGATCGTGAAGAAGCCCGCGCCGTCGATGCGCGCGGCCTTCACGAGCTCGGACGGCACGCTCACGTAGAAGTTGCGGAAGAACATCGTCGTGAACGCGATCCCGTACACGACGTGCACGAACACGAGGCCGGGAATCGTGTTGGCGAGGCCGAGCATCCCCTGCAGGCGCGCCATCGGCAGCAGGATCACCTGGAACGGGATGAAACAGCCGACCAGCATCATCGTGAACAGCGCGTCCGCGCCGCGAAAGCGCCAGTGCGTGAGCACGTAGCCGTTGAACGCGCCGATCAGCGACGAGATCAGCACGGCCGGGATCACCATCTGCAGCGAGTTCAGGAAGAACGGCTTCATCCCGTCGCAGCGCACGCCGGTACACGCGCCGCTCCATGCCTTCACCCACGGATCGATGGTCCAGCTGGTGGGCGGCGTCAGCAGGTTGCCGGTGCGCAACTGGTCGAGATCCTTGAACGACGTCGACAGCATCACGTAGATCGGGAACAGGAAATACAGCGCGAACAGGATCAGCGCCGCATAGATCACTGCCCGGCTGATCGTCATCTTAGGCTGCATTGCGGGTGCTCCTCGATTCCATATACATCAGCGGCACCAGCACCGCGACCACGGTCGCGAGCATCATCACCGACGACGCCGCGCCGAGCCCGAGCTGGCCGCGGTTGAACGAAAACGTATACATGAACATCGCCGGCAGCGACGACGACGTGCCCGGGCCGCCCGCCGTCAGCGCGACGACGAGGTCGAAGGTCTTGATCGTGATGTGGCACAGGATCAGCAGCACCGAGAAGAACACCGGGCGCATGCTCGGGATCACGATCTTGCGGTAGATGGTCGGCAGCGTCGCGCCGTCGACCTGCGCGGCCTTGAAGATCTCGGCATCGACGCCGCGCAGCCCCGCGAGGAACAGCGCCATCACGAACCCGGTCGACTGCCAGACGGCCGCGATCACCACGCAGAAGATCGCCTTGTCCGGATCGCCGAGCCAGTCAAACGAGAAACTCGTCCAGCCCCAGTCGTGCATCACCTTCTCGAGGCCGAGGCCCGGGTTCAGGATCCACTGCCACGCGGTGCCGGTGACGATGAACGACAGCGCCATCGGGTACAGGAAGATCGCGCGCAGCGCGCCTTCGTTGCGGATCCGCTGGTCGAGCAGGATCGCGAGGAACAGCCCGAGCGCGACGCAGACCGCGATGAACGGAATCCCGAACCAGCCGAGGTTCGCGGCGGAGGTCCACCACACGTCGTTCTGGAACAGGTCCGAGTAACGGCCGAAGCCGTCGAATTCGTAGTTCGGCAACAGCCGCGAGTTGGTCAGCGACAGATAGCCGGTAATCAGGATGAAGCCGTAGATGAACACCACGGCAATCGCGACGCTCGGCGCAAGCACGAGCTTCGGAATCCAGCGATCGGCGAAGGCCGACATCGGCGATGTACGCCGCGCGGCGGGAGCGCCGGATCCGTTTCCGCTAAGAGGGGCAGCCACTTGATTCGACTCCTGGAACGAGGGCGGCGCAGGCCGGGCCGGCGCCGGTTACGGCACGGGCTCGCGGGCGAGCCCGTTTGCTGCACATGCAAAAACGCCCGGCCGATGAAGCGCTTCCGGCCGGGCGCCTGTCGCGCTTTACTTGACCTTCGCGGCCTTCGCGAGCGCGGCGACCGCGCTCTTCGAATCCTGCTGCGAGTTCATGAACTTCGTCACGACGTCCGTGATCGCGCCGGCGGTCGCGTCGCTCTGCGCCATCCCGTGCGCGAGCGACGGCACGAAGCCGCCCGACTTGATCGCGGTCTGCTCGTCGGCATACGACTTCTTCGCGCAGTCGTCGAACTTGTCCATCTTCACGCCGAGGCGCACCGGCACCGAACCCTTCAGCAGGCTGAACTGCTCCTGGAAGTCCGGCGTCATGATCGTCTTCGCGAGCGCGAGCTGGCCTGCCGTCGCGGCCTTCTCGCCCTTCTGCTGGAAGAACACGAACGAATCGACGTTGAACGTGTACGAATTCGCCGTACCCGGCACCGCCGCGCAGATGTAGTCCTTGCCCGCCTTCTTGCCCGCGTTCTCGAACTCGCCCTTCGCCCAGTCGCCCATGAACTGCATGCCGGCCTTGCCGTTGATTACCATCGCGGTCGCGAGGTTCCAGTCACGGCCGTTGCGGCCGGTATCGAAGTAGCCCTGGATCTTGCGCACCGTGTCGAACACGGACAGCATCTGCGGCGACGTCAGTGTCGCCTGGTCGAGGTCGACGAGCGCCTTCTTGTAGAACGCCGGGCCCTGCGACAGCACGACGTCTTCCCACAGCGTCAGGTCCTGCCACGGCTGGCCGCCCATCGCGACCGGCTGGATGCCCGCGGCCTTCAGCTTGTCGGCCACCGCGAAGAATTCAGGCCAGGTGGTCGGCACCTTCGCGCCGATCTTGTCGAGCGCGGCCTTGTTGATGTACAGCCAGTTCACGCGGTGCACCGAGAACGGCGCGGCAACGGTGTGGCCCTTGTACTTGATGATCTTGTCGATTTCCGGCGGCAGGTTCTGCTTCCAGTCGCCGGCGGCGGAATCGATGTTGACGAGCACGCCCTGGTCGGCCCAGTCCTGGATCAGCGGGCCCTTGATCTGCGCGGCCGACGGTGCGTCGCCGCTGATCACCTTGGTCTTCAGCGCCGTCATCGCCGCGGCACCCGCGCCGCCCGCGACCGCGAAGTCCTTCCACACGTAGCCCTGCTTCTGCAGGTCGTCCTTCAGCACGCCGACGGCCTTCGACTCGCCGCCCGAGGTCCACCAGTGCAGCACCGTTACATTCTCGGCTGCCTGCGCCGCCACGGCGCCAGCCATCAGACCTGCCGCGCAGAGCGCACCCATGATCGAGCGAACTTTCATTACTTATCTCCTCCAGACTGAATCAACTCGTGAGGTTCCCTGACCGGGAACCGGCTTCTTGATAACGACGGGGAAATCGAGCCGCGGGACGCATGCAGCGTACGGGCCGATGACCGGCCGGGCTCTTACAGAAAGCGTGAATCGAGATTCAACGGCGTGTCTCCTCTTTGTGTTTCTGGCCCGCCGCGATGCTGCGACGCGAGCCCGGGGCCGACGGTGCGCGAACGATGCGCGCCATCAATGTCCGATAACATTCGGCACAAGGCGCTCCCGAAGACGAAGCTCGCGCAGTTCATCGACCGCACTTCTTTTTTTCTTCGCCCAGGTGCTACCCCTTGCGGCGGATTGTAGTTAAACTACAATTCAGTGTCAAAAATATTTTTATCGCACTACGGATCGCTTCCCAGCACCCCAACCCGGCGGAGACACATGCATACCGATTCCAGCTTTACCTTCGTACTTTTCGGCGGCACCGGCGATCTGTCGATGCGCAAGATCCTGCCTGCGCTGTTCGAAGCGCATCGCGCGAACATGCTGGCGGAGAGCGGCCGGATCGTCGCAGTGGCGCGGCACGAATCGGATCGGGCGGGTTATCTCGAGTGGGTCGATACGCATGTGAAGCCGCATGCGGCCAAGGCGGCCGGCACCACGCTCGACGAAGCCGCGTGGAAATCCTTCCTCGATCGCATCGAGTACGTGAAGCTCGATCTCGGCCGCGCGGAAGACTACGTCGTGCTGCGCGACGCGATCGCGTCGCTGCCCGGCATTCGTGTGTTTTATCTCGCGACGGGCCCGTCGCTGTTCGTGCCGATCTGCAACGCGCTCGCGTCGGTCGGGCTGAACGAAGGCTCGCGCATCGTGCTCGAGAAGCCGCTCGGCTACGACCTGCGCTCGTCGAATGCGATCAACGACGCGGTCGGCGAGATCTTCGCGGAAGACCAGATCTACCGGATCGACCACTACCTCGGCAAGGAGCCGGTGCAGAATCTGCTCGCGCTGCGTTTCGGCAACGCGCTGTTCGAGCCGCTGTGGCGCCGCGAATGGGTCGAGAGCATCCAGATCACGATCGCCGAGGAACTCGGCGTCGAGGCGCGCGGCGATTTCTACGACAATACGGGCGCGCTGCGCGACATGGTGCAGAACCACCTGCTGCAGCTGCTGTCGATCGTCGCGATGGAGCCGCCGCATTCGATGGATTCCGACTCGGTACGCGACGAGAAGCTGCGCGTGCTGCGCGCGCTGAAGCCGATCGATCCGCGCGATATCGGCAAGGTCGCGGTGCGCGGCCAGTATCATGCGGGCGTGATCAAGGGCGCGCAGGTGCCGGCCTACGCGACCGAACCGGGCGTGAAGCCCGACAGCGCGACCGAAACCTTCGTCGCGCTGAAGGTCGAGATCGAGAACTGGCGCTGGGCCGGCGTGCCGTTTTTCCTGCGCACCGGCAAGCGTCTTGCCGATCGTGTCGCGGAAATCGTCGTCAACTTCCGCCCGGTGCCGCACTCGGCGCTCGGACCGACCGCGCTGCGCGCCGGTTCGAACCGCCTCGTGATCCGGCTGCAGCCGAACGAGACGATCCGCCTGTACTGCCTCGCGAAGCAGCCGGGCGAAGGGATGAACCTCGCGAGCGTGCACCTCGACCTCGCGTTCGACCAGTTCTTCAAGGAAGGACAGATGGAGGCGTACCAGCGCCTGCTGCTCGACGTGATCAACGGCCGGCTCGCGCTGTTCGTGCGTCGCGACGAACAGGAAGCCGCATGGCGCTGGGTCGAGCCTATCCTGAACGAATGGGCGCGCTCGCTGAAGCCGCCGAAGCCGTACGCGGCGGGCACGTGGGGGCCGGCCGCGGCGAGCGCGATGCTCGCGCAGCACGACACCTGCTGGCTCGAAGAAGAAAACTGATGCAGACCGTTGCCGTGCGCGCCACCGCGTCCGGCAACGTGCCCCACGATTCATACGATTTAAATAGACAAAGCAGTCCGGAGGAGATGTGATCGAGATCCACGCTTTCGACACCCAGGAAGCGCAAAGCGAAGCGCTCGCGCGCGCCGTCGGCGACGCACTGCGCGGGGCGCTCGCCGGCCCCGCGCGCCCGACGCTCGCGGTGTCCGGCGGCACGAGCCCGCGCCCGTTCCTGCAAACGCTGTCGCATGCGGCGCTCGACTGGGCCGGCGTCGACGTCACGCTGGTCGACGACCGCTGGGTGCCGGAAGGCGACGCGGCGAGCAACGCGCACCTCGTGCGCGACACGCTGCTGCAGCACGCGGCGGCCCCCGCCCGCTTCCTGCCGCTCGTCGACACACGCACGTCGCTCGACGCGCACGTCGCCGCGCTGAACGCGAACGCCGACTACCGCGTGCCGAACGTCGCGGTGCTCGGCATGGGCGAAGACGGCCACACCGCATCGATCTTCGCCGACGCACCCGAATGGCACCACGCGATCGCGACGCCCGAGCGTTTCGTCGCCGTGCATCCCGGCGCCGCGCCGCATGCGCGCGTCAGCTTTTCGCTCGATGCGCTCAAGCGCGTCGACCGGCTGTTCCTGCTGATCGCGGGCCCCGCCAAGCGCGACGTGCTCGACGCCGCGGCCGCGTCGCTGCAGAAGAACGCGATTTCCCAACTGGCCAACGACAAGGGGACCCAGCTCGATGTCTACTGGTGCGCAAAGTAAGGCGGTCGTCGCGAGTCAGCATGCCGACGGCCCGCGCCTGCTCGCGGATGTCGGCGGCACCAACGCGCGCTTCGCGCTGGAAACCGGCCCGGGCGAGATCACGCAGATCCGCGTGTATCCCGGCGCCGATTACCCGACGATCACCGACGCGATCCGCAAGTACCTGAAGGACGTGAAGATCAGCCGCGTGAACCACGCGGCGATCGCGATCGCCAATCCGGTCGACGGCGACCAGGTCACGATGACCAACCACGACTGGAGCTTCTCGATCGAGGCGACGCGTCGTGCGCTCGGCTTCGACACGCTGCTCGTCGTCAACGATTTCACCGCGCTCGCGATGGCGCTGCCGGGCCTGACCGATGCGCAGCGCGTGCAGGTCGGCGGCGGCGCGCGGCGTCAGAACAGCGTGATCGGGCTGCTCGGGCCCGGCACCGGGCTCGGCGTGTCGGGGCTGATTCCGGCCGACGACCGCTGGATCGCGCTCGGCAGCGAAGGCGGCCACGCGTCGTTCGCGCCGCAGGACGAGCGTGAGGATCTGGTGCTGCAGTACGCGCGCAAGAAGTTTCCGCACGTGTCGTTCGAGCGCGTGTGCGCGGGCCCCGGCATGGAGATCATCTATCGCGCGCTCGCCGCGCGCGACAAGAAACGCGTCGCCGCGACCATCGACACGGTGGAGATCGTCGAGCGTGCACATGCGGGCGACGCGCTCGCGCTCGAGACGGTCGAATGCTTCTGCGGGATTCTCGGCGCGTTCGCCGGCAGCGTCGCGCTGACGCTCGGCGCGCTCGGCGGCGTCTACATCGGCGGCGGCGTCGCGCTGAAGCTCGGCGAACTGTTCACGCGCTCGTCGTTCCGCGCGCGCTTCGAGGCGAAGGGCCGTTTCACGCACTATCTCGAGAACATCCCGACCTACCTGATCACCGCCGAATACCCGGCGTTCCTCGGCGTGTCGGCGATCCTCGCGGAGCAGCTGTCGAACCGCTCGGGCGGCGCATCGTCGGCCGTGTTCGAACGGATCCGCCAGATGCGTGACGCGCTGACGCCGGCCGAGCGCCGCGTCGCCGATCTCGCGCTGAACCACCCGCGCTCGATCATCAACGATCCGATCGTCGACATCGCGCGCAAGGCCGACGTGAGCCAGCCGACGGTGATCCGCTTCTGCCGTTCGCTCGGCTGCCAGGGGCTGTCGGACTTCAAGCTGAAGCTCGCCACCGGCCTCACCGGCACGATCCCGATGAGCCACAGCCAGGTGCATCTCGGCGACACGGCCACCGACTTCGGCGCGAAGGTGCTCGACAACACGGTGTCGGCGATCCTGCAGCTGCGCGAACACCTGAATTTCGAACACGTCGAGAACGCGATCGAGATCCTGAACGGCGCGCGGCGCATCGAGTTCTACGGGCTCGGCAACTCGAACATCGTCGCGCAGGACGCGCACTACAAGTTCTTCCGCTTCGGGATTCCGACGATCGCGTACGGCGACCTGTACATGCAGGCCGCGTCGGCCGCGCTGCTCGGCAAGGGCGACGTGATTGTCGCGGTGTCGAAGTCGGGACGCGCACCCGAGTTGCTGCGCGTGCTCGATGTCGCGATGCAGGCCGGCGCGAAGGTGATCGCGATCACGTCGAGCAACACGCCGCTCGCGAAGCGTGCGACCGTCGCGCTCGAGACCGACCACATCGAGATGCGCGAGTCGCAGCTGTCGATGATCTCGCGAATCCTGCATCTGCTGATGATCGACATCCTCGCGGTCGGCGTCGCGATCCGTCGCGCGTCGACGAACGGCGAGTTGCCCGAGGCCGTCGCGCAGGCGAAGGCGCGCGCGAACGACGACGAAACGGCCGACGTGCTCGACTGGCTGAGCCACGGCGCGTCGCCGGCGGCGAAGGACGTCGCGCGGGACTGATGCACGGTGCGGCGTCGGCCGCTTCCTGCACGCCAAACAAAAACGCCACCGGCGCATCGCGCGCGGTGGCGTTTTTCTTTGTGCCTTCCGGCTGCCGGTTCAGGCGCCCGCTTTCACCGGCCGCCCGTGCCAGCGCAGCACGAGGTAGCGGCCGGCGAAACACAGCACGCCCGACACGCCGATCGTCACGCCCATCGCGAACGGCGTGCCGTCCGCGAGTGCGCCGATCGCGACGCTCGCGAGCGCGCCGAGCGCGAGCTGCATCGCGCCGAACACGGCCGCCGACGCGCCTGCGTTGTGCGGATAACGATGCATGAGGTCGGTCGTGCAGTTCGCGGACAGGATCCCGACCACGCCGACGACGAAGAACAGGCACACGACGATCGACCACAGCCCGCCCCACCCCGTCAGCGCAACGAGCGCGACCGCGAGCGACGCGATGCAGCTCACGAGCGACGCGGCCGCGATGATGCGCAGCGAGCCGATGCGGCCGACGAGCCGCGTGTTCGCGAAGTTGCCGATCATGATCCCGACGACGTTCAGGCCGAACAGCAGCCCGTAGTGTTGCGGCGACACGTGGAAATACTCGATGTACACGAACGGCGTCGCGGTGATGTACGAGAACATCGACGCGAACGCCATCCCGCCGCACAGCATGTGCCCCCACGCAACCGGGTCGGACAGGATGCGCCCGTACGATGCGAACGACGCGAGCACGGCCGTGCTCTTGCGCCGCTCCTTCGGCCAGGTTTCGGGCACGCGCAGGTATGCGGTCGCCGCGCACACCGCGCCGAACACCGCCAGCACGACGAACACGCCGCGCCAGCCCGAGAAGCGCAGGATCTGGCCGCCGATGAGCGGCGCGAGCAGCGGCCCGACCGCGGTGACGATCGCGACCATCGACAGCACCTTCGCCGCGTCGCTCGGCTCGTGCGCGTCGCGCGCGATCGCACGGGCAAGCACCGACGCGGCGCCGGCGCCGAGCGCCTGCAGGAAGCGCACGAGGATCAGCATGTCGATCGAGCCCGACACGAAGCAGCCGATGCTCGCGAGCGTGAACAGCGCGATGCCGCCGAGCAGCACGGGCCGGCGGCCCCACGTGTCGGACAGCGGACCGTACAGCAGCATGCCGACCGAGAAGCCGGCCATGAAGCTCGTCAGCGTGCGCTGCGCGGCGCCGGGGCTGACGGAGAAGCCGTCGGCGATCGACGGCAGGCTCGGCAGGTACATGTCGGTGGCAATCGGCCCGCAGGCGGCGAGCGCGCCGAGCAACAGGATCAGCCGGGCATCGGGCCGGCGCCGGACGACGTGAGACATGGGTATCCGGAATGGAGCCCGCGCGCATCGGGGCGCGCGTGGCGGTGAAGACGGGAGGCCGCGCCGTGGATGGCGCGCTCAGGCCCATGATTGTACGCGCAACTTTTTCACGGCCGCCGGCCGTGTGCGGCGGCGGGCCCGGAAGCACCGCCGCGCGAGATCGCCCGCGGATTCGATTAAGCTTGCGGCTCTCGTCTGACCAATCCGACGCACGACCGAACCGATGACCGCTTTCCTGCTGATCTGGAGCCCCAAGAAATGGCCGTGGCCCGAGCTGCCCGACGTCGCCGCGCGCGTGAAGGCCGGCGAGGCCGTGCATGACGTGTGGGGCTGCGGCTTCGCGCGCGGCATCCTGCCGGGCGACCGCGTGTTCCTGCACCGCGTCGCGAAGGAGCCCAAGGGTGTGTTCGGCTCCGGCTACGTGACGCGCGCGCCTTACGAGGTGCCCGATGCGACGACGAAGCGCGGCTACCGGCTGTGCATCGACTTCGTGTACGACTGGCTGGTCGACGCGCACCAGGACGTCGTGATCGCGCGCGACGCGCTGCGCATCCATCCGTACTCGGTACAGACCTGGGATGCGCAATCATCCGGCACGTCGATCAAGCCGATGGTCGAGGGCCCGCTCGAGAAGCGCTGGGCCGAACTGACCGGCAAGCGCAAGCCGCCGCGATAACCCGGCCGGTAGCCGGGTCGAATCGCGCCCTCCTTTCCGGCCCGCGCAATCCCCCACGCGCCGAAAGGCCGCAGACCGGCCCGCGGGCCCGCCGAGCGCGTCTCCGGTACAATCAGACGATCGTTCCGCCCAGGCGCCGCGGCCCGTGCACAGGCCCCCCGCGCCCTTCTCTCGCAGGTTTCGTCCATGTCCAACAATCAGATCCTCTTCGAACGCGCCCAGAAGACCATTCCCGGCGGCGTCAACTCGCCGGTGCGCGCATTCCGTTCGGTCGGCGGCACGCCGCGTTTCGTCGCGCGCGCGCAAGGCCCGTATTTCTGGGATGCCGACGGCAAGCAGTACATCGACTACATCGGCTCCTGGGGCCCGATGATCGTCGGCCACGTCCATCCGGAAGTGCTGTCGGCCGTGCAGAACGTGCTCGCCGACGGCTTCTCGTTCGGCGCGCCGACCGAGGCCGAGATCGAGATCGCCGAGGAAATCTGCAAGCTGGTGCCGTCGATCGAACAGGTACGGATGGTGTCGAGCGGTACCGAGGCTACGATGAGCGCGCTGCGTCTCGCGCGCGGCTTCACGGGCCGCAGCCGCATCGTCAAGTTCGAGGGCTGCTACCACGGCCACGCGGACAGCCTGCTCGTGAAGGCCGGCTCGGGCCTGCTGACGTTCGGCAACCCGACGTCGGCCGGCGTGCCCGCCGACATCGCAAAGCACACGACCGTCCTCGAATACAACAATGTCGCCGCGCTCGAAGAAGCGTTCGGCGCATTCGGCGACGAGATCGCCGCGGTGATCGTCGAGCCCGTCGCGGGCAACATGAACCTCGTGCGCGGCACGCCCGAATTCCTGAACGCGCTGCGTGCGCTGTGCACGAAGCACGGCGCCGTGCTGATCTTCGACGAAGTGATGTGCGGGTTCCGCGTCGCGCTCGGCGGCGCGCAGGCGTATTACGGGATCACGGCCGACCTCACCTGCCTCGGCAAGGTGATCGGCGGCGGGATGCCGGCCGCTGCGTTCGGCGGCCGCCGCGACATCATGGCCCACCTCGCGCCGCTCGGTGGCGTCTATCAGGCCGGCACGTTGTCGGGCAACCCGATCGCGGTCGCCGCGGGGCTGAAGACGCTGCAGCTGATCCAGGCGCCGGGCTTCTACGACGCGCTCACCGCGCAGACGAAGCGTCTCGCCGACGGCCTCGCCGCGGAAGCGCGCGCCGCCGGCGTGCCGTTCGCGGCCGACTCGATCGGCGCGATGTTCGGCCTCTACTTCGCCGAGCGCGTGCCGACCAGCTTCGCGGAAGTCACGAAGAGCGACACCGAGCGCTTCAACCGCTTCTTCCACCTGATGCTCGACGAGGGCGTGTACTTCGCGCCGTCGGCGTACGAAGCCGGCTTCGTGTCGAGCACGCACGACGACGCGGTGATCGACGCGACGCTCGCGGCCGCGCGCCGCGCGTTCGCGGCACTCGCCGCCTGACCCGGGTCCGCGCGCATGTTCTCGGATACCGATTTCGCCCACATGCAGCGTGCGCTCGCGCTCGCCGCGCGCGGCATGTATACGACGGCGCCGAACCCGCGCGTCGGCTGCGTGATCGTCAAGGACGGCGACGTGATCGGCGAAGGCTTCACGCAGCCGGCCGGCCAGGATCACGCGGAAGTGCAGGCGCTGAAGGACGCACGCTCGCGCGGCCATGATGTCGCGGGCTCGACCGTCTACGTGACGCTCGAGCCGTGCAGCCATTTCGGCCGCACGCCACCATGCGCGAACGCGCTGATCGAAGCGCGCGTCGCAAAGGTCGTCGCGGCGATGGAAGACCCGAATCCGCAGGTGTCGGGGCGCGGCCTCGGCATGTTGCGCGACGCGGGCATCGACGTGCGCTGCGAACTGCTCGCGCATGAAGCCGGCGAGCTGAACATCGGCTTCGTGTCGCGGATGACGCGCGGTCGCCCGTGGGTGCGGATGAAGACCGCCGCGTCGCTCGACGGCCGCACCGCGCTGCCGTCCGGCGAAAGCCAGTGGATCACCGGCGAGGCCGCACGCCTCGACGGGCACGCGTGGCGCGCGCGCGCCTGCGCGATCCTCACCGGCATCGGCACCGTGCGCGAGGACAACCCGCTCCTGACCGTGCGCGACATCGACACGCCGCGCCAGCCGCAGCGCGTGCTGGTCGACAGCCGCCTCGACCTGCCGCTCGACGCGCGGCTGCTCGAGGGCGCGCCGCTGCTGATCTTCTGCGGCCAGCTCGACGCCAGCGTCGAAGCGCGCGCGAACGTGCTGAGGGCGCGCGGCGCGGAAATCGTGCCGCTCGTGAATGCGCACGGCAAGGTCGACCTGCCCGCGATGCTGTCGACGCTCGGCGCACGCGGCGTCAACGAGTTGCACGTCGAGGCCGGCCACAAGCTGAATGGGTCACTGCTGCGCGAACAGTGCGTCGACGAATTGCTCGTCTATCTCGCGCCGAGCCTGCTGGGCGCCGACGCGGCCGGCATGTTCGACCTCGCCGCGCCGGCGAGTCTCGCCGCACGCACGCGACTGACATTTCACGGGGTCGAGCGGATCGGCGACGATCTGCGGATCCTGGCGCGCTTCGCGCCGCCCGACGCGTCTCATTGAACGGAATCGTCACGATGTTTACCGGAATTGTCGCGGCTGTCGGCCGCATCGAATCGATCCAGCCGCTCGGCACGTCGGCCGATGCCGGCGTGCGCCTGACCGTGCTGGCCGGTGAGCTCGACCTCGCCGATGTCGCGCTGGGCGACAGCATCGCGATCCAGGGCGCGTGCATGACGGTGATCGAAAAGACCGACACCGCGTTCGACGTCGACGTATCGCGCGAAAGCCTGAACCGCACGGTCGGTCTCGCCGAACCCGGTGACGTGAATCTCGAGAAGGCGCTGCGCGCGCACGACCGCCTCGGCGGGCACATCGTGTCGGGCCACGTCGACGGCCTCGGCACCGTGTCGCGCTTCGCGCCGGTCGGCGAGTCGCACGAACTGCGGATCGTCGCGCCGCGCGAGCTCGGCCGCTATCTCGCGTACAAGGGGTCGATCACGGTCAACGGCGTGAGCCTGACCGTCAACACGATCGACGATCGCGCGGACGGCTGCGAATTCTCGATCAACCTGATTCCGCATACGGTCGAAGTCACGACGCTGCGCCACGTGAAGACCGGCGACAAGGTCAACCTCGAAGTCGACATGATTGCGCGGTATGTGGAGCGGATGCTGTCGACGTCGCAAGGCGCCCATCAGGACTGATCGCGCCGGCGCTCGCCGAAACGGCGGTTAGCGACCCGATGACCGGGCCCTGACTGCCGCCGCTTTCCTTCATCCTGCTTGCCGTCGCCCGCCGGCATTCCGCAGGCAATCAGTCAGCCACACCCTCTTCCCCCGCACGCGCCAGAATCGTCGCGAGCAACTGCCGGACATGCTCGCGTGCCGCGCGCTCCGCGGCATCCGCGTCGCGCTTCGCGATCATGTCGAACACCTGCCGATGTTCGGCGACATTCCCGCCCAGTCGCTCCCAATCGTCCATCGGGCTCGCACCGCCGGCACACATCGTCTGCACCTGCGCATACAGCGCCCTGAGCGACGTCTCGATCGTCGTATTGCGCGCCGTCGCGAGCAACCCGTGGTGAAAGTCGAGGTTGGCGATGCGGTACCCGTCGCCGTCGTGCGTCGCGACCGCGCGCGCCTGTCGCGACAGCGCTTCATCCAGCGCCGCGTGATCGTCGGGCGTCGCGCGCTGCGCCGCCAGACGCGCGGCCATGCCTTCGAGCGCCTCGCGCGCCTCGAAGATGGCGACGATCCGCGCGCGGTCGAAGGCGATGACGAAGACACCCTGGCGCGGCACGACCTGCAGCAGCCCCTCGGCCTCCAGGCGCGACACTGCTGCCCACACGGGCGAGCGGCTGATGCCGAGATCGCGCGACAACGCTTCGATGCTGATCTTCTCGCCCGCCGCGAAGCGCGCTTCGTCGACCAGCATCTCCCTGATCGCCCCATATGCGTCGCGCCCCAGTGTCGTGCGTTCGAGCATGGCGCGCGTCATGCGGACCTCCGACGACGTGCGATGTGGAGCCCCTTGCCGACCGGCACGATCGTCGTGTCGAACTGCCGCGACGCATCGACCGCGGCGAGATAGCCGGCGATCTCGTCCGGATGGGACAGCGCGTTGTCCGCGACGAGCAGCGCGTCGGGCGTCAGTTTCGGCAACAGGTGCGCGAGCTGCTGCGGCGCGCTCACGCGGTCCGCATCGAAGAATACGCAGTCGAACGGGCCGGTCACGGCCGCGCAGACCTGCGTCGCCTCGCCTTCGATCACTTGCGCCCAGTCCTGCAGCGACGCCGCGCGCAGGTTGGCCCTCGCCTGCTCGGCCTTGTCGGACGAAAACTCGACGGTGACGAGCGGCTGCCCGTCCGTTTCGCGCAGCGCATGCGCGAGCCAGATCGCGCTGTAACCGTTGGACGTGCCGATCTCGAGCACGCGCCGACGCCGCGCGCCGGTGACGAGCAGGTACAGCAGCTCGGCCGTGGGCGGCTCGAGGTTGAGCATCTTGCGGCTGCGGTCGTCCATTCGCGCGTCGTTGTCCTGGCCGAAGGACGCCAGCCGGGCCAGTACGGCCGACGCGCCGCTGTCGAGTTCGATCATGCGAGTCTCCGTTGCTTCATATTTCGTGTTTCGTGTTTCATGATACGACCTTTTTCGCTTCGACGCGCAACGCCGGCGAGGGCCGGCATCGTTCCGGCGCAAGCGGGGCGAACCGTATCGCGCCCGCCTGCCGATCGGCGACCCGACACCTGGCCGAATAGCCAGCGACGCGCACGGGTCATGCCGCCGCGCTAAGATGCATCGACAGCGGATTCAACGCCGCAACGCACGGCGCGCCGCGCACCGATCGCCCTCATCCTCAAGGAGTCGTCCCCATGTCCATCTCGATGTACCAGGCTTCGCTGCCCGTGCTGATCCGTGGCCTGACCAACCTGCAGCACATCCTCGGCAAGGCGCAGGCGCACGCGGCCGAGAAGCAGATCGATCCGTCGGTGTTCATCGGCGCCCGCCTCTACCCGGACATGCTGCCGCTCGTCCGCCAGGTCTACATCGCGACCGACACGGCCAAGGGCTGCGCCGCGCGGCTCGCCGGCGCCGAGATCCCGAGCTACCCGGACGTCGAACAGACCTTCGACGAACTGCACGCGCGCATCCAGAAGACGATCGACTATCTGAACGGCTTCGATGCCGCGCAGATCGACGGCAGCGAAGCGCGCCAGATCGTGCTGAAGATGCGCGTCGGCCCGATCGAGTTCACCGGGCAGTCGTACCTGCTGCACTTCGTGCTGCCCAATTTCTTCTTCCACGTGACGACCGCGTACGACATCTTGCGCCACAGCGGCGTCGAGCTCGGCAAGCTCGACTACCTCGGCGGGCGCAACGAGCACGCATGACGCTGACGCGCGGCCGGGCAAAGCCCGGCCCGCAACCGTCCGCGCCCACGCGCAGGCAACCCGCCGCGGCCCGGCCGAGCCTGCCGCGCAGGCCGGCCGCAGCGCTTTCCGGAGCGCTTGCCTGCCGTGCGCGACCCGTGCCAGCCGAAACGCCGTCCGGCTGGCGTAAAATACGCACTTTCCTCTTTCTCGCCCCCTTATGACGCTCGCCTCCACGCTCGACATCATCGCCGAGCTGAAAGCCGGCCGGATGGTGATCCTGGTCGACGAAGAAGACCGCGAAAACGAAGGCGACCTCGTGATCGCCGCCGAATTCGTCACGCCGGAAGCGATCAACTTCATGGCCCGGTACGGCCGCGGCCTGGTTTGTCTGACGTTGACGCAGGAACGCTGCAAGCAGCTGCACCTGCCGCTGATGACCTACCGCAACGGCACGCAATACGGCACCGCGTTCACGGTCAGCATCGAAGCGGCCGAAGGCGTGACGACCGGCATCTCGGCCGCCGACCGCGCGCACACGATCGCCACGGCGGTCGCGCACGACGTGCGCCCCGAGCACATCGTGCAGCCGGGCCACGTGTTCCCGATCATGGCGCAGCCGGGCGGCGTGCTCGTGCGCGCGGGTCACACCGAAGCCGGCTGCGACTTCACCGCGCTCGCCGGCCTCACGCCGGCCGCGGTGATCTGCGAGATCATCAAGGACGACGGCACGATGGCGCGCCTGCCCGACCTGATCGAATTCGCGAAGGAACACGATCTGAAGATCGGCACGATCGCCGACCTGATCCAGTATCGCAGCCGCACCGAATCGATCATCGAGCGGATCGCCGAGCGCACGATGCAGACCGCGCACGGCACGTTCCGCGCGGTGCTGTACCGCGACCAGCCGAGCGGCTCGCCGCACATCGCGCTGGTACGCGGCGCGCCGTCGCCCGACATCGATACGCCCGTGCGCGTGCACGAGCCGCTGTCGGTGCTCGACCTGCTCGAAACCGGCGTATCGACGCACTCGTGGACGCTCGACGCCGCGATGCGCGACATCGCGGAACGCGACCTCGGCGTGATCGTGCTGCTCAACTGCGGCGATACGAAGGAACACCTGATCGACGTCTTCAAGGCGTTCGACGAGGAAGAAAAGGCCGCTGCGCTCAAGCGCCGGCCGGTCGATTTCAAGACGTTCGGCATCGGCGCGCAGATCCTGCGCGATGTCGGCGTCGGCAAGATGCAGGTGCTGTCGAATCCGCGCAAGCTGGGCAGCATGTCCGGCTACGGCCTCGAAGTCACGGGCTTCATTCCGATGCCCGGCGGCGAAGCCAAGTCCTGCCCGGCGTCCAACGCGTAACCCGCCACGACGCTTTCGCCCTATAACCGCTCATCCACACCACGGACAAGATCATGGAAATCGGACAATACCAACCGAATCTCGAAGGCGACGGCCTGCGTATCGGCATCGTGCAATCGCGCTTCAACGAGCCCGTGTGCAACGGCCTCGCCGACGCGTGCGTAGAAGAACTGGAACGCCTCGGCGTCACCGGTGAAGACGTGCTGCTCGTGTCGGTCCCCGGCGCGCTGGAAATCCCGCTCGCGCTGCAGAAGCTCGCGGAAAGCGGCCAGTTCGACGCGCTGATCGCGCTCGGCGCGGTGATCCGCGGCGAGACCTACCACTTCGAACTCGTGTCGAACGAAAGCGGCGCGGGCATCACCCGCATCGGTCTCGATTTCAACCTGCCGATCGCGAACGCGGTCCTGACGACCGAAAACGACGAGCAGGCTGTCGCGCGCATGACCGAAAAGGGTCGTGACGCCGCGCGCGTCGCTGTCGAGATGGCCAACCTGACGATGGCGCTCGACCAGCTCGGCGACGACGACGAGGACGAAGAAGAAGACGAAGACGACGAAGAGGAGCGCGCATGAAGAAGAGCGCCCGCCGACAATCGCGCGAGCTGGCGACGCAGGGCCTGTACCAATGGCTGCTGTCGAACGCGGCCCCCGGCGAGATCGACGCGCAGCTGCGCGGCGCACTCGGTTACGACAAGGCTGACAAGGATCTGCTCGAAGCCATCCTGCACGGCGTGATCCGCGAGCAGGCATCGCTCGTCGAAGCGCTGACGCCGTCGCTGGACCGTCCGATCGAACAGCTGTCGCCGGTCGAACGCGCCGTGCTGCTGATCGCGACGTTCGAGCTCACGCACCACGTCGAAACGCCGTATCGCGTGATCATCAACGAAGCTGTCGAACTCGCGAAGACGTTCGGCGGCTCCGATGGCTACAAGTATGTAAACGGCGTGCTCGACAAGCTCGCCGCGAAGCTGCGCCCCGCGGAAACGCAGGCGCGCCGCAACGGCTGACACCGTTAGTCCACGGGCGCGCAAGCGCCCGTTTTTCATTCTCCCTCCCCGCCCCGCCCGACCGATGAATACCACCGCCGATTCGCTCGTCACGCTCGCCGCACGCGTCGACGCGATCCAGCCCTTCTACGTGATGGAACTGATGAAGGAGGCACAGCGGCTCGAGTCCTCCGGGCGCGACGTTATCCACATGGGCATCGGCGAGCCGGATTTCACCGCGCCGGAGCCTGTCGTCGAAGCTGCCGCCGCCGCACTGCGCCGCGGCGTCACGCAATACACGAGCGCGCTCGGCATTGCGCCGCTGCGCGAGGCGATCGCCGCGCACTATCTGCGCGCATACGGCCTCACGATCAGCCCCGAACGGATCGTCGTGACGGCCGGCGCGTCGGCCGCGCTGCTGCTCGCGTGCCTCGCGCTCGTCGGCCGCGACGACGAGGTGTTGATGCCCGACCCGTCGTATCCGTGCAACCGGCACTTCGTCGCCGCGGCCGAAGGCCGCGCGGTGCTCGTGCCGAGCGGCCCGGACGCGCGCTTCCAGCTCACCGAGGACGACGTCCGCACGCGTTGGGGCGAGCGCACGCGCGGCGTGCTGCTCGCGTCGCCGTCGAACCCGACCGGCACGTCGCTCGAACCGGACGAACTGAGGCGGATCGTCGAAGCCGTGCGCGCACGCGGCGGCTTCACGATCGTCGATGAGATCTACCAGGGGCTCAGCTACGACGCGGCGCCGGTGTCGGCGCTGTCGTTCGGCGACGACGTCATCACCGTGAACAGCTTCTCGAAGTATTTCAGCATGACGGGCTGGCGGCTCGGCTGGCTCGTCGTGCCGCCCGCGCTGGTCGGCACGTTCGAGAAGCTGTCGCAGAACCTGTTCATCTGCCCGTCCGCACTCGCACAGCACGCGGCACTCGCGTGCTTCGAGCCGGCCGCGCTCCACATCTACGAAGCACGCCGGCTCGAATTCAAGCGCCGGCGCGACTTCATCGCGCCGGCGCTTGAACGGCTCGGCTTCACGGTGCCCGTGATGCCGGACGGCGCGTTTTACGTGTACGCGCATTGCGGCGGCGTCGCGCACCCGGCGGCCGGTGACAGCGCCGCGCTCACGCAGGCGATGCTGCACGACGCGGGTGTCGTGCTGGTGCCCGGCATGGACTTCGGCGTCCATGCGCCGCACGACTATATCCGCCTGTCCTATGCGACGGCCTACTCGCGGCTCGAAGAGGCGGTCGAACGGCTCGCGACGCTGTTCGGGCAGCGCTGACGCCGCGGCCGGCACGCCGGCCGTTTCCCACATTGCAAAAAAAGAAAAGGCCCTCGCTTCGTGCGAGGGCCTTTTTCATTTCATGCCGGCCGGAACCGCGCGGGACGCGTGATGTTACGCGCCGAGCTCCGAATGGTCGTGCGACTGCTTCGCGGTGTCGACGCTCGCGTCGTCCTGCGACGACGTTTCCTTCGGCGCGGCCTTCACCGACGTAGCGGAGTCGAGCGTTGCGTGCACGCGCTTCGCGCCGCCTGCCGCCACGGCCGCAGCCGTCACGATCGGCTTCGTCGGTTGGGCCGGCGCCTGCGGCGCGTTGACCGGCACGCTGCGGCCGTGCGACACGTCGCGCAGCCGGCCGCGCTCGGCCATCACCTTCGAGCCGTACGCGGTGTCGTCGGGGTTCGTCGACCCGTTGTACAGGCGCAGGCCGTTCGCGAGCGAGCCGCCGCGCGCGATGCAGTCCTTCAGCACGAGCGCGCCGACCTGCAGATTCGCGAGCGGTTGCAGCGCGGTATCGGTGCCGCCGAAATACTCGAACTTGTCGGAGTGAACCTTCGACATCACCTGCATCAAGCCCTTCGCGCCGACACCGCTTTCGGCGTACGGGTTGAAGCCCGACTCGATCGCCATCACGGACAGCAGCAGCAGCGGATCGAGGCCGACGTCACGGCCGGTCTGGAACGCGGCCTTGACGAGCTGACCGAGCGGCTCCTGCGCAATGCGGTAGCGGCGCGACAGATAGGTCGCGACGAGCGCCTGTTCGCGGTTCGACGCAAGCGCACGATCGTCGCGCGCGTCGGCCGGCACCCGCTGGGTCGGGATCAGTTTTGCAAGCGCGACGGGCGACGGGCCGTTGCGGGCCGGGTCGGACGCATCGCCCTGCGCGGCGGCTTCCGGTGCGACGTCGAGGCCGACCGCAAGCGTGTCCGTTTCAGGACTGTCTTCCTGCTGCGGCTGCGCGCCGGCAGGCGCGAAGTTCGGCAGCGGGTGGCCGGACAACAGACGGGCTGGCCCGGCCTGCACGGCCGCGGATACGACCGGCATCAGCTTTGCGGCGAGCGTGCCGCGCACGGTTGGCAGCAGCCACAGGGCAAGCGCAACCGCAACAGCGAAACAGCCGACAACGCTGAATAGATGGTGACTGACTCGCGTCCCGCGACGCAGCATGTTGCGCACGATTTGCGCATGCTGCTCGTTGGGACGCCACGATAACCAAGCGTTCATTCAGATCATCTCCCATGAACATGACTCGTGCGGCTCGCTCAGCTCGATGGCGAGACAGAATACGCGCCGCGGAATCACGACGCCGCACGCCTTGGTTGGGACGTGCAGGCATCGGAGAAACGGTATAAGTACCGTTCGAGGCCACGGTGTAAGAGGGCCGACACCTTCGCACAATGGGCGAGGCGGGCATACGCGGTGGCACCCACGCAAAAAACCAGCGTCTGGTAGCGCTGGCTGGGACTACGACTAAAGCCGTCGGATACGCCGTGCAGGGTTCGGCGGACGGTGACGCGCTGCGTCAAAGATCGGTGATTGGCGGCTCGAAGCCTTTTACCCTGCAACCAATGTGAGCGGATTCTAGCAGGGTTTTATAGATCGTCAACACTATAAAACCTTGAAATTATAACAAAAAGTAATTTAAAACCGCTCTTCAGATCGGAGGCCCCGTGCCGTAGGGGGTTTGCGCGCGGTCGACTTTTTTCTCCGCCGGGCGCCCGCGCGGCGGCCCGGGTAAAATCGTCGGTCAAATCGGGGCCGCAGCCGGCCGCTGCGCCCACCCATCGCGGCCCGTCAAGCGGGCCGCCCGGACCTTCTTCATGAAATACAAAGACTTACGCGATTTCATCCAGCGCCTCGAGGCACTTGGCGAACTGCGGCGCGTCACGCAACCCGTGTCGCCCGTGCTCGAAATGACCGAGCTGTGCGACCGCGTGCTGCGCGCCGGCGGCCCTGCGCTGCTGTTCAATGCGCCGCCCGGCAATGCGTTCCCCGTGCTCGGCAACCTGTTCGGCACGCCGCGCCGCGTCGCGCTCGGGATGGGCGTCGATGCGGGCGACGACGCCGCGCTGGGTTCGCTGCGCGATCTCGGGCGCCTGCTGTCCGCGCTGAAGGAGCCCGACCCGCCGAAGAGCCTGAAGGACGCCGGCAAGCTGTTGTCGCTCGCGAAGGCCGTGTGGGACATGGCGCCGAAATCGGTATCGTCGCCGCCGTGCCAGGAGATCGTCTGGGAAGGCGCCGACGTCGACCTGCACAAGCTGCCGATCCAGACCTGCTGGCCCGGCGATGCGGGGCCGCTCGTCACGTGGGGCCTGACGGTCACGCGCGGGCCGAACAAGACGCGCCAGAACCTCGGCATCTACCGCCAGCAGCTGATCGGCCGCAACAAGCTGATCATGCGCTGGCTCGCGCATCGCGGCGGCGCGCTCGACTTCCGCGAATTCGCGCTGCAGAACCCCGGCAAGCCGTATCCGGTCGCGGTCGTGCTCGGCGCCGATCCGGCCACGACGCTCGGCGCGGTGACGCCCGTGCCCGACTCGCTGTCCGAGTATCAGTTCGCCGGCCTGCTGCGCGGCAGCCGCACGGAGCTCGCGAAGTGCCTGACGCCCGGCGTCGACACGCTGCAGGTGCCCGCGCGCGCGGAGATCGTGCTCGAAGGCTTCATCCACCCGCAGGACGGCGCCCCCGCCCCCGCTCCGGCCGGTGCACCGCCGCGCCCGGCCGGCAACGCGTCCGCCGCGTACGAGCACGCGCTCGAAGGCCCTTACGGCGACCACACCGGCTATTACAACGAGCAGGAGTGGTTCCCGGTGTTCACCGTCGAGCGCATCACGATGCGCCGCGACGCGATCTACCACTCGACCTACACGGGCAAACCGCCCGACGAGCCCGCGGTGCTCGGCGTCGCGCTCAACGAGGTGTTCGTGCCGCTGCTGCAGAAGCAGTTCACGGAGATCACCGACTTCTACCTGCCGCCCGAAGGCTGCAGCTACCGGATGGCCATCGTCCAGATGAAGAAGAGCTACGCGGGCCATGCGAAGCGCGTGATGTTCGGCGTGTGGAGCTTCCTGCGGCAGTTCATGTACACGAAGTTCATCGTGGTCGTCGACGAGGACGTGAACATCCGCGACTGGAAGGAAGTGATCTGGGCGATCACGACGCGCGTCGACCCCGTGCGCGACACGGTGATGGTCGACAGCACGCCGATCGACTATCTCGACTTCGCATCGCCGGTTGCCGGTCTCGGCTCGAAGATGGGGCTCGACGCGACGAACAAGTGGCCGGGCGAAACGAACCGCGAATGGGGCCGCCCGATCGAGATGGATGCGGCCGTGAAGGCGCGCGTCGACCGGCTGTGGCAGGAGATCGGCCTCTGAAGCCATGCGGCCGGCAGCCGCCGGCCCGTGCCTCGCACCCACCACAAGAACAACGAAGATGAGCTTTCCGCCCGCCTCCATGCTGTCCGACGGTTTCTTTCTGTCGCTGTCGCTGTGTCTCGACATCGGCCTCGTGAACGTCGCGATGCTGTCGCTGACGCTGTCGCACGGCTTCCGGCCGGGCTTCTGGCTCGGCGTCGGCTCGTGTGTCGGCGATCTCGTCTACGCGGCGCTCGCGCTCGCGGGAATGGCCGTGCTGCTGCAGTTCGAGCCCGTGCGCTGGATCGTGTGGATCGGCGGCGGTGCCGTGCTGCTGTTCCTCACGTGGAAGATGGCGCGCGAAGCGCTGTTGCCGCCCAAGGTGGCCGACGACGATGCGGACGACGCGCAGCCGCCGCGTGCAAGCGCACGGCGCAGTTTCCTGCGCGGGATGCTGCTCGCGATGTCCTCGCCGAGCGCGATCCTGTGGTTCGCGGCGGTCGGCGGCGCACTGATCGCGAAAGCCGGCGCGACCACGCCGGCGACGGCGTCGGTGTTCCTGTCGGGCTTTTTCCTCGGCGGCCTCGCGTGGACGCTCTTCATGTGCACGCTCGCAAGCCAGGGCCGCAAGCGCGCGGGCGCCGGGCTGATGCGCGCGTGCCATGTCGCGTCGGCATTGCTGTTCGCGTATTTCTCGTACAGCGTGATCGTCGGCGGCTACCGCGACCTAATCGTGCACGCCGTGTAATCGAAGGCGACCTGCACGGGCTGCGCACCAGGCGGCGGCCCCAATGAAAAACGGCGCAGCGCCCCTCGACGGGACGTTGCGCCGTTTTGCCACGCGCGGTCAGGCCGCGCGGGACAGATCAGCGACGCCAGTAGCCGTGATGGCCCCAGCCGCCGTAGCCATGACGCCAGTACGGACGACCGTAGTAACCGCCGTAGCCGCCGTAACCGCCGACAACCACGGCGGGCGGCGGCGCATAGTAGGCCGGCGCCGGTGCGTAATACACGGGCGGAGGCGGCGGCGCGTAGTACACGGGCGGCGGCGGTGCATAGACGGGGTATGCCGGTGCGACCGGGATACCGATGCCGACCCCGATCGACACGTGAGCTTGCGCAGCGCTTGCGGCACCCAGGCCCAGCGCGGCGGCGGCGATGAACGGAATGAGCTTTTTCACTTCGATTCTCCTGCTGGAGCGGTATTTTTTGCGCCCCTGTCGGCAACGGCGGGCGTGCACGTCGCATGGAAGCAATGTAGCGAAAACCCGCCCCTCGCGTATCGCACATTTGTTGCAAATTGCAATTGCACGGGGCCGCAGCAGCCGCTCTGCACGGCTTCCGGACCATGCCGCGATCCTTGCGGGTCGCGCGATTCCGTCCGACGAGTCGGGTCGCCACACCACGGCCGGTCAGTCTTACCGGATACGGCCCGCAAGGCGGGCACGCGGGCGTAATGAACGATTACAAATTTGCGACAAGACGCCGACGTTTCAAGTGGAACACGCGTGCGATGCATTTCGGGGTCGGATTCCACGGTCGCGCTTCAACGATGATGGCGGACACCACGGCGCAAGTGGATCGCGCCGCATACCGGTAAGCAATACGCGCGTCTGCGCGGAAATCGACCTCCGTCGACCCCGCCGCCATTCCTGCGATACTGGCGGCTGCTCCGTTTTCGCTTCCGTCGCTGCCATGTCCCTCCCCGACACACCCCGCCTCGGCTTCATCGGCGCCGGCCGGCTCGCGCGCTGTGTCGCGCAGCGCTTCGCGCAGGCCGGCTTTCCCGTCGTCGCGGTCGCGAGCCGCACACCCGCGTCGGCCGCGGCCCTCGCCGCGCGTATCGACGGCTGCCAGGCGGTCGATACGCCGCAGCAGGTCGTCGACGCGGCCGACCTGATCTTCCTGACGGTGCCCGACGATCATCTCGCGTCGACCGCCGCGGCGCTCCGCTTCGACGCATCGCGCGCCGCGCGGCAGGCGGTCGTCCATTGCAGCGGCGCGTCGGCGGTCGCGCTGCTCGATCCGGCGAAACGGCAACACGCGGCCACCGGCGGCTTCCATCCGCTCTACCTGTTCGGCGGCACCGACGCGGACCTTGCCCGCATCGACGGCTGCTCGGTCACGATCGAAGCCGACGGCGCGCTGCATGCCACGCTGCTGCGACTTGCTGCCGCACTCGGCTGCCATCCGCTGTCGATTCCGGCCGGTGGCCGGATGCTCTATCACGCGGCCGCGCACTACGCGGCGAGCTTCGCGCTGTGCGGGCTGTCGGAAGCGGTCGAGCTGTGGCGCGGTCTCGGTTTCGACGAGGAAGCCGCGCTGCGCGCGCTGCTGCCGATGCTCGCCGGCACGATCGAGACCGCCCGCGACAAGGGGCTCGCGAACGCGCTCTCCGGGCCCGTGTCGCGCGGCGATACGGGCATCGTCGAACGCCAGCTCGCGCTGCTCGAAGCGCGCGGCGGCGATCACGCGACGCTGTACGCGCTGATGACGCGCCGCGCGGTCGCGCTCGCGGCGAAACGCGCCACGCCGCCGGCGTCGCTGCCGGCGCTCGCCGAAGCCGTCGAAACGTCGCTCGCGCGCACGGCCGCGCACCCCTCCCCGCCGCGAGACGAGGCGTGATAAGGTGTCGGCCGATGCGCCGCCATCCGGCGTTGGCGGCCGCGCGCTACTGACTGTATAAAAAAGGATGCCAACGATGTTCGGCGAGATCGCCCGTTTTCTGCTCAATACCATCTTCACGCTGTTCGGCGCCGCGCTGATCCTGCGCGTCTGGATGCAGGCCGTCCGCGTGCCGCCGTACAACCCCGTCACGCAGGCCGTACTGCAGGCGACCAACTGGCTCGTGCTGCCGATGCGCCGCGTGATCCCGGGCGTGCGCGGCATCGACTGGGCCAGCGTCGTCGCTGCGCTGGTCACCGCGCTTGTTTATGTCGTGCTGATGGTCGTGATGGCCGGCTTCGATCCGGCCGCGGTGATCGCGACGCTCGTCGTGGTCGCGTTGCTCACCGTCGTGAAGTGGGCGCTCAACCTCGTGATCTGGATGACGATCCTGATGGCGCTGCTGTCGTGGCTCAACCCGCGCTCGCCGGCAATGCCGATCCTCTACCAGCTCACCGCACCGTTCCTGAACCCGCTGCGCCGCGTCATCCCGAACCTCGGCGGCATCGACCTGTCGCCGATCCTGCTGTTCGTGATCGTGCAGGTGCTGCTGATGATCGTCACGCGCGCCGCCGTGTCGCTGACGATGTTCGGCATCTGACGGCGTAACCTACGCCACCGTACGCTACGCCGCCGGCCCCTGCGCCGGCGGTGCGCCAAGCGTGTCGATCACGCCGAAGCGCGCCGGAATCATCGCGTAGCACACGCGCACCTTCTCGTGCGACAGCCGCTCGAGCAGCTTCTGCGCTTCGTCCTCGGTGACGATGAATTCGACCTCGATCGCGAGCGAACCCTGCAGTTCGAAGAAGCGATCCTCGTGCAGCACGCGATGCTGGCCGAAACCGGCCATCGCGCGAAACGCGGAACCGCCCGCGACACCCATCCGGTTCGCCTCCTCCAGCAGCCATTCCCACAGCGGCTTCCAGTGCAGCCGGTGCTGCTCGTGCAGATAGAAGCGCAAGAAGATCCTGTCCATCGCACCCTCCGATGGCGGCACGCTCAGGCCGCCGCGAGCCACGCGCGCGCGGTCCACATGCCGAGCGCCGTCAGCGCGAACGATCCCATCAAGTGTAGGGCAGCCACCGCAAACGCCCATCCCAATTGGCCCTCGAGCGCATGCGTCATCACTTCGACCGAGTAGGTCGAGAACGTCGTCAGGCCGCCGAGGAAGCCCGTGATCACGAACAGCCGCCACTCGGGCGGCAGCCCGACGCGGGCCGTGAACACGACGGCGGCAACGCCGATCACGTAGCCGCCGATCAGGTTCGCGGCGAGCGTGCCGAGCGGCACCTCGGGAAAGAATTCGTTGAGCGCGAGGCTCAGGAACCAGCGCAGTAACGCGCCGAGCCCGGCGCCGACGAAGATCGCGACGATCGAATAGAACAAGGGCACTCCCGGTCGATGATGCGGCTGGACTCAGCCGCCGGCCCCCGGTTGCCCGGGGCGATGCCCGTTTCCCGGCGCGCGCGGCGCGTGCACGGGCGGTGCTAGCTGAACTGTATGCGGATTCGCCGCGCCGCTGCAACGACGACGGCGGGCACGATGCACGCCCGTTCGCCCGGCCGCCGGTACGTTCACGCGTGCTGCCAGGCCGCATCGAGCGCGGTCAGCGTCGCCAGCGCGCCGCCCTTCAGCCCGATCACATCCGCGCGGTGCGCATGCGCTTCGCGCGCGTTGATGCGGATCACGTCGGCGCCGAGCCGTTCGCTCAGCAGGCGCACGGTCGGAATCGCGGTGCCCGCGCCGATTTCGACGACAGCGACGCGCCCGGCCCGCGCGATCCAGTCCTGCAACGCACGTTCCTGCGCGTCGTAGCGCGCACCGAGCCAGCCGGTGTCGCCGAACATCAGGATGTTCGGTCGCGCGAGGCCGCCGCAGTGCGGACAGCACGGCGCTTCGCCGATGAGGCGGCAAGTGGCTTCGTCGACGTCCGGCACGAACGGCGCCGCGTCCCACGTGTCGTCCGAACAGGGTCGCAGGCACTGCAGCACATGAATCGAGCCGTGGATCTCGACGATCCGCGCCGAATCGAAGCCGGCCTTCTGGAACTGGCCGTCGACGTTGCTCGTCAGCACGAAGCCGCCGTTCGGCATCGCGTCGATCCAGCGGCGCAGGATCGCGAAGCCCGCATGCGGCACCGTCGCGCGGTACAGCGCTAGACGGTGTCCGTAGAACCCCCACGCGAGCTGCGCACGCGCACGGAACGCGTGCGGCGACGCGATCTCGTGGAATTCGAAACGCTCGTGGCGCAGCGCCGGATACGCGCGCCAGAAGCCGTCCGTACCGCGGAAATCGGGCAGCCCGGAATCGACGCCGATGCCCGCGCCGGCCGTCACGAGCAACGCGTCGGCGCGGGCGAGCGCGTCAACGGCGGAAGCGACGAGATCGGCAGGCAGTTGCGCGGCAGCGACGGCAGCAGTGGAGTCGGTGGATTCGGAGAACGGCATGATGGGGCGGCGGTAACGTCGAGCGGTGCGCAAAGGGGCGTCGCGATCATACGCCGGTTGAGTACCGCACCGCATCCGCGATGCAACGCTATGACGCCGCGCACGTCCGGCCGCCGGCGACGCAGGCACCAGCCGATCCGGGGAGCCGCCGGCGATACCCCGGCCGACGCCTCCTCGCCTGCTCAGCTATCCGAATCGTCACGCGCAACCGGAATCTCGTCGGCCGCGAAATAGACCGGCTTGCCAAGGCGCCGCGCGAGACTGACGTCCGCGTCCGCCCCGCGCGACGCGCCGTCGATCCGCCATACCGCGTCGCAACGCCGCAACAGCCGATGCGCGGCCGGATACAGGAACGCCTCGCTGATTGCGTCGCCGACCTGCCGCGACCCGGCCGCGGCGGCGAGCGGCAGCGACACCCATTCGCCGATCATCGGAACGTGCCCGCGGCGATACACGGCGAGCGCCGCCGCTTCCAGCCGGTGCAGGTTCGCGGCGATGCGCGCGGGGTCGCCGTCCGTGCCGCTGCGATACGGGCCCGCGACCAGCACGAGCAGCGGCGTCATGCCGTGCGCGCGCCGGCGGTTTCCCGCAGCGCGACGTACTGCAGCAGCATGATCGTCTTCGCGTCGACGATCTCGCCGCGCTCGACCGCATCCAGCGCGGCCTGCAACGGCATCTCGACGACCTCGAGATCCTCGCCCTCGTCCGCGACGCCGCCGCCGTCGCCGGTGCGCAGCGACGCATCGTATTCGCCGACGAAGAAATGCAGCTTCTCCGTGACGGAGCCCGGGCTCATGAACGCCTCGAACACCTTGCGCACGCCGCGCACGCGATAGCCGGTCTCCTCCTCGGCCTCCGCGCGGATGCGCGCTTCGGGCGTCGCATCGTCGAGCAGGCCGGCCGCGGCCTCGAGCAGCATGCCGTCGTGCCCGCTGACGAACGCCGGCATCCGGAACTGCCGCGTCAGCAGCACGTCGCCCGTGCCGGCGTTGCGCAGCAGGATGGTCGCGCCATTGCCGCGATCGTAGGTCTCGCGGCTCAGACGCTGCCACGTTCCGTCGCGGCGCAGGAAATCGAACGTCACCTTCTTCAGCACATACCAGTCATCGGACAGCACCGTCGTATCGACGATGCGGACACGGTCCCGCGTTGCAGCCATCACGACCTCCCATTCGACAAAAGACGGCGCCCATGGTAACGTGCATATTCGTGCAACTTCAAGAATTTTCGTGCAATCACGATGCTGACGACGCAACGCAAGAAAGCAATCCTCGATGCGCTCGCGCGCGACGGCCAGGTGCTGGCGGTCGAACTGAGTACGCAATACGGCGTGTCGGAAGACACGATCCGCCGCGACCTGCGCGAGCTGGCGGCCGAAGGCCTGTTGCAGCGCGTGCATGGCGGCGCGCTGCCGGCGTCGCCGGCCGTCGTCCCGTTCGCGCAGCGCGAGGCCATCGAAACCGCGGAAAAGCGGCGCATCGCGCGCCGCGCCGCGGAGATGATCGCGCCCGGGCAAGTGGCAATCGTCGACGGCGGCACGACCTCGGCGTTGCTTGTCAGCCAGTTGCCGGCCGACCTGCGCGCGACGATCGTCACGCACAGTCCGAGCGTAGCGGTCGCGCTGGCCGCGCATCCGTCGATCGACGTGATCCTGATCGGCGGGCGGCTCTACAAGCATTCGATCGTGGCCGTCGGCGCCGCCGCGATGGAAGGTATTGCGCGCATCCATGCGGACCTGTACTTCATGGGCGTCACGGGCGTGCATCCGGTCGCGGGGCTGAGCACCGGCGATTTCGAGGAAGCGGCGATCAAGCGCGCACTGGCCGGCCGCGCGGCCGAGACGGTCGTGCTCGCGTCGCAGTCGAAACTGCGCGCGGCGTCGCAATTCGTGATCGGCGACCTCACGCTTGCGCAAACCGTCGTGGTCGAGAAGGAGACAGACGCCGCGCTGACGAAGCCGATCGAGGCGGCAGGCGTGACGGTCGTGCGCGCGTAACAACGCCGATCGTGCTCGCCGAATCGGCCGCGGGTGTTCGGCATGCCGGCACCGCATCGATGTCAGCGTGCTGACAGGTGCCGCTTGCTAACATGGGCGCCCGCCCAATCGCCACGCGCCGCCTGACCGATGCCCCCGCCCTCCGCACCCAACCCGCCGGCGCCGCCCGCAGACGATGCGCCGCCGCCCGGCATCCTCGCCCTCTTCGTCGCGTTCGCGCAGATCGGCCTGACCAGCTTCGGCGGCGGGCTGAGCGGGCGGATGATGCGCGACTTCGTGTACGAACGGCGCTGGCTCGACGAAGAAGCATTCCTCAACGGCCTCGCGTTGTCGCAGGCGTTGCCGGGCGTCAACGTGAAGAACCTCGCGATCTGGATCGGCTACCGGCTCGCCGGATGGCGCGGCGCGGTGGCCGGCTTCACCGGCATCATCGCGCCGCCGGCCGTGCTGATCGTCCTGTTCGGCATCGCGTTCTCGACCCTCACACGCTTCCCGCTCACGCATGTCGCGCTCGCCGGCGCGGCAGCCGCGGCGATCGGGTTGTCGATCTCGATGGCGATCACGGCCGTGCGCCGGCTGCCGCGCCGCGCGCTGCCGTTCGCGGTAATGGCGCTCACCTTCGTGTCGGTCGCGGTGCTGCACTGGCCGCTCGTGTGGACCGTGCTGATCGGCGGCGCACTGAGCGTCGCGCTCGAATACCGCCGCGCCGCCGCGCCGGCCGGGAGCGACACGCGATGACCGCATCACAACGCTACGCCGCGCTGTTCGGCGTGTTCGCGCCGCTGTCGATCGCGACGATCGGCGGCGGACAGGCGATCATCGCCGACATCCAGCGGCAGGTCGTCGACGTGCATCACTGGATGACCGCCACGCAATTCGTGAACGACTTCGCGATCGCGCGGATGGCGCCGGGCCCCGGCTCGCTGCTGGCGACGCTGATCGGCTGGCAGGTGGCCGGCTTCTGGGGGGCGGTGATCGCGACCCTCGCGCTGTTCGGCCCGACCGCGTTCCTGATTTATGGCATCGCACACCTGTGGCGGCGGCACCAGGGCGCGCGCTGGCAGATCGCGCTCGAAGCCGGTCTGCGCCCGGTCGCGGCCGGCATGATCCTCGCGTCGGTGTGGGTGCTGCTGCAGGCGCTCGACGGCGGCTGGGCCGCGCGCGCAATCGCGATCGCGTCGACGCTGTGCGTGATGTATACGCGCTTTCACGCGCTGCTGCTGATTGCCGTGGGCGCGCTGCTGCTCGTCGGCGTGCACGCGATCGGCGGCGCGTAGCGCACGCCGCCGCTCGAACATCCGGACGCCTAGGCGCCGTTGAACACCGGCGCGCGGCGCTCCGCAAACGCGCGCAGCCCTTCGTCGAAATCCGCGCCTTCGCACGCGTGCCGGCGCAGCTCGGTAATCCGTTCGAACGCGTCGGCAGGCAACGGCCGCGCGTCCTGCAGCACGCGCAACTGCTCCTTCACGGCGTACACCGCGAGCGGCGCTTTCGCCGCAATCGTGCGCGCGACGTCGAGCGCCGCATCGTCGACGCCGCCCGCTTCGGCCAGCCGGTTCACGAGCCCGTGATGCGCGGCGCGCTGCGCATCGAGCGGCTGCGCGCAGAAGAACATCTCCTTCAGCACGTGGATCGGCAGGTTGTCGTAGAAACGCAGCAGGCCGCTCGTCGAATACGGCAGCCCGATGTTCGCGGGCGTCATCGCGAAACACGCATCGCGCGCCGCGACGACGAGGTCGCAACTCATCACGAGATCGACCGCCCCGCCCCACGCCGACCCCGCCACGGCCGCGATCACCGCGCCCGGATAAGTTCGCACACGCCGCAGCGCGCGTTCGAGCGGCTTGCCGTATGCGAGCGGGTCGCGGTCGTCGGCCAGTTCGCGCAGGTCGTGCCCCGCGCTCCACACGTCGCCGCTGCCGTCGTTCGACAGGATCACGACGGGCGGCGGACGGTGCTCGGCCAGCGCATCGAGACGCGCGACCAGCGCATCGAGCAACGGCGCGTCGAGCGCGTGACGCCGCGCCGGATTCGAGAACCGCACGCGCGCGATCCGCTCGTCGACCATGTCGACCGTCACGCGCGACGCGCTTTCCTGTTTCGATATGTCGGTCATTGCACGGCCTCCGCCACCACTTCCGCCTGAAAAATCGCGCGCCCGGCCAGCAGCGCATCGATCGCGCCGTCATCGTAGCCGGCCTCGCGCAGCACGTCGACCGTATGCTCGCCGAGCAGCGGTGGCGCATGGCGCGTGCGCGGCGCCGGCATGTCGTCGCCCATCCCGCCGAGCGGCGTGACGACCTGGCGCAATTTCCCGAGCGTCGGATGCGCGACCGGTTCGACCAGCCCGCAATGCGCGAGCTGCGGATCGGCGAACACTTCGTCGAGCGTGTTGATCGGCCCGGCCGGCAGCCCGGCTTCGACGAAACGCTGCGTCCATTCGCGCTTGCCGCGCGTGCGCAGCCGGCTTTCGAGCAGCGCCTTCAGCGCGTCGCGATGCTCGACGCGCGCATCGTTGGTCGCGAAGCGCGGATCGTTCGGCAGGTCGGGCAGCTCCAGCAACTGACACAACCGCAACCACATGTCGGTCGTGATCGGCGCGAGGTTGAGCGGCCCGTCGGCCGTCTCGAACACGCCGTACGGCGCGATCACCGCATGCGCATTGCCGGTGCGGCGCGGCACGTCGCCGAGGCTCAGGTAGCGTTGCCCGTGCACGCTCAGCAGCGCGACGAGGCTTTCGAGCAGCGACGTGCCCACATGCTGGCCGCGCCCCGTGCGCTCGCGCTCGAACAGCGCGGCCAGCACGCCGGTCGCGACCCACATCCCCGAGCTGAGATCGCCGATCGCGGTGCCGGTGCGGGTCGGCTCGCCCTCGGGGAAACCGGTCAGACTCATCAGCCCCGCATAACCCTGCGCGATCTGGTCGAAGCCCGGCCAGTCGCGCAGCGGGCCGCGCGGGCCGAACGCGGTGACGCTGCCCATCACGAGCCGCGGATCGCGCGCGCTCAGCGCGGCATAACCGAGCCCCATCGCGTCCATCGTGCCGGCCTTGAAATTCTCGATCACGACGTCGGCCTGCGCGATCAGCCGGCGCACGACATCGATGCCGGCCGGCTGCCGGAAATCCACGCAGATGCCGCGCTTGTTGCGGTTGCAGGACAGGTAGTACGTGCTCACGCCGCGATCGAACGGCCCCCATGCGCGGCTCATGTCGCCGTTCGGTCCCGACTCGACCTTGATCACGTCGGCGCCGAGATCAGCGAGCACCATCGAGCAGAACGGCCCCGACAGCGCGCGACTCAGATCGACGACCCTGATTCCTTGTAATGCCTTCATTCCGGACTCCTGATATTGCTTGACTGGATGTTGCGTGTTGCCGAACGATCGCGGCGCGCCGCTCATTCGGGCAGCGTCTGATGACGCGTTTCGACCGCGAACGGCAGGATCAGGATGCCGAGCCCGAACACGGCCGCGGTCCACGCGACCGGCACGCCGAGCGAACCGTAGCCGTGAATCGCGGCGCCGAGCAGGAAGTTCACGCCCGCGCCGATGAAGCGGCCGACCGACGCGTTGAACGCGAACGCGGTAGCCCGCACACGTGTCGGATACTGCTCGGGCAGCCACAGCGAGAAGATCGCGAAGTTGCCGCCGAAGAAGCCAAGGAACGCGAGCGAAACCATGAATGCCGTGAGCCCGTTCGGCTGGTAGAACGCCCAGCCGAACGCGAACACGATCGCACCGGCCATGCCCGCGAAATACACGCCGAGCGCCGCGCGACGGCCGAGCCGCTCCGAGAGCCAGGGCGCGACCAGGCAGCCGGCGATCGTCGCGCACGACAGGATCGCCGCGCCGACCGACGCGAGCCGCAGCGCGCCGAGGTGGTCGATGCCCGCGCGCGCCGCCAGCGTGGTGACCGCGCTCGCCTCGTAGACGGAGCCGGCCCACAACCCGACGATCGCGACGCCGACGAGACTCGCGCTCGTCAGCGTGCGGCGCAGGAAGGCCGGCGCGAAGATCTCGCGCAGCGGATGCGCGCGCCGCGCGTCGGCCACGTCGCCGTCGCGCGCGTCGTGCCGGCGCCACTGCCCCGGTTCCTTCACGCGCATCACGGTGAACACCGCGAGCAGCGCGGGAGCGAGCCCGCACAGGAACATCGCGCGCCAGCCGTAGGTCGCGCCGATCGTGTAGTTCAGGCACGCCGCGATGAAGAAGCCGAAGTAGTAACCCGTCTGCAGGTAGCCGGCGCCCATCTTGCGGCGGTCTTCCGGCCAGCTCTCGGCGACGTAGGTGCCCGCGAGCGCCCATTCGCCGCCAACGCCGATCCCGGCGAGCAGCCGGCACGCGGCCAACGCCCATACGTCGTGCACGAACGCGGCCGCGCCGGTGAACACCGAATAGATCAGGATGCTCGCGGCGAGCGTGCGCACGCGGCCGAAGCGGTCCGCGAGCGGGCCCCAGATGAACGACAGCCCCCAGCCGATCAGGAACAGCGCGAACAGGATCGAGCCGTACATCCCGAGATTCGCGGGCGTCGCCGCGATGCCGGATGCCGGCAGCAGTTCGGTCAGCGCGGGAATCAGCACGAGCGCGTAGATCACCGAGTCCACGCCGTCGAGCACCCAGCCCGCGTACACGGCCCAGAAGCCCTTGACCTGCTCGCGCGTGAGCGGCGTGCGCCGTGGCTTCGCGCCGGCCGCCGGCGCGTCGATCGCCTTGAACATCTTCGTCTCCTTGCCGGCGCGGCCGGCACTTTTGCCGCGTCCGGTCCGGGATGGCCGGCAGGCTGGCTCTTTTGTGAGACGAGTATAGAAACACCATCGATCGGAGAAAAATATGATATTCATCTTGCTCGATCGGATTGGCTTATGGCTTGAATCGGGGAGACGGCGGCGATGGACTTGAGACAGTTGCGCTATTTCGTGAAGGTCGTCGAATGCGGCAACGTCACGCATGCGAGCGAGGCACTGCATGTCGCGCAGCCCGCGGTGAGCCAGCAGGTGCGCAATCTCGAACGGGATCTCGATATGCAACTGCTCGAACGGAGCGTGCGCGGTGTCGCGCCGACCGCCGCGGGCCGCACGCTGTACCAGCACGCGCTCGAACTGCTGCGCCAGGCCGACGGCACGCGCGAGCTGCTGCGCCGCGACGCCGAAACGCCGCAGGGCCGCGTGACGGTCGGCATGCCGTCGAGTACCGCGCGCGTGCTGGCGATTCCGCTCGCACGCGCGGTGCGCGACCGTTATCCGGGCATCATGCTGGAGCTGATCGAGGCGCCCAGCGCCGATCTCGACACACTGCTCGAACGCACGCGGCTCGATCTCGCGATCGTCGTCGACGCGGTCGACACGCGCGGCATCGCGATCCACCGGCTGCTGACGGAAACGCTGTACCTGATCACGTGGCCCGAGTTTCCGGTGCCGGACGATCCCGTACCGCTCGACGCTATCGCGCGCATGCCGCTCGTGCTGCCGAGCGCGCCGAACACGATCCGCAACCGTGTCGACTGGGCGATGCGCGAGGCCGGACTGTCGTACGAGATCAGCTTCGAGGCGAGCTCGACCGGGCTGCTGTTCGCGGCCGTGATGGCGCAACTCGGCGTGACCATCCTGCCGTGGACGGCCGCACACGTCGAGATCGAGGAACGCAAGCTCAAGCTGTCGACGGTCGCGCACCGGCTGTTCGCGCGCGACCTGTCGCTGTGCTGGCACGATACGGCGCTCGTCAGCAACGCGGTGCAGAAGGTGAAGGCCGAGATCGTGCGGTTGTTCGACGCGCTCGGGCGGCGGCCGGAGTGGGCGGACGGTCATCCCAGCCGCGCGTGACCGGCGCTGCGCGGGGCATTGACAACGCCCCCCGGCGCCCCGTAACGTTGCTCCCATCGTAACCATCACCGGTTCAGCTTAAGAGGTTGTCGGCCCGCTCGTGCTCGACACCTCCGCCTTCATCGAAGGCCTGCTGCTTGGCGCCGGCCTGTTCACGTCGGTCGGCCCGAAGGACGCCTTCGTCATCAAGCGCTCGATCTCGAGCCCCCATCTGCTCTCCATTGCCCTCGTCTGCGCAGGCAGCGATGCGCTGCTGATCGCGCTCGGCGCGCAGGGGCTGTCGTCGCTGCTGTCGAGGCATCCCGGCGTGGTGTCCGCGGCGCTATGGGCCGGCATTGCGTATCTCGCCGGTTATGGCCTGCTCGCGCTGCGCTCGGCGATCGTCAGACGGCAGCCCGGGCATGTCGACGGTTCACGCGCCGGCAGCGAGCCCACGCGGGCACGCACGGTACTCGCGACCGCCGCCGTTTCGCTGCTCAATCCGTATGCGTGGATCGACACCGTGCTGCTGCTCGGCACCGTGATCGTGAGCCACACGCCGTCCGCACGCATGCCGTTTGCGATCGGCGCGATGACGGCTTCGCTCGCGTGGTTCCTGATGCTCGCCTATGGCGCACGCGCGTGCCGTGCGTGGTTCGCTCGCACGCTCGCATGGCGTGTGCTCGATGGCTTCGTTGCAGCGATGATGCTCGGTTTCGCGATTCGATTCGCGATCGACGCGCTTTAGGCGTCAGCGGCCCGGTACCGATACCGCGCGGAATACTTCGTGCGCGTTGGCATGCAGTTCGAAACCGATGCCCGGCGCCTGCGGCACGCGCGCGTATCCGGCGTCGACGGTTTCCCCATCGGCCAGCCCGCTGAACGGACGGAACGCGAACGGACTGACTTCCGCACCGCCGAGACCGAGCGCTGCCACGACGTGCAGCGAGAACAGGTGGCCGCCATGCGGCCAGAACGCATCGCGCCGCCAGCCGCGCGACACGCAGTGCTCGACGATCTGCAGATAACCGGGCAGCCCGTAACAGTGCACGGGATCGAACACAAGCACGTCGCGGTCGTGGCGCATCCCACCGTAACGGTCGAGCAGCTTCGCTTCCGAGAGCGAGAACAGCGCTTCGCCGGCTGCGATCGGCGGTGCGTATCGCTCCGCGACATCCGCGTGAAGCGGCAGATCGAGCGGGTCGCAGATGTCCTCGAACCACCAGAGCTCGAACGGTGTGAGCATCGTCGCGGCGGCTTGCACGGTCGTCGCGTCGTACGTGTTCATCGCGTCGACCGCGAGATGCGAACTGCCGGCAAGCTGAGCAGCGGCGGCTTCGATGCGGCGTTTGTCCTGATCGAGATCCGCGCCGCCGATCTTGATCTTCGCGTGCGTGTAGCCGAGATCGGCGATACGGCGCATCTCGTCCGACAGGCGCGCGAGATCGTCATGCGGATAGCGGTAGCCGCCGCCCGCATACACGCGCACGCGCGGTTCGGCGGTACGTCCGAGCCGATCGGCGAGAAAGCGATGAAGCGGCAGGCCGGCGATTTTCGCGGCGGCGTCCCAGATCGCCATGTCGAGCGTGCCGACCGCCACGCATCGTTCGCCGTGTCCGCCGGGCTTTTCGCCGGCCATCATCGCGCGCCATGCGCGGAACGGATCGAGGTTCGTGCCGGCTTCGTCGGCGAGCGTGTCGGCGGCGGCCAGCAGACGCGGCGCGAACCGTTCGCGAATCAGGCCACCCTGTGCGAAGCGACCGACCGATGCGTAGCCGTAGCCCGTTACCGGGTGGCCATCGCGCACGACGTCGGTCACGACTGCAACAACACTCGTCGTCAGGCCGCCGGATGGAATCGCCGGATCGGCATAGCGGGAGACGGGAATCGCTTGCTCGTGGATCGCGGTGATGCGCATGGTCGGGGTTCCGGGAAAACGTTCGGTGTTCGCAGGCCATGCACGCACGGCGGCCGGCGCGACTGGCTGATCGCCGCATCATAGGCGCTTGCGCGATGTCTTGCCGGCACCCGCGCGATCACGCGGGGCGGCAAAGCCGGTCTAGCGTGCGACCACGCTCGGCGAGCTGTTTTCGAACCGGATCGGGTTTTATTGAGCCGGAATCCCCTGCTTGCCTCCCTGCTCCGTGAACCGGGCGGGTGTAGGGCGACCAAGACAATCGTGGCTCGAATCTACCGGCCCGCTCAGGCGAAGACGAAGTACTTGCGCACCGTCTCCACCACTTCCCACGTCCCTTTCATGCCGGGTTCGATCACGAACACATCACCGGCTTTCAGGTGCACCGATTTCTCACCTTCCGGTGTGATGATGCAGTAGCCATCGAGGAAGTGGCAGTACTCCCATTTCTCGTAGTTCACCTCGAACTTGCCCGGCGTGCAGATCCAGGTACCCATGATCTTGCTGCCGTCCTTGGAGACGTACGCGTTGAGGTTCACGGTGTGCGGATCGCCGCCGATGCGCTTCCACTTGGTCGCGTCAAGGACCGGAGTCGGGCAGGTTTCGCGAAGAACGGTGATGAAATCGGACATGTCAGCTCCAGACTAACGATCGTGTAAGAGGCTTGTCACGTTAGTTCGAAAGCGTTGCCGGGACTTGTATGCTTCCGACACCGACTCGTCTATTTTCGACACTGGCCTGCGGGCATGCGCACGGACAGCGCGTTTCGTTCGGCGTTGGCGCCACGGTGTGCCACCTCGCGTTACGGTTGCTCCGTTCGCGCGGCTGGCGCGTCGAAACGGGCCACCGTCGGGAACGCAAAGCCGTCTGCCAGGCGCCCAAACAACCTCACTTGCCACATCGCCGCCAACGGACGAAGACACGCGTGGAGATGGATGGAGCAGGACATAGGTCATCAGGCACTTCATGACCAAGTCGCGAAGCGCCGTTACCCTCTTGGCTCAGCAGCGATTCAAATGTCCGGTTGAGGGTCTCCATAATGCCAAATGACCATCCCCCACGCCGTGCGCTGCGGCCCAGGCATAGGCGCCCCGGCCTCGACATGAACCGGATCCTTCACGGCCGGGCTTTGCCAGTAGCCGGTGCGCGGACAAGGCTCTCCGGGCAGGACCCGTAGCCTCGGTTGCGCGACAGGCTTGGGGAAGTAAGCTTCCTCCTCCGCCGGAATGCTGCCGTCCTGGTAACGCTTGTCTTCCCACAGCAGCCGCCAGCGCACCTCATGCTCGTCGTTCGACCCTTCCAACAGGTACTTGTGGGCAATACTGCCTTTGAGGAAGTAGCTCGGACAGCCCACCTTGCCGGATGGAAACCACGGCTCCCAGATACCCTCGACAGGAATCTCCTGGTCGCTGTAGATCTCACCGCTTGCGGATTCGTTCTTCGGCGGACAGGGAGGAAGCGATGCGGGATAGGTGCGACCGGGTGGCCAATACCGCCAAGCCGGAAGGGGCGCATTTTCGAACATGGATTCATAGGTCCAATGCTCAAATACGCGGGTCCCGCCATCCGCACGTGTTCCGTATGCAAGCATCCCGATATAACCGAATCCGGCCGTGCACTTGAGCGCATAGCAAATCAATCTCTCGATCCACACCCCCTCCGCGAACCCGGTGGCATACACCGGGTCCGAAAAATTGGTGTCCTTCAGTCCCAGTGAATGAAAAAACGGATCGTATTTACGACCGATTTCAAGCGCACTCCGTCCAAACAACAGGTCGCCACCTTGCTGGCTTCCTATAACCAGCGCGTCGTATGCTGCTCGTTTGTCAAGACCTCGGCGCAATGCATCGATGCCCAGATCCATGTGCACCAGTGCCCCCAAGAAATCATGTGTGTAGGCTTCCTCAAGCTCCACCTGATTTGGACTCGGTGTGTCCAGTTGTTTTGCGTACGCGCCGAGAAAGTCCCGATATAGTCCAACGGCGTATTCCAGGAACGTGAAACTCGTCCATTTCTTGAGCAGATAAAACGCCTTTGCTCGCGCATCCTGTTCCTGCTCGGGGGTCATGGTCAAAATATTCAACATCATGGAACCTGTTCGTTCGTCGATTGTTTGCCGCCATCGGCTAGCGCTCTCCGCGCGTAACCTTCCTGTCTGATCTTGGCCGATCGCTCGCGCTCGGCCAGCATGAGCGCTCGCGCAGTTGCTTGATCGGGTAGCTTCACGTCAGTCCAATGCGTCCGAAGCGCCTTGAGCTGCCCGTTCGCAAGCTGCGCATCTATCCATTTTTTCACGGGTGCATTGAACTTGTTCTCAAAGTCCACGAAGAATTGAAGGTCGCCCCCGACCAGCAAACGCATCGTGGCAACCTCTTTTTCGTCGTCCCATTGCTCAGCAATCCGCCCCTTCCACAGGCGCATCCCGTCCCATCCAGCCGGAACTTCGATGCCGAGCTTTTCCATTGCCTCGCGCGTCGGCACCTTTATCTTCACATAGCTGCCATTCATGCTCCAAGCATGCTTGATCGCGCTTCGTATGCGCCACCAAAGCCCGTTGGGAGCAAGGCTATCGGTCCAGAATTTGCCTGGGATTGTCCGTGGGCTGCTCAGGTAACGCGTGTCGACCACACGAATCATCGTCTGGCCCGGCGCCTGAATAACCGCTTCAAGCGGCACCTTGGCGCTGAACGTACCTATGGCCTCCCCCACTTCCCAGTTGCGAAGGTCGGGCCACTCTTCTTTATGCACGTATTGCTTGATGGTCATCGGCTTGTGCCCCAGGCTCTTCGTCTCCTCGGCCAGATGAGCCAGGCGCGCCTCCTCGGTCATCGTCCGAGTGGTCCCGCCTCCCACCTTCACATCCGCCCAGGTGCCCTCCACCAGATGGCCTCTCACATGCTCCAGCAAGCGCATCAGATCCTTGAAGGCCAGCGCGATTTTCGTGTCCCCCAGCTTGCGCAGTTCCTCCAGCATCGGCAGCAGCTTCCGGATATAACTCGCCACCCGCGCCGGAATAACAGACCCGAGCCGGTTCAGAATGAAATGCAGCGCCTTGCCGATGCGATCCAGCAGCATGCCGAACGCGTTGCGCACGACAAACTGATACTTGCTGAAGTCCAGTTGCCTGAGCCACTCCACTGCATTGCCAAACCCCGCCTTGCGGATCAGGGCCAGGATTTCCTGGCATAGCCTGACCAGATCTTCGGATTTGCTGACCGCTCGCATCAACAACTTGCCTATGCCCTTGAGCAAACCTCCGACCACCGGAACGACCGCGACAAGGCAAAGCACGAGCGCCACCCACTCCCACCCGTCGTCCCGAACCTTCGGGTCGTCGCACATGCGAAGCGCGATGGCGATCGCGTCGCGCGCGGCCGTAATTTCTCCGGCGACAGGAAACATGCTGATGACGGCATCGACGATGATGGCGCCCGTATTGCGCTTTTGCGAGAATTCCCCCGCGACGGCGCCGACGACGGTATCGCCGACTGCAGTGGCGCCGCTCCACAGATAATCGCCGACCTCGGATGCCGCCTGGCTGACCCAACTGCTGCTCATGCCCGACCTCCTTGCATCCGGTCCAAGGAGGCTTGCATGTCGAACTCGTCCCAATGAGCCTTGTAGCTGGGGTTTTTCTCGGTAGCCTTGATTTCGTAGGGTCGGCTGTCCTCACCCAACTCGATGCGCCCCGGTCCTTGCGGTGCACCTGTCAAATCAGCCATGCCTTTGCTGTCGACGATGCCGGAGAAGGTAGCGCCGCTGTCGTAGTGAATGGTGAACTTGGCGCCCTGCACGGGCGTGTCGTCGTGGTAATGGTATTGCAGCGCTGCAGCACCGCGGGACGTCGGCGCAGGCGACAGCGGATAATCGATCCGCGTCGGCCCGCTGAATGCATGCTGCGCCCCCTTCACATCGACCTTTCCAGGTGCGTGAATCTCAATGTTGCCGCCCTTGAGCCGGATATAGGCGCCACCTGAGGTCAGTAGAATCTCCTGCTGCGCCGCCACCTCGATATTCTCGGTAGCCGACAGGACCTTGACGGTTTTCTGGGCCGTTATTTCGATATTGTCCGAATGCGCCTGAACCTCAACCTTTCCCTTGGCCGCGATCAGTTTCACCCCGGCGTTCTGCACAAACAGGCTGATCTTCTCCGCCACACTCGCGACCAACGACTTCCCGCTGGCGATGAACGTGCTCTGGCCGCTCACCAGATTCGTTTGCTGATCGCTCGACACATGCACGGATGCCTGCGTCGACAGCGCGATACCGGAAGGACTCGCCACCAGCATGACGGGTGTCTTGAACGCGTTCACACTCCCGGTACCGCCTCCCGCCGTCCGCCCTCCCGACTGCGAGCCTTGCACGCTGCTTTGCGTCGCATCGGTAAACGTCTTCAGCGCGTCATGCCCCTCTCCCAGGCTTTCCGCCTGATGCATCGTGCTTACCTGCGACATTGCCTCGATCATGCTCTCGGCACTAACGAGCTGCTGTTGCGCTTCGCGAACGTCGAGCGGCTGACTGTTCGCCGACTTCGGATACGTCGAAACATACAGCCCCTGCGAAGCACGCACGGCGCCGTATGCATCTGTCCGCAGATCGAAGCCCGATCCGACATAAGCACCGCGAGTATTACCACTTTGTTCGATGAGATAGCCCAGATGCAGCAAACTATTTGCGCTGCTGCTCATCAACTGCACGCGGTTCTGGCCCGTCGCGTCGTCCATCACCATCTGGCTATAACCGCTGCCTCCATACTCTTTCGAGCGATGGCCCGACAGGATCCCATTGCTATGCCATTGCGGACCGACCGTACCGTTGTAGACGCGATGCAGCACGATTGGCCGATCACAATCGCCGCCGACGTAACCGACGATGACTTCCTCGCCGACTCGCGGAATATGCACACCGCCGTAGCCGCCGCCGGTATCCGATTGCGCCACTCTGATCCAGCACGAGGCACCGGCATCTCCCGGGTTCTGCCGATCCCAGACGAACATCACCTTCACACGGTTCAATTCGTCGGTATGGACCTCTTCTCCCTGCGGCCCGACGACGATCGCCGTCTCGAGATGCATCTCCGGCTTCAAGTGTTCGAACGGGCTGCGATACGGAACCGTGGTGCGTTGCGCCTCCACTTCGATCAAATAGAAGCCGGTCGAACCGTCATCGTGGTGGACTGACGCGCCCGTATACCCCGCTTTCGCACGCTCCAGGTCAGATTGCATGCTATGGGGAAAGCTGGTCTCCTGATTCGATAGCGGCAGGTTGTTCTCGATGTAGCGTCGAACCTTGATCGCAGCAAACTCGCGTTGCTCGGCCGAATCGCGATCGTGTTCCGGATGGCCCGTCAATTCGAAGCGCTGGCCAGCGTCGATCCCTCGCACTCCCCCCATCCCGACGAATCGCTTGGCGCGCGACTCCCATTCTTCCAGATGGATTTTCGAGAGCTGCTCACCTCGGTCCTGGCGTCCATAGGTATAGGCGCCGCTGTACTCGTAGACTTCAGCCTGTTCCGGCAGATTTCCCTGGCCGGCCTTCGTCGGCAACGTCGTTCCATTAGGACTGTCGGCGGACGACGGCGCCTTGTAGTCAAACGTGCGGGTCGTATGGACGGTGCTTTGCAAAGTCCGCGAACTCGCCCACTGCGTGAACGCATCCGTATTGCTACCTGTGCCCGACCTGTTGAATCCGATCGGGTTGGGCGACACCTCGTCCAACGCATGAATATCGTCGGTCACGATCAGCGTATGCGACTTGCCGTCCTTGCCTTGGCGCCAGAAGCCGTATAGGCCCTCCTCTTCCATCAGTCGATGGACAAAATTCCAGTCGGTTTCGCTCTGACGACAGTACGAGCGTGAGGGCAGAGGCTTCGACAACGCAAACTGATACTGTCCACGAGCCTGCGGATGCACATCGAATACGTCAGCGATGATGCGGTCGGCGCTATTGTCCTGCCAGTACCGCATATCGCGCCGGAATTTGAGGAAGTACATCCATGACGCGACGCCAAGTTGATAGCTGGAGAGGCTACCGTCGTCGCCCAGCCTACGCGCCGTGTGGATATAACCGTTGACTGGCAGATAAGACTTGTTCGCCTGCTGAATCCACAGCGTCATCGGTTGAGCGATCAACGCCTTGAGTTCGATGTCACCTGCCGTGGATACCAGGTCGAGCGTGACGCTGAAGTCGCGACCGAGCTCGGAATAGGTCACGACCCGGCGCGGTATGAGCGCATTGTCCGGCAACGACGGGATGTCTGTCTTGAGCAAGCGATCTTGTTGGATCAGGCCACCACGAATTGCCTGAGCTAATTCAGTCATGTTCATGCGTTATCCATCTTCTTATTTGTTGCAAGCCCACGGTGGCTCGCGCTCTCACAGGGACGGCTCCCCGGTTATGTCGCCGGAATTGTAGCGGAGCCGACAAGTCACGAGAATGTAGCCCGCTGAGGCCAGCAATATATCGAACCCGGAGTTCAAACACGAATCGCCTAAGAAGCGTATGCGGTACATCCGTTGGACCGTTGAAATTCGGCTCAGATGCTACGGCGCGCCGAAGGGATGTGCCTTCAGCTTGAACGGTAGATCCCGTGAATAGCGGGAGGCTCGCCCGACACTGCCAGCGACGCCACCGCCCCACGATCCAGCCACGCCAGTTTCGCAGCCATCGCCCGAAACCACCCGCTTGCCATCCCCACCCGAACCCCTGTAGAATTGCGCGTTCTGCGGGCGTCGTATAATGGCCATTACCTCAGCTTCCCAAGCTGATGACGTGGGTTCGATTCCCATCGCCCGCTCCACTTTCCGGCTGCACGGCAGCCTGCGCATAAGCCGCCTCGTCGAAGGCGGCTTTTTTGTACCATGTGCCGGTTCACCGCGCGCACTGCTGCGCGCATCGGGCCCTCGCCCGCAACCGAGCCTTTCTCTGTACCGATGATGCACGACGATCCGAACGAAGCCGGCCTGCCGCCGCACGACGACGCCATTCCCGACGAAACCACTGACGGCGCCGACGATGTCAACCCGCTGCACCACCGCCGCATCCGCAGCTTCGTCACGCGCGCAGGCCGCGTATCGACCGGCCAGCGCCGCGCGCTCGACGAATTCGGCCCGCGCTTCGTCGTCCCGTATGCGCCGGAGATGCCCGACTGGAATGCGGTGTTCGGCCGCAGCGCGCCGCGCATCCTCGAGATCGGCTTCGGGATGGGCGCATCGACCGCGGAAATCGCCGCGCACCGGCCCGGCGACGACTTCCTCGGCGTCGAGGTGCACGAACCGGGCGTCGGCGCGCTGCTGAAGCTGATCGGCGAGCAGAACCTGCCGAACATCCGCATCATCCAGCACGACGCCGTTGAAGTGCTCGAGCACATGCTCGCGCCGGAAAGCCTCGACGGCGTGCACATCTTCTTCCCCGATCCGTGGCACAAGGCGCGTCACCACAAGCGCCGGCTGATCCAGCCGCCGCTGGTCGCGCATCTCGCGTCGCGCCTGAAGCCCGGCGCGTACCTGCATTGCGCGACCGACTGGCAAAACTACGCGGAACAGATGCTGGAAGTGCTCGGCGCGGAACCGACGCTCGAGAACACGGCCGCCGACTACGCGCCGCGCCCCGACTACCGCCCGGTGACGAAGTTCGAACGGCGCGGGCTGCGGCTCGGCCACGGCGTGTGGGACCTCGTATTCCGCAAGCGCGCAGGCTGAAACATTGCGCCGCGGCGGCGCACGTCGCCCTGCCCCGGATGACAAAACGGCCCGACCGGCATCTGCCGATCGGGCCGTTTCCTTATCGGACGCCCGCACACCTCGGGGTTGGCATCACGCCCAGTTCAGCCAGCCGCTGTAGCCGACCAGCAGCACGAACAGCCCGAACGCGATCCGGTACCACGCGAACACCGTGAAGTCATGCGTCGCGACGTAGCGCAGCAGCCAGCGCACGCACACGAACGCGCTGACGAACGCCGCGACGAGCCCGAGTGCGAACAGGCCGAGCGAATCGACGGTGAACGCCTGCCAGTCCTTGACGGTTTCATAAAGCGTCGCGCCGAAGATGATCGGAATCGCGAGGAAGAACGAGAATTCGGTCGCAACGCGCCGGTCGAGGCCGAACAGCATCCCGCCGATGATCGTCGAACCCGAGCGCGACATGCCGGGCACCAGCGCGAAGCACTGCGCGAGGCCGACCTTGAGCGCATCGAGCGGCGTCAGCGCATCGACCGACAATACGCGCGGCGGCTCGCGGCGTTCGCGCTGCCGCGCCTCGGCCCACAGGATGATCGCGCCGCCGACGACGAGCGCGAACGCGACGGGCACCGGCGAGAACAGCACGGCCTTGATCTTCTTCTCGAACAGGAGACCGAGCGCGACCGCGGGAATCGTCGCGATCACGACGTTCAGCGTGAAGCGCCGCGCGTCGGGCCGGCTCGGCAGCCCGGACACGATGGACGCGATCCGTTGCCGGTACTCCCAGCAGACCGCGAGGATCGCGCCGAACTGGATCACGACGTCGAAGGTCTTCGCGTGCGAATCGTTGAAATTCAGGAAGCTGCCCGCGACGATCAGGTGGCCGGTGCTCGACACCGGCAGGAATTCCGTCAGCCCCTCGACGACGCCGAGGATCAATGCCTTGCAGATCAGGATCCAGTCCATTCGTGGCCCAACTCCGAAATGGTCGTAAGAAAGGGCCACCTCTCCACGCGCGGCCCGCCCGGCCGCGCGCGGTACGTCGTCATTTTTCGACGATCGCCACGCGTATGCCGTTTGTAAGAATCGTAATTGTACCGGGTTCGTAGTTCACGCCGGCAAATTGCAGTTGTTCGGGCTTGAACGTGTAGATCGGATAGTTGGTCAGCACCTGCGTCGCGAGCAGGCCGGCGGCCGCGCCGACCTGCTGCGCGTACATCTGCGCGTCGCCGTCGAGCACGAGGCTGTCGACGGCCGGCGCCTTCAGCACGACCGAGCGGCTCGGCGCGTCATACGCGAGCTGGCCCGACACGGTGAACTTGCCGCTGACGGGCGCGCGCAGGAACGGGCTCGCGAAATGCGCGTCGAGCTGCACGGCGACGCGGTTCTGGTCGGGCAGCAGGTTGACGGCCGGGTTCGCGAGCGACACGTCGACGACCTGCGCGACCGTCTTCTGGTACGGGAACTTGCGCGCGACGGCTTTCTGCACGTCGCCGCGCGAGAACGTGTAGTGATCGGGGATGAACGGGAACGTCGACGCGCAGGCGGCAAGCGAAAGCGTCACGCCGATGGCGCCGACGGAGACGGCGAGAAAACGGCGCCGGCCGGGCGCGCAAGGTGCGGTCATGCTGAACAATCTCCTGTGTGCGACGGCTGGGTCGCGGCCTCGAGGCGCGTGAGCCACGCGAGCGCGTCGTCGCGCGACGCGCCGCACATGTCGGCGGACGGCTGCAGCCCGGAACAGCATGCAGGCCGCTCGGGCTGGCCGAAAATCCGGCAGCGCAGGTCGTCGCCGAGCTGCACGCAGCGCACGCCGGCCGGCTTGCCGTCGGGCATGCCCGGAATCGGGCTGGAAATCGACGGCGCGATGCAGCACGCGCCGCAGCCCTCGCGGCACGCATGCGGCGGCGGGACAACGGCGGGCGCCGGGCGGACAGGCATTTCGACGGACACTCGGCTCTCTCGAACGAACAACACAAAACGGTGCGGCAACCGGACGCGGTGTCCGGCAGCCCCACCCCGCATTGTGCCATCGCCGGCTGCGACGTTATTACACAATGCAGCCGAATCGCGCGTTTATATACTCGAAAACATCTAAAAAGCGCGAGACCGTCATGAGTTCTGGTTCTGCCGACACAATGTTCCGTCCCGATTTGCTCGCGAAATACGGCGCGAACGGGCCGCGCTATACGTCGTACCCCACCGCGCTGCAGTTTCGCGAAGATTTCGACCCGGCTGACTACGTGCGCGCGGCCAGCGACCCCGGCGCATCGTCGAGCGAGCTGTCGCTGTACGTCCACATCCCGTTCTGCAACACCGCGTGCTTCTACTGCGGCTGCAACAGGATCGCGACCAACAACCACCGCCGCGCGCGCCCGTATCTCGACCAGCTCAAGCGCGAGATGGCGCTGCAGGCCGCGCTGTTCGATCCCGCGCGCCCCGTCACGCAACTGCACTGGGGCGGCGGCACGCCGACCTTCCTGTCCGACGACGAAACGGCCGAGCTGATGGCGGCCACCCGCGAGCACTTCGCGCTCGCGCCGGACGCCGACGCCGAGTTCTCGATCGAGATCGACCCGCGCACGGTCACGCCGGCGACGCTCGTGCACCTGCGCACGATCGGCTTCAACCGGCTGAGCCTCGGCGTGCAGGATTTCGATCCGGTCGTGCAGCAGGCGATCAACCGCATCCAGCCGGTCGCGATGACGGCCGACCTGCTCGGCGCCGCGCGCGCGACGGGCTTCCATTCGGTCAGCGTCGACCTGATCTACGGCCTGCCGCACCAGACGGTCGCCGTGTTCGCGCGCACGCTCGAGACGATCATCGAACTCGCGCCCGACCGGCTGTCGGTGTTCGGCTACGCGCACATGCCGCACCTGTTCAAGATGCAGCGGCAGATCGACGACGCGACGCTGCCGCCGCCCGCCACGCGCATCGCACTGCTCGGCCTCGCGATCGACATGCTGACGTCGGCCGGCTACGTGTACATCGGGATGGACCACTTCGCGCGGCCGTCCGACGAGCTCGTGCGTGCGCAACGCAACGGCACGCTGCAGCGCAATTTCCAGGGCTACAGCACGCGCGCGGATACCGATCTCGTCGGGTTCGGCGCGTCGTCGATCGGCAAGGTCGGCGACGTCTATGCGCAAAACGCGAAGGATCTGCCCGCGTATGGCGCAGCCCTCGACGCGGGCCGGCTGCCGATCGCGCGCGGCGTGCGGCTCACGCCCGACGACCGGCTGCGCCGCGACGTGATCACGCAACTGATGTGCAACCTCGAACTGCCGTTCTCGCATGTCGAGGCTGCGCACGGCATCCGCTTCGCCGATCATTTCGCGCGCGAGCTCGACGCGCTGCGCCCGTTCGAGCGCGACGGGCTGCTGACGATCGCGGGCGACCGCCTGACGATCCATCCGGCCGGCCGGATGGTCGTGCGCAACATCGCGATGGCGTTCGACGCGTATCTCGGCCAGACGCCGCGGCAACGGTACTCGCGCACGGTCTGACGCCCTGGCCGGCCGCACGCGGGCGGCCGGTTTGATACAGTGTGGAGTTCACGCTCCGCCAGAACCCGCACGATGCGCACCACCAAAGCGACCTACGCGGTCGAACGCCTGAAAACCCGCTCCGGCAACCCGCAATTCGCGGCCGTCGCGATGGCGGGCGGCCTGTTCTATCTCGTCGACCGCTCCGGCGGCACCAGCGAAAAGCGCTGCGAGCCGCTACCGCTCGACGAGTTCGTCAAGTTCGTCGACGAATTCGGCCCCAAAAAGCCGCGCAAGGCGAGCAAGCTCGACCTCGCATTCGAGGCGCAGATCAAGAAGAGCAAGGGGTAAAGGTCTGTTGCAGGCCGCCTGAAGGCTTGGCGGCCGCCCCGTTTGGTACAATCACGAAGTTTCTCTATCCCCGCTGATGGCCGACCAGGCTGCGTGACCACACCATGAATATCGAAAACGCGCGTTTCAACATGATCGAACAACAGATCCGGCCGTGGGACGTGCTGGATCTCGACGTCCTGGGCCTGCTGTCGATCGTCAAGCGTGAAAACTACGTGCCGGCCGAATACCGCGATATCGCGTTCGCCGACCTCGAACTGCCGCTGCCCGGCGGCCGCAGCAAGATGCTGTTCCCGCGCGTCGAAGCGCGCGTGCTGCAGGAGCTGACGGTCAAGAAGCACGAGAACGTGCTGCTGATCGGCGCGGGCTCGGGCTACCTGGCTGCACTGTTCGCCCATCGCGCGCAGCACGTGACGGCGGTCGAAATCGATCCGGCGATCGCGAAGTTCGCGGAAGACAACCTCCGCAACGACGGCGTGACCAACGCGGAAGTCGTGCTCGGCGACGGTTCGCGCGGCTGGGCCGGCAAGGCGCCGTACGACGTGATCTGCGTCGCGGGCGGCCTGCCCGTCGTGCCGCAGGAAATGCTCGAACAGCTGAAGGTCGGTGGCCGCCTGTCGGCGTTCGTCGGCGGCCGTCCGGTGATGAAGGCGCAGATCATCACGCGCATCGACGACAAGCAGTACCGCGTCGCCGACGTGTTCGAAACCTACATCGACCACCTCGTCAACGCGATCGAGCCGTCGCGCTTCAAGTTCTGAGCGGCGGAGCCTCCATGCAGATCCTGACACCCGCGATGCTCGCGGAATGGCTCGGCGACAAGGCGCGCCCCGCGCCGGTCGTGCTCGACGTGCGCGAGCCGTGGGAAATCGCGACCGCGCAGATCGCCGGCAGCGTATCGATCCCGATGCAGCAGATCCCCGCGCGCAGCGAAGAACTCGACGACGAAGCGGAAATCGTCTGCGTGTGCCATCACGGCATGCGCAGCGCGCAGGTCGCGATGTTCCTCGAATCGCGCGGCTTCACGAAGCTGTACAACCTGCAGGGCGGTATCGACGCGTGGTCGCGCGACGTCGACCCGGCCGTGCCGCGTTACTGATCTTTCCGGCGGCGCATCGCGCGTCGCCCGCCATCCTGATCCGCCGAACGGGCGCGCATTGCGCGCCCGTTTCTCTTTCCCGCCCTACTCCGTTTCCTTCAGCGCGTCGGCGACGATCGCGAACAGCTCGGTGATCTGCGCGTCGTCGATGATGAGCGGCGGCGAGAACGCGAGGATGTCGCCCGTATAGCGGATCATCGCGCCCTTCTGGTAGCACTTGACGAACACGTCGTACGCGCGTGCGCCCGGCTTGCCATCGCGCGGCGCCAGCTCGACGCCGCCGACGAGGCCGAGATTGCGCACGTCGATCACGTGCCGCGCGTCCTTCAGCTTGTGGATCTCGCGCTCGAACGCGGGCGCCATCTGCGCGGCGCGCTCGAACAGCCGCTCACGCTCGTACAGGTCGAGCGTCGCGCACGCGGCGGCGGCCGCGAGCGGGTGCCCCGAATACGTATAACCGTGGAACAGCTCGATGCCGGCCGGCGCGCCGCTCACGATCGTGTCGTGAATGGCGTCGCTCGCCGCGACCGCGCCCATCGGCACGGCCGCGTTGTTCGTGCCTTTCGCCATCGTCAGCAGGTCGGGCGTCACGTTGAAGTACTGCGCGGCGAACGGCGCGCCGAGCCGCCCCCAGCCCGTGATGACCTCGTCGAAGATCAGCAGGATGCCGTGCTTGTCGCACAGCGCGCGCAACCGTTCGAGATAGCCCTTCGGCGGGATCAGCACGCCCGTCGACCCCGCGACCGGTTCGACGATCACCGCGGCGATCGTCGATGCATCGTGCAGCGCGACGATCCGCTCGAGTTCGTCGGCGAGGTGCGCGCCCCACGCCGGCTGCCCCTTCGAGAATGCGGCTTCCTTGATGTTCAGCGTATGCGGCAGGTGGTCGACCGACGGCAGCAGCGCGCCCGAATACGCCTTGCGGTTCGGCGCGATCCCGCCGACCGAGATGCCGCCGAAGCCGACACCGTGATAACCGCGCTCGCGGCCGATGAAGCGCGTGCGCTGCGCTTCGCCGCGCGCGCGGTGATACGCGAGCGCGATCTTCAGCGCGGTGTCGACCGCCTCCGAACCCGAGTTCGTGAAGAAGATGTGGTCGAGGCCGGCCGGCGTATGGCGCGCGATGCGCGTCGCCGCTTCGAACGCCTTCGGGTGGCCCATCTGGAAGGTCGGCGCGAAATCCATCTCCTCGGCCTGCGCGTTGATCGCCGCGACGATCTCGTCGCGGCAGTGCCCGGCGTTCACGCACCAGAGCCCCGCGGTGCCGTCGAGTATGCGCCGGCCGTCGTGCGACGTGTAGTACATCCCTTTCGCGGACACCAGCAGCCGCGGCGCGTCCTTGAACTGGCGGTTGGCGGTAAACGGCATCCAGAACGCCGACAGGTCGGGCGTGTTCGCTTGCGGTTGACTCATGGTGGCTCCTCGGTGGGTTCGGGCGGCGCGGCATGGCGCTGCACCGGCGTGATGCGAAGACAGGGGGCATGGCAGACCGAACACCGAGTGTAAGCACCGGAACGGGGAACCACAATCGTGCACCATTTGCGCCCGCGAACCTGCACCGCAACGGACCGCGCATGCTGCACGACGCATCACGCGCACCACCCCATCGCCCCGCGCAGGCACGCAGGACGTGCATCCGCGCGACTGGCACATGCCTTGCGTTACCCCATGGCCGGCGCCGTTACGGCGCACGCCTATCCAACATGACAAGGGGATCCCGATGAAACGTCGCAGTCTGTTGAAGTTCGGTTCGATGGCCGGTGCGCTCGCGCTGGCGGGCAAGAGTCCGTTCGTGCACGCAGCCGATGCAGGCACCGGCCCGATCAAGGTCGGCATCCTGCACTCGCTGTCGGGCACGATGGCGATCTCCGAAACGTCGCTGAAGGACACGGCGCTGATGACGATCGCCGACATCAACAAGAGCGGCGGCGTGATGGGCCGCAAGCTCGAGCCCGTGGTGGTCGATCCCGCGTCGAACTGGCCGCTGTTCGCCGAGAAGGCGCGCCAGTTGCTCACGCAGGACAAGGTCGCGTGCGTGTTCGGCTGCTGGACGTCGGTGTCGCGCAAGTCCGTGCTGCCGGTGTTCGAGGAACTGAACGGGCTGCTCTACTACCCGGTGCAGTACGAAGGCGAGGAAATGTCGCGCAACGTGTTCTACACGGGCGCCGCGCCGAACCAGCAGGCAATTCCGGCCGTCGAGTACCTGATGAGCGCCGAAGGCGGCGGCGCGAAGCGCTTCTTCCTGCTCGGCACCGACTACGTGTATCCGCGCACGACCAACAAGATCCTGCGTGCGTTCCTGAAATCGAAGGGCGTGAAGGACGCGGACATTCAGGAGGTCTACACACCGTTCGGCCACAGCGATTACCAGACCATCGTCGCGAACATCAAGACCTTCTCGCAGGGCGGCAAGACAACCGTGATCTCGACGATCAACGGCGACTCGAACGTGCCGTTCTACAAGGAACTCGGCAACCAGGGGATCAAGGCGACCGACGTGCCGGTCGTCGCGTTCTCGGTCGGCGAGGAAGAGCTGCGCGGGATCGACACGAAGCCGCTCGTCGGCCACCTTGCCGCGTGGAACTACTTCATGTCGGTGAAGAACCCGACCAACACGAAATTCAAGGACCAGTTCGCCGCGTGGGTAAAGGCGAACAACCTGCCGGGCGGCGCGAAGCGCGTGACCAACGATCCGATGGAAGCGACCTACGTCGGCATCCATATGTGGAAGCAGGCCGTCGAGAAGGCGAAGAGCACCGACGTCGACAAGGTGCGCGTCGCGATGATCGGCCAGAGCGTCGCCGCGCCGTCGGGCTTCACGCTCGCGATGGACGGCAACCACCACCTGCACAAGCCCGTGATGATCGGCGAAATCCGCGGCGACGGGCAATTCAACGTCGTGTGGAAGACCAAGACCGCGGTGCGCGCGCAGCCGTGGAGCCCGTTCATCGCAGGCAACCAGGGCAAGCCGGACATCGTCACGTCGATCCCGGCATTCCTGCGCCGGCAGCGCGCGGCGCTCGCCTGACGCGATGCGGGGCGTCGCGCACCGGCGCGATGCCCCGCTCGTTCGCAGGTGCGGATGCACGGGCCGCGATTGCCGTGATGAACCGCAATCGCCTCCGCAACGCCGCATGAATTCGCTTCTCCACGCCCGACAGGATTTCCCGATGCCTATACGCTTTCGCCGAGCCGCCGTCGCGATCGTCGCGTGCGCCGCTCTCGCGGGCGGGTTGCCGCGCGCCGCGTTCGCGCTGACGGCCGCCGATACCGCCGCGCTCGCCGGCGACGACTTCGACGCGAAGACGACCGCGATCGAACGGCTCGCCGCCGATACCGATCCGCGCGCGGTCGCGCTGCTCAACGCGCTGTCGACCGGCGACGTGCTCGCGTCCGGCGACGGCCGCCTGCTGATCCAGACCGGCGACACCGCGCACGACGCGCTCACGCAGGCCGCGACGCCGGCAGGCGACGCGCAGCCCGTGATGCTGAACAACCTGCTGCGCACGAAGATCGCGGGCGCACTGTCGGGGCTCGCGCTCGCGTCGCCCGACGTCGCCGCGCGACGCGACGCGATCGATGCGCTGCTGAAGTCGCCGGACCCGGCGCTCAAGCCGATGATCGACCGCGCCCGCGCGAAGGAAACCGATCCCGCGCTGAAGCGCCGCCTCGATGCACTGTGGGCGATCGCCGCGCTGCACGACGGCGACCCGGCGAAACGCCTCGAAGCCGTGCAGGTGGTGGCCGCGCGCCATGATCTCGACATGATCGAACAGTTGCACCCGCTCGTCGCGAAGAACGCCGACGGCAGCTACGCGGAGCCCGACGCGCGCGTGCGCGACGCCGCGCAACAGGGGCTCGACGCACTGCACGGGCTGCAGCGCCGCGGCGAGATCGTCGGCACGCTGTTCGCCGGCCTGTCGCTCGGCAGCGTACTGCTGCTCGCCGCACTCGGCCTCGCGATCACGTACGGGCTGATCGGCGTGATCAACATGGCGCACGGCGAATTCCTGATGATCGGTGCGTACGCAACCTATGTCGTGCAGACGCTGATCCAGCGCTATGCGCCGGCCGCGTTCGACTGGTATCCGCTCGTCGCCGTGCCCGCTTCGTTCGCGGCGGCCGCGCTCGTCGGCATCGTGCTCGAACGGCTCGTGCTGCGCCACCTGTACGGCCGTCCGCTCGAGACGCTGCTCGCGACGTTCGGCGTGAGCCTGATCCTGATCCAGGCGACGCGCATGCTGTTCGGCGCGCAGAACGTGCAGGTCGTGAACCCGTCGTGGATGAGCGGCGGCGTGACCGTGATGCAGAACCTGATCCTGCCGTACAACCGGCTCGCGATCCTCGCGTTCGCGCTCGCGGTGGTGTTCGTCGCGTGGGCCGTCCTGACGAAGACGCGGCTCGGCCTGTTCGTGCGCGCGGTCACGCAGAACCGCCGGATGGCCGCGTGCGTCGGCGTGAAGACCGCGCGCGTCGACGCGTATGCGTTCGCGTTCGGCGCGGGCATCGCCGGCCTCGGCGGCTGCGCGCTGTCGCAGATCGGCAACGTGGGCCCCGACCTCGGCCAGAACTACATCATCGATTCGTTCATGGCGGTCGTGCTCGGTGGCGTCGGGCAGATCGCCGGCACCGTGCTGGGCGGTTTCGGGCTCGGCCTCGCGAGCAAGGCGATCGAGCCGTTCTGGGGCGCCGTGCTCGCGAAGATCGCGGTGCTCGTGATGATCGTGCTGTTCATCCAGAAACGTCCGCAGGGCATGTTCGCCCCGAAGGGCCGCAGCGCGGAGGCATGACATGACTACCCTTACCGATACGCTGCCGGATCGCCCGGCCGCCGCTACACCGCCCTCCTCCGCTCGCACCGCGGACGGTTTCGCGCTCGGCCTGCCGCCGCGCCCCGCGCTGCTGTCGCGCCGCGCGTGGCTCGCGCTCGTCGCGCTGTGCATCGCGATCGGCATCGGCGTGCCGCTCGCCGCGCTCGTCGCGCCCGAATCGAGCGCGTTCCATCTGTCGGCTTACGCGATGACGCTCGCCGGCAAGCTGATGTGCTACGCGATCGCCGCGCTCGCGCTCGATCTCGTCTGGGGTTACTGCGGAATCCTGAGCCTCGGCCACGGGCTGTTCTTCGCGCTCGGCGGCTACGCGATCGGCATGTACCTGATGCGCGAGATCGGCCGCGACGGCAAATACGGCAGCGACCTGCCCGACTTCATGGTGTTTCTCGACTGGCACCAGTTGCCGTGGTACTGGAGCGGCACGCAGCATCTCGCGTGGGCGCTCGCGCTCGTCGTGCTCGTACCGGCCGTGCTCGCGTGGGTGTTCGGTTTCTTCACGTTCCGCTCGCGCGTGAAGGGCGTGTACCTGTCGATCATCACGCAGGCGCTGACGTTCGCCGCGATGCTGCTGTTCTATCGCAACGAGACGGGCTTCGGCGGCAACAACGGCTTCACCGACTTCAAGCGCATCGCCGGTTTTCCGGTCACGTCGCCCGGCACACGCACGGTGCTGTTGCTGCTGACGTTCGCGACGCTCGTGCTCGCGTTCGTCGCCGCGCGCGCGATCGTCACGAGCAAGCTCGGGCGCGTCGTCACCGCGGTGCGCGACGGCGAGACGCGGCTGATGTTCCTCGGCTACAGCCCGCTCGCGTACAAGCTGTTCGTGTGGACCGTGTCGGCCGTGCTGTGCGGTATCGCCGGCGCGTTGTACGTGCCGCAGGTCGGCATCATCAACCCCGGCGAGATGTCGCCCGGCAATTCGATCGAGATGGCGATCTGGGTCGCGGTGGGCGGGCGCGGCACGCTGATCGGGCCGATCGTCGGCGCGTTCGCGGTGAACGGCGCGAAGAGCCTGTTTACCGCGTACTTCGCCGAGTACTGGCTGTTCTTCCTCGGCCTGATCTTCGTGCTCGTGCCGCTGCTGCTGCCGCGCGGGATCATGGGCCTCGTCGAAACCGTGCTCGCGAAGGGGAAACGCTCATGAACGGAACCGCCCTCTACCAGTTCACGCCGCCGCCCGAGGACGAGCTACTGGCCGTCAGCGGCACCGCGTCGATGGGCCGCGTCGTGCCGCCGGGCATCGACACGTCGCACGGCACGATCCTCTACCTCGAGGATATCGAGGTGAGCTTCGACGGCTTTCGCGCGCTCAACAAGCTGTCGCTCGCGATCGACGCGGGCGAGCTGCGCTGCGTGATCGGCCCGAACGGCGCGGGCAAGACGACGATGATGGATGTCATCACCGGCAAGACGCGCCCCGATTCGGGCAACGTGTTTCTCGGCCAGACGCTCGACCTCTCGCGGATGAGCGAGCCCGAGATCGCGCGCGCGGGCATCGGCCGCAAGTTCCAGAAACCGACCGTGTTCGAGCAGCATCCGGTGTGGGAAAACCTCGAGCTCGCGATGCAGACCGACAAGGGCTGGCTCGCGTCGCTGCGCGCGCGGCTCGACCGCGCGGCGCAGGCGAAGATCGAGGAGACGCTCGCGCTGATCGGCCTCGAAAGTCATGCGTTTCGCGCGGCCGGCGAGCTGTCGCACGGGCAGAAGCAGCGGCTCGAGATCGGCATGCTGCTGATGCAGCGCCCCGCGCTGCTGCTGCTCGACGAGCCGGCGGCCGGGATGACCGACCACGAGACGATGGAACTCGCCGAGCTGCTGAACACGCTGCGCGGCACCTGCTCGATGATGGTCGTCGAGCACGACATGGATTTCGTCGCGGCGCTCGCGGGCGACACGGGCCGCGTGACGGTGATGGCCGAAGGCGCGGTGCTCGCGCAAGGCACGCTCGACCAGGTCAAGCGCGACGACGCGGTGATCGGGTCCTACCTCGGACGATGATGCGATGCTGAAGATCGATGCACTGAACCAGTACTACGGCGGCAGCCATATCCTGCGCAACGTGAGCCTTGCCGCCGACGACGGCAAGCTCACCGTGCTGCTCGGCCGCAACGGCGTCGGCAAGAGCACGCTGCTGCGCTGCCTGATGGGCGTCGTCGCCGCGAAAAGCGGCACCGTGTCGTGGCGCGGCACCGCGCTCGGCGCGATGCCGCCGTATGCGCGCGTCGCGGCCGGGCTCGCTTACGTGCCGCAGGGCCGCGACATCTTTCCGCGGCTGACCGTCGAGGAGAACCTGCTCGTCGGCGCGGCGAGCCGGAAAGCGCCGTCGAAGGTGCCCGACCGCATCTACGACCTGTTTCCGGTGCTGAAGGACATGCGCGCGCGGCGCGGCGGCGACCTGTCGGGCGGCCAGCAGCAGCAACTCGCGATCGGCCGTGCGCTGATGAGCGAACCGCAGCTGCTGATCCTCGACGAGCCGACCGAGGGCATCCAGCCGTCGATCATCCAGGACATCGGCCGCACGCTGCGCCAGCTGGTCGACGAATCGGGGATGACGGTGCTGCTGGTCGAGCAGTATTACGATTTCGCGCGCTCGATCGCGGACCAGTACTGGGTGATGAGCCGCGGCGAAATCGTCGCGGGCGGTGACGCGCGGGACATGGAAACGAACGGCGTGCGCGAGTTGATCGCGGTGTGACGCGGCAGCGGGCACGGGCGGCCGGTTCGCGGTTCAACCGAAACCGGCCCTATCACCGAACGCGGCATCTGCATTATTGTTCCGGTAGCATCCACGTTCTTCGCGCCCGCTTTCCTCCGTCCGCCACGTTTCCCGTTCGCAGCCGATGTCCGCCCCCGATTCCCACGCCCCGCTGTCCCGCCCCGCCGCCGTCGCCAAGTCGTGGCGCGGCCGTCTCGAACTCGGCTTCGAGCGGCACGGCGCGCGCACGACGCTCGTGCACCGGCTGCACGACGGACCGCTGCGCGTGCAGCGGCCGCTGTACCCGGAAGGCGACGCGATCTGCCACGCGGTGATCGTCCACCCGCCGGGCGGCGTCGCGGGCGGTGACCGGCTCGACATCGACATCGCGCTCGGCGACGGTACGCACGCGGTGCTGACGACGCCCGGCGCGACCAAGTGGTACAAGTCGAACGGCCTCGATGCGACACAGCGCATCGGCATGACGGTCGGCGAGAACGCGAAGCTCGACTGGCTGCCGCAGAACAACCTGTTCTTCGACGCGGCGCACGCATCGCTCGACTTCACGGTGACGCTCGGCGCGGGCGCGAGCGCGATCGGCTGGGATGCGACGCAGCTCGGCCGGCAGGCGGCCGGCGAAACCTGGTCGGCGGGCCGCATCGCGTCGACCTCGGCGCTCGTCGATGCCGACGGCCGGCCGCTGTGGACCGAGCGCGCGCTGCTCGACGCACACGACCCGCTGCGCGGCGCGTTGCAGGGCCTGGCCGGCTTTCCCGTGTACGGCACGCTGTGGGCCGCCGGCGCCGCGTGCGACGCCGCGCTCGCCGAATCGCTCGCCGCGCGGATGCCGTTCGACGACACGCTGCGCGCGGGCGCGACCTGCGTCACGCCCGGCGTCGTGCTCGTGCGCGCGCTGTCGACGTCGATGGAAGCGCTGCAGCGCCATTTCATCGACTGCTGGCTGCAGTTGCGGCCGATCGTGCACGGCGTCGAAGCACGGCCGCTGCGCCTCTGGCAAACCTGATCCCATTCGTCCGACGCACCGTTTCGGCGCAGCGCCGCATCCGGCGGTGCACGCCGTTCATGCACCGCGCACCACGAACGCGCATCGCACCGCCCGCCACGGGCATGGCACGCGCCTTGCTGCTTACATAACTGATACACGCCGCACGCAAAACAGCGCGGTGCTACGATGAACCGCGCGTGCGCTCGGGTGTGAGCGCACCGATAAAAATTACGTTTTCCTGAACGTTTTCCTTCATGAAACTGACTCCCCGAGAAAAGGACAAGCTGCTGATCTTCACGGCGGCGCTGCTGGCCGAACGCCGTCGCGCGCGCGGCCTGAAGCTCAACTATCCGGAGGCGGTCGCCTTCATCACCGCCGCGCTGATGGAAGCCGCGCGCGACGGCAAGACCGTCGCCGAGGTGATGCACTACGGCACGACGCTGCTCACGCGCGACGACGTGATGGACGGCGTGCCGGAGATGATTCCCGACATCCAGGTCGAGGCGACCTTCCCCGACGGCACGAAGCTCGTGACCGTCCATCATCCGATTCCGTGAGGCAGCGCATGATCCCCGGCGAAATCCTCACCGACGACGGCGACCACGAACTGAACGTGGGCCGCGAAACGCTGACGCTCGTCGTCGCGAACACCGGCGACCGCCCGGTGCAGGTCGGCTCGCACTATCACTTCTTCGAAGTCAACGACGCACTGTCGTTCGATCGCGCGACCGCACGCGGCTTCCGGCTCAACATCGCGGCCGGCACGGCCGTGCGCTTCGAGCCGGGCCAGACGCGCACCGTCGAACTGGTCGCGCTCGCGGGCGATCGCGCCGTCTACGGTTTTCAGGGCAAGGTGATGGGGCCGCTCTGAGCGAAGCCTCACGTCCGTCTCTTCAGGAACAGCACGACATGACACTACGCTTGAGCCGCCGCGCGTACGCGGAAATGTTCGGGCCGACGACGGGCGACCGCGTCCGGCTCGCCGATACCGAACTGCTGATCGAGATCGAACGCGACTTCACGACCTACGGCGAGGAAGTGAAATTCGGCGGCGGGAAAGTGATCCGCGACGGCATGGGCCAGTCGCAGCGCGTGGCCGCCGACGTGCCCGACACGATCATCACGAACGCGGTGATCCTCGATCACTGGGGCATCGTGAAGGCCGACATCGCGATCAAGCACGGCCGCATCGCCGCGATCGGCAAGGCCGGCAACCCGGACATCCAGCCGGGCGTGACGATCGCGATCGGCGCCGCGACCGAAGTGATCGCCGGCGAAGGGCTGATCGTGACGGCGGGCGGCATCGACACGCACATCCACTTCATCAGCCCGCAGCAGATCGACGAGGCGCTCGCGTCCGGCGTCACGACGATGCTCGGCGGCGGCACGGGGCCGGCCACCGGCACCAACGCGACGACCTGCACGCCGGGGCCGTGGCACATGGAGCGGATGCTGCAGGCCGCCGACGGCTGGCCGATCAACCTCGGCTTCCTCGGCAAGGGCAACGCGAGCCTGCCGCAACCGCTCGTCGAGCAGATCGCGGCCGGCGCGATCGGCCTGAAGCTGCACGAGGACTGGGGCACGACGCCCGCCGCGATCGACAACTGCCTGTCGGTCGCCGACGACACCGACACGCAGGTCGCGATCCACACCGACACGCTGAACGAAGGCGGCTTCGTCGAATCGACGGTCGCCGCGTTCAAGGGCCGCACGATCCACACGTACCACACCGAAGGCGCGGGCGGCGGCCACGCGCCCGACATCCTGAAGGTGTGCGGCGAGGCGAACGTGCTGCCGTCGTCGACCAACCCGACGCGTCCGTACACGATCAACACGCTCGACGAACACCTCGACATGCTGATGGTGTGCCATCACCTCGATCCGTCGATCGCCGAGGATCTCGCGTTCGCCGAATCGCGGATCCGCCGCGAGACGATCGCGGCCGAGGACATCCTGCACGATCTCGGCGCGCTGTCGATGCTGTCGTCCGATTCGCAGGCGATGGGCCGCGTCGGCGAAGTGATCATCCGCACGTGGCAGACCGCGCACAAGATGAAGGTGCAGCGCGGCGCGCTGCCCGAGGACGGCGCGCGTAACGACAACTTCCGCGCGAAGCGCTACGTCGCGAAATACACGATCAACCCGGCGCTCACGCACGGCATTGCGCACGAAGTCGGCTCGATCGAGCCCGGCAAGTGGGCCGACCTCGTGCTGTGGGAGCCCGCGTTCTTCGGGATCAAGCCGTCGATGATCCTGAAGGGCGGGATGATCGCGGTCGCGCAGATGGGCGACCCGAACGCGTCGATCCCGACGCCGCAGCCCGTCCACTACCGCGAGATGTTCGCGACGCGCGGCGGTGCGCTGGCGCGCACGTCGCTGACCTTCGTGTCGCAGATGGCGGCCGACGCGGGCATCGCGGAGCGCTACGGCCTCGCGAAGCAGATCGTGCCCGTGCGCAACTGCCGCAACGTGACGAAGGCCGACATGATCCACAACGCGTGGCGCCCGTCGATCAGCGTCGACCCCGAAACCTACGACGTGATCGCCGACGGCCAGTTGCTCACCTGCGAACCGGCGACGGTGCTGCCGATGGCGCAGCGCTATTTCCTGTTCTGATTTCCGGTTTTCGCTCCATGCGCACCCTCGACAAACGCATTGCCCCGAACGTGAAACTCGCCGCGTCGCTCGTTGCGCGCGCACCGACCCTCACGCTCGCGTATGACGCCCGCTGCAAGAGCCGCCTCGCGGCGACGCTCGACACCGGCGAGGACGTCGCGGTCCTGCTGCCGCGCGGCACCGTGCTGCGCGACGGCGACGTGCTCGTCGCCGACGACGGCGCGCTCGTGCGCGTCGCCGCCGCGCCCGAAGCCGTGCTGCTCGTACGCGCGGCCGATCCGCTCACGCTGATGCGCGCCGCGTACCACCTCGGCAACCGTCACACACCGGTCGAGATCGGCGACGGCTACCTGAAGCTCGAAGCCGATCCCGTGCTCGCGGACATGCTGCGCCGTCTCGGCACGCAGGTCGACACAGCGAACGCGCCGTTCCAGCCGGAAGCCGGCGCCTACGGCGGCGGCCACAAGCACGGGCACGACGCGACGTTCGCCGAGGATTACGCGCTCGCGCAGCAGGTGTTCGGCGAACACCACGGGCACTCGCACGATCACGATCACGATCACGATCACGATCACGATCACGATCACGATCACGATCACGATCATCAACATGGTCCCGGATGCGCGCACGGCCATGGCCATGACCACCACTGAACTCGTCGCGCTGCTGCACCTCGCGTCGCCGGCGCTGCCGATCGGCGCGTACAGCTATTCGCAGGGCTTCGAAGCCGCGCTCGACGCGAACCTGATCCGCGACGCCGATTCCGCGCGCGACTGGATCGCGAGCGGCCTGACCGACGTGCTCGCGCACGGCGAGTTGCCGTTCCTCGCACACCAGCTCGCGCGCTGGCACGCGCACGATGCGGCGACGCTCGCTGCCGAGAACGCGTGGTATGTCGCCAGCCGCGAATCGGCGGAACTGCGCCGTGAGACCGAACAGATGGGCTGGTCGCTCGCGCAGCTCTGCGCATCGCTCGAATGGGGCGATGCCGCGCGCCGCACGACGCTCGCATCGCTGTCGCCGGTCGCGCTGCCGACCGCGTTCGCGTACGCGGCGGCCGCGCACGACGCCGGCGCCGACGCGACGCTCGCCGCGTACGCGTTCGGCTGGGTCGAGAACCAGACGTCGGCCGCGCTGAAGGCCGTGCCGCTCGGCCAGCTCGCCGGGCAACGCATCATCGTCGCGCTGCGCGGCGCGATCGATGCGGCCGTGCGCCGCGCGCTCGCGACGCCGCCCGACGCCATCAACACGTTCGCGCCGCAGCTCGGCATCCTGTCCGCGCGGCACGAAACCCAGTACTCGCGGTTGTTCCGCTCCTGAATACGACGCTACTCGCCATGAACGCACCTGCTTCCTCCTCCGCCCGCCGCACGAAGAAACTGCCGCCGCTGCGCGTCGGCATCGGCGGCCCCGTCGGCTCCGGCAAGACCACGCTACTCGAAATGCTGTGCAAGGCGATGCGCGACAAGTACGACCTCGTCGCGATCACGAACGACATCTATACGAAGGAAGACCAGCGGCTGCTGACGGTGGCGGGCGCGCTGCCCGAGGAGCGCATCATGGGCGTCGAGACGGGCGGCTGCCCGCACACGGCGATCCGCGAGGATGCGTCGATCAACCTCGAGGCCGTCGACCGGATGCTGTCGCGCTTTCCCGATGCCGACATCGTGTTCATCGAATCGGGCGGCGACAATCTCGCGGCAACCTTCAGCCCCGAACTGTCGGACCTGACGATCTACGTGATCGACGTCGCGGGCGGCGAGAAGATTCCGCGCAAGGGCGGCCCCGGCATCACGAAGTCCGACCTGCTCGTGATCAACAAGACCGATCTCGCGCCGCTGGTCGGCGCGAACCTCGACGTGATGGCGTCGGACACGAAGAAGATGCGCGGCGAGCGGCCTTACGTGATGACGAACCTGAAGGCGCTCGAAGGCGTCGCGGACGTGATCGCGTTCATCGAGAAGAAGGGGTTGCTGACGGTCTGAGCGTGAGCGGCGCGGCGGCGGCACACGAAGCCGCCACGCCTGCCCGCGCGGCATGACGCCGCATGCCGTCTATTTGTCGGACGTGTCCTGCCCGTCCTGCATCGCGCGCTCGCCGCGTTCGGCGGGCGGCAGCAGTGCCGCGAGCACGTCCACCGTGCGCGCGGTCGCGCCGCGGTGACGCGACGCGAACGCCGCGCCGGCCGCGCCCATCGCGATGCGCCGCGCCTTGTCGGCGAACAGCGCGTCGAGCACGTGCGCGAGATCGAGCGGATCCTCGACCTGCAGCGCCGCACCGGCCGCAACCGCATCGGCGGTTGCCTGCGTGAAGTTGAACACGTGTGGCCCCATCAGCACCGGCACACCGACCGCGCATGCTTCGATCAGGTTCTGGCCGCCGAGCGGCAGCAGGCTGCCGCCGATGAACGCGATGTCGGCGGCCGCGTAATACGCGCCGAGCTCCCCCATCGAATCGCCGAGCAGCACCGTCACGTCCTCCGGCAGCGCTGCGGCGGCCGGGTGGCCGGCCGCGAGCGCGGCCGTGTCGGCCGCCCACGTGGAGCGTCGCATGCACTTGAGCCCGCTGCGCTCGACCAGCGCCTCGACCTCCGCGAAACGCTGCGGATGACGCGGCACCAGCACCAGCAGCGCACCGGGCGTGCGCATCGCCGCGAACGCCTGCAGCACCAGCGCCTCCTCGTTCTCGCGCGTGCTGGCGGCGACCCACACGGGCCGCGCGCCGATCGCATCGCGCCACGCATGACCGCGCGCCGCCAGTTCCTGCGGCGTCGTCATGTCGAACTTCAGGTTGCCGAGCACCGTCACGTTGCGCGCGCCGAGCGACGTCAGCCGCTCCGCGTCGGCCGGGCTCTGCGCGAGCACACGCGAGAAGCCGCCGAACACGTCGCGCGTCGCCGTGCCGAACTTCGCCGCGCGCCGGAACGAACGCGCGGACATCCGCGCATTGGTCAGCACGAGCGGCACGTCCGCGCGGCGGCACTCGTCGATCAGCGTCGGCCACACCTCGGTTTCCATCACGAGGCCGAGCGTCGGCCGCCATGCGTGCAGGAAACGCCGCACCGCGCCGGGCATGTCGTACGGCAAATAGCAGCGCAGCACGCGATCACCGAAGATCTGTACGCCGGTCGTACGGCCGCTCGGTGTCATGTGTGTAAGCAGGATGCGTGCATCGGGGCGCACGCGCATCAGCGCGTCGATCAGCGGTTGCGCGGCGCGCGTCTCGCCGACCGATACCGCATGCACCCAGATCAGCGGCGCGCGATCGTCGCGCGAGCGGCCGGCCACGTGACCGAAGCGTTCGCCGATGTGTTCGCGGTAGCCGCGCTCCTTGCGCGAACGCACGTAGAGCCGAATGACCGCGACAGGCGCGACGAGCCACCACAGTGCGCGATAGATCGCCCTCAGCATGCGGCAGCCCTCGTATTGAATCGAAGCAGGTGTGCGCTCAAACCAGCGCCCTGCCCTGCAGGCGCTCGAGAATGCCGAGCGGCGCGCATTCGCGGCGGACCATCGCGTCGACCGGCAGGAAGAACGTCTGCTCGAGCATGAACTGGCCGGACATCACAGCGTGCGAAGTCTGGTCCGAGAAACATATCCACACGCAACCCGGCGGAAACGGCATCGTCTGCTGCGGGCTCGTCTTCTGGTAGTCGAGATCGGCCTTCATGCTGTCGTGCAGGTTCAGCATCAGGTGGTCGTACGCGCTGCGCGGCGACTTCGTCACGTGCAGCAGGTTCAGCAGCCACGCGGCGCCCGGCAACTGCGGCCGGATGTGCGGCAGGAAGCGCTTCGCGACGTCCTCGAACGGCTCGCCGACGCGCCACACGCGCGGCACGCCAGCCGGGTTCACGTTCGTGAACACGCGCAGGATGCGCTCGCCGTAATTCGGCCGCGACGGAAACGCATCGACGTGCAGCCGGCTGTCGTCCTTGCGCCACGACGTCTGGCGCGTCTCGACCTGCATCAGCCGCAGGCTCGTCGGCGCGACGCGCAGCTTGCCGCGGTATTCGGGAAACAGGCCGTCGACGAGCGTGCCGGCCTGCTGCTGGAAGCGCGCGACGAGCGCGCGCACGGCCGACTGCGTGACACTGTCGCCAAGCACGCCGGCGAGCGCGCCGCCGTTCGGCGCGAGGCTGATGTTCTTGCGTTTCGGATCGGCGAGCGCCGGATTGAGCAGCGCTTCCTCGCCGCCTTCGATCGCGAAGCGCAGGTGCGGGAAATACAGCACCTTGCCTTCCTCGACGGCGGCCAGCAGTTGCTCGCGCGGCGCCGACAGGTTGTGTCCGCTCCAGTCGGCGGACGGGACTTCGATGATCTGGGATTCGCTCATGTTCGGTTCGCGTGTGTGGCAGGCATGGCAAGCATGGCGGGCATTACAGGAGACCGAAGCCCGCGAGCGCCGACTTCACCTGCGCGATCGACGGGGGCTGCCCCGCCGTGCCGAGATTGACGACGTTCGGCGACCAGTAGCCGCCTGTGCGCCAGGCCGTCGCGAAATTGTACAGTTCGACCGTCGGACGCTTCAGCGCGGCCGCGATGTGAACCAGACCTGTATCAACGCCAACCGTCGCAGCCGCGCCGTCGATCAGCCCGACCACGGCCGGCAGCGACAGCTTCGGCGGCACGATCGCCGCCGCGCCGAACTCCTTCGCGAGCCGCTCGCTGGTCGCACGCTCCGCGTCGTTGCCCCACGGCAGCACCAGCGACGCGCCGCGCCGCACGAGCGCCTGGCCGAGCTCGATCCAGGCGGCGTCCGGCCACTGCTTGTCGGCACGCGACGTCGCATGGACGAACACCACGTACGGCACCGGCAGGTTCAGGCCGAGCGCGGCCACCGCGAGCGCCGCCGCGCGCGTGTCGAGGCCGAAGTCGACCGGATCGGCCGGCGTCGGCGCCGGGTCGCCCAGCGCGGCCGCGACGAGTTGCCGCGATCGCTCGACGACGTGCGTGCGCGGCGCGATCGGCACGCGCTTGCGATAGAAGAAGCGCACGGGCCATTCGTAGCCGGCGCCGTCGGTGCGGTTGCCGAGCCCGACGAGCGGGCCGCGCGCCCAGCTCGCGACCCAGGCCGTCTTGATGAGACCCTGGCAGTCGATCACGAGATCGTACTGCTCGGCCGCGAGGCGCTTGCGGAATGCACGGATCTCGCGCCACGTGGCCCCCGCGAACGGCTTCTTGCGCCAGCGGCGCAGCGAGAACGGCAGCACGTCGTGCACGCCGTCGACGAGCCGCACGAGGTCGACGAAGCTTTCCTCGACGAGCCAGTCGATCTGCGCATCGGGATGGCGGCGCCGGATATCGGCGATCACCGGCATGTTGTGCACGACGTCGCCCAGCGACGACACGCGCACGATCAGGATCTTTTGCACGCTGAAAAAACGCCGGCTGACAGCCGGCGACAGACATAAAGGAGCGATTTTATCGCGCTCGAGGGCCCAGACAGGCAAAAAGCGGCCGCACGCTGCCGCGTGCGCCGCTTTTCGGAGAGGGCGCGACCGCCGAATCGGCCGTCGCACCGCCGGCAGCCCGCGGGCCGCCGACATTCAGAACGGCAGCTTGACGTCCGGCTTCGCGGCCGTCAGCACCCGGCGGAAGTCTTCCTGGATGCGCTTGAGCCCTTCCTGCGTCTCGGCTTCGAAACGCATCACGACGACCGGCGTCGTGTTCGACGAACGCGCGAGGCCGAAGCCGTCCGGGTACTCGACGCGCAGGCCGTCGATCGTCAGGACTTCCTCGGCGCCGTCGAACTTCGCCTCTTTCTGCAGCTTGTCGATCAGGCGGAAGTTCTCGCCCTCGTCGAGCCAGAGCTGCAGTTCGGGCGTGCTCATCGCGTCCGGCAGCCCGTTCAGCAGCGCGCTCGGGTCGGCCGACTTCGTCAGGATCTCGAGCAGGCGCGCGCCCGTGTAGAGACCATCGTCGAAGCCGTACCAGCGATCCTTGAAGAACACGTGGCCGCTCATTTCACCGGCGAGCGGCGCCCCCGTCTCGCGCAGCTTCGCCTTCACGAGCGAGTGGCCCGTCTTCCACATCAGCGGCTCGCCGCCCTTCGACTTCACCCACTGCGCGAGGTTGCGCGTGCACTTCACGTCGTAGATGATCTGCGCGCCCGGGTTGCGCGACAGCACTTCTTCCGCGAACAGCATCAGCTGGCGGTCCGGATAGATGATCTGGCCATCCTTCGTGACGACACCGAGGCGGTCGCCGTCGCCGTCGAACGCGAAGCCGAGCTCGGCATCGGTGTCCTTCAGCGCCTGGATCACGTCCTGCAGGTTTTCCGGGTGCGCGGGATCGGGGTGGTGGTTCGGGAACGTGCCGTCGATGTCGGTGAAGCGCTCGACGAGTTCGCAGCCCAGCGCCTTGAACAGGCGCGTCGCGAGCGGGCCCGCGACGCCGTTGCCGGCGTCGACGACGAGCTTCAGCGGGCGGGCGAGCTTCACGTCGCCGACGATGCGCGCGATGTACTGATCGGCCACGTCGACCTGCTCATAGGTGCCGCTGCCCGTTTCGAAACGTTCGTCGACGATGCGGCGGTACAGCGCCTGGATCTGCTCGCCGTAGATCGCGGCGCCGCGCAGCACCATCTTGAAGCCGTTGTAGTCGGGCGGGTTGTGGCTGCCCGTGACGACGATGCACGAATCGACGCGGCGCTCGCCGCCCTTCAGCGCAAGCGGCACGCTCGCCGCGAAATAACCGACCGGCGTCGGCACCATGCCGACATCGACGACGTCGACGCCCGCCGCACGCAGGCCGTCGGCGAGTGCGCCGACGAGGTCCGGCCCGGACAGGCGGCCATCGCGCGCGACGACGACCGCGTCGCCGCCCTGCGCACGCACTTCGCTGCCGAATGCCCGGCCGATCCCGCGCGCCGTATCGACGTCGAGTGTCTTGCCGACCACGCCACGAATGTCATATGCCTTGAAGATGGATTGGGAGATCATCGATTCTCTTCTCTCTCAGTTGCGTGCATGGAAAATTGTCTGGCTTGCCTGACCGCGTCTCGCCGGTGCCGCGCATGATACATGCCGGTCCCGGCACGACACGGAGCGGAACGGCTGGAGCGACCCCGATCCCACTTATAATCGCGGGTTTCGATGACGCGCATGTCGCCCATTTTAATGCCTAGCCGTCCCGCCGCCGCCAACCCGCAGCCTCCGCGCGCCCTGCCGGCCGCCCTGTGCGTGCCCGGTCGCTCCGCATGCTGAAGCGCTTCGGCAACCCGGATGTCGCGAAAGCCGTCGCGAACCTCGTCTGGCTGGGGCTCGAACGGCTCACGCAGATCGGCGTCGCGATCGCGATCAGCGGTCTTCTGGCCCGTTATTTCGGGCCGGATGTGTTCGGCAAATGGCAGTATGCAAATACGCTTCTCCTGGTACTGGCGCCGCTCACCTGGGTGTGCGGCGCGGAAATCCTCGTCCCGACCATCGTCCAGCGCCCGCCCGCCCAGCTCGGCGCGGTGCTCGGCAGCGCGTTCGTGCTGCGCATCGCCGTTTCGGTCGCCGCGCTCGCCGCGACCTGGATCGCGATCGCCGCGGGCGCCTTCGATCCGCTGGTCGGCGCGATGCTCGCGGGCCTGGCGGTCACGATGGTGTTCCGCGAGCCGTTCGTCGGCGTGATCAACGCGTGGCTGCAGAGCATGACCTACAGCAAGCCGCAGCTCGTCACCAGCATGGTCACCGCGCTGGCGAAGGCGCTGCTCGTCTGGCTGCTGGTCCGCGCGGCCGCCGGCCCCGCGCGCTTCGCGTGGCTGTGGGCGCTCGAAGCCGCGGCAATCGGCTTCGCGCTGATGCTGTACTACCGGCATCGTAACGGCGGCGCGTTCGGCTGGACGTTCGACAAACCGCTGTTCAGGCACTTTGCGACGGCCGGCACCGTGTTCTGGCTCGGCCTCATCTGCATGTACCTGTTCCTGAAGCTCGACCGCCTGATGCTCGAGCGTCACGTGTCATTCGCCGATCTCGGCCGCTATTCGGCCGCGCAGCAGCTCAACGAGAACTGGATCACGCTCGCGCTGATGCTCGCGCAGACGATCGCGCCCGCATTCGTCTACCGCGTGCAGGACGTCGCGCGGCTGCGCCGCAACATCGTCCGGCTGATCGCGATGACGGCCTGTCTGATGACGGCCGGCGCGCTCGTGCTCGATGCGGCCGCCCCATTGATCGTCGGCAAGGTGTTCGGCCGCGGCTACGAAGCTTCGGTCGACATCTTCCGCTGGGCCGTCTGGCTGTCCGTGCCGGCCGGCATCGAGGCGATAGGCAATCTTATCGTTCTCAAATATCAAGCAAAATTCGTGTTGCTGTCGAAATGGCTGCTCGCGCTCGCGATCGCCGCGCTCGTCAACCTGTTCGCGATCCCCCGGCTCGGCCTGTACGGCGCGCTCGTCGGGCTGGCGGCCGGCTACCTGGCCGCCGCCGCCGTCAATTTTTATTACATCCGTTTCAAGCTGCGACCATGACGTCCCCTGATTGCCCGCCCCCGCTCGACGACGTGGCCGTGCTGATGCCGGCCTACAACGGGCACGACGACGTCGTTCGGACCCTCGCGTCGTTTCGCGAGGACGCGCCCGTGCAGGTGCTGATCGTCGACGACGGCAGCACGCCGCCGATCGTCGCGCCCGACCTGCCCGGCCTCGCGATCGAGGTACTGCGCATGCCGGAGAACGTCGGCATCGAGCGCGCGCTCGCGGCCGGCATCGACGCGCTCGCGGCGCGCGGCTTCCGTTATGCGGCCCGCATCGACGCGGGCGATCTCGCCGCGCCGCAGCGCCTCGCGAAGGAGCGCGCGTATCTCGGCGCTCACCCGCGCGTGGCCTGCGTCGGCATGTGGACGCAGGTCGTGTCGCGCGCCGGCGAGCCGCGCTTCATGCTGACGCCGCCCGCCGATCCGCGCACGCTGCGCCGCACGCGCTTCCTGCGTTCGCCGCTCGTGCATCCGTCGGTCATGCTGCGCATCGACGCCGTGCGCGAAGTCGGCAACTATCGTGCGAAATACCGCGCGGCCGAGGATCTCGATCTTTTTTTGCGGTTAATGCAACGCTACGATTGCGCGAACCTGCCCGAACTCGGCCTGTATTACGAGCTTAACGAGGGCGGGATCAGTGCGACCAAGCGCCGGCGCCAGCTGGTGTCGACGCTCACGCTGCTGCTGAGCCACTTCAACGCGCTGAACCCGTACGACTGGGCCGGTCTCGCCAAGAACCTGCTGCATTTCGTGACGCCGTACCGCACGCTGCAGCGGATCAAGCAGACGCTGTTCGCCGCGCGGCCGTCCGCCTGACGACCATTCGGCTCAGCCGGCATTTTCGACGCTTTATTTTTCATTTTTTTCATGTCCGCCACCTCCCCGCTGCGCATCGCGCTCGTCTGTAACACGGCCTGGGCGATCTACACGTATCGCCACGGGCTGATCCGTGCGCTCGTCGCGCGCGGCGCCGAGGTCATCGTGATTGCGCCGCACGACCGCACGGTGCCGCTGCTCGAGCAGATGGGCTGCCGCTACGTGGCGCTCGCGGTCGCGTCGAAAGGCACGAGCCCGCGCGAGGATCTCGGCACGCTCGCCGCGCTGGTGCGCCACTACCGCGCGCTGAAGCCCGGTCTCGTGTTCCATTACACGATCAAGCCGAACATCTACGGCTCGGTCGCCGCGTGGCTCGCGCGCGTGCCGTCGATCGCGGTGACGACGGGGCTCGGTTACGTCTTCATCCAGAAGAGCCGCGCGGCGAGCGTCGCGAAGCGCCTGTACCGGTTCGCGTTCCGCTTCCCGCGTGAAGTCTGGTTCCTGAACCGCGACGATCTCGCGACCTTCACCGACGAGCAGTTGCTCGCGCATCCCGACCGCGCACGGCTGCTGCACGGCGAAGGCGTCGACCTCGAACAGTTCGCGCCCGCGCCGCTGCCCGCCGGCGACGCGCCCGTCTTCATCCTGATCGGCCGGCTGCTGTGGGACAAGGGCGTGCGCGAATACGTGGAGGCCGCGCGCATCGTGCGTGCCCGCTTCCCGAACGCGCGCTTCCAGCTGCTCGGGCCGCTCGGCGTCGACAATCCGAGCGCGATCGGCCGCGCGGACGTCGACGCGTGGGTCGGCGAAGGCATCGTCGAGTATCTTGGCGAGGCGCACGACGTGCGCCCGCATATCGCGGCAGCCGACTGCGTCGTGCTGCCGTCGTACCGCGAAGGCGTGCCGCGCACGCTGATGGAAGCATCGGCAATGGGCCGCCCGATCGTCGCGACCGACGTGCCGGGCTGCCGCGACGTCGTCGCCGACGGCGAAACGGGCTTCCTGTGCCGCGTGCGCGACAGCGCGAGCCTCGCGGAGCAACTGCTTCGCATGATCGAACTCGGAACGGCCGGACGCGACGCGATGGGCGCGCGCGGCCGGCAGAAGGTCACGACGGAATTCGACGAGCAGCAGGTCGTCGAACGCTACCGGCGTACCATCCATTCGTTAACCGGTATCACCCTCTGAAGGAGCGCATCAGCTATGACCGCTAAAGGCACCATCCTCGTCACCGGCGGAGCGGGCTATATCGGCTCGCACACGACCGTCGAGCTGCTCGGCAACGGCTACGATGTCGTGATCGTCGACAACTTCGTCAACAGCAAGTCCGAGTCCTTGCGGCGCATCACGCAGATCACGGGCAAGACGCCCGCGTTCCACCAGATCGACGTGTGCGACGAAGCCGCGCTCGCGAAGGTGTTCGACGCGCACCCGATCACCGGCACGATCCATTTCGCGGCGCTCAAGGCCGTCGGCGAATCGGTCGAGAAGCCGCTCGAGTACTACCAGAACAACATCGGCGGCCTGCTCGCCGTGCTCAAGGTCATGCGCGAGCGCAACGTCAAGCAGTTCGTGTTCAGCTCGTCCGCCACCGTGTACGGCGTGCCCGAGCGCTCGCCGATCGACGAATCGTTCCCGCTGTCCGCGACGAACCCGTACGGCCAGTCGAAGCTGATCGCCGAGCAGATCCTGCGCGATCTCGAGGTATCCGACCCGTCGTGGCGGATCGCGACGCTGCGCTACTTCAACCCGGTCGGCGCGCACGTGAGCGGGCTGATCGGCGAGGATCCGGCCGGCATCCCGAACAACCTGATGCCGTATGTCGCGCAGGTCGCGGTCGGCAAGCTGGAAAAGCTGCGCGTGTTCGGCTCCGACTACCCGACGCCGGACGGCACGGGCGTGCGCGACTACATCCACGTCGTCGATCTCGCGAAGGGGCACATCGCCGCGCTCGACGCGCTGGCGAAGCGCGACGCGAGCTTCGTCGTGAACCTCGGCACCGGGCAAGGCTACAGCGTGCTGGAAGTCGTGCGCGCGTTCGAGAAGGCGTCGGGCCGCCCGGTGCCGTACGAGATCGTCGCGCGCCGCCCGGGCGATATCGGCGAGTGCTACGCGAACCCGCAGGCCGCGGCCGACATCATCGGCTGGCGCGCGACGCTCGGTATCGAAGAAATGTGTGCCGACCACTGGCGATGGCAGGAGGGGAACCCGCGCGGTTTTGTATAATCCGCTGTCCATTTTCCGAGCGATCCCATGCTCAGCTTCGCGTCCGGCTTCATCGTCTCCCTGCTCGTCACGCTGTTCATCGTGCGCTACGCGCACCTCCACGAGAAATTCTCGATCGACAGCGACCTGGCCGGCGTGCAGAAATTCCACGTGCGGCCCGTGCCGCGGGTCGGGGGCATCGGGATCCTCGCGGGGGTCGTCATTGCCGCGCTGATCCTGTCGCGGCGCTATCCGACGATCGCCGGCAGCATTCTCGGCATCGTTGCCTGCGGGCTGCCGGCGTTCCTGTCCGGCCTCGTCGAGGACCTGACCAAGCGCGTGTCGCCGCGCGCGCGGCTGCTCTGCACGATGGGCGCGGCCGCGCTCGCGTTCTGGCTGATGGATATCTCGGTCACCCGCATCAGCGTGCCGCCGCTCGATTTCCTGCTCCACTACGTGGCCATTTCGGCGTTCGTCACCGTGCTCGCGGTCGCGGCGCTCGCGAATGCGATCAACATCATCGACGGCTTCAACGGGCTCGCGTCGATGGTCAGCTTCATGATGTTCGCGTCGCTCGCGTACGTCGCGTTCCAGGTCCGCGACCCCGTCGTCATGTCCGCGTCGATCATCATGATGGGCGCCGTGCTCGGCTTCTTCCTGTGGAATTTCCCGGCCGGGCTGATCTTTCTCGGCGACGGCGGCGCATATTTCATCGGTTTCATGCTCGCGGAACTCGCGATCCTGCTCGTGATGCGCAACCGCGAGGTATCCGCGTGGTATCCGGTGCTGCTGTTCATGTATCCGATCTTCGAGACCTGCTTCTCGATCTACCGGAAGAAATTCATCCGCGGGATGTCGCCCGGCATTCCGGACGGCGTGCACCTGCACATGCTCGTGTACAAGCGGCTGATGCGCTGGGCCGTCGGCACGAAGCACGCGCACGACCTGACGCGCCGCAATTCGCTGACGTCGCCGTACCTGTGGCTGCTGTGCCTCGTCGCGGTGATACCCGCGACGCTGTTCTGGCGGCACACGGTGCACCTGTTCGTGTTCGTCGTGCTGTTCGCACTGACCTACGTGTGGCTGTACATCAGCATCGTGCGGTTCCGCGCGCCGAGATGGATGGTGGTGCGCAAGCACCGCCACGGCCGCTGACCCGTTCGCGGCCCGGCATGAAAAAAGCGCCCCGCGGGGCGCTTTTCTTTTGGGCGGATCGGTAGCCGTGCAGCGGCCGCGGGGGCCGTCAGCGGTTCGACGCGACCCGCACGCTCTTCAGCGCCGGAACCGTAGCCGTCTGATACTCCGGCACCCAGCGCCGCAAGTCGCGGCGCACTTCGTCGTCGGGCAGCACGCGATGCTGCATCAGCCACGGCAGCAACTCGTCGAGGAAATTGTCCGGCACTTCCCGTGCGCGCGCGATCCGCAGTTTCGGGTGCGGCGTGCGCGTCGTCGTCTCGTCGTCCGCCAGCAACTCCTCGTAGAGCTTCTCGCCCGGCCGCAGCCCGGTGAACTCGATGCGGATCTGGTCTTCCGAGAAGCCGTACAGGCGAATCAGATCGCACGCGAGATCGACGATCTTCACCGGCTCGCCCATGTCGAGAATGAAGATCTCGCCGCCATGCCCCATGCTCGACGCCTGCAGCACGAGCTGCGACGCTTCCGGGATCGTCATGAAGAAACGCGTGATCTCCGGGTGCGTGACCGTCACCGGGCCACCCTTCGCGATCTGCTGCTGGAACTTCGGGATCACGCTGCCCGCGCTGCCGAGCACGTTGCCGAAGCGCACGGTCTCGAACTGCGTGCGCCCGCTCGTCTGCTGCAACGCCTGGCAGGCCATTTCGGCGAGGCGCTTGCTCGCGCCCATCACGTTGGTCGGATTGACGGCCTTGTCGGTCGAGATCAGCACGAAGTGACGCACATCGTGGCGGATCGCCGCGCGGGCCACGCGATACGTGCCGAGCACGTTGTTGCGCAGCGCCTGCCATGCGTTGTGCTCCTCCATCAGCGGCACGTGCTTGTAGGCGGCCGCATGGAACACGATGTGCGGCGCATGGCGCGACATCACCTGATCGAGCAGCAGCGAATCCTTCGCATCGCCGATGATCGGCAGGACCGGCAGGTCGGGGAAGCGCTCGCGCAACTCCTCGGTCAGCCGGTACATCGCATACTCGGACAAATCGAACGCGACGAGCTGCGCCGGCGCGAAACGCAGGATCTGCCGGCACAGCTCGGAGCCGATCGAGCCACCCGCGCCCGTCACCATCACGACACGACCGCGCAGCAGCGCCTCGACGTGCGGCGTGTCGATCGTCACGGCATCGCGGCCGAGCAGATCCTCGAGATCGATGTTCCGCACCTGCGACAGGAAGCCCTGCCCCGGCATCAGCGCGGTCAGCGACGGCAGCACCATCGCCTTCACGCCGGCCCGCACGCACAGCGTCGCGACGCGGCGCTGCGTTTCGACCGACGCCGACGGAATCGCGATGATCGCGTATTCGACCTTCATCGCGTCGGTCCAGTGTTTCAGATCGTTGAACGATCCGAGCACCTTGTAGCCGTAGATCTCGCGGCCCTGCTTGGTGACGTCGTCGTCGAGCAGGCCGACGAGGCGCCATTCGCCGGAGCGCGACAGTTCGCGCGCGAGACTCGCGCCGGCCGTGCCGGCACCGAGCACCAGCACCGGCTTGCCCTTCCCGACGAGGCCGCCGTACAGGTAGTACTCCTTCGTCGCGCGATACAGCGCACGTGCGCCGCCCATCGCCAGGAACAGCATCAGCGGCGACACGAGCAGCACCGAGCGCGGAATGATCGGCGTCGGCTGGAACATCACGGCACCGATCATCACGATCACGCCGCCGCCGGCAACCGACTTCGCGATGCGCATCAGATCGGGCAGGCTCGCGAACACCCACAACCCGCGATACAGGCCGAACACGTGGAATGTCAGCCCGTAGACGGGTAATACCCAGACGAGCGCGGTCAGCGCACCGCCCAGGAAATCAGGCGGAATACTGCCATTGAACCGAACGAGATAAGCAAACAGCCACGCGGCGACAACCGCCAGCAGGTCGAACACGAATGCACTGAACGACAGCCATGATGCTTTTGATCGCAACATCGGCGAGAGACCTCATGAATTGTTTTCGGCGGCCTTTTGAATCCGGTGCCAGCGCATGTCGATCACGAATCCGATGCATGCCAGGACGCCATACCAAGCAACGAACAGCAACCACTGCTGCAGTTCCTGACGGCCCAATGCCCACAAAGCAACGATTATGCCTGTGAACATGATGAGGTACCAATAAATAGCAGTGCGGCCATGACCCATGCCCGAGCGCACCATCCTTTGATAATAATGCTCTCGGTGCGCTTGCCAGAACTTTTCTCCGCGTAACAAACGTCGCAGGAGTGTTACAGATGCGTCCGCGATAAAGGGCGCGAACACCATCGCCGGAAACCAGATCGGCCAGACCCCGTGTCGCCAACCCCAATAGCCGAGCGCACCGGCCATGAATCCGAGCGGAATGGAACCGGCGTCGCCAAGAAACAGCTTCGCGGGATGGAAATTCAGCAGCAGAAAGCCTAACGCTGCACCCGCGATCGCCGCACCACCCGCGACCAGATCAGGCGACGGATGCGCACCGGCCAGCGCGGCAACCGCGTAGGCGCCAAAGCCGAACAGTGCCATGCCACCGGCAAGGCCGTCCGCGCCGTCCATGAAGTTATAGAGATTGATCAACCAGACCATCACAAAACCGACGCCAGCGAGGAGCCACCACGGGGCGGAGGCCGGATAGGCGACGATCAGCACCACGACCGCCGCCAGATGCGCGGCAAATCTCACACGGGCAGGTAGCCCGCGCCGATCATCGATCTGCGACAAGGCTGCCAGCCCCGCCGCCACAACAGCGATCAACCACATCTGCGGCGCGAACCACAGCATCGCGATCACGCAGACCGGGACGATGCCCCATCCGCCGACTCGCGGCGTCGGTCGCACGTGAAGCGAACGATCGTTCGGGATATCGGTAGCGAGCCGCCATGCCAGCCCTGTGACAAGCAGTGCGCGCAGGATCATCGTCGAGGCGACGGCGCTTGCAAGAGCCACTCCGGCGGCGGTGAGCCACGTGGTAATCGCGTAATACATGTTGCCTATTTCTGGATATCGCGCGAACGATACCATACGGCAGTTGCGTCGAGACCTTGTCGAGTCGTATAGGGAGGGTGCCAGTCCAGCACTCGTTTCATGCGATCGGCATCGATCTGCAGGCTCGCCGTCAGACGGTCGACGGTGGCGCTGCGGCCGGTGAGCCTGCCGAGTGCCCGCAATGCGCCGGCCGGCACCGGAAACAGCCGCGCCGGTTTGCCGAGCGCATCGCCAACCATCCGGAGCAACTCGGTGACGGTCGGTGCATCGTCGTCCGCCACGTGAAAACAACCCTGTGTCGCGCGCGGATCGGTGGCACAACGCACGAGCGCATCTGCGAGATTATCGACGTACACCAGACTGCGCCGGGCCGCTATCGCACCGAGCGGTAACGGCAGGCCCTTCCAGATCGCGTCCATCATGCCGAGAAAATTGGCGCGCACATGCGGACCGTACACGAGCGGTGGCCGGACGATCACCACGTCGAGCCCGGACGCGGCCGCGAACTGCCGCAACGCACGTTCAGCCTCGAGCTTCGACTGGCCGTACGCGTCTTCGGGGCGCGCCGGATCGTCTTCGCCCAGCGGCCGGCCGCCGTCACTTTCGGCGATCGCCTTGACACTGCTGACAAACACGAAGCGCCGCACCCCACGCCGCCGCGCCGCCTCCGCCACGCGCAGCGTTCCATCGACATTCGTCGCACGAAACGCCGCGAGGGGATCCGACGCGGCATCGTTCATTACGTGCACGCGTGCGGCCAAATGAACAACGCAATCCGCGTCCGGCCATTCCGCGTCCGTGAGTCCGGCGAAATCGCGCCCGTCGTACAACCATTCCTGCACACCGCTGACACATCCGCCGACCTGCCGCACGAGCCCCGTCACCGCGTGCCCGCGGGCTATCAGCGCGCGACTCAACGCTCGGCCAACGAACCCGTTCGCTCCCGTCACCACGACGCGGTTCATAGCCATTTCCATCCGAAGCGATTGTAAAACTTGAACGCGGACGCTACGAACATGCGAACGTGTGCCATGCCCTTGCGCGATGCACCGCCGCCGTGATGAACGACGCGCGCCGCGGGCACATAGGCGATACGCGCGCGCGCGCCGGTACGCAAGCTCAGATCGTAATCCTCGAAGTAGAGAAAGTAGCGCGGATCGAATCCTTCCAGTGCCTTGAGCAACTCGGTCCGGAACAACATGAAGCAACCGCTGACGATCGGCGGATCCCAGACCACGTCGGATTCATTGATCCGGTCCCGCATCTCGTAGCGCGCAAGCCGGAGCGCGAATCGTTCTCTCCACGACGCCGGCAAAAAGCCGCGCACGAAGAGGTCGAACAACGCAGGGTATCGTCGGCACAAATACTGGGTCTGTCCCGCGTCGTCTCCGATCCACGGCGACAGCAACGCCGCTTCCGGATGGGCATCGAGAAATTCGAGCGCGTGCACGAGCGTGCCGGGCTCGAGGTCGATATCAGGATTCAATACAAGATGGTAACGGCTTCGGGCCGTATCGATCGCGAGATTATGGCCGCGTGCATAACCGACGTTGCCATGCCCTGCAAACACCTCGTACGCGATACCCGCGCGGTCGAACGTTTCAAGCGTTTCCGACAGATCAGGCAAACCGCCGTTGTCGACAAGCTGAACGCGAACGGCCAGATCGGCGCGTGTTGCCCGCAGGTTGTCGCATGCCGCGCGCAGACTGGACAACGTTCGCACGAGCAGCGCTTCGTCAGAGTGGTAGGTAACAACGGAAACCGACAGGCCTTCGTCGCTGGACTTCGAGGCGCGGGAAGATTCGACGGAATGAGGGATCACTTGCTGACGGTATCTTCAGTAAAGACTAAAACGAATCGAGTTTGTGAATGCCGGCAAGACCGCATGACAGTGCACCCTGTGCCGCAGCCAAGCCGGGAACGGCTTGGCGCGCCACAAGACCCGGCACGGGCAAGCATCGCGCTCGCATCAAGCCGTTTCGGCAAGCCGCCCCAGCTCACGCTCGCTATTTTCGATCAGGGTGTTGTATTGGGTGTTCTGAAATCCCCACAGCGTCGAATAGACATCCTCACGATGACCGACGAGGAACGGGAGTGCGACCACCACGCGCAGATCCGCCTGACGCTCGAGGTACCTGTCGATCGTGTTCGTCTGATCGTTGCGGTCATTCGAGTCCCATTCGGCCAGCATGCGCAGCGCCCGCTCGTTGTAGATATTGCAGACCGTGCTCGTCATCTTGTCGATTGTCACGAAGCGCATGCCCTGAAAGTCCTCGACGCCGATCACGCGAGTCCCAGGATGCAGAACCGCGATCAAGCCTGAAAAGACGTCCCACTGACCGTCCTTCGAATCAAGATAGGCATTGACGATGCCGATCTTCTTCTCGAAGTCTTCCGGCAGCAACGCATCGTCCTCGAGAACAGTCAGTCGATGCAGGCCTTTACGCTGCGCATGGCGCGCGAGAGCCGAATAAGACAGCCCGCATCCGACCCAACCCGGACGGAGACGCACGCCATCGAATACGACACAATTTTCCGCTGCGGCGGCCTCGTAAATGCGTCGGCGCGCGATCGTTTCCGGCAACGACAGCACGACCCGCGTCGCACCGTCCGGCAACGGCAGTCCGTCGTCCAGCAGTTTGGTCGGCGGCAGGAAATTCATCGCGGTCAGGAAGCGGTCGAACATGAATCCGAAGCGTAGGCTCCCCTGGTCCACGGCTCGCGCGATCGCCTCCGCGTCATAGCTCCGGTCAAGCGCGGCTTGCACTGCGCGCAGCATGTCCTGTTCGTCCCCCTCGTCGAAGAACGTGACCGCATCGAAAATCTCCGGATAATCGGCTTGATCGCTCGACGACTCCGATACGAGCGGCACACCAAGCGACAGGCACTCCTGGATGCGCGGCATCTCGAGCAGCGCATTTTCGTAGTAGTGGATATTGACGACGACCCGAGCCTGGCGAATCTCCCTCGCCACATCGTCGCCGAACACCTCGCTGCAGATGCGCACGTTGAAATGCTTCTGCAGCGTTTCGAGCATCTGCCGGCGACGCGGCGAACTCTTCGCATCGCCGTAGAACAACAGATCCCATTTCTTCTCGAGCGACTCGGCAACGATGTCGGCCTTGTAGTCGCGGCTCGCTCCGACGGGCAGGTAATGGACGTGCGGATACTTGATACCCTTGCTGTCCAGGAACTCGATGTTCTTCAGTGAATATTCGAGAACCGCAAACGAACCCTCAAGCGTCCGCAAGTAGTCGTCGGTAAACCATCGCGAGCTGACCGATTGCTCCATCTGGAACGCGATGCGTCGCTCCCCGGGCGGCAACCGCTTGAACATCTGCGGGCATACGACCACATACATGTCATGCTCAAAGCGCGGCGGCGCTTCTGTCATGATGTCTACCTGCCAGCCCTGCTTGCGCAGTCGATCCGCGATGAGGTGCGCAATGAACAGCGTGTGACGCGTCGTCATCACCCCCCAGGTCTGCGGCGGGCCGGAATTCAAATGGCTCTCGATTGCGCGATCCATTCGCACTGCATCGAGACGCTGCTGCAGACCTCGGAAATCCCCTCGCGCAACATAGCGCAGCGCATTGCGTGCGCGCGATGCGACCCGTTTGAATCGGTACAACGGTGTCGTCAACATTCTCAGAGGGCGCGTGATGCGCCAGGATCTTGACGCATAAATCCGATTAATTTCACCGGATACATGCTGCAGCCTCGCCGACAATTCATCGCGCTGTGCGGCCAGCGCACTGCTTCGCTCCGTCACCAGATCGTGCAATCGAGCCTGCACGCCACTCAACTCCTGGGTGACGTGATCCATCTGCCGATCCAGAGATCGCATGAGTTCGCTTCGCTCGGACCGCAGCACCTGCAATTCCATCGTCGCACGCGCAAGCGCCTCGTTCGACTGCCCAAGCTGCGTGCGAAGATTCGTCTCGAGCAGCCGTACCGGATGCGACGGCAATCCAATGGACCGCTCGGCCGTTCTCTCCAGCACGCCATGCTTGACACCGAAAAAATAGAGATCGTGCGTTTCGTCGTTGGTCGAAAATTCGACGTGGCTGAATGTCTCGTCGATATTCAGCGCGGCACGAATATCGGCCTCCGTCAAATTGCGGTAGTAGTCGGCCCACTCGCTGTCCGCTATTGCAAGCAACGGCGCATCGTGCGGCGTCGTCCGTCGGGTTCCGTGCTCCGGTCGCCCATCGGTCGCACATGTGATCAGCAGCAGTCCGCCGGGACGCAGCATCCTGACCGCGTTGCGCAGCGTCTTGTCCCAATAACGGTCATGCTCCAGACATTCCGTCGATACGACGACATCGAACGTATCCGGAGGCAAGCCGAGTTCATGTGCAGGGCAAACGAGATCGACATTTCGCCCTTCCGCGACGTCGATGCCAAGGTACAGGCTATCGGCATCGAAGAGGAATTGGTTGTTGCCGTTGATATCCAGCGAGCCGATATCCAGGCCGAACACACCCTGGAAAAACTGCGGAAATCGGCTCTTGACCGCCGAGCAAAATGCCTGTTGCTGAGGATGCGACATAGCTTACCGTCCAGAAATAATTCAACTCACAGGTAAAGGGCTGCATATAGCGGAACGTGACGTTCACTCTCCCTTAACCGTGTAAAGCGACCGATCGACGGCAGTCACGCCGTCGCGGCCTCGTACTCCGACACCACCGCTTCCACCGGGCCGAACGCGCGTACGCGACCACGCTCCATCCAGAGCGCCTTGTTGCACACCTTGCGAATCTCCGAATTCGAATGCATTGCGAGCACGACGATTTCGGCACGGCTATGCAGGTCTGCAAGCCGCGCCTCCGCCTTGTGCATGAAGGACGCATCACCGACACCCATCACTTCGTCGAGCAACAGGATTTCTGCATCGACCGCTGTCGAAACAGCGAACGCGAGCCTCACCCGCATGCCGCTCGAATAGGTGCGAATCGGCAAGTCGAGATAGTCGCCCAGTTCGCTGAATTCCGCGATGTCGCGCTGCTTCGCGCGGATTTCCGAATCGGACATCCCGAGCATCAACCCGCGCAGCCGGATGTTCTGCATGCCGGTCGAGTTTTCGTCCATACCCAGCCCAATGTCGAGCAGCGGCACGACCTTTCCGTCGCGCAGCAGCGTACCCGCAGTCGGAGGATAGATCCCGGCCATCGCGCGCAGCAGGGTCGATTTCCCTGCGCCGTTGTGGCCGATCAGCCCAACACGATCGCCGCGCTCGAACCGGAAGCTCAGGTCGTCGAGCGCCCGCACGACAATCACGCCGTCGCTTCCTTCGGCGATCCGGTTCCGTCGGCCCATGCGGAGGACCTGCTTCTTGAGCGAACGCCCCTGCACGTCATAGATCGGCAGGTCCAGCGTCACGTTCTTCAGTTCTACGTATGCCATGTCGCGACCCTCAAACCCAATACGGAATGCGCTTCAGAAACCGACCGGTCAGAAGCAGTGCAAGCGGCCAGCCGATGGCGGCCATACCAATCACCACCCCCCAGGTCAACGCACTTGGCATATGCCCGATCAGCGGGCCGCGTACGACATCGATCAGATAGGCGAGCGGATTCCATTCGACGATGAACGCAAAACGGGTCAACGCATCCGGACGGAAAATGATCGGCGTTACATAGAACGCAACCTGGAGCAGCGCTCCGATGATTTGCGGAAGATCGCGAAAACGAGCCGACAGCAGGCCCGCCACCATCGCGATCCACAGCGCGTTCAGGATGAACAGGAAGAGCCCCGGGATGAACATCGGCAGCGTTTCCCAGTTCTTCACGCCAAAGATCAGCAGCAGCGCGACGATGATCACGAAGTTGTGCACGAGCACGATCAGGTTCCGCCAGACGACCTGCAGGATGTAGATCAGTTTCGGCGTCGCCATCTGGCGGATGTATGACGAGCTGTTGATATAGGCAACGCTGCCGTCCTGAACTGTCTGGGAAAACAGTCCCCACAGCACGATGCTCGATGCAAGATACGGCAGATATTCGCTGAGCTTCTGTCCGAACAACGTCCCGTAGACAACGCCGAGCGACGAAATCATTACGCCCATGCTGATGGTGAGCCAGAACGGTCCGAGGCGCGAACGCGCGTAGCGCTGGCGGATTTCGAGCCAGCCGAGCAGCGTCCACAACCGCCACGACGCGATGCTTTGTTTGAGATCAGCGAGTGAAAGAATCAGCATGCAAAGTTATAGAATGATTGAACAGCGCATTGAGATGCCCTTCGACAATCGTCGGGCATCGTCAACTTATTCGCCGAGACAGAGTCGCAACGCATCGTCCCAAGCCGGCATCCGCACGCCAAACGTCGCGGTGAGCTTGTCGAGCGCCATCCGGGAATTGGCCGGACGCTTCGCAGGCACCGGATACTCGCTCGCGGGAATCGGCACCACGCCCGGCGACCGATCGCCCATTGCAGTCGCGAAGATCGCCTCGGCAAAACCGTGCCACGACGTCGCGCCGGACGCCGTAAAGTGATAGATGCCCGAACGTTCCGCCCACCAGTCCGAATGGCCCGTCACACCCTGTGCGACGATATGCGACGTCGCGACCGCGATCGTCTTCGACCACGTCGGCGCGCCGACCTGATCCGCGACGACGCGCAGCTCCGGCCGTTCGCTGCCGAGTTTCAGCATCGTCAACAGGAAATTCTTGCCGCGTCGACCATACACCCAGCTCGTACGTAAGATCAAATGCGGGCATCCGGTCGCAGCGATCGCCTGCTCGCCTTCGAGCTTCGTGAGTCCGTAGACATTCTGCGGATTCGTCACGTCTGTTTCGACATAGGCGCCTGCCTTCGTACCGTCGAACACGTAGTCGGTCGAATAGTGGATCAGCGCCGCGCCAAGCTTCGCAGCTTCCTCGGCCAACACGCGCGGCATGTCGGCGTTCAGACGACGAGCCGCTTCGACATCCGTCTCCGCCTTGTCGACGGCCGTATAGGCGGCAGGATTCACGATGATCGACGGCTTCAGCTCACGCACGACGCTGCGCACCCGATCGAGATCGGACAAATCCAGCATCGAACGGTCGCATGCCACGACGCGCCCAAGGCCTTGCAGCGAACGCAGCAGCTCGAACCCAACCTGCCCATTCACGCCGGTCACGAGGATCGTCGGTTCAGGATTCACGCTCATCTCACGCATAGACTTCTGCTTCGCTCAAGCGCTTGCCTGCGGCGTCTTTCGCGGCCAGCAACGGCTCGAAATCGATCGGCCACTGGATACCGATCGCAGGATCGTTCCAGACGATACTGCGTTCGTGCTCCGGGAACCAGTAGTCGGTCGTCTTGTAAAGAAACTGGGCGGCATCCGACAGTACGACGAAACCGTGTGCGAAGCCCGGCGGCACCCACAGCTGACGATGGTTGTCGTTCGACAGGACGACGCCCACCCACTTGCCGAAGTTCGGCGAACGCTTGCGGATATCGACTGCAACATCGAACACTTCGCCTTCGACGACGCGAACGAGCTTGCCCTGCGCGTGCTGCACCTGATAGTGCAACCCTCGCAGCACGCCCTTCGACGACCGCGAATGATTGTCCTGTACGAATTCGATGCCGGGTTCGACCTGCTCGGCGAATTCCTTCCCGTTGAAGCTTTCGTAGAAGAACCCGCGCGCGTCGCCGAATACCTTCGGCTCGATGATCTTGACTTCGGGCAGTGCCGTTGCCGTTACTTGGATGGCCATGCAACCTGATCCGTAAGAATGTTCTTGAGGTACTGCCCGTACGCGTTCTTTGCGAGCGGCTGCGCGAGCTTCAGCACCTGCTCCGCGTCGATCCAGCGGCGACGATAGGCGATTTCCTCCGGACACGCGACCACGAGACCTTGCCGCCGCTGCAGCGTCGCGATGAAGCTTGCCGCCTCGATCAGCGAATCGTGCGTGCCCGTGTCGAGCCACGCGTAACCGCGCCCCATGATCTCGACGTTGAGCGCGCCGTCGGCGAGATAACGCGAGTTGACGTCGGTGATTTCCAGTTCGCCGCGCGGCGACGGCTTGATGTCGGCCGCGATGTCGCACACGCGGTTGTCGTAGAAGTACAGCCCTGTCACCGCATAGTTCGACCGCGGCTTCGCCGGCTTCTCCTCGATCGACAGCGCCCGGAACGACTTGTCGAACTCGACGACGCCATAACGCTCCGGGTCGTGCACGTGATACGCAAACACGGTCGCGCCGGTTTCCTGCGTATGCGCACGCTCGAGTTGCTTCGCCAGGTCATGGCCGTAGAAGATGTTGTCGCCGAGGATCAGTGCCGACGGATCGTTGCCGACGAACGCCTTGCCAATGATGAAGGCCTGCGCAAGACCATCGGGTGACGGCTGCACCGCGTACTGGATGTTCATCCCCCACTGGCTGCCGTCGCCGAGCATCGCTTCGAAGCGCGGCGTGTCCTGGGGCGTCGAGATGATCAATACGTCGCGGATACCCGCGATCATCAGCGTCGACAGCGGATAGTAGATCATCGGCTTGTCGTAGACCGGCAGGAGCTGCTTCGATACGACGTGCGTGATCGGATACAGCCGTGTGCCGGAACCACCGGCGAGAATGATGCCTTTACGTGCCATCGCTTCTCTCCTCAGGTGCGTTTCGCGTAGTTCGTCTCGACCCACTTGCGGTACTCGCCCGACGCCACTTCGTCGGCCCAGACCTGATTGTCGAGATACCAGTCGACCGTCTTGGCGAGACCCGTCTCGAACGTTTCGGCAGGTTTCCAGCCGAGCTCGCGCTCGAGCTTGCGCGCATCGATCGCGTAACGGCGGTCGTGGCCCGGACGATCCGTAACATAGGTGATCTGGTCACGGTAAGAACCCGCCGCCTTCGGACGTGCCTTGTCGAGCAAGTCGCACAGCGTGTGCACGACTTCGAGGTTCTTCTTCTCGTTCCAGCCGCCGACGTTGTAGGTCTCGCCGGGTACGCCGCGCGCGAGCACTTCGCGGATCGCACTGCAGTGATCGCCGACATACAGCCAGTCGCGCACGTTCTGGCCATCGCCATAAACCGGCAGCGGCTTGCCCGCAAGCGCATTCGCAATCATCAGCGGAATCAGCTTCTCGGGGAACTGGTACGGACCGTAGTTGTTCGAACAGTTTGTCGTCAGCGTCGGCAGGCCATACGTATGATGGTACGCACGCACCAGATGGTCGGAGCCTGCCTTGGTCGCGGAATACGGGCTGTTCGGCGCGTACGGCGTCGTTTCGGAGAATTGCGGATCGGTTGCGGACAACGAACCGAACACCTCGTCGGTCGACACGTGCAGGAAACGGAACGCCGCCTTGTCGGCGTCGCTCAGGCTGTTCCAGTATTGACGGGTTGCCTCGAGCAGCGTGAACGTGCCGACGACGTTGGTCTGCACGAAATCCGCAGGGCCGTGGATCGAACGATCGACGTGGCTTTCGGCGGCGAAGTGCAGGACAGCGCGCGGCTTGTGCTCGGCGAACAGCGCATCAAGCGCGGCGCGATCGCAGATGTCCACACGCGCAAACACATGCGTCGGATTCCCTTCCAGGGTCTGAAGCGTGCGAAGATTGCCAGCGTAGGTCAGCTTGTCGACGTTGAGCACGGCTTCATCGGATTGATGCAGCCAGTCGAGTACAAAATTGGCACCGATAAAACCCGCGCCGCCCGTAACCAGGATCATGAGGCTCCCTCTAGAATTTCACGGCAAGCACCACTCGACCTTGCCATGTCGGATATTGCAGTGGCGACATTGTCCGGCCGCCTCAGGCCCGGCATTTTAACCGGTCGCCATGCACTCCAAAGTCATCTGATGTTAATTTTCTCGCGGGAAGCAGCAATTATAGGAAGCCCTCAGACGCAAAAGCCATGCTGCTAACAACTTGAAACAGCGGTGCGAACCCCCATCGATCGCGAAAGCCCCTGCTCGGTCAATCGTCACGCATGGCAAAAAAATTGCGCAGATAGCTAATTTTGCAGAATTTTTCACCCTTCCCTCAAAAGAGAATTAGCGCTCACCCGACCTCATGACCCATCCCCCCATCGCCATCGGCGACATCCAAGGTTGTCATTCGGCACTCCTCGCGCTAACGGAAAAGCTCGCCGCCCCGCCCGACACCCCACTCTGGATTGCCGGCGACGTCATCAACCGCGGCCCGGCCTCCCTCGCCGCCCTGCGCGCGCTCGTCGATCTCGGCCCCCGCGCCACCGTCGTCCTCGGCAACCACGACCTTCACCTGCTCTCGGTCGCAGCCGGCATCCGCACCGAGCGCCCCGGCGACACGATCGGCGAGATCCTCGACGCGCCCGACGCCGAAGCATTGCTGGAATGGGTCCGCCATCTCCCGTTCGCGCATTTCGAGCACAAGATGCTGCTCGTCCACGCGGGCGTCCTGCCGCAATGGGACGTCACGCTCGCGTTGGAACTCGCCGATGAACTGCAGCGCGCGCTGCGCGCGCCGCACTGGCGCGACACGCTCTCGCAGCTGTACGGCAACGAACCGAACCAATGGCATCCGAACCTGAAAAAACGCGACCGGATGCGCGTCGCATTCAACGCGTTCACGCGCATACGCTTCTGCACGCCGGACGGCGCGATGGAATTCCGCGCGAGCGGCGGCCCTGCCAGCGCGCCGCCCGGCTACCTGCCGTGGTTCGATGTCCCCGGCCGCCGCACCGAAGACGTGACCGTCGTATTCGGACACTGGGCCGCGCTCGGCCTGATGCTGCGCAACAACGTCATCGCGCTCGATTCGGGGTGCGTATGGGGAAATCAATTGTCGGCCGTGCGCCTGACGGCCGACCCGGCCGGGCGC
>NZ_JBQVSQ010000003.1:364034-766165 GCF_052952715.1 Burkholderia sp. YIM B11467
CCCCGGCCGGGCGCACGGTCACGCAGGTGCAATGCGAAGCGTGCCGCGCGCCCGGGGAGTAGCCCGCAGCCGTTGTCGCAGCGCGCAACCTGACCGCTCACGGCCCTTCATGGGCGGGAATCAACCATCACCGGGTCGCTGAGTCGCCGTCGAACCGGGCGACAGGAGCTGGACGCTCTCGCGGGGTGATGGGGTCCGGGTACCGAGCCGCAGCACGGTGACCGCCGGCAATACGGCCGCAGTCTTCACTACGATTGCGAAGGCCAGTGCCCGATGTCGCCTGCTCGTCGATGCCCCGGCGCGAAGCTGTCATGAAACGGCACCAGCCGCATTGACTTCGTCTTGCGCAGAGATTGTGATCGGAATCCCCTCCACAATCCCCGTCCAAAAGCAAGCAGCACCGGTTAAAATGCTGGGTCAATTCCCTCCTACAGCCCCCTACAGGCGAGTCAATTTCCGGTTGGTGCAAACAGGTAACAGCCAAGGGTACAAATGAAGCCGTTCCCCATATTCCTCTCGGTCGTCTTACTTGTTCGCAACCAAAGCGCATGTATCGAAACGCTTGTGAGCGAGGCTGCCGCGACGGTGGACCGTCTGGTGTCCGATTACGAGTTGATCATCGTCGACAACGCATCCGAAGACGAAAGCGTAGCGACCTTGCGTGACCTGACTTCGGAATCCGGGCAGCCGAACCTTCAGGTCTATGCACTCACGAAGGAAGTCGACACGGACACGGCGTTTTGGGTCGGCCTCGAAAATGCGCTCGGTGATTTCGTCGTTGTGCTCGATCCGCTGCTCGACGACATCTCTGTCGTGGAATCGATGCTGGACAAGGCCACGAGCGGGGCCGACATCGTGCTGGCGCATAACCAGCAGCGGCCTGCACAAAGTGTGCCGTACAGGCTTGCTCACGCGGCGTTCGATCTGCTGTATCGCTATTCCAGCGGTGTGAAATTCGCCAACGAAACACCCCCGTACCGGCTCGTCAGCAAGCGTGTCGTCAACTTCATACTTCAACATCCGCAACCGGCAATCACATATCGCCATTTGCCGCTCACCGGTGGCTTTCGCCGCTGCAAGCTGCTTTATAGCGCTGCGCCGAAGGAGTCTCGTGTCAAGCACCTCGGCGAGAGCATAGATCGCGGCATGCGAGTGCTGGTGTCGACGACGCAGGCTCCGATGCGGGTCGTGACTTCGCTCTGCATGTTTGGTGCGGGCGCCAATCTGGTCTATTCGGTGTACGTGGTGCTGATTGGCCTATTTCAAGCGCATGTCGCGCCGGGCTGGATCAGCATCTCGCTGCAACAATCCGGCATGTTCTTTCTGATTTCTCTCGTCCTGCTGGTTCTGGGCGAATACATCCTGAACATGGCGAGCCTCTCGAACGAAGGGCCGCTTTATCATGTCGGACAAGAATTCACGAGCGCGCGCATGACGCGTCGAGAGAAGCTCAACGTTGAGGAAGCGCAACCTCCCGTCGACCAACCAAACGGTCACGCGGAGCGCGCGCACTAATGCGAGCATCGACATCGGTGTATGACGCGGTGGTAATCGGCGGCGGATTCTATGGCGCAGTCATCGCGCTCTATCTCGTGCGTCAACGCGGATTCAAGAGAATTTGCTTGCTGGAGCGGGAAGCCGACTTGCTGCAACGTGCGTCGTTGAACAATCAGGCGCGCGTACACAACGGCTATCACTATCCCCGCAGCTTCACGACCGCGTATCGCAGCCGCATCAATCTGCCCAAGTTCGTACGCGACTGGCCGCAAGTAGTGAAGACGGACTTCACCAAGCTGTACGCCATCGCGCGCCGCAACTCAAAGGTCACCTCAAAACAGTTTCAGCGATTTTGCCGCGAGACGAACGCCCAACTGGAGCCAGCGGCACCGCCGCTCAAGGCGCTGTTCGAGCCTCGACTGATTGAAGACGTATTCGTCGTGCAAGAGTATGCGTTCGACTCGCAACGGCTCGCCGCCTGGGTGCGCGACGAACTGCTCGATGCGGCCGTCGATGTGCGCCTGCGCACGCGAGCGGAAGCAATCAACCGCACGGACAATGGACAACTGGCCGTCGTTGCACGTGACGCCCAAGGTGATCTGTACCAACTGAACGCGTACCACCTCTTTAACTGCACATACAGCGGCCTCAACCAGTTCAGCGGCGACTTTCCCGGCACGCATACGTGCCTCAAGCACGAGATCACCGAGATGGCGCTGGTGCAGGCACCACCCGAACTGGAAGACAAGGGGATCACGGTGATGGACGGACCGTTTTTCTCAATGATGCCGTTCCCGTCGCGCGGACTCCATACGCTCTCGCATGTGCGATACACACCTCATCTGCACTGGGACGACGAGCGTCACGTCGACCCCTATCTTCGCTTGGCCACATATCCGCGGGATACGCACATGGACCGCATGATTCGTGATGCCGCGCGTTATATGCCGTCGGTGCGAAACGCGAAGTACATGGAATCGCTCTTCGAAATCAAGACCGTGCTTACCAAGAACGAAGTCGACGATGGGCGGCCGATTCTGTTTGAAAAGCACCGTGATTTGCCTGGTTGCTTCTCGATTCTGGGCGGAAAGATCGACAATATCTACGACGTGCTCGAGAAACTCGACGCCGAAACACTCATCGTGCCCTCGGATCAATCACTTTGCCAGTGAAACTTGACATGACTAACGCGCTTATCGGATTCTCCGGCTTTGTCGGGCAATCATTGCTCAGGCAGAGCACATTCGAATCACTGTACCGATCGACCGACATCGGACATATCGACGGCCAGTCCTTCGACGATGTCGTGTGCGCCGGCACACCCGCACAGAAATGGATTGCCAACCGCGAGCCGGAAGCCGACCTGCGGAACATCGAAGACCTGATCGCGCATCTCGGAACGATCCGCTGCCGTCATTTCACGCTGATCAGCACGGTCGATGTTTTCAAGCATCCCGTCGGCGTAGACGAAGGCTCCGCAGTGGAAGAGGCTGACCTTCACGCATATGGCAAAAATCGCCGCCACCTGGAGAAATTCGTCGAATCGCACTTTCCCGACCATCTTGTCGTGCGCCTCCCGGGGCTCGTCGGGCCGGGCCTGCGCAAGAATGTCATTTTCGATTTCCTCAACGACAACAACTTGGGCGTTATCGACAGCCGTGGCGTGTTCCAGTTCTATCCGATGGTCAATCTTGCCGCCGACATCGCGATTGCGCGCAATGCGGGACTCAAGCTGATCCATCTCACCGCCGAGCCCATCAGCGTCGCCGACATTTCGGCACAGGGATTCGGCAAGCCGTTCGAACAACACCTTGGAAATGCGCCGGCCAGCTACGATCTGCGCACGCGTCATGCCAATCTGTTCGGCGCTTCCGGTCATTACCAGTACAGCAGGCGCGAAACCGTGCAGGCCGTGCGCGCCTATGCCCAGTCCGAGCCCCGCGCCGGCACCGCTCGAGCGTGAACATCGCATGAGAATTTCAGTCTCCAATATCGCATGGGACGTTGCCGAGGACGAAACGCTGGCGACGCTCTATACACGCTATGGCGTAGACGCTATCGACATCGCCCCGGGGAAGTACTTCCCCGAGCCTGCGGCGGCGAGCGCCGAGGATATGGTCCGCGTCAAGGACTGGTGGAACAGACACGGCATCGAGATAGTCGGCATGCAGTCCCTGCTGTTCGGCACGACAGGTCTCAACGTGTTTGGCTCCCGCGACAGCCGCGAAGCCATGGTCGCGCACATGGAAGCGGTCTGCCGCATCGGCAGGGGTGTTGGCGCGACGCGTCTCGTGTTCGGATCACCGAAGAACCGCGACCGCGGTGAACTCAGCGATGACCAGGCGCTCGAGATCGCCGTGCCGTTCTTTCAGCGCTTGGGCGATATCGCGGGTGAGCATGGCGTCATGCTCTGCCTGGAGCCCAATCCTCCTCGTTACGGCGCGAATTTCATGACCACGAGCGAAGAGACTTTGAGCGTTGTCAGACAAATCGGGCACTCAGCGATCAGGATGCAGTTGGACACGGGCGCGATGACGATCAATGCCGAAGACGCGGCGGCAACCGTGATTGCCTGCGCGCCCCTGGTCGGCCATATCCACGCGAGTGAGCCCGGCCTGATACCCATCGGCGACGGTTCTTGCGATCACGCCTCGATCGCACACAGCATCCGCAACTTCCTGCCGGGGCATATCGTCACCCTGGAAATGGTGGCGACGAACGACGAGCCTCATCACGTGTCCATCGAGAGAGCGCTAAAAAAGGCACTTTCGTGCTATGGCAACCCAGGAGCCGGAGCATCGAAATGAAGTGGATCATTCTGGCGCTGGGCATTGCGTCCAACGCAGCGGCAAGCGTGCTCGTCAAGTTCGCCATGCTTCCACCGCGCAAGTTTCCGTCCTTGTCCGCCCCCATGGCTGCCTTGACGAACTGGCCGTTCTGGCTCGGCCTGGCATTGTATGGCGCGGCATTTCTACTTTATGCTGCGGCGCTGGCACGATTACCGCTCAACGTCGCGCATCCCGTGCTGACGTCGGGCGCGATCGCTTCCGTTGCACTGAGTTCCGTGCTCATCTTCCGAGAACCGTTTCACTGGACGACAGGCGCGGGGATCGGCCTGATCGTGACGGGCGTGGTTCTCCTGACCATGCGCGTAGCCTGACGAAAATCCATGAACACTGTACCCGCTTCGCCCTTGGGCGACGACCGCGCCGCATGGCAGGTCCCGAGCTTCGACACGCTGCTATGGCTGGGAAAGCAGCACCGGGCATGCGTCATCATTCCGGTGATTAATGAAGGCGATCGCATTCGCAGTCTATTGGCACGCATGCGTGCAAAGCACATTGCCGCGAGCGCCGATATCATCATCGTGGATGGCGGAAGCACCGATGGCTCGCTCGCAGAAGCATTCCTGCGCGAGCATGACGTACGCGGACTGCTCCTGAAAACGGCGCCCGGAAAATTGAGCGCGCAGTTGCGTTGCGCCTATGCGTTCGCGCTGAAGCAGGACTACGAGCATATCGTCACCATCGACGGAAACGACAAGGACGACCCGGAAGCCATTCCCCGCTTCATCCACGCGCTCGAGCAAGGCGCCGACTTCGTCCAGGCGTCGCGCTTTCTCGCTGGAGGCATCGCCGAGAACACACCGAAATCCCGCGACTTCGCGATTCGATTCATTCACGCGCCAATGCTAAGCCTGTTCTCCGGCTTCTCATGGACCGACACCACACAAGGTTTCCGGGGCTATAGCCGGCGCATGCTGCTCGATCCGAAGATCGCGATCTTTCGCAACGTGTTCATGAGTTACGAGCTGCTCGTCTATCTGTCGTACCGCGCCCCCAAGCTCGGCTACCGATGCATGGAACTGGCAACCACCCGCCGCTACCCTAAAGGTGAGGTGCCCACGAAGATTAGCGCTGTGAAGGGTAACGTCGCGGTGTTGAAGATGCTTTTTAAAGCGTGCTTCGGCGCCTATAACGTATGACCGCTATCCGCCATAGCGTGCCATTACATCGCAGATGCGTGCTGTTGCTGGCCGCACACAGACCGCCTCCGCCGTGCAAAGTGACAGCCAACCAAGGTTTCAATCGAAAATGACCTCAAAACAGGGCTATGCGATTCCAGGTGACTCACTTTCGGCCTTGTCTTTATCGCCGTCTTTTTCGGAACTGCACACCACCTCAAAAATCAAAAACATGAATTCTGTCAATCGATCGTTGGCTCCTGCAAGGCAAATCGAAATCGTGCAGCGCGACTAGATGAAAGGGTTCCGCGTGGATGTTCGGATCGGTCGGATTCAAGGAATTTACAGAGACAATCATGCAGCGTCTGACTTGGTTAGTGCTATTTCCACTGATTATAGCAACGGTTTTTATTTTCAATCCAGCCGGATTGCGTCACGACATTGGTGATGGCAAAGGAAAATACATCGACATTGTCGACTCGTTTTCCGAATACCTGGTAAGGGACAAAGTCAAGAACGAGATCCTCGGCACGGAAAACAAAGGCGTTCTACTGATCATTCCCCGCGGATATCCGGATAACGATTACGCCTACCATACCGACGGAACACGCCTTTATTATACGAATCTAGCCCTGCAGGCTTATGCCGCTTCCTTGGTGGCGCGCGGCTTAAATTTGAAAACAGAAAAACAGATCGATGTTTTTCTGGCCGCACTCCGATTCACAAACGCACTGCTGCTGGCCCTGATTCTCAGCATATTTTTCAGAAGAATTGTCAGGGATTACCAGCTCGGTTGCGCACCTCTTGTACCCATTCTGCTCTCCTCACTCGCAGGATTCGTGTTTTTCGCGCAGAATCTCTATTTCATTTCCCCGATATTTTATGCACCGTTTGCTTTTTCAGCGATCGCGGCAGGTCGATGGAAAAACTGGGCGCTTTACGCAGGCTTCGTCGCACTTTCTTTTCTCAATTTTTCACGAGGCTACGAATTTGCGACCATCTACACCATCAACTGCGTGTTTTCCGCATTATGCTTTATGCGAGGATCGAACCGGCATCTCATCCAGGTCAGCATCGCCATATTTGCATCGGTGTGCTTTGGATTTCTTATCGCCGCTATCGATCATGTTTTGATCGTCTGTCACGCGATCGGTCGAAGCTCTCTTCGCGCGGGTGCCGAACTGGCATTCTCGTCCCTGACCCAGCGCACCGCCAGTTTCGACAATGTCCCGGTACCGCTCACCACACAGTTCTTCGATGTCATTCGCGGCCGAATGGGTGACACCGCCTTTGTCTTTCCGTGGTTCCGTGAATGGAAGCTGACGGAAGGCAATGTTTTCGCTATCGCAACCATCGCCTTGTTGGTGCGCTTCCACCGACTTACGCGGCTGGAGAAGTTGATATTCGTCTGGGCACCCTTGTCCTATGTGTCGTGGTACGTGTTCGGATATCAGCACATCATGTGGCACTTCATGTACGAGTGGAACATTTTCGCCGCCACGATTGGAATTGGTTTCTGCATTCTGATGCTCCAGTACGGCTCGGAGATCGCAGCGTACGCACGCCATTTGCGCTCACGCGTCTGACAGGCGTCAGACGCTGAAAAGCGCGGCAACACCGATTGGCTGCAGGACCGACGCGAATATTGGACGACGACGTAACAACCTACCCTTCGCGCCCCGGCACGGGCTGGTCGGCCGCCCCGTCGCCCGCCGTGCCGGCGCCGAGTTCGGTCGCCGGATACGCATGCCTGGCCAGCTCCGCGAGCGACTCGGCCGTCGGCTTGCCGACGTTCGCCTGCAGCTTCGCCAGCGCGGCCGCGATCGCTTCGCGCGCCGCCGCGGACGTCGTGCGCCGGTCACCGCCCGGCGCGATCGGTTCGCACACGTACAGGTGCGCGACGAGCGGGCCGCCGCGCAACACCATGTCGAGCGACTTGCCGAGCGACAGCTCGCCCGTGTAGGCCGGCGCGACCGACTGCCGTCGCTGCGCGTCCTCGTACATCAGGCAGATCGGCTGCACCGCGCAGCCGGCCGATACCGCGGCCTGGAACAGGTTCGCATGGAACGGCAGCAGTTCCTGCCCGTCGGTCGTCGTCCCCTCCGGAAACACGCACATCAGCCCGCCGTTGCGCAGGCGCTCGGCCATCTCGTGCATGATCCGCATCGCCTCGGTGCGCTTCTCGCGCTGCAGGAACACGGTGTCGAGCTTCTCGGCGAGCCAGCCGACGACCGGCCACTGCCGCACCTCGGCCTTCGACACGAACGGCGTCGGCCGCCACGCGTTGATCGCGTAGATGTCGAGCCACGACACGTGATTGCCGACCACGAGCGCGCTCGCGTCGAGCCGCGCACCGTCGTTATGGACGACGACACGCATCCCGCAGATCCGCAGCATCTTGAGCGACCAGCGGCGCGTCATCTCGGCGCGGCGCGCGGGCGTGACGTGCGAAAAACGCAGCGCGACGATCGCCATGCCGCGCAACAGGTGAAAGACGAGACGCAGCTTGCGAAGGGCGGTCATGGCGAGGGTCCGGCGTGGGTCAGTGGCGCTCGAACGCGATCTGCCCGGCGACGAGCGTCGTGCGCACGCAGGCAGGCAGTTCGTAACCGAGGAACGGCGAGTTGTGGCCCTGGCTCTTCAGCGCACGCGGCTCGACGCGCCAGTGTGCGCGCGGATCGAACACGCACAGGTCAGCCGCGCCGCCTTCGGCCAGGCGGCCGGCCGGCAGCTTCAGCACATCGGCCGGCGCGGACGTGATACGGCGCAGCGCCTGCGCGAGCGGCGTGCGCGTTTCTTCCGCCCACTTCAGCGTCAGCGACAGCAGCAGCTCGAGCCCCGTCGCACCCGGCGTCGCTTCGCCGAACGGCAGCAGCTTCTCGTCGTCGTCGACAGGCGTGTGGTCGGAGCAGATCGCGTCGATCGTGCCGTCGGCGAGCGCCACGCGGATCGCTTCGCGGTCGCGCTCGCTGCGCAGCGGCGGGTCGAGCCGGAACTGCGAATCGAAGTAGCCAATGTCGACGTCGATCAGGTGCAGATGGTTCACGCCGACGTCGCAGGTGACGGGCAGCCCTTCGGCCTTCGCCTCACGCACGAGCGCGAGACCGGCCGCCGACGACAGCCGCGCGAGGTGCACGCGCGCGCCCGTCACGCGCATCAGTTCGAAGATCGTGTGCAGCGCGATCGTCTCGGCCGCGACCGGCACGCCGGACAGCCCGAGCCGCGACGCGAGCGCACCGCTCGCGGCGACGCCGCCGCGGCCGATGAACGCGTCGAGCGGGCGCAGCCACGTGGTGTAGTCATAGGTGCTCGCGTACTGCAGCGCGCGCAGCAGCACCTGCGTGTCGCGCACCGGCACGTTGGCATGCGTGAAGCCGACGCAGCCGGACTCGGTCAGCGCGACCATCTCGGTGATCACCTCACCCTTGAGACCGACCGTCAGCGCGCCGAGCGGATGCACGTTCGCCTGGTGCAGGTTGCGCGCGCGGTACTTGAGCATCTCGACGAGGCCCGGCTCGTCGAGCACGGGATCGGTATCCGGCGGGCACACGAGGGTCGTGACGCCGCCCGCGACGGCCGCGGCCATCTCGGACGCGAGCGTCGCCTTGTGCTCGTAGCCGGGCTCGCGCAGCCGCGCGCACAGGTCGACGAGGCCGGGCGCGACGATCAGGCCCGATGCGTCGATGGTCTTCGCGGCGTTGAAATCGGCCGGCGCCGCCGTGCCGGCCTCGGCGATCGCGGCGATCTTGCCCGCCGCGACGAATACGTCGGCCTGCCGCTCGGTGCCGGCGACCGGGTCGATCAGCGTGCCGCCTTTGATATGAATCTTCATGCGCTGTCTGTGAATGCGTTGATTGCGTGAAAAGGATGCGCGAAAGCGGGCTCAGTCGTTGTTGCCGGCGACGATGCCCATCACCGCCATCCGCACGGCGATGCCGAACGTGACCTGGTTGAGGATCACCGACTGCGGACCGTCGGCGACCTGCGAATCGATCTCGACGCCGCGGTTCATCGGGCCCGGGTGCATCACGATCGCATCGGGCGCGGCGAGCGCGAGGCGCTCGGGCGTCAGGCCCCAGGTCTTGAAGTATTCCTGCGCGGACGGCAGCAGCGCGCCGCTCATCCGCTCGTTCTGCAGGCGCAGCATGATGATCACGTCGACGCCCTTCAGCCCTTCGTCGAGGTTGTGGAACACCTTCACGCCCATCTGCTCGAGACCGCCCGGCAGCAGCGTGCGCGGGCCGATCGCACGCACTTCCGGCACGCCGAGCGTGGTGAGTGCATGGATGTCGGAGCGCGCGACGCGCGAATGGAGGATGTCGCCGACGATCGCCACGCGCAGCTTCGTGAAGTCGCGCTTGTAGTGACGGATCGTGTACATGTCGAGCAGGCCCTGCGTCGGGTGCGCATGACGGCCGTCGCCGGCGTTGATCACGTGCACGTGCGGCGCGCAATGCTCGGCGATCAGGTACGGCGCGCCGCTCGACGCGTGGCGCACGACGAACAGGTCGGCGTGCATCGCCGACAGGTTGTTGATCGTGTCGAGCAGCGATTCGCCCTTGCTCGTCGACGACGCATTGATGTTCAGGTTCAGCACGTCGGCCGACAGGCGCGTCGCGGCGATCTCGAAGGTCGTGCGCGTGCGCGTGGAGTTCTCGAAGAACAGGTTGAAGACGGACTTGCCGCGCAGCAGCGGCACCTTCTTCACTTCACGGTCCGTCACGCTGACGAACTGCTCGGCCGTATCGAGGATGTGATTGACGATCGAGCGCGGCAGGCCCTCGATCGACAGCAGATGCTTCAGCTCGCCGTTTTTCGTGAGCTGCGGGTTGCCCTTCAGGAAACCGTAGCGGAATCGATCGGGGCTCGCGGCCGCGGCGGGATTGCCGGTGCGGCCAGTGGTGTCGGTGGTCATGGTGTGCGTGATTCCAACTATGCAAACGGGCCGCGGTGCGAACCAGCGGCCCGGGATACGGTTTCGCGTGCCGTTCAGGCGCCGTGCGCCTCGACGCGCAGCGTGAACTGCGCGGCATCGTCGCGCGCGAGCACGAGCGTCGCGCCGGCCGGCACGTCGAGCGCGCCGCCCGCGAAACGCGCAGCGACCGGCAGCTCGCGGCCGCCGCGATCGGCGAGCACCGCGAGCTCGACCGCGGCCGGACGGCCATAGTCGAACAGCTCGTTGAGCGCCGCGCGCACGGTGCGCCCGGTGTACAGCACATCGTCGACGAGCACGATGCGCGCGCCGTCGATCTCGAACGGCAGCGACGTCGGGCTGGCTTGGCTGTGCAGGCCCTTCTTCGCGTAGTCGTCGCGATGCAGCGCAACGTTCACGACGCCGAACGCCGGTGCGCCGAGATCGCGCGCGAGACGCTCGGCAAGCCACGCGCCGCCGCTGTAAATGCCGGCGAGGCGCGGGCCGTCCGGTTCGGCGAAAGCCGTACCGTACGCGGCGCGGATCTGGTCGAGCAGGACGCGGTAAAGCGCCTCGGCATCAATGGTGCTCATGGTCGGACAATTGATCGAGATACTGTTGAAGGATGACGCGGGCGGCCTCGGCATCGAGCATCTCGGCCCGGGCGCGGCCGCGCACGTTGCGCTCGCGCAGCCCGGCCTCGGCCTCGACCGACGAATAGCGCTCGTCGACCCACGTGACGGGCAGCCCGAAACGGCCGTTCAGCTGGTTGCCGAACCGCTTCGCCTGCTGCGTCATGTCGTGCGGCGTGCCGTCCGGATGCATCGGCAGGCCGACGACGAGCGCGTCCGGCCGCCATTCGGCCAGCAGGTCGCCGACCGCCTTGAAGCGGTGTTCGCGGTTCAGGTTCTGGATCACGAGAAGCGCGCGGGCCGAGCGCGTCAGCGCATTGCCGATCGCGACGCCGATACGCTTTTCGCCGTAGTCGAACGCCATGAGCGTCGCATCGCGCGCGCTCGCGCCACTCATGCGTGCCCTGCTTCGCCTGACAGCATCGACGAACTGACGCCGAGCAGGCCAAGTGCGGCTTCGAAGCGCTCTTCGGCCGGCGTGTCGAACACGATGCGCGGATCGGCGGCGACCGTCAGCCAGCCGTTGCGGGAAATTTCTTCCTCGAGCTGCCCTGCGCCCCAGCCCGCATGGCCGAGCGTCAGCAGGAAGCGCTTCGGGCCGGTGCCCGTCGCGACCGCCTCGAGCACGTCCTTCGACGTCGTCATCTCCAGCCCGCCTTCGACGGACATCGACGAGTTGTAGCTCGCGCCCTCCACCGGCTCGTGCAGCACGAAACCGCGCTCGGTCTGGACCGGGCCGCCGAAGTACACGGGAATGTGCAGCAACGGCTCGATGTCGAGCTTCAGGTCGATGCGGTTGAACAGCGATTCGAGGTCGATGTCGGTGGGACGATTGATGACGAGGCCGAGCGCACCGCGCTCGCTGTGATCGCAAAGATAGACCACCGTTCCCGAAAACGTCGGATCCGCCATGTTCGGCATGGCGATCAGGAACTGGTTGGTGAGATTGATGCGATCGGAAGGCTTTGACATGGTTTGAATTTTAGCAAAGACGCCGCGACCTGACCGGGCCGCGATCAACAAGCAACGCCGCGCCACGCTGGCAACGGCGCGCGCGGATCACACGGCACTCTAACACGCGCGCGGGCGCTGTCGGGAGCGTGTTGCAGGCCCGCGCGGCAAGGGCCGCCGCCATGTGTCCGTCCCCTTGTGCGTCAGGTCCGGCCGAGCGCCGCGCCAAGCGCCGCGGACGCCGCGGTGAGGTCGGGCGGCGCGACGCCGGCCGCGATCTTCAGCAGCGCCGCGCGCAACATGTCGGACGCGTGACGGTGCGCATCGAGGCCGCCGTCCGCGAGCGGCACGCCGTGCGCCGCACGGCGCCACGCCAGGCCGAGCGTATCGGCCAGCAGCGCCGCGTGGCCGAGCCCGAGCGCGCACGCGGCCGTGCCGACCCGGTAGGCGGCGCCGGACGCATGCCACGCGGCACCCGCGTCGGCGGCGGCCGGATCGACCGCGAGATCGACCATCGACGCATCGGCCGTCTGCAGGAAATCCTCATAGGCATGCGCATTGACGGTCACGACGCCGAGCGTGCGGGTCGGCGCGGCGACCACCGCATCGTGCTCGGCCCGCGCGGCATCGGCCTCCCACAGCGCTTCGGACGCGGGCGTGCCGGCGACGTGCCAGTCGACCGTCAGCCCGTAGTCGTGCAGCACGTCGACGAGCGCGACATCCTCGGCCGCGGCGCCGAACAGCGCGAAATCGCGCCATAACAGCGCAACCGCCTCGCACACGAGTTCGGGCGGCGCACTGCGCCGACCCTGTGCATGCTCGCCGAGCAGCAGGTTCGTCCGCGCGAGAAAACGCTTCAGCTCCGGCGCGCCGCTTGCGCGCAGCGCACGCAGGCACGCGGTCGCGAGCCGCCAGAAATCGTACGGCCCGTCGTCGGTGAGCGCCGCCAGCATCGCCTCGAGTTCGTCGAGCGCCGCATCGGGCGCGCCTTGCTGCGCGCGCAGCACGCCGAGCAGCGCCTGCTCGTAGCGGGCGCGTATCCGGGTCGCGAACGCATCGGGCAGCGCCCGCAGCGTCGCTGGCGGCACCGCGCGGCCGACGAGCGCGAGCGCGTCGAGCGGCACGCTCGCGCGCAGGTCGGCGGCGCTTTGCGCACGCAACGCACGGAAATGCTCGAAGAGAACGGGCGAGCAGGCTAGCTCGCGCAGGTTGTGGCGCCCGACGGCCGCGCGAAAATCGCGCAACGCGGCACGCCAGCCGGCCGAAGTCGGCTCGGTGGCGACGAGCGCCGCGGCGGCCGATAGTTGCCCCGCGAAACGCGCGGCCGGCAGCCAGCCGGCTTCCGCCAGCACGGCCGCGGCAGCGGACAGCGGCGCGGTTGCGTCGTCGCGACGTTCGAATGCGTCGGCGGCGGCCGCAAGCCACGCGTCGGCTGCACGCACCGCCCCGCCACGCGGGTTGGGCAGTGCGTCAGGTTGGGGAATGTTCGCCGGATCGGCCGTCATGGACACGCGCGCCTGTCATCGTCGAGTCGCTCGCGCGAACCTCGGCGCGCGAGCGCCGGGCCGATGCGAGGCCTGAGCGGTGTGTCCGTGGGCCAAGGGTCCGGTCAGATCTGGACCATCTCGAAGTCTTCCTTGCGGGCGCCGCATTCGGGACACGTCCAGTTGATCGGGACGTCTTCCCAGCGCGTGCCCGGGGCAATGCCCTCTTCCGGCAGCCCGGCTTCTTCGTCGTAAATCCAGCCACAAATCAGGCACATCCAGCTCTTGTATTCCATCTTAAGCCGCGTCGGGAAAGTCGGTAAATTCGGGAGCCATGATGGTACCGTGTCGGGGCCGGACTGCCTAGCAATCGCGCTGGAGTACGGCAACTACGTTGCGCTGCGCTAAAAAATCCGTCGTGCGGGCCGGATTACGCCGCATAATGGCTGAAAAGTGCGGCCTGCCGGGCAACACAGGGCCGAAAAAGCCCATTTCGCCTCGCCGTCCGCATACCCGTCGCTTTCCCGTTTTTCTCTTGCCCCATTTTTACATGTCCAGCAACGCCCCTCCGATCGTCCTCACCTTCGGCCTGTCCGATCCCACCGGCGGCTCCGGCCTCCAAGCCGATCTGATGACCCTGGCGAGCATGGGCTGTCACGGCGTGTCCGTCCTGACGGGCTACACCGTGCGCGACTCGGCCGCCTGCGACGAAGTGACCGGCCTCGATCCCGACGTCGTCGCCGCCCAGGCGCGCATGTTGCTCGAGGACATGCCGGTCGCCGCGTTCAAGATCGGCGCGGCGACGCGCGCGGAAGTCGTGAGCGCGATCGCCGAGGTCGTCGCCGACTACGACGGTGTGCCGCTCGTGCTCGCGCCGGACTTCACGCTCGACGACGAACACGTGCTGGCAGCCGACGACCTGCGCGAATCGATCGCCGACCTGCTGGCGCCCCAGACGACGCTGCTGGTCGCCGACTACGCGACGCTGATCGCGCTCGCACAGCCGGACGGCGATGCCGAGGCGCCGAATCTCGACGCGGCCGTATCGCACCTGCTGTCGCAGGGTTGCGAGTACATCCTGTCGTCCGAAATGGGCTCGCACCGGCTCGTCAACACGCTGTACGGCGAGGAAGGCCAGCTCCGCGAGGACATGTGGGATCGCTCGCCGCACCGGCTGATGGGCATCACCGACACGCTCGGCGCTGCGATCGCGGCGCTGCTCGCGAACGGCCAGGAGCCGCCCGAAGCGGTCCGCGAGGCGCAGGAGTACTTGTACCAGGCCGTGCGCGACGCGTTCCGGCCCGGCATGGGTGCGCATATGCCCGACCGGTTCTTCTGGGCGCGCAGCAACGAAGACTCGGACACGCCGCCGGCCACGAAGGTCGACCCGGTGCCGAGGACGTCGCACCGGCATTGAAGCGCGTGCGGCGGGCTGAACGCCGGCCCGCGCGTGCAGTGAATCCCGCGCGCAAATAAAAAAAGACCCGCATCGCTGCGGGTCTTTTCTTTTGGCTGGAACGCGCATCGCTGCGCGCTCCGGACACCATCGACCGAAGTCGATTACATGTCCATGCCCATGCCGCCCATGCCGCCCGGCATGCCGCCAGCCATCGGTGCATCTTCCTTCGGCAGTTCTGCAACAGCTGCGTCCGTCGTCAGCAGCAGGCCTGCAACCGAAGCTGCGTTCTGCAGTGCGGTGCGCGTGACCTTGGTCGGGTCGACGACACCGGCTTCGACCATGTCGACGTACTCGCCCGTTGCTGCGTTGTAGCCGTAGTTGCCATTGCCTGCAGCAACTGCCGCCACCACGACGCTGGCTTCTTCGCCGCCGTTCGTGACGATCTGGCGCAGCGGCTCTTCCATGGCGCGCAGCACGATCTTGATGCCGGCGTTCTGGTCGGCGTTCAGGCCGGTCAGGCCCGCGATCGCGGTGCGAGCGCGGATCAGCGCAACGCCGCCGCCTGCCACGATGCCTTCTTCCACAGCTGCGCGCGTTGCGTGCAGTGCGTCTTCGACACGTGCCTTCTTTTCCTTCATTTCGACTTCGGTCGCAGCACCGACCTTGATCACTGCCACGCCGCCGGCCAGCTTGGCCACGCGCTCTTGCAGCTTTTCACGGTCGTAGTCCGACGTCGCTTCTTCGATTTGCGCGCGCACTTGCTTCACGCGTGCTTCGATGTTCACGGCTTCGCCTGCGCCGTCGATGATCGTCGTGTTTTCCTTGCCCACTTCGATACGCTTCGCCTGGCCCAGTTCTGCCAGCGTTGCCTTCTCGAGCGTCAGGCCGGTTTCTTCCGCGACGACTTGACCGCCGGTCAGGATCGCGATGTCTTCCAGCATCGCCTTGCGACGATCGCCGAAGCCCGGTGCCTTGACCGCAACGGTCTTCAGGATGCCGCGGATGTTGTTGACGACCAGCGTTGCGAGCGCTTCGCCTTCGACGTCTTCAGCGATGATCAGCAGCGGACGGCCAGCCTTCGCGACTTGCTCGAGTACCGGCAGCAGATCACGGATGTTCGACACCTTCTTGTCGTGCAGCAGCACGAACGGGTTGTCGAGGACGGCAACTTGCTTGTCCGGGTTGTTGATGAAGTACGGCGACAGGTAGCCGCGGTCGAATTGCATGCCTTCGACGACGTCGAGTTCGTCGGCCAGTGACTTGCCGTCTTCGACGGTGATCACGCCTTCCTTGCCGACCTTGTCCATCGCTTCAGCGATGCGATCGCCGATCGACGAATCGCTGTTCGCCGAGATCGAGCCGACCTGTGCGATTTCCTTGTTCGTCGTGCACGGCTTGCTGATCTTCTTCAGCTCTTCGACAGCCGCTGCGACTGCCTTGTCGATGCCGCGCTTCAGGTCCATCGGGTTCATGCCCGATGCGACGTACTTCATGCCTTCGCGAACGATCGATTGCGCGAGGACGGTTGCCGTCGTCGTGCCGTCGCCTGCGTTGTCGCTGGTCTTGGAAGCGACTTCCTTGACCATTTGCGCGCCCATGTTCTGGAGCTTGTCCTTCAGCTCGATTTCCTTCGCGACCGACACACCGTCCTTGGTGACCGTCGGGCCGCCGAAGCTGCGCTCGAGCACCACGTTGCGGCCCTTCGGACCCAGCGTGACCTTGACTGCGTTGGCGAGAATGTTCACGCCTTCGACCATCTTCGAACGGGCGGAATCGCCGAATACGACGTCTTTAGCTGCCATCTTCTAACTCCTTGAATTCTTGGGAATATGTACCGTCGGAGGACGCTTAGTTAGCGTTGACCACGGCCATGATGTCTTCTTCGCGCATGACCAGCAGTTCCTGGCCGTCGACCTTCACGGTCTGGCCTGCGTACTTGCCGAACAGGACGCGATCGCCGACCTTCACGTCGAGCGCGATCTGTGCACCCTTGTCGTCACGCTTGCCCGGGCCGACCGCGAGGATCTCGCCTTGATCCGGCTTTTCAGCAGCGGCTTCGGGGATCACGATGCCCGAGGCGGTCTTGGTTTCCTGATCCAGGCGCTTGACGATCACGCGATCGTGCAAAGGACGAAGGTTCATATTCACTCCTCTCTTGACTGAGATTGAAGAACGCTTAGGGAATCTGCCCGGCAAATCGCCCGGCAGAGAATTGTTAGCACTCTCGTGCAGCGAGTGCTAATTATATGGACGGGTTTTGACAAATTCAAGAAGGGGATCCGGAGGATTTTTCCGGGCAGGCGGGGGGCGCTCGGCGCTGAGCTTCGTTCGCTTGAGATTGGGCTTGAGGCGACGTGGAAGAGGCCGGATCCACGGAAATATATCGTGCAAAAACAATAGCCTAGCAAAAACCACGAGCGACGGCGGCGGTATCCGGGAGGATAGCAGGAGTCGCCTGTTCGGTTCGTCGCCATGGCCATGCAGCAGCGGCTGCGACACCTCGGGAATTCCCGTACATCCCGAGCAAGCGCTGTCGAAACAAATAGGGTGCAAACATATATTCGCGATCAACGCGCAGGCAGCGCGTCACGACGCCCTCCTCTCAGGATCGGAGCAGTTGGTCTCTTCGCCGCGTCTCAGCCGACGCTCGACGGGCAATCGTGAACGCCCGATCGGCCACACATCGATCGGAAGGACGAATGTCGTTTCCCGAGCGACGTCGGCCGGTTGCCTGTGAGAAAGCAACCGGCCTCGAAGCCGCCTGTTGGCGGAATGGTCAAAATGCACTGCCGGCTAGATCCGGACGATCTGTTCGTCGACCAGCCACCCATCGAATTCGTCTTGTCACAGGGTCAGGTCACGAGGATCTCGCTCGCGAAATCACCACGAGGAGCACCGCAGATCGCTTTCGCCGCACACCCCTCATTCACCGGACGAATCACGCGGCATTTTTAAAGCAGCGCGGAAGCGGCACCCTCAGTCATCGCACCTCGCGCGACCTGGCCACGGACCATGAAATTCTCCGCCGTCGAGAAATCGTCGACCATATCGAGCCGATAGCCGTGCGTATACACAGCGCTCAATTGAAAGCCGTTTTCCGGGCGAAGCGCCAATTTCTGACGAAGTCGATAGATGTGCGTGTCAAGGCTTCGCGACGTGCCATCCAGTGTCCGCCCCCATGCCAGCGTCGACAAGGAATCTCGGGAGACTACGTTTCCAAGATTATTGAACAGGCAACTCGCCAAGGAAAATTCCTTCGCAGTCAAATCGATGTTTTTGCCGTGCAGGGTTATCGTGCGCATAAGCGGATTCACAACATACGCCCCAACCTCGACTCTATTATCGGTTTTTTTATTTCGGCCGCTTCGACGCAGCAGCGCATTGATTCGAGCCATCAACTCGATCTCACGAAAGGGCTTGCCAATGTACTCGTCGGCCCCGGCATCCAGCGCAGCGGCAATATCTGCCTCCAGCGTTCTCGCGGCCAGAAACAAAACGACGGGCGCGTCTCCAAGATTGGCTCGAATCCAGTGCAACAAATTCAGACCGCTGGCGTCCGGGATTCTCCAGTCAAGCACCACGAGCTCCACGACTTTCTTTCTCAGAAACTGAACGGCTCGCGCACTATCGCACGCCACCGAAATTTCCCGGTTTGACCCTCGCAGCGCCTTTTCAAATGCTGACGCCTGACCCGGATCACCTTCCACTAACAGGATACTCATAACACCCCCAGCCTTCATCGACACGATTAATTTTCAGACCACTCCAATCGATCGCCCGAACATGCAGACACAAATATAATATTTTTAACAACTACCGAGCGATTGAGATCTTCCTCACTCAAACTTCAACATCAACTCACAACGGACCCATTCGATCCGATACAACACAACCCGAGCGGACACCTGCACTTTTTTTCGTGCATTCTCATTTCGATAAAAAATAAATTCGGCGCCCTTTATTTCAAACAGCACGTGCTCGGCGCGTAGCGTGGAAGTCTTGCTGCACCCATCGGAATCCTCCACGGGCAGATAGCCGATTTTTGCGTCCCCATTTCGCGCGTGATGCCGCTTTTGGTTGCCGGTAATTCATCCGAAGCCCCGCGGCTGCAATCACGCAGGTGAACACCCGTTCGCGAATGTTGTATGCAATTCCAGTGAAGCCGCACTCACCGAGCTAGCAGATCATCACGAGCGTGCCACGCACTCTGGCACCTATATCAGCGACGCGCATGTCGACCTCGGTAGCGATCAGCGAATTGGGCAGATCCATCGGTGTCCGGCACGACGCCGCCGTGTCTTCGGCCCAACTCGTTCATCAAGTATGCCACTCAGATGTTACTGACATATCAGTAGGATATCGAGACGTGTGGCAGAGGTCAAAGCGGGTAAACCCGCTCGCCAGCATTGACCCCTTTACAGCGTGTTGAAAACGGGGGGTGACCACGCTAATATGTTAGTAATATTTTCTGCTGGATCACCGGACACATGAACGGACTAACGGGTACCACCCTTGCCGAACAGGCTCACCAGAAACTCGAAGAACTGATCGTGACGCTCGAGCTTGCGCCCGGCAGTGTCTGGTCGGAGGCATCCCTCGCGGAGAAGCTCAATACGGGGAGAACGCCGGTTCGCGAGGCCGCACAACGACTGGCTGCGTCGCATCTGCTTCAGATCGTGCCGCGTCACGGCATCATGATCACTGTCCCGAACATTCATGATCAGTTGCTCGTGCTCGAAACACGCCGTGAACTCGAGCGCCTCATCGCACGGCGCGCTGCACGGCGTGCATCGCCCGAGGAGCGCGAGCAGATCCGCGACGTCGTTGAAAAACTCGACGCGGCAGGCGAATCACAAAACGTTGTCGACTACTTGAGAAGCCTATATGCGGCCAATCAGCTTATCGCTCAATGTTCGCGAAATCAGTTCGCTGCTGAGGCTATCGCACCGCTACATGCGTTGTCCCGGCGCTTTTACTTCATGTATCACAAACGGTTGAATAATTTGCCGTCGGCAAGTCTGCAGCACGTGAGAGTCGCGCGTGCAGTAGCTGATGGTGACGAGCAGGAAGCCGAACTCGCATCAGACATGATGATGGACTACATTGATGCATTTACGCGGGACTGCTTTACCCTTGATTTTGAACCGTATCACTCGCGAGCTGCGGTCTGATATGCCTTCGATGAATTGAGCACACCCGCAACCAGGTATATATCGTGCCAGCTCAATCGCGCACGTAGCGATGTCGGCAAAACACCGTCGATCTCGAACAGACATGGTGGAATTACCGTCGACGTCGAGCAGCAGCACCGAGCAAGACGTCGACAACCACTCGTCATTCAACACAGAATTCCGCGCCGTTCAATCAACCCGCCTACCTGCTCCTCCCGGATGGGCTCGGATATGTAATATCCCTGGCAATCAATTGGCGTCATCTCCCTCAACCACTCGAACTGAGCCTCGGTTTCGACGCCTTCGATCACAACACGCTTCTTCAAGCGGCGCCCGAGCTCGACGAGCGTTTCCACCATGGCCCGCGATTCGATATTTTCGTGGATATCGCACATGAAGGACCGATCCAGCTTGAGCGTATCTACTGCCAGGCGATGCAATTTGGTCAGCGACCAACAGCCTGAACCGAAGTCATCGATCGCAACGCTCACCCCCATGTTCCGGATCGAAGCGATGGCAGTTGCGAGCGTCTCGATTGGACCCGGGTCGATGGATTCCGTAAGTTCGATTTGAAAATTCCCGGCACGAACCGCATGGGAATCGAGAATCGAGGACAGTCTTTTTTCCGCTCCCGGCCGCGTAATTTCACGGGCAGGCAAATTGACAGACAGCGACAGGCCACCATATCCGCGAGCAGCCCAACTGGCGAGCACCCGCGCAGATTCCGTCATGACGTAATCAGTGAACTGGCTCGTCAGATACGAATCCTCGACAAGATCAATGAATGCCGATGGCATCAACACACCATGTTCCGGATGATGCCAGCGTATCAACGACTCGAACCCGGACAGCAATCCGGCCTCAAGGCGGAGCTTGGGCTGATACACGAAAAAGAATTCTTTCCGGGCCAGCCCAAGTTCCGCGTCGTCGACAAGATCATCATAATTGCGATGCACTGTCGTACTGTCCAAAGCGATCTCCAATGCACGCACATCAGATTTTCCAGTGCCTGCTGACACAGCCTTAGGGTCGCCCGGGCTTGCCGCTGCCCGGGCTTTCCGTCAGTCAGTGCATGAACACGCGACTACTTCCACTGATACAGCATGCCGGCACCGATCACCCGCTGGCCACCGCTGAAACCGCCGTTGATCGACGCCTTCAGGTTGTCGGTGATGCGCGCCTGCATGTTGACCGCCATCGCCTTCTGGCCGAGGAAGGTCGACGTACCGACGCCCATGCCGAAGTTGGCGTCGCGATCGAGCTGCGGGATCGAGGCCATCGCGCCGACGGCCGCGATACCCTGCTTCGCCATCTGGTCGGTCTGCTGCAATTGCGAACCCAGCGAGTTGATCTGCGCCTGCTGGCCTGACAGCGCCGTCGACAACGTCGACTGCACTGCATTGAGCTGGTTCACGTTGACCGCGTCGGTGCCCTGCGTACCCGGCGCCACATTGATGATCTGGCGCTGCTGCGTATCGCTGCCGACCGACACCACGTTTTGGCGCCCGCCGTCCGTCGAATTCGCACCGATCGCCACGGAGTTCGAGCCCGCTGTGACGGTCGGCTTGTCGGAGCCGGTACCGTTCATGTCGGCCGCGACGCCGGCAGCGTTCGTCGTATTCGTCGTCATCAACGTGGACAGCTGACTCAACTGGTTGTTGATGTTCGTCACACCAGTCGACAGCGACGCCACGTTGTTGTTCGTCGTGCTCAGGCCGGTGGACAGGGAGCTGAGGCCGGCCGCCGTCGACGTCGACAGCGTGTTGATCGCGGTCGAGGTCGATGTGGACAGCGACGACACGCTGCTGTTGGTCGAACTCAGGCCCGTCGACAGCGAGTTGATACCGGTCGACAGCGATGCGACGTTTGTCGCGGTCGTCGTCGACAGGGTGTTGACCGCCTGGTTCGTCGCGTTCAACTGGCTGCCGTTGATCGCGTCCGTGCTGGTGGCCGAGACCTGGCCGGCAGCGACGTTCGTGATCTGGCGTTCCGCGCCCGGCGCACCGACGCTCAGAACGCCCACCGGACTGGTGCCGAAGACCGGATACGTGACGCCGCCGACCGTGACGCTCGACACCGCAACCGCGTTGCCGGTGACCGAGTTCGCGCCGAGCGCGATCGAGTTGGCGACGTTCGCGGTGGCGTTCGAACCGAACGCGAGCGCGTTGGTGGCGCTGGCCGTGGCGCCCGAGCCGTAGGCCTGCGCGCCGATGGCGCTGGCCGTGGCCTGGTTGCCGAGTGCGATCGTGTTGTCCGCGGTGGCCTGGCTCGAGCTGCCGAATGCCAGCGCGCTGTTGCCGGTTGCCGTGCTCGCGTTGCCGAGCGCCACTGCGCCGGTGCCGGTCGCCGTGTCGTTTGCACCCATCGCGACTGCGCCGGTGCCCGTCGCGACGCTCGGGTCGCCGATCGCAACCGCGCCGTCGCCGCTCGCGGTGTTACCGGAGCCGATCGACACGGCCTTGCCGCCTGTTGCCGAAGCGCTTTGACCGATCGCGACCGCGCCGTTCGATTGCGCGTTCGAGCCGTAACCGACCGCGACACTGCTTGCGCCCGCCGCGCTGGCGCCGACACCGGCGGCCAGCGAGTAGAGGCCGGTCGCGGCGCTGTTGGCGTAGTTCGCCGATTGCGTACCACCGTCGTTGACGCTGTAGTAATGCGTTTTCGCGGCTTCAATCGCGGTCGAGGTCGACGTGGACAGCGACGTCATCGAACTGTTGGTCGAGCTGAGTCCCGTGGACAGCGAGCCGATGCCGGTCGACGTCGAGGTCGACAGCGACAGGATCGTGCTGTTGGTCGAGCTGAGGCCGGTGGACAGCGATCCGATGCTCGTCGAAGTCGACGTGGACAGCGAAGAGATCGAGCTGTTGGCCGATGACAAACCGGTCGATGTCGAGGTCGACAGCGACGACACCGAGCTGTTGGTCGAGCTGAGGCCGGTCGACAGCGAGCTGATGCCCGTTGAAGTCGACGTGGACAGCGAGGAGATCGAGCTGTTGGCCGACGACAAGCCGGTCGACGTGGAAGTCGACAGCGACGTGATCGAGCTGTTCGCGGACGAGAGCCCCGTCGAAGTCGACGTGGACAGCGAAGAAATCGAGCTGTTGGCCGATGACAAGCCCGTCGACGTGGAAGTCGACAGCGACGACACCGTGCTGTCAGTTGAGCTCAACCCGGTCGACAGCGAGCTGATGCCCGTTGAAGTCGACGTGGACAACGAGGAGATCGAGCTGTTGGCCGACGACAAACCGGTCGACGTCGAAGTCGACAGCGACGACACCGAGCTATTAGTCGAACTCAGACCGGTCGACAGCGAGCTGATGCCCGTTGAAGTCGACGTGGACAACGAAGAGATCGAGCTGTTGGCCGACGACAAACCGGTCGACGTCGAAGTCGACAGCGACGACACCGAGCTATTAGTCGAACTCAGACCGGTCGACAGCGAGCTGATGCCCGTCGAGGTCGACGTGGACAGCGAAGAAATCGAGCTGGTGGCCGACGACAGTCCAGTCGACGTCGAGGTCGACAGCGACGACACCGTGCTATCGGTCGAGCTCAGGCCGGTCGACAGCGAGCTGATCCCCGTCGAAGTCGACGTGGACAGCGAAGAAATCGAGCTATTGGCCGACGAGAGACCCGTCGAGGTCGACGTGGACAGCGAAGAGATCGAGCTGTTGGCCGACGACAAACCGGTCGACGTCGAGGTCGACAGCGACGACACCGAGCTATCCGTCGAGCTCAAGCCGGTCGACAGCGAGCTGATGCCGGTCGAAGTCGACGTGGACAACGAGGAAATTGAGCTGTTGGCCGACGACAGGCCCGTCGAGGTCGAGGTCGACAGCGAAGAAATCGAGCTGGTGGCCGACGACAGACCGGTCGACGTCGACGTCGACAGCGACGACACCGTGCTATCGGTCGACCTCAGGCCGGTCGACAGCTAACTGTTGCCTGTCGAGGTCGACGTGTACAACGAAGAAATTGAGGTGGTGGCTGACGAAACACCGGTCGAGGTCGACGTCGACAGCGACGACACCGTGCTATCGGTCGAACTCAGGCCGGTCGACAGCGAACTGATGCCTGTCGAGGTCGACGTGGACAACGAAGAAATCGAGCTGGTGGCTGACGACAAACCGGTCGACGTCGACGTCGACAGCGACGACACCGAGCTACTAGTCGAGCTCAAGCCGGTCGACAGCGAGCTGATGCCGGTCGAAGTCGACGTAGACAACGAAGAAATCGAGCTGTTAGCCGACGACAGACCGGTCGACGTCGAAGTCGACAGCGACGACACCGTGCTATCGGTCGAGCTCAGGCCGGTAGAAAGCGAACTGATCCCGGTAGAAGTCGACGTGGACAGCGAAGAAATCGAACTGTTAGCCGACGACAAACCGGTCGACGTCGAGGTCGACAGCGACGACACCGAGCTATCCGTCGAGCTCAAGCCGGTCGACAGCGAGCTGATGCCCGTCGAAGTCGACGTCGACAACGAAGAAATCGAGCTGGTGGCCGACGACAAGCCGGTCGAGGTCGACGTAGACAACGAAGAAATCGAGCTGTTCGCGGACGAAAGACCCGTCGAAGTCGACGTGGACAGCGAAGAAATCGAGCTGTTGGCCGACGACAAACCGGTCGACGTCGAGGTCGACAGCGACGACACCGAGCTATCCGTCGAGCTCAAGCCGGTCGACAGCGAGCTGATGCCCGTCGAAGTCGACGTGGACAACGAAGAAATTGAGCTGTTGGCCGACGACAGGCCCGTCGAGGTCGACGTCGACAGCGAAGAAATTGAGCTGTTGGCCGACGACAGGCCCGTCGAGGTCGAGGTCGACAGCGACGTGATCGAGCTGTTCGCGGACGAGAGACCCGTCGAAGTCGACGTGGACAACGAAGAAATCGAGCTGGTGGCCGACGACAAGCCGGTCGAGGTCGAAGTCGACAGCGACGTGATCGAGCTGTTCGCGGACGAGAGACCCGTCGAGGTCGACGTGGACAACGAAGAAATCGAGCTGGTGGCCGACGACAAGCCGGTCGACGTCGAAGTCGACAGCGACGACACCGAGCTATCCGTCGAACTCAGGCCGGTCGACAGCGAGCTGATCCCCGTCGAAGTCGACGTGGACAGCGAAGAAATCGAGCTGTTAGCCGACGACAAGCCGGTCGACGTGGACGTCGACAGCGACGTGATCGAGCTGTTCGCGGACGAGAGACCCGTCGAGGTCGAAGTCGACAACGAAGAAATCGAGCTGTTGGCCGACGAGAGGCCGGTCGACGTCGAGGTGGACAGCGACGTGATCGAGCTGTTCGCGGACGACAGGCCCGTCGAGGTCGACGTGGACAACGAGGAAATCGAACTGTTGGCCGACGACAAACCGGTCGACGTCGAAGTCGACAGCGACGACACCGTGCTATCCGTCGAGCTCAGGCCCGTCGACAACGAGCTGATGCCCGTCGAAGTTGACGTGGACAGCGAGGAGATCGAGCTGTTAGCCGACGACAAGCCCGTCGAGGTCGAAGTCGACAGCGACGTGATCGAGCTGTTCGCGGACGAAAGACCCGTTGAAGTCGACGTGGACAGAGAAGAAATCGAGCTATTGGCCGACGACAGGCCCGTCGAGGTCGAAGTCGACAACGAAGAAATCGAGCTGTTGGCCGACGACAAACCGGTCGACGTCGAAGTCGACAGCGACGACACCGTGCTATCCGTCGAGCTCAGGCCCGTCGACAACGAGCTGATGCCCGTCGAGGTCGACGTGGACAGCGAAGAGATCGAGCTATTGGCCGACGACAAACCGGTCGATGTGGAAGTCGACAGCGACGACACCGAGCTATTGGTCGAGCTCAGCCCTGTCGACAACGAGCTGATGCCCGTCGACGTCGACGTGGACAGCGAAGAAATCGAGCTGTTGGCCGACGAAAGGCCGGTCGACGTCGAAGTCGACAGCGACGTGATCGAACTGTTCGCCGACGACAGACCCGTCGACGTCGACGTGGACAGCGAGGAAATCGAGCTGTTGGTCGACGACAGACCGGTCGAGGTCGAAGTCGACAGCGACGACACCGTGCTATCCGTCGAACTCAGGCCAGTGGACAGTGAGCTGATGCCGGTCGAGGTCGACGTGGACAGCGAAGAGATCGAGCTGTTAGCCGACGACAAGCCGGTCGACGTCGAGGTCGACAGCGACGTGATCGAGCTGTTCGCCGACGACAGACCCGTCGACGTCGACGTGGACAGCGAGGAAAGCGAGCTGTTGGTCGACGACAGACCGGTCGAGGTCGAAGTCGACAGCGACGTGATCGAGCTATTCGCGGACGACAGCCCCGTCGAGGTCGACGTGGACAGCGACGAAAGTGAGCTGTTGGCCGACGACAGACCGGTCGACGTCGACGTCGACAGCGACGACACCGTGCTGTTAGCCGAGCTCAGGCCAGTCGACAGCGAGCTGATGCCCGTCGAAGTCGACGTAGACAGCGAAGAAATCGAGCTATTGGCCGACGACAGGCCCGTCGACGTGGAAGTCGACAGCGACGTGATCGAGCTGTTCGCGGACGACAGACCCGTCGACGTCGACGTGGACAGCGAGGAAATCGAGCTATTCGCCGACGACAGGCCCGTCGAAGTCGAGGTGGACAGCGAAGCGATCGAGCTGGCGGCCGACGACAGACCGGTCGAGGTCGAAGTCGACAGCGACGTGATCGAGCTGGTGGCCGACGACAGGCCCGTCGAAGTCGACGTGGACAGCGAAGCGATCGAGCTGGTAGCCGACGACAGACCGGTCGACGTCGAAGTCGACAGCGACGTGATCGAGCTGGTGGCCGACGACAGGCCCGTCGAAGTCGACGTGGACAGCGAAGAAATCGAGCTGGTGGCCGACGACAAGCCGGTCGACGTCGAAGTCGACAGCGAAAACAGTTGGCCGCCGTTGACCGCGTCCCCGCTGCCGGAGGCAACGGTACCGTTCGCAAGGTTGGTGATCTTGTAACCGGATACGTTGACGTTACTGCCATTCAGGATGATGCTTCCCGGTGCATACAGTTCGATCGACTGCCCCGGTACGGAGCCGGTGAGGCTCGGACTTGCCGTCGTGGCGTTGTTGACAGTGATCCATGTGGACGACGTGCTAGCGCCCGAATTGTTTCCCGGCCCCGCTGACGTGCCGCCCATGAAAAGCACGTCGCTGCCGGTGACGCAGCCCATGTTATAGGTGCTGGCTTGCACGCCCGACGGACCGAAGGCACCAGTCGTTGCATTGCCACAAACGACAAATGCAGCGGCATACACAGCGATCGGCGCGAAAATTCCGCCCCCCCCCAGCACCGCAGCAGTCAGCAGTCGCACGGCGACACTCGACCTGCCAGACTTCTTCCGCCCTGTCGCAATTTCCGACGCGGCCACATAGGTGCCCGTCTTCTCGCACCAGACGCTCTTGTAAACCTTGTTCATTTCGACCCTCTTCTTCTTCTGCTAACCCGTTCAGCACTGCCACCCAAAAACAGCAGCGGCTCTTGTGAAAGAAAAACCCGGCAGACTGGCGCGCGGGGAAGCCCGTCCCCGACGACTTGCGCTCTTCCGCACTCAGCACCCAGACCGCCTTCGTTTTGAACGGCGGCTCGACATTCGTATTGCGTTGCCCTCGCTTGCTGCGGCCGTCATCTGCTCGCGTTTCCTGGATGACTTGTATTAGCGACGCTTGGTCTCTTCCCGCAGACACACCACTTCACCTACTCAAAAATCACGGAATTTGTTTCGATAGCATTCAGCATTGAGCAATCGACTTGACGAGCAATCTCGCCAATCGATCGACATTCCAATAGCTCCTGCACATGCGATTTATAAATTTTTGTTGAGCGCACACGTTTCCCGGCGCTCGTATCGACGCACCACCGTCCTTATCAGGTGAGCCACGACAGAAGCACCTCGGATAATCGAAGCCTTTTGAATTACATCAATGCAAATAAAACGAAGCGCCCCAGCTCACGACATCAACCATGATCACTGCGGCACCAGGATTGCCATGTCGATTGGCATGACAGCCCATTTATATTTCGATCCCGCCTGAAGCACCCCAAGCGACGCAAACACCTGGAGGCGCGGGACATCCGACCGTCACTTCACCGCGAGATCGAGCGCCTCAATCTTCACGATTAGAACTGGATATCTCGAACTGCTTGCGATCCTTGTCGCGAATCCACTCGGGCGCACGCCCTACCCCTGACCACGTCGCGCCACTGACAGGATCGAAGTAGCGCGGCCGCCGTTTGGTCGCCTGCCGCAGGACATCGACAGTAAAAATATCCTCTGGAACAAAACCGAACTCTCGAACGCAATACTTGATCTCGAGCAAAATCGCCTCCATGGCAATTCGTCGCTCCTCAGCGATCCGAGATTCCAGTTTCGATTTTGTATCAAGATACTCTCGATACGACTCCAGCTTGCTCATTGAGATAATTACAAACCGCCATTTGTCATCAAGAAAAATGTCGATCGAGTCGACAACCAGAAAACATCACGCGACTCGCTCCATTCTTCGTTACTTGTCGCGGCTGAATCACAACGTCAACGACAGCCAATCGTTATTTGCCGCACTGCCCCATGCACAATTCCAGCCACAAAAACATCCGGAGCGGACCCTACACCTGCTTCAACAATCCATATGTCGCATCGTATATCCGCGACGAGCATCGATTGACAACATTTGTCACACATTAATCGATCCCCAATTGATCCAATTCGTTCATAAAAGTTGACAAAAAGACTGTCGAGAAATGCCACTCTATTACGCAAATCAGACCTGCTACCCGGCCACGAGGAATCAAATCAGATCATTGCAATTTCCTTTCAAAACATTCGAAAAAGTCAATCAGCTCCAATGCAAGCAGGCATGCGCGGATTCGAGCAACACGATGAAAGATGGTGCCAATGAAAATTCTTGCCGTTGACGACGAGCCAGCACAGGCGGCGCTTCTCCGCGACACACTGATCGCCGAGGGATTCGATGTACGGAGCGCCACCGCGGGCGCAGAGGCCATCCGTTTCCTCGAAACCGACACCGTCGATCTGGTCGTGCTTGACTGGAACTTGCCGGATATCTCCGGACTGGAAGTCCTCGCCTGGATTCGCACACGAATCGGCAGAGATCTCCCCGTGCTGTTCCTGACGAATCGTGTGCGCGAGGACCAGCTCGTCGTCGCACTCGAGGCAGGTGCCGACGACTACATGGTCAAGCCCATCCGTCGCCATGAATTGATCGCACGAGTGCGTGCTCTGCTGCGACGGGCCTATCCGGTGAATTCAAAGCCGGCATCGATCAATATTGGTCGTTACCGTCTGGATCTCGTGACCGAGACCGCGTTCTTGAGCGACGAGCCGATCAAACTGACATCTCGAGAGTTCACAGTTGCCGTAGCGCTATTTCAGAATTGTGGCCGCGCAATGCCGCGAGACGCGCTGATCAAGTCGATCTGGGGGCGCCATAGCGACCATATTTCCCGCACGCTCGACACGCACATCTATCGTGTTCGATCCAAGATGCGTATCGGCCCCGAAAACGGTGTTCGGCTTCGCGCTGTCTACAATCACGGTTATCGGCTGGAGTTGCTCGATCCCAACCACACGCACGATGCGGAATAGCGGCTGCCGTCATCCGCGCCAAAGACAACCCTACGTGACCGAGAAACTGTCACGCGCCGTTCCTGCCGGGTGAGCACTGAGGGGCTTGCAGTCAGGAAATGGCGTCACCCTGACCGCCGCGCAAACCATGTGCTGGTTGCACGATACGGCAGCCGGCATCGGTGATCGACGCGCCGTTGACCATGGTTTCCCTCTCTGCTGGTACCGCCAATTTCCAAGCGAGCGCCGTGACGCTCAGAATTCGATACAGGGAATGTCGCATTTTTCAACCTCACATCGGAACGTCGTCTCTGGCATCGGTACGATCGTGACCGGCACGGGAGACTGCACGAGCCGCCGTTACCGAGCCTGCTCGCGCGGCGGCCTGATGATCGGCTTCGTCGAGCCTTGAATCAGTCGAGACGCAAGTGGCATGGGCTCGCCATGTTTGGGGCGATCGGCTAGCCAGGCCACGCAGACGGCCAGCGCAATCGCGCTCCCCCACAATGTCAACAGAACACGCATACTCACCTCACCTTCACCGGCTTGGCCGCGGCCTGCGTGATTGTCGCCCGCGGTTTCGGTACCGTTTCGAGGACGACCACCAGCGTCACGACAAGCCCGCAGATCAGAAGACCGCACATCCCGAGCATTGCTTTATTCATTTCTGCGCTCCCCCCTGCATCGTTTGACCGAATGCACCGATCGAGCCGCTCGGGCGACCGTGCACGGACACTCGAATCACACCCGGAAGGCTCGACGCGATTCGATCGCCCGATGACCGGCCACAGAATGCGTCCTGGTGACGGTCGCGTCGCCGTTGATGCCGTCGATCGCGCTGAAGTTGCCATTGCCATGACGAGGCGCATCGGTCGTTGACTATCTCGAGTCCCGATGGCGAACCGAGCCTTTCGGCGATCCCTGAACGCATCCGCGGCGATATCACTTGTTGCCCACAAAGAGGTTCGTCGTTGATCTTCGGAGAATAGGTCAGCTTCAATTTCTCACCATTCAATTAATCAGTAATGCAGAGTAATCAGTGAAAAATCCGACTTCACCCAAGATACCGAAGCATCATCAGATCGGAGCGGACTCTCGACGGTTCACGCGTTTGTGTCGCCCGGCCACAACTGGCCGGCAGTTGCCCGACACGGTCGCCTGAAATGCCCGAAAGCCGCGGGCCGGAATGGCCCAGGAGACGGTTCCGTTTGCTCCATTTGGTCGACTAGTCGCGCCGATACGCCCTCTCCGCCGACAAAGCCTTAGCGTTGAACTCCAGTTCAGACAAAACGCGCTCGATTACCTCGGTCCAGTTTCCGCGCGTGGTCTGGGTAAAGATTCGCATGCCGGGATACCACGGACTATCATCGCGGTTGCGCAACCAGCGCCAGCAGCCCGCATACCGGTTCAGTAACCACACGCGCTTCCCCATGGCTGCGGCCAGATGAGCGACCGCGGTGTCAACGGAAATGACAAGATCCAGCGCGTCGATGAGGGCCGCTGTATCGGCAAAATCCCTCACCTCGTGCATCCAGTCGACTACGTGTGGATACTTCTCGTGAGAAAGCTCTTTCGAAATGTCATCCGCCTTCTGCAAGCTGATCCAGTGCGCGTGAGGCCACGCAAGCAATGGCGCCATCGTATCCAGATCGATACTACGCCGGCGATCATCGGGCGTGCCCGAATGCCCTCCCGCCCAGACCACCCCGATGCGTGGCAAGGTGCCAGGCTGCAACTTCGCCACCTTCGATGACCATTTTCGCGACCGTCGCCGATTCGCGTACAAATAAGGCAGATCGGCGGGAATGTTGTCTACTTGCGTTCCGAAGGCCATCGGCAGCGACAGGAGCGGGCAATACCAGTCCCACTGAAGCGCGTCGAATGGCTTGTCGTCGAGCAGTGTCAGATTTGGCCACCGAGAGCAGAGCGAATCAGTCAGCAGCCGGCGCAGTGGTTTCGGGCATAAAAGGCCAACTGCCGTGAATTGCCGAAGCACCATTTCGAGATATCGACAAAAATGCAACGTATCGCCCAATCCCTGCTCGGCCAGAACGAGCAGGCGGTTTTCGCCAGGCGGCAGCCCTTGCCCCTGCCACCGACGGATCGGCAAAGCCGGGTACTTGGCCCCCGGATACGAATCGCCCGCCAGCATGGTTACCCACCGGTGTTCGAAGTATGGCCAGGCCTCCCTATATTCACCGGCGCGAAGCAATGCATATCCAAGGTTGCCGCAGGCTACGAGATTTTTGGGATCCAACTCGATTGCTCGACGATACGAACTGATTGCGAGGTCGGTCTCGCCTAACAGGCTGAGGCACACGCCCATATAGCTATGGGCATCCGAACGTGCCGGATTTCGTTCAATCGTGCGTCGACAAATATCGATGCCGTCTTCCGGCTTTTCGTCCAGCACCAAAGCCAGACACAGGTTGTACAACAACTTCGAAGTGTCCAGATCCGGCTGGTGATCTTCGGCAAACGCCAGACCGCTTCGCGCGCTTGCTGCCGCCTGCGAAAATGCCCTCAATCGTGTTTGCACCACGCTCAGGCTGTTGTAGAAGACGGCATTGGGAGACGCATCAATAGCCCTCTTGAACCAGTCCTCCGCCTCCTCAGCCCTATCCTCAGCCTTACCCAATGAAAAAGCGATCAGCCCTCTCAGATGCAGGACATCACCGCTTGACGGGTACTCCTTCAGAACGTCTTCGACCAGCCGAAGAGCGCGTTCAGGCTGGCCAGCGTGATAAGCCTCGATGGCCTTGTCATAGCACAACTGGATATCGTCGATATTCGTTTCCATAGGAACCCCGATCAGCCACCCACGGTAGTGAACGTTCCGCAGCGCAGTCCGGAATCGCGATATGGATGATGGATATCCACTATCGCCTCAATACCGAACAAACAATATCCAGAGATCGGTCGTGGCCGAACACCGTCCAAGGGAATCCCGCCCACTGCCCTCCACGATGAGAAAAAAACGCCAAGCGCGAGCTTGGCGAAAATCCGAGGGTTTGCGCTCTAGTGGACAGCGCAATTGCAATGCTACTCGCCGGTATGCGGCGAGATCTGAACGATTGTCACATTTAGGAATATTGACCACATCAGATCTCCTGACCCCACGAAATGACGAGTAGCACCATGGCCTCAACATCGCTGCCGTGGACACCGCCGCCCCCAAAACGGGTTCAACGAGCGATGCGCCCCCACCGGAAGGCGTCATATCGGCAACATGACCGGTTCGAAGTTGCATGAGTCACGACAGCGACAGCGGTAAAAACGCGCGAAAACAACAAAAGCCCCCTTTCAAAACAAAACCGCGAAGCGCGCTAACCGGCCGGACCTGCAGCCCAACGACACCCCATCAAAGAACCCGTGCCGGCGTCGATCCGACGCGCAGCAACACCGCCTTCGCGCTTGCCGGACGCCCCCTTGCGCCCTTCCGCTCGTATCCATCGGTCCGCGCAACACCATTCATTTTCATTACATCGATCTTTACGTTTTACCTCTGCGGTAAACGACGCCCGCATAAAACCCGTAAGCCATCGGATTACATTCAGTAATTTAGATGCGAATCATTCTCGTTTACATTGACTTTCCCATTCGACACTCCTACGATGCGCCGCGTTGCGTTCATCTTTGTGCCCTGGCCAATCGGCGCCGAGCGTTCGGATAGCGCCTTAAAAGCAGGACTCCAGACTAAGAAAACCAGGGGTTTGATATGAAGTTTGTGTCGTTCCACGGAGACCGCATCCGCGTCCGGATGCGCCCCGCCGCCTGTGCGGCCGTCCTCGCTTGCGCGTCGTTCGCGAGCGGCGCCGCGTTCGCCGACACGCCGGTCGACGCGCAGCCCGAAGCGCCCGAAGCCGACCTCGCGATCCAGGCAAAGCCGACCAACATGTGGACCGGCATCTGGAGCCGCCAGAGCCTGCTCGGCGACATGGGCGGCATCCGCCCGTGGCTCGGCAAGTACGGCGCGACGCTGCAGATCACCGAAACCAGCGAATATCTCGCGAACCTGCGCGGCGGCCTGAATCGCGGCGGCGCGTACGACGGGCTGACGACGGCGACTTTGACGGTCGATACGCAGAAGGCGATCGGCCTGCCCGGCGGCACGTTCAACGTCAGCGCGCTGCAGATCCACGGCACCAACCTGAGCGCGCGGAATCTCGGCACGCTCAACACCGCGAGCGGCATCGAGGCGCAGGGCACGACGCGCCTCTGGGAGCTGTGGTACCAGCAGTCGTTCCTCGACAAGCGCGTCGACGTGAAGATCGGCCAGCAGAGCCTGGACCAGGAATTCATGGTCAGCACGTATGCGAACACGTTCGTCAACACGATGTTCGGCTGGCCCGCGCTGCCGTCGTACGACCTGCCCAATGGCGGCCCCGCCTATCCGCTCGCCGGCCTCGGCGTGCGCGTGCGCGCGCAGATCACGCCGAAGCTCACCGCGCTCGCGGGCGTGTTCGACGGCGATCCGCTCGGCAACAACCCGAACAACCTGAGCGGCACGAACTTCAACCTGCACAACGGCGCGCTCTACATCGGCGAGCTGCAGTACGCGCTGAACCAGCCGTCCGACGGCGAAATGGACACCGGCCGCTCGAACGGGCTGCCGGGCACCTACAAGGTTGGCGTCTGGTATCACAACGGCCGCTTCGCGGACCAGAACGTCGGCACCGACGGGCTGTCGCTCTCGGATCCCGCATCGAACGGCAGCGCGCAGCAGCACCACGGCGACTACAGCTTCTACGCAGTGGCCGACCAGATGATCTGGCGCCCGGACCCGACGGGCCCGCGCAGCCTCGGCGTGTTCGCACGCGTGATGGGCGCCCCCGGCGACCGCAACCTGGTGAGCTTCTCGGCCAATGCGGGCGTCGTGCTGAAGGCGCCGTTCGAAGGCCGCGACAACGACAGCGTCGGCCTCGGCGTCACGTACATCCAGGTCGGCAACCACGTGACCGACCTCGACCAGACCGCGCAGGCGCTGGCGACGGGCCCGTACGGCGTGCGCACCCGCGAGACGACCGTCGAGGCGACCTACCAGTACCAGGTCAACCCGTGGTGGGTGATCCAGGCCGACGCGCAGTACACGTTCAATGCCGGTGCCGGCCAGAACCCGAGCGACGCGACCCAGCCGCTGCGCAACACGTTCGTGCTCGGCGCGCGCACGACCATCACGTTCTGAGCACCGCGCCCACGCTACCCGTTTTTCACGCGCCGCCGCGGCGGCGCGTCCCCCAGGAGAGACCCAGATGAATCAATCCGCCCCGCTTCGCCGCCTCGCGACGGGCGCACTGGCCGCCGTCGCGCTGACGGCCGCCGCCGGCGCGTTCGCCGAGCCGCAAGGCTTCCTCGAGACACTCCATCGCCACTCGCTGCTCGTCAACACGGTGCCCGACAACGGCGACCAGAACCCGTACGCGATCGCGGTCGCACCGGTGTCGGCCGGCACGATCCAGGAAGGTGACGTGCTCGTCGACAACTTCAACAACGCGGCGAACCTGCAAGGTACCGGCAGCACGATCGTCAACTACCGCCCGTCGACCAAGCAGATGAGCCTGTTCGCGACGATTCCGCGCGACCTGAAGGCATGCCCGGGCGGCGTCGGCCTGTCGACCGCGATGACGATGCTGAAGTCGGGCTGGGTGATCGTCGGCAGCACGCCGAGCAACGACGGCACGACGTCGACGAAAGGCGCGGGCTGCCTGATCGTGCTCGATCCGCAAGGCAAGGTCGCCTCGACGTGGTCGAGCCCGAACATCAACGACCCGTGGGGCAACATGGCCGTGGTCGACCGCGGCGACAGCGCGACGCTGTTCGTCAGCATGGCCGGCTTCGGCGTTGGCGGTGCGGACGGCAACCCGCCCGTCTACAAGCAGGCGACCGTGCTGCGTCTCGACCTCGACGTGCCCGCCGGCAAGCCGCCCGCGATCAAGCAGGAAACGGTCGTCGCGAGCGGCCTCGGCGCGCAGGCCGACAAGGGCGTGTTCCTCGTCGGCCCGACGGGCCTCGCGCTGTCCGGCGACCAGAAGAAGCTGTACGTGTCGGACGCGATCGGCAACCGGGTGGTCGAGATCGACGATCCGCTCACGCGCGACACGAGCGCGGGTGTCGGCCGCCAGGTCACGGCCGACGGCTTCCTGCGCCGCCCGCTCGCACTCGCGACCGCGCCGAACGGCCATCTGCTCGCGACCAACGCGCTGAATGGCCAGGTCGTCGAGATCGATCCGGTCGCCGGCAAGCAGCTCTATGCGCGCTGGATCGACACCGACAAGGCGCAATCGCCGCCCGGTAACGGCGACCTGTTCGGGATCGCGATGACGCCGGCCGGCGACGGTTTCTATTACGTCCAGGACGACGTCAACACGCTGATGCTCGCGAAGTAACGGAGCCGACCATGGCAGACGATCTGAACCCGCCGTCGCGCCCCGCGCGCCGCGGCTTCCTGAAGGCCGGCGGCGCGGCGGTGGCCGCGGGCCTCGCAGCGGGCGCGATGCCGGCCGCGCACGCAGCCGATGCAGCCGCCCCGGCCGCGCCGGATGCGCACGCGCACGACAACGACCTCGAGCCGTTCTACGGCAAGCACCAGAGCGGCATCACGACGCCGCAGCAGCGCAACGCGTATTTCGCGGCGCTCGACCTCGCTACGACCAAGCGCGCGGACGTGATCGCGCTGCTGAAGACGTGGACCGACGCGGCCGCGCGCCTGACGCACGGCGACACCGCGCAGCCGCTGCCGGCGACTGGCGGCGACGACGTGGCACCGGCCGACTCGGGCGACGCGCTCGGCATCGGCCCGTCGCGGCTGACGATCACGTTCGGCTTCGGGCCTGGCCTGTTCGCGGTCGCGGGCAAGGACCGCTACGGCCTCGCGAAACAGCGCCCGGCCGCGCTCGTCGACCTGCCGCGCTTCAACGGCGACCAGCTGATTCCGGAGAAGACCGGCGGCGACCTGTTCATCCAGGCGTGCGCGAACGACGCGCAGGTCGCGTTCCACGCGGTGCGCCAGCTCGTGCGCCTCGGCGGCAACGCCGTGCAGATGCGCTGGGGCCAGGCCGGTTTCACATCCGGCAAGCCAGGCGAGACGCCGCGCAACCTGATGGGCTTCAAGGACGGCACGATGAACCCGTCGCGCGACGACCCGGCCGCGATGAACGAGTTCGTGTGGGCCGGCAGCGAAGGCCCGGCGTGGATGAACGGCGGCACCTACACGGTCGTGCGCCGCATCCGCATCACGCTCGAACACTGGGACAACACCGAGCTCGGTTTCCAGGAGCAGGTGTTCGGCCGCAAGAAGTACAGCGGCGCGCCGCTCGGCGGCAAGCAGGAATTCGAAGCGCTCGACCTCGACGCGGTCGACAAGGACGGCAATTCGGTGATCCCCGACAACGCGCACGCGCGTCTCGCATCGCCGCAACTGAACAACGGCGCGCAGATCCTGCGTCGCGCGTATTCGTACAACGACAGCGCGAACTTCTACATCGAGCGCTGGCCGCCGTGGCGCCAGCAGACCGAGTACGACGCGGGGCTGATGTTCGTCGCGCACCAGCGCGACCCGCGCAAGGGCTTCATTCCGATCAACGAGAAGCTCGCGAAGCTGGACATCATGAACCAGTTCACCACGCACGTCGGCAGCGCGATCTTCGCGTGTCCGCCGGGCGCGCAACCCGGTTCGTATATCGGCGCGGCGCTGTTCGAAGCGTAACGACACGACGACGCAACGACACGCAACGCACTCATTTTTCCGGGCCGCCCGGATGCAACTCACGACGACGACATGAACACTTCACCCGTTAGCCGCCCGCTGCGGCACCTGATCTCCGCGGCCGCCGCCGCGCTCATGCTGACCGGCGCGCTGCACGTCTCGCACGCGCATGCCGCGACGCTCACGCTGTACAACGCGCAGCACGAGCAAGTCGTCAACCAGCTCGTCAAGGACTTCGAAGCGCAGAGCGGCATCACCGTGAAGGTGCGCTCGGGCGAAGGCCCGGCGCTCGCCGCGCAGATCGTCGCGGAAGGCGATCGTACGCCGGCCGACGTGTACTTCACCGAGAATTCGCCCGAGCTCGTGCTGCTCGACCGCAAGGGCCTGCTCGGGAAGACCGACGGCGCCGCGCTGCAAGCGGTGCCCGCGCGCTTCAACCCGGCCGACGGCAACTGGGTCGGCGTGCTCGCGCGCGAAAACGTGCTCGTCTACAACACCGCGAAGCTCCAGCCGCAGCAGCTGCCCGCGTCACTGCTCGATCTCGCGAAGCCGGAATGGAAAGGCAAGGTCGGCGTCGCGCCGAGCGATGCGGACTTCCTGCCGCTCGTGAGCGCGGTGCTCGCGCTGCACGGCGAAGCCGCGACGCTGCAATGGCTGAAGGGGCTGAAGACCAACGCGCAGATCTTCGACGACGACGAAGGCGTGACGGCGGCCGTGAACCGCGGCGGCGTGCTGACCGGCATCATCAACAACTACTACTGGGACCGCCTGCACGCCGAGCTCGGCGACAAGTCGACGAAGAGCGCGATCCACCACTTCGGCAATCACGACGTAGGCGCGGCCGTGAACGTGTCGGGCGCCGCGGTGCTGAAAGCGTCGAAGCACCAGGCCGACGCGCAGAAGTTCGTCGCGTATCTCGTCAGCGAGCGCGCGCAGAAACTGATGGCGGGCGGCCACATCAGCTTCGAGTATCCGCTGCACCCGGGCGTCGCACCCGACCCGATCCTGAAGCCGTTCAACGAACTAAGCCCGCCGGCGCTGACGTTCGAACAGCTCGGCGACGACAGCCAGGCCGGCAAGCTGCTGCGCCAGGCCGGCCTGCTCTGACCGTGAGCGACGCCGTGTCCCGCACGGCGCGCGCCGTGCACGACGGCGAACGCACCGCGACGCGGCGGCGCCCGTCGCGCGCGCTCGTCGCCGCGGCCGCGTGCGGGCCGCTGTTGATCCTGCTGCCGCTCGGCTTCACGCTGTACCGCGCGGCAACCTTCGGCTTCGACGATGCGATCGAGCTGCTGTGGCGGCCGCTCGTCGGCGAACTGCTCGTCAACACGCTGTCGATCACGCTCGCCGCGACCGTCGCGTGCACGCTGCTCGGCACCGCGGTCGCGTGGTTCATCGAGCGCACGGACCTGCCGGCCCGGCCGCTGTGGACCGCGCTCGCCGCCGCACCACTCGCGGTGCCGCCGTTCATCACGAGCTATGCGTGGGTGTCGCTGAGCCTCGACTTGCAGGATTTCCTCGGCGCGCTGATCGTGCTGACGTCCGCGTACTTTCCGCTCGTCTATCTGCCGGTGGCCGCCGCGCTGCGCGAGCTCGATCCCGCACTCGAAGAAAGCGCGCGCACGCTCGGCTGCTCGCCGTGGCATACCTTTTTTCGCGTCGTGCTGCCGCAGTTGCGCCCCGCGCTGTGCGGCGGGATGCTGCTCGTCGCGCTCGGCGTGTTGTCGGAGTTCGGCGCGTTCCAGTTGCTGCGCTTTCGTACCTTCACCACCGAGATCTTCGCGGAATACCGCACCGCGTTCGACGGCGGCGGCGCATCGTTGCTCGGCTGCGTGCTGATCGCGCTGTGCCTGCTGTGCCTCGCAATCGAGGCGCGTGCACGCGGCCATGCACGCTATGGCCATACGCACCGCGCCGCGCGCCGCGTCGCGATGCGTTATCCGCTCGGGTATCTTCGCGGCCCGGTCGCCGTCGCGTTTGCCGCGCTCGCGGCCGCGACGCTCGGCGTGCCGCTCGCGATGATCGGCTACTGGCTCACGCAACAGGGCGCGGCCGCCGTCACGCCGGCCGACGTGTCGCCCGAGCTGCTGTGGCAGACCACGCTCGCGTCGAGCGGCTACGGCCTCGCGGCGGCGGCCGTCACGACGCTGCTCGCGCTGCCGCTCGCGTTCCTGCTGGTCCGTTATCCGGGCCGCGTCGCGACGCTCCTCGAACGCACGGCGATGACCGTGCAGGGCGTGCCGGGCATCGTCGTCGCGCTCGCGATCGTGTCGATCACGGTGCGGCTGCTGCAGCCGCTCTACCAGAGCGCGCCGGCGCTCGTCGGCGCGTACGCGATCCTGTTCCTGCCGCTCGCGGTCGTCAGCGTGCGTGCGGCGCTGTCGCACGTGCAGGTCCGGCTCGAGGAAACCGCACGCTCGCTCGGCCTCGGCTGGCGCGCGACGCTCACGCGCGTGGTGCTGCCGCTCGCGGCGCCGGGCCTCGGCGCGGCTGCGACGATGGTGTTCATTTCGGTCGTGACGGAACTCAACGCGACGCTGCTGCTGTCGCCGATCGGCACCCGCACGCTCGCGACGCAGGTGTGGAGCGATACGGCGACGCTCGCGTTCGCGGCCGCGGCGCCTTATGCGGCGCTGCTCGTCGCGCTGTCGCTGGGCGCTTCGGGACTGCTGTTCCTGCTGCTCGGCCGCGCGTCGGTGCGCGACTGAGCGCCGCCCTTTTTCTCCGGAACCGCTCATGAGCGAATTACGCATTCACGGCCTGTCCAAATCGTTCGGATCGCATACCGTCCTGCACGACATCGATCTCACGGTGCGGCGCAGCTCGCGGCTCGCGCTGCTCGGCCCGTCCGGCAGCGGCAAGACGACGCTGCTGCGCGTGCTGTGCGGCTTCGAGCGTGCCGAGCGCGGCACCGTCGAGATCGACGGGCGTCGTGTGGCCGCGCCCGACGTGCACCTGCCGCCCGAACAGCGCCGGATCGGTTACGTGCCGCAGGAAGGCGCGCTGTTTCCGCATCTGTCGGTGGCCGACAACATCGCGTTCGGGCTGCCGCGCGCGGCGCGGCGGCGCCATCATCGCGTCGACGAACTGCTCGAGATGGTCGGCCTGCCCGCTTCGTATGCGAGCCGTGCGCCGCAGCAACTGTCCGGCGGGCAGCAGCAGCGTGTTGCACTCGCGCGCGCGCTGGCGCCCGAGCCGTCGCTCGTGATCCTCGACGAACCGTTTTCCGCGCTCGATACGTCGCTGCGGCACGAAACGCGCAGCGCGGTCGCGGACGCGCTCGCCGCGGCGGGCGCGACGTCGGTGCTCGTCACGCACGACCAGCCCGAGGCGATGACGCTCGGCGACGAAGTGGCGGTGATGTGGCAAGGCCGGCTCGTGCAGACGGCCGCGCCCCAGATGCTGTACCGGCAGCCGGTGACGCGCGACGTCGCGTCGTTCGTCGGTCAGGCCGTGCTGCTCGCGGGCCGCGTGCACAACGCGCGCATCGCGTGCGCGCTCGGCGACCTGCCGCTCGTCGCGCCGCTACCCGACGGGCCGGCCGACGCGATGCTGCGTCCCGAGCAGATCGGCATCGTGCCGGTCACGCAGGTCGACGCGGCACGTGGCCATACGGCGCGCGTCGAAGCCGCGCAGTTCGCAGGCCAGGACGCGGACGTGCTCGCGCGCCTCGATGCCGATAGTGACGTACTCGTGCGCGTACGCGTGCCGGGACACCGGTGTCCGGCCATCGGCGAACGCGTGGCACTGGTGGTGGACGGCGCGGTGATGGCGTACGCGCGCTGAGCGGCGCGGATCGTCGTCACACGCGGTCACGCGTCGGCGCAGCCCGCGCCCGACAGCGGCCGGAACGTCCGGCCCTCCGTCTCGACCGCCGCGCCCAGCAGCCGCGCGAGACCCTTCGCGCCTTCGCGCATCACGACGTCGTGATTCCAGCGGAACAGCGGCCGCGCGAGCGGCTCCAGCCAGTTCATCCAGCGCACGTGCGTACGGATATGCCAGTCGTAGCGCACGACGGTGCACGCACCGTCACCGGCAAACGACCAGCATCCGTTGCCTTCGATCGCGCCGCTCGCGCGGCCTTCGAGCGCATGCGGCGGCTCGACGCGCCGCACGCGCATGTCGAAGGTCAGCCGGTACGGCAGCGCGCCCTTCCACGTATATCGGTGCAATGCGCCGACGCCGCGCGCGTCGCCCTCCTCGATCTCCACGGTGCGCACGGCGCCCTTCCACCAGTCGGGCCAGCGGTCGACCTGGTAGATCGCGTCCCAGACCGCCGCGAGCGGCGCATCCACGCGCCAGGTCGTCGAGAACCGGTATTCCGCCATGCAGCCTCCGGCGTGCCCGTCACGGGCATGAATCAGGGCGCCGGTCAGGGCGCGAAGAAGCGCTCGGGAAACGCGACGTCGATCTCGACATCGTCAAGCGTCACGGTTTCGAGCGGCACGTCGTCATCGTCCGCGAAGCTGACGACCTTCAGCGGAAAGCCGTCCTCGGTGTCCAGCCACAACCGGTAGCGATGCACACCGTCGACCACGTGCGCGGGCGCGCCCGTGACCGACACGCGCAGCGCGGTCCGGCCGCCGACGGCCTCCTCGCCTTCGGTCACCGTCGCGCCGCCTTGCTGCAGCGCATGAACGTTGCGCAGCAGTTCGCCGACGTCCGACCGGTCGACCCGGTGGCCGCTGCGGTCGCGCACGAGCGGATTGGACGGCGACAGCGTCAGCGCGGGCGGCGCGTGTGCGCCGAACGGGCGCAGCCGCACCTTGCCTTCGCCGGGATCGTACGCGAGCACCGCGCCGTGATGCGGCGACACGAAATCCATCCGGACGAAACCCGGTTTCAGGTACGCATAGCGGAATTCGGTGTGCTCGCCGCCCCGCGCCGACGAGCGGATCGTCGCGCGGTACGAGCGGACGTGGTCGAAATGCGTCTGCGCGACGGTCACGGGATCGGCTGTCATGCTCGCTCCTATCAGGCTCGCGGCCAGCAACGCGGCGATCACGGCGCCGCCTCGACGTCGAGCACGCCTTCCATCCCGCGCTCGCGATGGCTCCTGAAAAACAGCAGCCGATGCGTGCAATAGTAGGCGAACCGGCCCGCTTGTGTCGGCGTGAAGCGAAAGGTCTTCGGTGTCGTGGTCAGTTCGGTGTGCACCGCGATACCGGCCTGCGGCGCATCGATTTCGAAGCTGTGCGGCACCAGGCCGCGCTCCGCCGAAATTGTCAGCTCGACCGGCACGTGCGCCCGCACGATCACGTGGTTCGGATGGAAGAAATAGCTGCCGCCGACGATCGCCACCCGCTGCACGCCGTCGGCGTCGACCGGCACGCGCACGGGCGCGTCGCCGTCCGCTCGTGCAAGCGCGGCGCCCGTCACGAGCGCCGCCAGCACCAGCCCCTTTGCCATCGTCGTCTTCATCGGCTGCTCCCTGCCGGCGCCGCGCGCGTCATCCCTTCCACGCGTCGGTCGAGCCGCCGAGCGCGCCGCACGCTTCGATCGCGAGCTCGCGCAGGCGTCGTTCGTCGCCGCGGCCGGACAATGCGTAGCCCATGCCGCGATCCGACCAGAAATACGTGTAGCGGCCGTCGGCCGACATCGCCTGCGGCGCGAGGTGCCGCGTGTCGTACGCGGTCACGTACAGCGTCACGCGCTCGCCGTCCGCGCGCTGGTACATCAGTTGCGCGGCCGGCCCCGCTTCGCCGGGGAGCAAGCGGCCGCCCAGCAGCGCATAGCCGTATTCGTCGAGCGACGGGGCGCGCACGGGTCGCCCGACACGCGCCGACAGCCACGCGGCGAGACGTTCGGGATTGCCCGCGCCGACCTCGACCGGATGCTCGCGATCGGCTGCGTACACCGCATACGCGACATCCGCGCGCGCGGCAAACGCCGGTGCGCTGCCGAACGCCGTCCAGCCCGCGTGCAGCGCGACGCCGATCAGCAGCCCGGCCGCCAGCCCCGCGAATGCATACGCGAACCCGCGCCGGCGCGACGCGCGACGCTGCACGAACAGCGCGGACGCGGCGCTCGGCAGCGGAAACAGCGCCTGCAGCGCGTCGCGCTGCGCCCGGTAATGTGCGAATCGTTCGGCCTCCTCCGGATCGGATTGCAGGCGCTCGAGCACCTCGCGGTGCTCGTGCCCGGACAGCTCGCCGTCCAGCAACGCGGACAGCAGTTGTGCCGACGCATCGTCGTCCCGCTCGTTCGAAGGCTTGTGCGAATCGTCCATCATGTTTTCCCGATCACCCGTAACGCGGCCGTGCCGTGCGCCGACGGCTCGTCCGACAGCAGTGCGCGCATCTGCCCGCGCGCCCGCGCGAGCCGCGACATCACGGTTCCCACCGGCACGCCGAGCACCTGCGCGGCGTCGCGATAGCTCAACTCTTCGAGCGCGACCAGCAGCAGCACCTCGCGCTGCTCGACCGGCAGCCGGTACAGCGCGCGCTGCACGTCGCGCAGCACCAGCCCGCCGATCTCGCCGGCCGGCGCGGCCATCGTCTGCCACGGCGCCGTCGCGTCGTCGACCGCGATCTCGTGCCGCGCACGCAACTGGTCGATGAAGCGATGCCGCAGCAGCGTCAGCAGCCACGCGCGCAGGTTGCCGCCATCGCGCGGCGGCCGGTTCAGCGCACGCTCGAGCGTGTCCTGCACGAGATCGTCCGCCCAGGCCCGGTCGCCCGTCAGCGCACGCGCATAGCGCGTGAGATGCGGCAGCCACACCAGCAGATCCGATTCGTAGCTCATCAGGATGCCTCGCGCGTCGCCGCCCCATCACACCGTCGCGCCATCATGGACGCGCGACGTGCCACATGCCGCCGATCCCGTCGCCGCCCGTGTCGCCGGCCTTGTGATCCATCTTCCAGCGATACAGCGGGCGCCCGCGATACGCCCATTGCTTCTTGCCATCGTCGCGCGCAACGAGACTCAGCGCGCCCGATGCCTTGTCGTACGGGTCGGCGAGCGCGGGCGGCCAGTTGGCCGCGCAGGCGCTGTCGCACGCGCTCTTGCCAGGCGCGTCGCGATCGAACACGTACAACGTCATGTGCGCTTCGTCGACCAGTTTCCCGTCGCCGACCTGGGGCGGTTCCGCGGCCGCCGGCCGCACGATCGCCGCTGTCAGCGCGGCGGCGAGGAGCATCCGTTTCATTGCCGTTCTCCTTGACGTGGCCTCGCGGCACGGCGGCACCGGACGGGACGATCGGCTTCGTCGCGATCATTATCCCGCCGGGCGGCCGTGCCGGGATTCGGTATGTAAACGGACGGAGGCGGCCGGTTATTCCATGCCGTCCGGCGCGGGTCGGCAGCGGCCATTCGTGCGACGAAAGAAAGCGCGGCATCAAAAGACAACGCGGCATGACATTCCTGTCATGCCGCGTTGCGCGCCCCGTATTGCCCGGCGGCCGAGACGGCGCCGCCGGGCAATCAGGCAGGTTACTTCGGCAGTGCGCCCGTCAGCGACTGGAGCAGCGACGTCACCGGTGCAAGCGGGTTGCTCGGCGAGCTGCTGCCCGAATGCGGCGTGACCGACAGGCCCGGCGCGGAGCCGAGCGCCGTGCCCACCGTCGTGCCGACCGCATTGACGACCGTCGCCGTCGCGTTCGCGCCCGTCGTCAGCAGCGAGCCGACCGCGCCCGCCGTGCCACCGGCCGCGTTCGCGCCCGAACCGAGCAGGCTGCCGCCGGCCGCAGCCGTCGAACCGGCCGCGCCCGTCAACGCGCCGGCAGCCTGCCCGAGGGCCGCCGGACCGTTCGCGAGTGCGCCCGTCACCGAACCGAGCGCGCCGGTCAGTGCGCCGGCCGGGTTGCCGCCGCCCGTCAGGCCGTTCACGAGGTTCGTGATCGGTGCGATCGGGTTGTTGCCCGCCGCGCCCGACAACGTTCCGACGACCTGGTTCACGACGCCTTGCACCGGTGCCAGCGGGTTCGACCCGCCGAGGTTGCCGAGTGCGCCCGTCACCGAGTTCAGCGCGCCCGTCAGTGCACCGGCCGGATTGCCGCTGCCGAGCGTACCGACGACCTGGTTCACGACGCCTTGCACCGGTGCCAGCGGGTTCGTGCCGCCCAGCCCGCCGAGCGCGCCCACCACGGAGCCGACCGCGTTACCCAGTGCGTTCGTGGCCGTGCCGACCGCGTTGCTGCTGCCGAGCGTGCCGACGACCTGGTTCACGACGCCCTGCACCGGCGCCAGCGGATTCGACCCGCCGAGGTTGCCGAGTGCGCCCGTCACCGAGCCAAGGGCGCCGGTCAGCGCGCCGGCCGCGTTGCCGCCCGTCGGCAGCGCGTTCTGCAGGCCGTTGACGAGGTTCGTGATCGGCGTGATCGGGCTGCCGCCGCCGGCGCCGGACAGCGTGCCGACGACCTGGTTCACGACGCCTTGCACCGGCGCCAGCGGGTTCGCGCCGCTGAGCGCACCCGTCACCGAGTTCAGCGCGTTCGTCAGTGCGCCTGCCGGATTGCCGTCGCCGAGCGTGCCCGCGAGCTGCGTGACGACGCCTTGCACCGGCGCGAGCGGGCTCCCTGCGCCGCCGACGTTGCCGAGCGTGCCCGTGATCGTGTTGACCGCATTGCTCAGCGCGCCGGCCGGGTTGCCGCTGCCGAGCGTGCCCGTGACCTGGTCGACGACGCCTTGGATCGGCGCGATCGGGTTCGAACCGCCGCCGATGTTGCCCAGTGCGCCCGTTACCGTGCCGAGTGCGCCGGTCAGTGCGCCGGCGGGGTTGCCGCTGCCGAGGGCGCCCGTAACTTGGTTCACCACACCCTGGACCGGCGCGAGCGGGTTCGAGCCGCCACCGATGTTGCCCAATGCACCCGTTACCGTGCCGAGTGCGCCGGTCAGTGCGCCGGCGGGGTTGCCGCTGCCGAGGGCGCCCGTAACTTGGTTCACCACACCCTGGACCGGCGCGAGCGGGTTCGAGCCGCCACCGATGTTGCCCAATGCACCCGTTACCGTGCCGAGAGCGCCGGTCAGCGCGCCGGCCGGATTGCCGCCACCGAGGGCGCCCGTGACTTGGTTCACCACACCCTGGACCGGCGCGAGCGGGTTCGAGCCGCCACCGATGTTGCCCAATGCACCCGTTACCGTGCCGAGAGCGCCGGTCAGTGCGCCTGCGGGGTTGCCGCCACCGATGCCGCCCAGTGCGCCCGTTGCGGAGCCGAGTGCGCTGCTCAGTGCCCCCGTCGCCGTGTTCAGCGCGCCGGTCAGTGCACCCGCCGGGTTGCCGCCGCTCAGCGCGCCCGTGACCTGATTCACCACGCCTTGGACCGGCGCCAACGGGTTCGAGCCGCCGCCGATACCGCCCAATGCGCCCGTTGCGGTACCGAGTGCGTTGCTCAACGCGCCGGTCGCCGTATTCAATGCGCCAGTCAGTGCACCGGCCGGATTGCCGCCGCTGAGCGCGCCTGTCACCTGATTCACCACACCTTGCACCGGCGCCAGCGGGTTCGAACCGCCACCGATACCGCCCAGCGCACCGGTCACCGTGCCGAGTGCACCGGTCAACGCGCCTGCCGGGTTGCCGCTACCGAGCGCACCCGTCACCTGATTCACCACACCTTGCACCGGCGCCAGCGGATTCGAACCGCCGCCGATACCGCCCAGCGCGCCAGTCACCGTGCCGAGTGCACCAGTCAATGCGCCTGCCGGGTTGCCGCCACCAAGCGCACCCGTCACCTGATTCACCACACCTTGTACCGGCGCCAAAGGATTCGCGCCGCCGCCGATACCGCCCAGTGCGCCCGTTGCGGTACCGAGTGCGTTGCTCAGCGCGCCGGTCGCCGTGTTCAATGCACCGGTCAACGCGCCCGCCGGGTTGCCGCTACCGAGCGCGCCCGTCACCTGGTTCAGCACACCTTGTACCGGCGCGAGCGGCGTCACCGTGCCGCCGCCACCACCGAGTGCCCCCGTCACCGCCCCCACGGCGCCGGACAGCACCTGGCCGGGATCGCCGAGCGACGTCTGGATTGCGCCTGCCCCGCCCGCCGCCACGGTCACCGAGCCCAGCGGCGACGTGCCCGTCGCGACCAGCCCGACCGACACGCTGTTCGTCGGCGGATTGACGATCACTTGCGGGATCGGCAGCGAATCGAGGGCCCCCGCCATCGCGGAACCCGAAGCCAGTACCCCGAACACCGTCGCGACCGACAGCGCCACACCCGTCAATTTAAGATTTTGTCCCATCCTTATTCACCCCATCTCGGTTGGCACTACGTTGATAAAGCATGGGGACGGATTGCACGAAGCGTGCCAATTCAAAAAAGCGGATCCATTCGTCTGTCCATTTCTGCTCGATAACGCTTTTTTTATTGATTTCAGGCGAAACAGGCGGGTTGCGGACGGTTGCGGAGTCCGAATCATCTGACGAAAAAGGCTGATGGAACGCGGATGTAACGTAACGTTTGCGAGCCCCGTGGTAACGTGTTCCGGTACATTCCGCGTCACGCCGGAACGTCCGGTCGCGACGGTGCGGCACCTCGTCAGTGCCGGCTACGCATTGCGCATTTCAGCGATATGAAAATGCATTGATAAATCGCGAATTGGCTTATTTTCTTTATTCCGCGATTTCTTTCTTGACGATTACGCAGATCATTTCCGATCGCGTGGCATTCGACAATACGGACAGCCGAACGAAAAACTGTGACAGCCGCATCGCAATCGGAGCGCGCACGGCGGCGGCAACCGGGGCCGTATCGCCGCGCCGCAGGTTCAACCGAAGCGCGCGGGCCGATACGGATGGGGATCGATATAGGTCGGCGCGCCCGTCATCATTTCGGCAAGCAGGCGCCCGGTCGCGGGGCCGAGCGTCAGCCCGTGATGGCAATGGCCGAACGCGAACCAAAGATGCCGATGACGCGGCGCGGGCCCGATCACCGGACGCATGTCGGGCGTGCACGGCCGCATCCCGAGCCACGGCTCGGGATCGAGCCGCTCACCGATGCCGAACGCGTCGCGCGCCAGCGGTTCGGCACGGGCGAGTTGCACGCCGGTCGGCGGCGCGTCGCGCAGTGCGATCTCGACGCCGGTCGTGAGCCGCAGGCGGCCGCCCTCCATCGGCGCGACGACGAAACCTTCCTCGGTATCGCACACGGGCACGTTCAGCGGCGTGCGCGTCGGCCGGTAATGCATGTGATAGCCGCGCTTCGCGCGCAGCGGAATCCGGTAGCCGAGCGGCGCGAACACGTGATCTGACCAGGGCCCGAGCGCGACCACGGCCGAGCGTGCCGAGATCGGCCCGTGCTCGGTACCGACCCGCCAGCCGTCATCCACCTGCGCGAGCGTCGTCGCGTCGCCCCGCACGAACGTGCCGCCGTCGCGTTCGAACAGCCGCGCATAAGCCTTCGTCAGCCCGCCCGGGCTCGACACGGTCTTCGGATCCTGCCAGTGGAATGCGCCGCAGAACGCGTCGCTGACGCCCGGCTCGCGCTCGCGCAGCGCACGCGCGTCGAGCACCGTCATCCGCAGCCCGTGCGCGGCGGCCACGCGCTGCTGCGCACGCGCTTCCGCATCGAACAGCGCGAGCGACCGGAATGCCTCGATCCATCCGCCGTCATGCACGAGCGGCTGCGCGTCGGTGCGCGCGAGCAGCGCGTCGTGCTCGACGACGCTCGCCGCGACGAGCGGCAGCAGGTCGCGCGCGGCGGCCGCGAGCCGCTGCGGCGACGATTCGCGCCAGAAGCGCGCGAGCCATCCCGCATAGGCAGGCAGCGCGCGGTAGTCCCAATAGAGATCGACCGAGCGGTTGCGCGCATAGCGCAGCAGCGTGCCGAGCCGGCGCGGAAACGCATACGGCACGACCGACGAGCGCTCGATCAGCCCGGCGTTGCCGTGGCTCGTTTCCTCGCCCGGCGCGCGCCGGTCGACGAGCGCGACGCGCAGCCCGCGATCCTGCAGATGCAGCGCCGACGACACGCCGACGATGCCGGCCCCCAGAACGATGACGTCGAAATCCATGGTTCCCCGTACTGCGTCGAGATTGGATGCGACACGCGCCGGCACCGCGGCCGGCGCGCGGCCGTGCTTACTTCGCGACGATGTCGCGCTTGAAGTACTTCTGCGACAGCGCGCCGAGCGTACCGTCCTTCTTCAGCGCATCGAGCGCGCCGACGATCTTCGCCTGCAGCACCTTGTCGCCCTTGCGCATCCCGAAGCCCGTGCCTTCGCCGAGCGTCGCCGGATCCTTCAGCGGCTCGCCGACGATCTGGTAGTCGCGGCCGGCCGGCTTGTCGAGGAAACCGTCCTGCGCGGTCTGCGCTTCCTGCACGGCCGCATCGAGACGCCCCGCGACGAGATCGGCGTAGATCTGGTCCTGGTCCTGATACGACACGACGGCCACGCCCGCATTGGCCCAGTGCGCCTTCAGGAAATCCTCCTGCGACGAGCCCTGCAGCACGCCGACGTGCTTGCCGCGCAGGCTCGCGACGTCGGGCCGCAGCGGCGAGCCGCGTTTGGCGACCATCACGATCGGCACCACGTAGATGGCCGGCGTGAAGTCGATGCTTTGCTTGCGCTTCGCGGTGATGTTCATCGCCGAGTTGATCGCGTCGAACTTGCGCGCCTGCAGCGCCGGAATCAGGCCGTCGAACGAATTCTCGACCCACACGCATTTCATGTTCAGCTTCGCGCACACCGCGTTGCCGATGTCGACGTCGAAACCCTGCAGCTGGCCGGCCGGCGTCTTGCTCTCGAACGGCGGATAGGCGGCTTCGATCCCGAAGCGCAACGTGGTCTGTTCCGCATGGGCCGCGACGGCCGTACATGCAAGCGCCGCGGCGGCGCAAAGGGAAAGCTTCCAGTTCATGGCGGTCCTTCTGTTCTGGATTGAGGCGATGAAGATCGGTCGCACGACGCCCTCGACCGGGCGCCGAATCGGCACTCGAGGGAGGCGGCCGCCGCACGGCGACACGTCGTGTCCTGCATGCGAAATATAGACTCAAAGTCTATATTAGACTATAGGGGATACGAGGATCGTGCGCCTTCACATCGCGCCTGAATTTTTACGACCACTCGAAAACACCGTTGATTTTCCAGTGTTTTCCAGAAAACCCACGACAACACAGAGTCTCGAAAAGAAAAATTCTCCCGATTTAGTTTGTCTATATTAGACTTTTCGTCCATCACGAACACCGCCGGACGCCGTCTTTCGAGACTGTACCGTCCAGCTCCGACCGGAGATGTCCCCATGATGCAAACCGTCCCGACCCTGCCGCTGACCGTCGACGAAGCCGCGGTGCGCGCGGCCCTGCCGTCGCTCGACGTGCTCGGCACGCTGCGCCGCATGTTCGCGTCGCTCGCCGCGGCGCGCGCTGTGCAGCCGCCGCAGACCCTCACGCTGTTTCCCGAAAATGCCGGCGACTTCATCACTTATCTCGGCGCGCTCGCCGACGAACAGGTGTTCGGCGCGAAGCTATCGCCGTACGTCGTGACCGGCGGGAAACCGATCGTCACAGCGTGGACCGCACTGATGTCGATGCGCACGGGCCAGCCGCTGATGTGGTGCGACGCGGGGCTGCTGACCGTCGAGCGCACGGCCGGCACGACGGCGCTCGCGGTCGACTGTCTCGCACCGCGCGATGCGCGCCATCTCGCGATCGTCGGCGCGGGCGCGGTCGGGCTCGCGCACCTGCGGCACACGGCGGCGCTGCGCGACTGGGAGACGATCCGCGTGTATTCGCCCGCACTCGCCGGCGACGCGGCGCTGCAGGCAACGCTCGCGCAGCTCGACCCGCGCGTGCGGCCGGCTGCGAGCGTCGAGGCCTGCGTACGCGACGCGGACGTCGTGATGCTGTGCACGTCGTCGGGCACGCCCGTGCTCGGCGACGGGATGCTCACGCGCCCCGCACTCGTCACGTCGATCAGCACGAACGTCGCGCGCGCACACGAAATTCCGCCCGCGTGGCTGCCCGACATGGACGTGTACTGCGACTACCGGCACACGACGCCCGCGAGCGCCGGCGAGATGCAGATCGCGGTGGCCGATCACGGCTGGGACACCGCGCGGATCGTCGGCGACCTGCCCGCGCTCGTCGCCGGCACCTGCGCGGCGCCGTCGCGCACGCGTCACGTATTGTTCCGCTCGATCGGCCTCGGGCTCGAGGACATCGCCATCGCGCACGCGCTGTACACGCACCTGACACGCGCATGAGCGGCACGCGAGCGCGGGGCCGATACAATGGCGCAACCGCCGCGGCGGCCGCGCGCGGGCGCACGGGCATGCCGGCCACAGGCTCAGCGGCACGCCGGCCCGATGCGCCGCCCGGCTCCCGTCCACTCGAGATGGCGACACCGATGCGCAAGAAGAAATCCCCCGTCAAAGACCTGCTGCTCACCCGCTATGCGCCGATCGCCGACGGTATCGCCGCGCTGTTCTTCCCGTACGCGGAAGTCGTGATCCACGACCTGCACGACCAGACCGTGCTGTATCTCGCGAACAACCTGTCGAAGCGCGAGGTCGGCGACGATTCCGCGCTCGAGGAAATCGATCATTCCGCGCGCGAGCGCGTGATCGGCCCGTACGAGAAGCTGAACTGGGACGGCCGGCGGATGCGCTGCGTCAGCAACGTGCTGTTCGACGACGAAGGCCGCCCGGCCGGGATGATGTGCATCAACTTCAACATCGCGGTGTTCGACGAGGTGCGCGCGACGCTCGACCTGTTCATCAAGGGCGCGGGCATCGTCGCGCAGCCCGACGAACTGTTCCGCGACGACTGGCAGGAGCGCATCAACACGTTCCTGCACGGCTGGCTGCACGAGCGACAGGTCGGGCTGAACGGGCTCACGCGCGAACACCGGCGCGAGCTCGTCGAGGCGCTTTACGCGGAAGGCGCGTTCCGCGGCAAGAGCGCGGCGAACTACGTGGCGAACGTGCTCGGGATGGGCCGCGCGACGGTCTACAAGCACCTCAAGCACCTGAAGGAGACGCAAGGCGACGCGTAAGCCGCGTGCCCGGCGGGCCGCTTCGCCCCACCTCGTCGCGGCACGCGGCAACGGCCGGCATCGCCCCTCGCTATCGGGACGCGGCTTCCGTGTCTATGCTTCGTGATACGTCCGGCACGGGCCCGTTCCACACGGGCCTGGCGACGACGAAGCGTCGAAGCACAAAATGATATAGTCTCGGTTACATTTTTTTGCCGCCCGGAACCGCCCATGACGACCGCTCCCGCCCCGACTACCCGCCCGACCCTGACCGTCGAAATCTGGTCCGACCTGATCTGCCCGTGGTGCTGGATCGGCAAGCGCCGCTTCGACGAGGCGCTCGCCGCGTTCGCGCACGCCGACCGCGTCGACGTCGCGCTGCGCGCGTACCGGCTGATGCCCGGCCACCCCGTCGAGCCGGTCGAGGCAATGCTCGCGGGCAAGTACCGGATGTCGCCCCCGCAGGTCGACCAGATGCTGCGCCAGATCACCGACGCGGCCGCGAGCGTTGGGCTGCGCTACGACCTGCCCGGCACGCTCGCCGGCGACACGCTCGACGGCCACCGGCTCGTGAAACTCGCGGAAGCGACCGGCCGCGCGCATGCGCTGACCGAGCGGCTGTACCGCGCGTATTTCTGCGAGCATGGCTCGCTGTTCGATCATGCGGAGCTGACCGAATTCGCGGTCGAAGCCGGGCTCGAGCGCTCGGCCGTCGAAGCCGTGCTGCGCAGCGACGCGTACCGCGACGAAGTCGAAGCCGACATCGCACGCGCCGAGCAAATCGGCGGGCGCGGCGTGCCGCTGTTCGTGTTCGGCGGCCGCTACGCGGTGTCGGGCGCGCAGCCGGCAGACGCATTCGCACAGGCGCTCGACCAGGCATGGCGCGACGGCATCGTCGAACTCGACGGCAACGACGCGGCCGCGTGCGGCCCCGACGGCTGCGAACTGCCGGCGCGCTCGTAACATCCGTCATGTCCGGACGCGCGACTACGCGACGCTCCTGCCACAAACCGGCAGGAAGCCCGCGCCGTCGGCATCTACAATGCAGCCTTTCAGATAACTATCGGAAGGCTGCGAGCCCATGACTCACGGGATCCACGGCGAGAAGCGCTGGTACGCGCTGATCGTGCTCTGCCTCGGCGTGCTGATGATCGTGCTCGACAGCACGATCGTGAACGTGGCGCTGCCGTCGATCAGCACCGACCTCCATTTCACCGAAACGGCCCTCGTGTGGGTCGTCAACGCGTACCTGCTGACGTTCGGCGGCTGCCTGCTGCTCGGCGGCCGGCTTGGCGACCTGTACGGCCAGCGGCGCATGTTCCTCGCGGGCCTCGTCGTGTTCACGGTTGCGTCGCTCGCATGCGGCCTCGCGCAATCGCAGACGATGCTGATCGCCGCGCGCGCCGTGCAGGGGCTCGGCGGCGCGGTCGTGTCGGCTGTCTCGCTGTCGCTGATCATGAATCTCTTCACCGAGCCGGGCGAACGCGCGCGCGCGATGGGCGTCTACGGCTTCGTCTGCGCGGGCGGCGGCAGCATCGGCGTGCTGCTCGGCGGGCTGCTGACGAGTTCGCTGTCGTGGCACTGGATCTTCCTCGTCAACCTGCCGATCGGCATCGCGGTCTATGCGATGTGCGTCACGCTGCTGCCGCGCATGCGCGCGCCGGCCGCCGCCGCGCGGCTCGACGTCGCGGGCGCGATCACCGTAACCGCATCGCTGATGCTGGCGGTCTACGGGATCGTCGGCGGCAACGAAGCCGGCTGGCTGTCGACGCAAACCGTCGCGCTGCTCGGCGCGGCCATCGCACTGCTCGCGCTGTTCATCGCGATCGAGTCGCGCACCGCGCATCCGCTGATGCCGCTCACGCTGTTTGCCGCGCGCAACGTCGCACTCGCGAACGTGATCGCCGTGCTGTGGGCGGCCGCGATGTTCGCGTGGTTCTTCCTGTCCGCGCTCTACATGCAGCGCGTGCTCGGCTACGGGCCGCTGCAGGTCGGCCTCGCGTTCCTGCCGGCGAACCTGATCATGGCCGCGTTCTCGCTCGGGCTGTCCGCGCGCATCGTGATGCGCTTCGGGATCCGCGGCCCGATCGCGGCCGGCCTGCTGATCGCGGCCTGCGGCCTCGCGCTGTTCTCGCGCGCGCCGGTCGACGGCGGCTTCGTCTGGCACGTGCTGCCCGGCATGACGCTGCTCGGCATCGGCGCGGGCGTCGCGTTCAACCCGCTGCTGCTGGCCGCGATGAACGACGTCGATCCGGCCGATTCCGGGCTCGCGTCGGGAATCGTCAATACCGCGTTCATGATGGGCGGCGCGCTCGGCCTCGCCGTGCTCGCGAGCCTCGCGGCCGCCCGCACCGACACGCTCGCGGCCGCGCAGGCCGCACCGCTCGCCGCGCTGAACGGCGGCTACCACGCGGCCTTTGCATTCGGCGCGGCGTTCGCCGCCGTGGCCGCGCTGATCGGCCTCGCGCTGCGCATCCGGCGGCAAGACGCGGTCGAAGGCGTCGGCCCCGCGATGCATTGACTGGTGGCCGGCGGCACCCGTCGCCGGCATCGAACCCGCGCGCATATCATCGCGCCCTTTTTGGCATGAACCGGGCAGCACGCACACGCCCGGTTTGCGATGCCTTGCAGGCCGATCGCCGTCAGCGGCCCCTCTTCCCGTCCAAACGCCCGTTTCACACCCGCCCGGACGCCCGCCGCACGGGCCTTCCCAGCCGATTTTTAACGCAGTCGTACATCGACGCGCCACTTTTGCGACAATGGCGGACTTTGACCCACGCGCCGCCGCCGAACGCCGCATAACCGCCTGCTTCCGATGTCGCTCCCCCATATCGATCTGCTGTACTCCCTGTCCGGTCTGTTCGTCGGCATCCTCGTCGGCCTGACGGGCGTCGGCGGCGGTTCGTTGATGACGCCGATCCTCGTGCTGCTGTTCGGCGTCCACCCCGCGACGGCGGTCGGCACCGACCTGCTGTACGCGGCCGCGACCAAGGGCACCGGCACGCTGGTCCACGGCCTGAAAGGTTCGATCGACTGGCGCATCACGGGCCGGCTCGCGACGGGCAGCGTGCCGGCCGCGGCGCTCACGCTGTGGTGGCTGCACACACACGGGATGAACGCGCCGGGCACCGCGCGGATGATCCAGCTCGTGCTCGGCGTCGCGCTGCTGCTCACGTCGCTCGCGCTGATCTTCCGGCCGCAGCTCGCCGCGTTCGCCGCGCGCAACCCGCTCGCGCCGAGCCCCGCGCGCACGCTGTGGTCGACCGTGCTGACGGGCGCCGTGCTCGGCGTGCTCGTGTCGATGACGTCGGTCGGCGCCGGTGCGATCGGCGTGACCGTGCTGCTGCTGCTGTATCCGGCACTCGCGACGACCCGCATCGTCGGCTCCGACATCGCGCACGCGGTGCCGCTCACGCTCGTCGCGGGCATGGGCCACTGGCTGCTCGGCTCGGTCGACTGGTCGATGCTGCTGTCGCTGCTGATCGGCTCGCTGCCCGGCATCGTGCTCGGCAGCCTGCTGTCGGCGCGCGCGCCCGAGCGGCTGCTGCGCAACCTGCTCGCCGCGACGCTCGTCGCGGTCGGCGTGCGGCTCGTGCTTGCGTAGGCGGCCCGGCCGCCGTTTCCTGCGCGGTTAGCCCGCCCCTTCCCCGCCGGCGCACGACGCGCCGGCCCGTCACCCGCCGTAAAAAAAAAAAAGCCCGACCGGCCTGCGCCGATCGGGCTGTCGTCCATCCGGGGCGGCGCGAGCCGCCCGCGGCGCTTACTGCCCCTGCTGCTGCAGCTTCTGCTGCTTGAGCTGCTGCGTGCGCGCCTGCAGCTTCAGCACGCGCTGCAGTGCGGTGCGGTTCGCGAGGATGCCGTCGTAGAAGTTGGCGAGATCGCTCTTCAGCGCGGTCCGCGACGCGTCGTTCAGGTAGATCATGTGGCCTGACGGGTAGTTCTTGATCGTCAGGTTCTGTGCCTTGATCGTCGGATCGAGCGGCATCTGCGCGAGCGTCAGCTCCGTCTGGTGGAACGGCGTGACCGCGTCGAAATAGCCGTTCGCCGACAGCACCTTCAGGTCCGGGTTCACGCTCATCGTCGACGCCAGGTCGCCGGCCGTGTACAGCGTGTTGCCGCCACCCTTGTTCGCGCCGGTCGGGTCCGTGTGGCTGAAGTCCCAGTTGTTGAAGACCTGGTCGTTCAGGTCCACGAACGACGACGTCGACGTGTACTTGAGGTCGGTGTTGATGTAGCTGTTCCACAGAACCGTGTACGCGCCGCCGACGTTCGTGATCGACGGATCGTTGCTGCCCGAGTTCGGCAGGATGTAAGGCGCGATGCCCTTGCCCGTGAAGTTCGCGCGACCGTCGTACTGGCCGATCTGCGTGCCCGGCACGAGCGTCAGGAAGAACGTATACGGCGGGTTGTCGTTCGACGACGGCACGTTGCCGAGCGCGGCCGGGTTGCCGAACGTCTGGATCAGCGACGTCGGGTCCGTGCCGATGTACGAGCCCATCTGCTGCGCGGTCTGCAGGTTCAGGTTCAGACGCACGTTCACGAAGCCGCCGTCCTGTGGGTTCGGCTTCTGCACCAGCGGCGCGAGCGTGTTGTCCGCGTAGTTGCGGGCCTGGACCATGTACGCGTCGAGATCGGTCGGCGTCGGGTTGAGCGTCGTCTTCTTCCAGTAGAACGCGTCGGCCGCGAGCGTCGGGAAGATGCCCGGCGCGGACAGCGCGTTCGCGTAGTCGAGAATCGACGACTGCAGCGTGATCCCGTTCAGGTCGATGCCGTCCTCATGCAGCACCCACGACACGACCGCGCTGCGGGCGGTGCCGTACGACTCGCCGTACAGGAACTTCGGAGAATTCCAGCGCGAGTACTTGGTCAGGTAGCGCTGGATGAAGCGGTCGATCGAGCGCGCGTCCTGGTCGGTGCCCCAGAAGTCCTTGTTCTTCGCCGGGGCGATCGCCGCCGAATAACCGGTGCCGACCGGGTTGATGAACACCACGTCGGTGCGGTCGAGCAGGCTGTCCGGGTTGTCGAGCAGCTTGTACGGCGCGGGCGGCGTGAAGTTCGGGAACGACGACTGCAGGCGCTTCGGCCCGTACGAGCCGAGCAGCAGGTAGACCGACGACGAGCCGGGGCCGCCGTTGTAGAAGAACGTGACCGGGCGCGGCTTCGACGGGTCCGGATTGTCCTGCGTGTAGGCGACGTAGAACATCTTCGCGTTCGGCGCCGACGTGGTCGGGTCGATCGTCGTCAGGTGGCCCGTGGTGGCCGTGTACTTGATGGTCTTGCCGCCGATCGTGACCTGGCGGTGCACGACCGCGGCGCCTTCCGTCGAATCCGTGACCGCGTCGTTCGGCCCGGTGCCGTACACGTCGGTGTCGACGAACGGCTGGTCGGCCGGGGTGGCGGCCGTGGCGTTGGTGCTGGCCGACGTGCTGCCGCCTGACGTCGTCGCGGCCGCGGCGGCGGCCGAAGCGGTCGGGCTCGGCCCGTCATCTCCGCCGCACCCCGTGACGAGCAGCGCCGCGGCCGCGGCTGCGGCGAGCGGCAGGCTCAGTGTCGTTCCGAATAGCGCGAAACCGTCTTTCAAGGACTTCCGTGTCGTCATTATTGCCTCTCGAACAGAACGATAAATACCGCCGGCCGCAAAGGATCATTTGCGCCGACGCTCCGCACCGGGAATGCATTCGTTATGCGACGCACTCCGAGTTTTTTACCGGATCGGCGAATACCGACCGGCATGATTTACCCCACCCATATTTTTGCGACTGCACAATGGAATCAATTCCATTGCAAACGACAATTCAATAATCCGCAGCAATGCGAATTCATTCCACGCATTCGCATACGCACAAAATCAACGGCAAAACTATACCCGGCAAAGCCCGCCCGACAAGGGCGCTTCGCTTCCGACAGACGAACAATCCCCCTCGGCAAGATGCCGATTAATCGCGCAACGGCGACCAATCGCAGCTCGAGTCGATTTAATAAAATCGAAAGGATCGATTAACTAAACGGAAAGGAATATTCTCGTATATGGAATTTATTAAATTAAGTGAAAATACCGGCGCATATTAGGGTCCTGATTTACCGCCGTAAAGTAATAATTTGTTACAGCGCTCGCCATTCGGATAAAAGGCGGCACGGGACCGATTCCATCCGGCCAAAAGAAAAAGCCGGACGGCTGTCCGGCTTCGTGATGGCGGCGCGGCGGGCGCCGTCAGAGCGGCACGTCGATCGCGCCGGCGCCGGTCGTGATCGCGTTCGCGCCGGGCGCGGTCGAGATCGGCGGCAGGTTCGCGCTCGTCAATGCGGGCGCGGCGCCCGGCGTGCCGCCGCGCGGCACCGTGCGGATCACCTGCGACGGCGGCAGCGGCGCGCCGTTCTTCAGGTGCCGCCACATCAGGTTGAGCGCCTGCAGGTTGTAGTAGTGGACCGGCACGAAGCGCGTGTCGAAGCCCGGGACCGGCAGGAACGCGTCGAAGTGCTGGCCGTTCGTCACCTCGTAGAACACGAGCTGGCTGCGCGCGCCTTCGCTGATGCCGTTCTGCACGACGTACGCGCGCGATGCGTGGTTCACGGGCACCAGCGCGTCGCTGCGGCCCTGCACGATGATCGCCGGCTTGCCCTGCAGGTTCGCGTTCACGCGCACCGCGTCGACGTTCGCCGGCATCCCGAGCATTCCGTTCGTCCACAGCTGGCGCAGGCACAGCGCGCCCGCGAAGCTCGCGTCGGGTGTCGCGAGCCGGTGGTCGACGCCCGCCCCCGTGTTGAACACGAGGTCGATGCCGGACGTCGGCGGCACGCCGTTGCCGAGGCCGAACACGGCCGGCATCGGCGACGTGGCGGGCGGCGCGACCGCGCCCGTCGCCGGGTTCGTCGTCGCGAAGCTGAAATTGCACAGGTTGTCGGTGGCGCGCGAGCGCGTGTACGCGTTCGCATAGGTGACCGCGATCGCCGGAATCGCCTGCGAATCCCACATCGGCGCCTGCAGCAGGTCGGAGTCGGCGAGATAGCCGGCCGCATGCAGCTGCGCTAGCGCGTCGGCGGCCTGGCTCTGCGTATCGCCGCCCGACACGAGCCCGGCCGCGGCGAGCGTCGCGCAGCGCTGCGTGCGGATCGACTGCGTGGTCGCGGCCGGCAGCGCGCTCAGGTACGGCGCGCCGGCGAGCGACGCCGACGCGGCCGCGCACGGCTGCAACAGGTTCGCGAGCGTCGCGTAGTCGGCCAGCGGCCGGCCGAACGACGGCACCGGCTGGCCGCCCGTGCGCACGATCGCGTTCGGCGCCATCCGCACGTTGATCTGCGGCTCGCCGACCACGACCGCGGTGATCCAGCCGCGGCTGTCCTGCTCGGCCGCCGCGAGCGACGCGCCGCCGCCGTTGCTGACGGACGCGGCGATCGTCGTGATGTCGCCCGCGCGATAGCGCACGCCGTGATGCGAGCCGTCGATCAGCGGTCCGAACTGCTCGTTGAGCGCCCAGTACGCGAACTCGACCGACTGCAGCGTCACGCGCCCCCAGTCCTGTTCGGGATTCTGCTGCGAATGCGCGTGCTTGAACGCATAGCGGTTCGGGAAACGGTTGTTGAACGCCGCGAGATCGCCGCTCGTCACGTTCGCGGTAAACAGGCTCGCGGTGCCGGCCAGCACCGCATTGGCGAGCGTACCGTCGATCAGCGTGACCGTGTCGGAACCGAGCTCGTGCGCGCCGTTGCCGCCGCCCTTGTCGTTGTAGGCCACCGCGCAGCCGCGCTTGAGCGCCCATTCGCCGGCGGCGGAGATCGCGCCGTACACGCCGCGCGAACCCGACGACGTCGCAGTGACGATGCATGGCTGCGCGGGATCGAAGCTGGCGGGCACCTGCACGAGCAGCGTCACGTTCTTGCTGCCGCTGCCGTCGTCGGAGTACGCGAGATATTCGGTGCCGGGAATCTTGCCTTCGCCGAGGGTGTCGTTGCCGTTCAGGTCGACGTTCGGCCCCCAGAAACGGCCGTAGCCGCCGTTCGCGCTCATGTCGACGAGCGCGCGGTAGTTCGACCAGATCGCGAGACGGCGCAGCTCGGCGCTCGTCGGCCGGGATGCGTTCGCGAAGCCGGGCGCGGTCGCCGCGCCGAGGCCCGTCTTGCCGAGGCCGGCCGTCAGCAGATCGTCGCTCGCGCCGTCGTAGGCGGTCGTGCGCACGCTGCCGGACACGAAGCCGGGCAACCGGTTGCGCTCGCCCGTGTCGTTGCCGTTGCAGGCGCCGAGCATCGCGACAGCGGCCAGCGCCGCACCGAAAACCATCTGCCTGCCCCACCCGAGCCTCGTCATCGCCGCCCTCTCGATATCGTTATCGGTCCGCCGCCGCGTCGCACGCGGTTCGCGGCCTCTGAAGCGCAAACGGGCCCCGGCATGCCGGGGCCCGCCTGAAAGCAGGCGCATGCGGCGCTCGCGCGCCGCCGCCCGGCGTTACTGCTGCTGGACCGTCAGCTTGTTCGTGACCGACGTCACGCCCTTCACACCCTTGGCCGCGGCTTCAGCCTTGTCGATCTGGTCCTGGGACGGCATCGTGCCTTGCAGCGAGATCGCGCCGCCCTTCGAGCGCACGACGAGGTTCGCCACGTCGACGCCCGATTGCTTCGAAATCGCCTTGCGCACCGCGTAGCCGAGCTGGCGGTTCGCCTTCTTCGCGGTTTTCGCGGCGGCCTTCGGCGTGCTCGTCGCGGCCGCCGGCGCCTCGGTGGCCGCCGCATCGCTCGACTGCGCATACACGCTGCCCGACAGACAAGCCGCCACGGCGGCGACACCCAACGCTCTCAACACGATCGACTTCATGCTATCTCCTTGTAACTCCGGAACGGCCGTGCACAGTACGGCCGGATACCCCCAAAGACAGCCGGCCCGCGCGCGAACGGGCGGGACAGCCGGTGATTTCCACGGCGATGCGAGAGAGGCGAGACGGGCCGGCAGCCGGCGCACGCGAGAGCGGGCCGGCCGGGCCGGACAGCCGCCGGCCGGACGCGCCCGGTCTCATTGCGTGCCGGGTCGCGCGCGAATCGGGCGCGGCTGCGTCGCACAATGTAATCCAGCGCCCGCGGAAGCGCAAAGCTTTTGACGCGGCGGCCCCCGGCGCTGTCGCCGCGCAGCCGCGCCACGGCCGCCCGACTCGCGCACGCGCGGCGAAACCGGGTACCATCGCCGCGAGAATGCGCATCGTCCACGACGACCGTCATCGATGCGTCACGCCAGCGTCATTCGCCGATCCCATGAAGCCAGCCCGCCCTCGCCCGCCTCGCCGCATCCTCGCCCGCTTCGTCGCGGTGTCATGGCGCGACCTCGCGCTGTCGATCGGCCCCACCGTGCTGCTCGCGGGCGCGGCCGTCTGGCTCGCGGTCAGGCTGATCCAGCCGGCGCCGCCGTCCACCCTCGTGATCTCGGCCGGGCCGCCCGGCAGCACGTACTGGAACGCCGCGCAGAAATACAAGACCATCCTCGCGAAGAACGGCGTCACGCTCGACGTCGAATCGTCCGAAGGGTCCGCGCAGAACCTCGCGCGGCTGTCGAACCCGAACGCGGCGGTCGACGTCGGCTTCGTACAGAGCGGCATCGGCCCGAAGGAGCGCGACGAGCAGCTCGTCTCGCTCGGCAGCATCGGCTACGTGCCGCTCGCGATCATGTACCGCGGCCCGGTCGTCGCGCGCCTGTCCGACTTCAAGGGCAAGCGGCTCGCGCTCGGCGCGGAAGGCAGCGGCGCGCGCGAGCTGAGCCTCGCGCTGCTGAAGATGAACGGCATCGTGCCGGGCGGCTCCACCGAGCTGCTGCCGACCGCCGGCGAGGACGCCGCGACCGCGCTGCTCGACGGCAAGATCGACGCGGCGTTCCTGTCCGGCGACTCGACGCAGATCCCGGTCATGGCGAAACTGTTCCGCGCGCCCGGCGTGCACGTGTATTCGTTCACGCAGGCCGAAGCGTACGCGCGGCGCTTTCCGTACCTGACCGCGATCACGCTGCCGATGGGCGTCTACGATCTCGGCCAGAACCTGCCGCCCAGCGACATCCACACCGTCGCACCGACGATCGAGCTGGTCGCGCGCGACTCGCTGCACCCCGCGCTGTCCGACCTGCTGATCGAGGCCGCACGCGAAGTGCACGGCCACGCGACGATCCTGCAGCATGCGGGCGAATTCCCGTCGTCGGTCACGCGCGGCTTCCCGCTGTCCGACGATGCGGCGCGCTATTACAAGTCGGGCAAGACCTTCCTGTACCGGCGCTTGCCGTTCTGGGTCGCGAGCCTCGTCGACCGGCTGCTCGTCGTGATCGTGCCGCTGATCGTCGTGCTGATCCCCGGGCTGCGGCTCGTGCCGTCGCTGTACGGCTGGCGCGTGCGCTCGCGCATCTACCGCTGGTACGGCGCGCTGATCGCGCTCGAACGCAGCGCGCTCGGCGAACACACGGCCGAAGAGCGCGTCAAGTTGCTCGACGAACTCGACGACATCGAGGAAGCCGTGAACCGGATGAAGATGCCGCTGGCGTACGCGGGGCAGTTCTACGTGCTGCGCGAGCACATCGGCTTCGTGCGCGAGCGGCTCACCTCGCACGACCAGGACGCGCCGGCGGGGCCGCCAGGCGCCGCCGGCCAGCCGCACGCAAGCACCGTTGCCGCGCCGCCGGCCGGCGATCCCCCTCGGGCGACTCCCGGTTCCGCCTGAGCAGACGATCCGCGATCATTGCTGCAAGCGCGCACCGCCGCGTACCATGGAGGCCGCCGTACGCCCCACCCTCTGGAGATCGTCATGACAACCGGCCTCGACACCGCCCAGCCCGCCTGGTTCTTCGACTTCGTGTCGCCGTTCTCCTATCTGCTGCTCGAACAGCATGACAAGTGGCCGGACGTGCCGTTCGAACCCGTCGCGGTATCGCTCATCGACCTGCAGCGCCACTGGGGGCAACGCCCGAGCGCCGACGTGCCGGCCAAGCGCACGTTCACGTACCGTCACGCGCTGTTTCGCGCGGAACAGCTCGGCATCCGCTTCAAGATGCCGCCCGCGCACCCGTTCGATTCCGACAAGGTGCTGCGCCTCGCGATCGCGCTGCGCGCCGATATCGGGACCGTGCTGGAAATCTTCCGCTTCATCTGGCGCGACGGCAACGATCCGTCGACGCCGGAAGGCTTCGCGGCGCTGTGCGAACGCGTCGGCGTCGGCCATGGCGACGAGCTGATCGAGTTCGAGGAGACGCATGCGCAACTGGCCCGCAACAACGCGGACGCGATCGCACTCGGCGTGTTCGGCGTGCCGACCTTCTGGATGAACCAGCAGCTGTTCTGGGGCGAGGACGCGCTGCCGATGGTGCTGTACTGCGCGCGCACGCCGAACTGGCTCGAATCGCGCGAGGTCAAGCGGATCAGCACGCTGCCCAAGGGTCGTGCGTGATGGCCGGTATCACGCACGGCAACGCGCGGCTGCGGTAAGGTTACGCTTCCCCTGAATAACCGGCACCGATGGAAGACGACGACCGTACCGCCTCGCTCGACATCTGGCTCGTGCGCGTATTGCGCACGCTGCTGCTCGAGCGCAGCGTCACGCAGGCCGCGCTGCGGCTGAACCAGACCCAGCCCGCGATCAGCACCGCGCTGCGCAAGCTGCGCGAGACGCTGAACGACCCGATCCTCGTGCGCGGCAAATCCGGGATGGTGCCGACCGAATACGGCGCGTCGCTGCTCGAAGCCGCGCAGCGCGCGCTGCGTGAAGTCGACTTCATCGCGACGCCGCACGGCGACTTCGACCCGTCGTCGGCGCGGCGCACGTTTCGCGTCGCTGCACCCGACTACCTGAACGATTTCTTCATGCCGACGCTGATCGAGCGCTTTCGCGACGCGGCGCCGCATGCGCACCTGGAAATCGATTCGCTGAATCCCGCGCTCGACCACGCGGGCGCGCTCGAATCCGGCGCGCTCGATCTCGTGATCGGCAACTGGCCGAAGCCCGACCCGCAGTTCGCGCGCCAGGATTTGTTCTCCGACACGATCGTGTGCCTGATGCGCGAAGCGCATCCGCTCGCACGGGTGCCGCTCACGCGCGAAGCGTATGCGTCGGCCGCGCACGTCGCGCCCACGCCGTACACCGGCGACAAGCGCAACGCGATCGAGATCGGCCTGGCACGTGCGCGCCTCACGCGGCGCATCGTGACGACGCTGCCTTACTTCGGGATCGTGCCGCAGGTGCTGCTGCAGTCGGACCTGATCTTCACGACGACGCGCCGCTTCGCGACGCACTATGCGCAGCTGCTGCCGCTCGTCGTCGTCACGCCGCCCGTGCCGTTCCCGCGCATCAAGAGCTACCTGCTCACGCATCCGCAGCCCGACCGCCCGACCGACATCGCGTGGCTGTGCTCGCTGATGCAGAGCGTGTCCGACGAGCTGACGGTCGCCCGCAGCCGCAAGCGCTGAGATGCAGCACGGCCGCTCAGGCCGTGCAGAAGGTTTCCTGCAGATGGGTCCAGCGCACGACGCCCGCCGCGTCGCGTTCGAACACGGCGGTCGCGCGACGCGCGGGCAGCTCGCCCGATGCCGCGTGCTGCGCTTCGAGATAGGTGATCACCGCATGCGACGCGTCGGCCGCGAGCACGCGAATCTCCGACAGCGTGATGCGCAGCCCCGGCTTCGCGCCGGCGAGCTTCGCGAACAGCGCATGCGTGCCGTCGCGGTCGACCACGCGGCCGTCGGTCAGGATCATCGTGAATTCGGCGGAGAACGACGCGAGCAGCGCGTCGAGCGCCGCTGGCTCGGTATCGACGCCGGACAGCCAGCGCTCGATGGCGACGAGGCTCGTATCGAGCGCGTCGAGATAAATCGGGTGATCGGACATGGCACCTGCACGGAAAAGCGCGGCCCGGTGCCGCGCGTTGCCGTGCAGTGTATGCAAAAACGCGCGGCCGTGTGCTGGGGCCCGCTCCCGCCGGTAACGGCCTTGCGCTCGCCGCGCGGCGTTACCGCGCGCAGGACACGTCGTCGCGCGCGCGCCCCGACGCGGCCGCCTTCGCGTCGGCCACCGGCATGCCCGAACGTGCCTGCAGCAACTCCGCGCACACGGCCACCGCGATCGCGCCCGGCGCCTTGTCGACGATGCCCGCGACGCCGATCGGGCACACCATCTCCACGAGCCGCGCCGGATCGACGCCGCGTGCGGCAAGCCGGCGCTCGAACTTCACGCGCTTGGTGCGCGAGCCGATCATCCCGAAGTACGCGTAGTCGCGCCGCCGCATGATCTGCGCGGCGAGCGAGAAATCGAGCGCGTGGTTGTGCGTCATCACGAGGAAGTACGCGCCGGGCGGCGCCGCGTCGACGACGGCCTCCGGCGTGTCGGTCGGCTCCGGCTGCACGTTCGGCGGACATTCGTCCGGGAACAGCTCGTCGCGCGTGTCGACCCACTGCACGACGCACGGCAGCGCGCCGAGCAGCGTGACGAGCGCGTGACCGACGTGCCCGGCACCGAACAACACGATGTGCATCGGTGCCGGCGCGCCGGTCGCGCGGTTGCGCTGGCCGGTGCCCTGCGCGAACGTCGGGTTCGGCGCGGCGCGAAGCGAGCGTGCGGGCCCGTTCATGTCAGCCTGCCTGAACGGCGCGGGCCGCGCGCACCGCACTCACCGCGCGCAGGATCGACTCGCCGGTGGCCGGCGCGTCGAGCGGCGGGTTCACCTGGTAATCGCCGACCGCCGCGATCGCGTCGCGCACCGCGAAGAACACCGAGAACGGCAGCAGCAGCGGCGGTTCGCCGACGGCCTTCGAACGGTGGATGCTGTCCTCGACGTTGCGGTTCTGGAACAGCTTCACGTTGAATTCGGGCGGCGTGTCGTTCACGGTCGGGATCTTGTACGTGGACGGCGCATGCGTCATCAGCTTGCCGCCCTTGTTCCACCACAGCTCCTCGGTCGTGAGCCAGCCCATCCCCTGGATGAACGCGCCTTCGACCTGGCCGACGTCGAGCGCCGGGTTCAGCGACGCGCCCACGTCGTGCAACGCATCGACGCGCAGCGTGCGCATCTCGCCCGTCAGCGTGTCGATCACGACTTCCGACACGGCCGCGCCGTACGAGTAGTAGTAGAACGGCCGGCCCTGCAGCTTCGACTGATCCCAGTACAGCTTCGGCGTCGCGTAGAAACCGTCGGACCACAACTGCACGCGCGCGAGGTACGCCTTCGCGATCACTTCGCCGAACGGCACGCCGTTGCCGCCGACCCACACGAAGTCGTTGCCGAACTTCACGTCGGCCGCATCGACCTTGCCTTCGCCGAACTGCTTCGCCGCGAACACCGCGAGTCGCTCGCGCAACTGGCGCGCCGCATCCTGCGCGGCCTTGCCGTTCAGGTCCGAGCCCGTCGACGCGGCCGTCGCGGACGTGTTGGCCACCTTGCTCGTATCGGTCGCGGTCACACGGATCCGGCCGAAGCGGATGCCGAGCTCGTGCGCGACGACCTGCGCGACCTTGGTGTTGAGCCCCTGCCCCATCTCCGTGCCGCCGTGGTTCACGAGCACCGAGCCGTCGGTGTAGATGTGCACCAGCGCGCCGGCCTGGTTGAAGTGCGTGACGTTGAACGCGATCCCGAACTTCACCGGCGTGATCGCGATGCCTTTCTTCAGCACCGTGTTGCGCGCGTTGAATTCGCGCACGCCCGCGCGCCGCGCGCGGTAGTCGCTCGTCGCCTCGAGTTCGCCGAGCAGCTCCTGCAGCACGTTGTCCTCGACCGTCTGCCCGTACGGCGTCACGTTGCGTTCGGTCTTGCCGTACAGGTTCGCATAACGAACGTCGAGCGGATCGAGGTCGAGCGAGCGCGCGACGTCGTCGAGGATGTACTCGATCGCGAACGCGCCCTGCGGGCCGCCGAAGCCGCGGAACGCGGTGTTCGACTGCGTGTTGGTCTTGCCGCAGTAGCCGGCGATGTCGACGTCGCCCAGCCAGTACGCGTTGTCGAAGTGGCACACCGCGCGCGTCATCACCGGCCCCGACAGGTCGGCCGAGAAGCCGCAGCGCGACGTCATGTCGAGCGCCACGCCGTCGAGGCGGCCGTCGTCGTCGTAACCGACGTCGAAGCGGTAATGGAAGTCGTGCCGCTTGCCGGTGATCATCATGTCGTCGTCGCGGTCCGGGCGCAGCTTCACCGGACACAGCAGCTTCCACGCGGCGAGCGCCGCGCAGCACGCGAACAGGCCCGACTGCGATTCCTTGCCGCCGAACCCGCCACCCATCCGGCGGCATTCGACCAGCACGTTGTGCGACGCGACGCCGAGCACGTGCGCGACGAGGTGCTGCATTTCGCTCGGGTGCTGGGTCGAGCAGTACACGTGCATCCCGTCGTCGTCCTTCGGCACCGCGTAGGCGATCTGCCCTTCCAGGTAGAACTGCTCCTGGCCGCCGAGCAGCATCTCGCCCGACTCGCGGTGCGGCGCGGCGGCGAGCCGTGCGGCCGCGTCGCCGCGCGCGAGCTTCAGCGGCGGGATCACGTAGGTCTCTGCCTTGCGCGCCTCCTGCGCGGTCAGGATCGCGGGCAGCTCCTCGTAGTCGACCTGCGCGCGGCGCGCGGCGAGCCGCGCGGTTTCATGCGACGTCGCGACCACGATGAACATCGGCTGGCCGACGAACTGCACGATGCCCTTGGCGAGCACCGGGTCGTCGTGAATGATCGGGCCGCAATCGTTGACACCCGGGATATCGTCGGCCGTGAACACGGCGACCACGCCCGGCGTCGCGCGCACCGCGTCGAAGTTCATCGACACGATCCTCGCGTGCGGCTTCGCCGACAAGCCGAGCGCCGCGTGCAGCGTGCCGGCGACGACCGGAATGTCGTCGGTGTAGGTGGCGCGCCCGCTCACGTGCAGGTGCGCGGATTCGTGAGCGCGCGATACGTGCACCTGCGCGGCGTCGGCTTGCGGGTCGAGGGTACTCAGGAACGGTTCTGCTTGCTGGTTCATTTTCGGTGTTCTCCGTCTTCAGACGCGCGCCGCGTCGGCGCCGGCTTCGGCGGCCACTTCACGCACATTCAGGGCTTGCGGCGGCAGCGGGTCGTGCGGGCGCGTCTCCAGCCAGAATCGATACATCAGGTTCTTCGCGGTATCGAGGCGGTACGTGCTCGTCGCGCGCATGTCGGACAGCGGCTGGTAGTCGCGCTCGAGTGCCTGCATCGCGGCCTGCGCGGTGGCTTCGTGCCACAGCGCGCCGTCGAGCACGGCTTCGGTGTGCGTCGCGCGCTTCGGCGTCGCGGCCATCCCGCCGAACGCGATGCGCGGTTCGCGCACCGTATCGCCGTCCGCGATGAACGCGAATGCCGCGCACACGGCCGAGATGTCGGAGTCGAAGCGCTTCGACAGCTTGTACGTGCGGAACTGCAGCTTCTCGCGCGCGCCGGTGCGGGTCGGCACCTTCAGGCCGACGACGAATTCGTGCGGCGCCATGTCCTTCTGCTGGTAGCCCGTGTAGAGCGCCTCGAGCGGCAGCTCGCGCACCGTGTCGCCGCCGCGCAGCACGACCCGCGCGCCGAGCGCGATCAGGCCGGGCATCGAGTCGCCGATCGGCGAGCCGTTCGCGACGTTGCCGCCGATCGTGCCCGCGTTGCGGATCGGCAGCGACGCAAAGCGCTTCCACATCTCGATCAGTTCCGGGTACGTGCCGGCCAGCGCCGCATACGCCTTCTCGACCGTCACGCCCGCGCCGATCTCGATCCAGTCGCCGCGTTCGACGAGGCGCTGCAGTTCGGCAATCTGGCCGACGTAGATCAGGTCGTCGAGCCGGCGCATCTGCTTCGTGACCCACAGGCCGATGTCGGTGCTGCCCGCGAGGATCCGCGCGTCGGGCCGCTCGGCCTTCAGTGCGGCCAGCGCGTCGAGCGTGCGCGGCGCCGCGAAGCGGGCGCCGTTGATCGTGGCGTAGTCGAACGTGTCGTCGCGCTTGAGCGATGCGAGCGTGCGGGCGAGCGCGGCCGTGTCGACCGGTGCCGACGGCGCCGGCGCGTCGAACATCTGCACCGCCGCGTCGACGATCGGGCGATAACCGGTGCAGCGGCACAGGTTGCCCGTCAGCGCATCGGCGATCTCGGTGCGCGTCGGCACGTCCTTCGCCTTCGCGCACGTGCTGGCGCTCGCGCAGCCTTCGTGGCCGTGCTTCTCGTACAGCGCCCACATCGACATCACGAAGCCGGGCGTGCAGAACCCGCATTGCGAACCGTGGCAATCGACCATCGCCTGCTGCACCGGATGCAGCGCGCCGTCCGGCTGGCGCAGGTCCTCGACCGTCAGCAGCGCCTTGCCGTCGAGCGTCGGCAGGAACTGGATGCACGCGTTGACGGCCTTGAACTCGACCGCGCCGGTGTCGGTCAGCTCGCCGACGACGACCGTGCACGCGCCGCAGTCGCCTTCCGCGCAGCCTTCCTTGGTGCCGGTGCAATGCGCGTCCTCGCGCAGGTATTGCAGCACGGTGCGGGTGACGTCCGCGCCGCTGACTTCGCGGATCGCGTGACGATGGTAGAAGCGAATCGGCTCACTCATGTCTCTATGATTCTTCAAATGGGGGGCAAAGCGGCCTGCGCGGGGCGCTCGACCGACGTTTTTCTGACAGTTTGCACGCTATCACCATCAAATTCCGCAACCCATAGCCCATCACGCATGGGGCCCATATAACTGCCGCGATATGAGCGCCGGGGCCGCCCGGCGCCCCTTCGCACGGTGCTCCGCGCGCCTCTCCGGCATGCCCTCGCCGGTTCGCGAGCGATGAAATCGGGTCGTGATTAACTAAATGGTACCTGCGTGAAAACCGGTTCCATGGGAAAATCCCGATTCCGCTTTTCGCCGTCTTCCGTTCCGTCACGCTCCGTTTCGCTCAATCGTTCCGACCCCATGTCAACCGACTCCGCCACACCACCGCGCAGCGGGTTCGCGGTCACGCTGCAAATCGTGTCCGTCGTCTGCTTCACGTTCATCTGCTACCTGACCATCGGCCTGCCGCTCGCGGTGCTGCCGGGTTTCGTCCATGACGACCTCGGTTTTTCCGCGATCGTCGCGGGCGGCGCGATCAGCGTCCAGTATTTCGCGACGCTCGCATCGCGGCCGCTCGCCGGGCGTTTCGCCGATACGCTCGGCCCGAAGCAGACGGTGCTGCGCGGGCTGATCGGCTGCGGCGTGTCGGGTGTGCTGCTGCTCATCGCGCTGCTGCTCGCGCACTGGCCGGTCGCGAGCCTCGTGCTGCTGGTCGCGAGCCGGCTCGTGCTCGGCGTCGGCGAGAGCCTGTGCGGCACCGGCGCGATCCTGTGGGGCATCGGCCGGGTCGGCGTCACGCACAACGCGAAGGTGATCTCGTGGAACGGCATCGCGACCTACGGCGCGCTCGCGCTCGGCGCGCCGGTCGGCGTCGCGATCGCGCATACGCTGAATCCGGCGCTGATCGGCGTGATCGTGATCGCGCTGGCGGCGACCGGCTTCTACCTTGCGCGCCTGATCGCCGCCGTGCCGCTCGTGCATGGCGAACGGATGTCGTATGCGAGCGTGTTCACGCGCGTGCTGCCGCACGGCCTCGGCCTCGCACTCGGCTCGGCCGGCTTCGGCTCGATCGCAACCTTCGTCACGCTGTACTACGCGGCGCGCCACTGGCCGAACGCCGCGTTGTCGCTGACCGTGTTCGGCACGCTGTTCATCGGCACGCGCCTGCTGTTCGCGAACACGATCAAAACTTACGGCGGCTTCCGCGTCGCGATCGTGTCGTTTGCGTTCGAATGCGCGGGCCTCGTGCTGCTGTGGCTCGCGCCCGTGCCGCACGTCGCGCTCGTCGGCGCCGCGCTGACCGGTTTCGGTTTCGCGCTGATCTTCCCCGCGCTCGGCGTCGAGGCCGTCGCGCTCGTGCCGCCGGCGAGCCGCGGCGCGGCGCTGTCCGCGTACTCGGTGTTCCTCGACCTGTCGCTCGGCATCACGGGCCCGCTCGCCGGCTATATCGCGGGCGCGTTCGGTTATCCGCAGGTGTTCCTGTTTGCGGCGGCGGCCGCCGCGGCGGGCGTCGCGCTGTCGATGGTGCTGTACCAGCGGCAGGCGCGCGTTGAGGGGAGCGGCGCGGCGGCGTGACCACGCGGCTCGCCGCACGGCGGGCGGTCGCGGAAGTCGCGGCATCGGCGCCAGCGCAACAAAAGAAAACGCCCGCATCGCGCGGGCGTTTTTTCATTCAGGGGCCGAGCGGTCAGGCCGTCCGGAGAAACAACCGGCGCGTCAGGTCGAACGCGACGAGATTGCCGGCCACGACGAGCAGCAGCCCGATCACCGCGAGCGGCGACCACTGGTAGCCCTCGAACACCGTCGACACGGCCAGCGCGACGATCGGGAACAGCACCGTGCAATACGCGGCGCGCTCCGGCCCGATCCGGCCGACGAGCGTCAGGTACGCGGTAAAGCCGATCACCGAACCCGGCACGGCCAGGTAGACAAGCGCGCCGAGATAACGCGGGCTCAGGTCGAGCGTAAACGGCATTCCGGCCACCGCGCTGCCGACGGTCAGGATCACCGCGCCGATCAGCATCGCCCAGCCGTTGGTCGCAAGCGGATGCAGCCCCATCGACTGCATCCGGCTCGACAGCAGGTTGCCGGCCGAGAAGCACATCGTGCCGGCGAACGCGATCGCGAGCCCCATCCAGGTCGCGTGATCGTCGAGATGGCCGGCCATCTGCTGCCAGAACAGGCACGCGATGCCGACCAGGCCGAGCAGCGCGCCGGCGATCGCCGACGGCCGCAGCGGCCGGCCCATGAACAGCCGGCCGTTGATCGAATTCAACAGCGGCGCGGTCGAGAAGATCACCGCGACGAGACCGCTCGGCACGACCTGCTCCGCGTAATAGAAGCACAGGAAGTTCAGGCAGAACAGCGCGAAACCCTGCGCGACGAGGAAGCGCCACGCCTCGCGCGGCGGCCGGACCGGCCGGCGCATCACGCGCAGCAGCGCGAACAGCACGGCGGCCGCGAGCCAGAAGCGCCACGCGATCGACACGGGCGGCGGCACGGCGCCGAGCTGCCACTTGATCGCGATCCAGGTGGTGCCCCAGATCAGCACGGTGACGAAATAAAGCGACAGGTTCATGGCGGTGGCGGTCCGAAAAGCGGGTGAAACGGGATCCCGACTATGCCGCCGCGCGGCGCGCGCCGATTGTCCGGAATTGCGGTCTTTTGCGGGCCGCCGTACCCGCTGCCGCGCGCCCGCTTATACTCGTCGCATCATGAGCCTCTCCCTCTCCGCCCCGCCCGTCGACCGCGCCACCGCCCTGGCCGGCGGCGATCTGCCGTTCGGCCTGCAGTCGGTCTGCCGCACGCTCGCCGACGCGAACGCGACGCTCGAGCGCTTCGCGTGGCTCGGCGACCATCTCGCGATCGCCGAATGGACGCGCATCACCGACGAAAGCGAGACGATCTACGAGCAGCCCGGCCACCACACGCTGTCGTGCTACCTCGACGGCGGCTACCGGACCGAGCGCCAGCGCGTGCCGCGCTACGGCGCGCCGAGCCTGCTGTGCGCGCTGCCGGGCGACCATGAATCGCGCTGGTGGGTGCGCGGCGAGATGCACTTCATCCACCTGTATTTCCTGCCGGAGCACTTCACGCAGCGCGCGATCCGCGAACTCGACCGCGAGCCGCGCGAGCTGAAGCTCGCCGACCGCACTTATTTCGAGGATGCGCGCGTCGCCGCGCTGCTGCGCTCGCTCGCGCTGGACGGCTGGGACGATGCCGACGAGCGGCTGCGTGTGAACGAAACCGCGCACGAGGTGCTGAGCCTGCTGCTGCGCGGGCAGAGCACGACGCGCACCGACGTATCGTTTCGCGGCGGGCTCGCGCCGGCCGTGCGCCGCCGCGTGCGCGACTACATCGACACGTATCTGACGCAGCCGCTGACGCTCGGCGAACTCGCCGACGTCGCCGCGCTGTCCGAATACCACTTCTCGCGGATGTTCCGGCTGTCGTTCGGCCGCGCGCCGCATGCGTGGGTTGCCGAGCAGCGGCTCGCACGGGCGCGCGAGCTGCTGCGCACGACGGCGCTACCGCTCGCGCAGATCGCGGCCGACTGCGGCTACGCGAACGCCGGCCACTTCAGCCATCGCTTTCGCGACGCGCACGGCACGACGCCGAATACGTACCGGCGCGCGATGCAGGGCCGCTGAGCGCGGCCCGCCGCGGCGTTACGCGCCGCGTTGCGACAGTTCCTGCTCGAGCGCCGCGACACCGGCCGGCAGGTCGACCGGCACCTTCAGGTCGACCATCGTGCGGCCGAACGCATGCAGTGTGCGGAACAGGTTGTGTTCACGGCACTGCTCGCCCATCTGCCCGATCCGCACGATCGGCAAGCCGAACGAGCCCGAGATCTCGACCTGGTACTGCTTCGAGATATGGCCGCAGACCATGCCGGGCGTCAGCCCTTCCGGCGTCTCGATCCCGACCACCGAATTGAGCCGGCAGTCTTTCGGCGCATAGAGCTTGAGCCCCATCGACTCGACGCCCGCCTGCAGCGCGAGCGAACAGCGCAGATGGCGCGCGAAGCGGCTTTCGAGCGTCTCCGCGCAGACGAGCCGCAGCGCCTCGTGCAGCGCGAGCACACCCGACACGGGTGCCGTGTAGTGATAACCCGCGTTGTGCCAGAAGTTCTCCGCGAGCGCCATGTCGAGGCACCAGTGCGTGTTCGGTTCGGCGCGATGCTTCATCCGCTCCCACGCGGCGTCGGAAAACGCGATCAGCGACACGCCCGGGATCGACGACAAGCCCTTCTGACCGCCGGTGATCACCGCGTCGATACCCCACGCGTCCATCTCGAGCGGCATCGTCGACAGCGTGCACACCGCGTCGACGACGACCAGCGCGCCGGCCGCCTTCGCGAGCGCCGCGATGTCGCGCAGGTCACGGTTCCACACCGTGTTCGACGTCTCGCCCTGCACGATCGTGACGATCTCGGGCCGCTCGCGCGCGATCGCGTCCGCGATCTCGTCGAGGCTCGCGACCGCGCGGTCGGCCACTTCGAGCGTCACGACGTCGGCGCCGACGCGCGTGGCCATCTCGGCCATCCGCGCGCTGAAGAAGCCGTTGCGGATCGACAGTACGCGCGTGCCGCGCCATGCGAGGTTCGAGATCGCCATTTCCATCGCGGCCGAGCCGGGGCCCGCGACGCCGAGCACCCACTTCGTGCGGGTCTGGAACACGTAACGCGCCATCTCCTTCACCTGCTCGATGATCTTCGCCATCGTCGCGCCGAGGTGGTTGATCACGATCGTGTTCGCCTTCGCGACGGCGGCCGGGATCGGAACCGGGCCGGCCCCCATCATCAGCAGCGGTTCTTCGGGCAGGATCGCGTCGAGCGGCACGACGACGGGACAGGGAATCGGCGAGTAATCGATGGACATGGCGGGTAAAGGATGAGGAAAGGAAATGCACGGATGCTCGCCGCGCTGCATGGCGAACTGATCGATCATTCCGCGTTCCGCGGCCTCGCGCAAGAGGCACGCGCCGCCGGACAGCGCGCCGGTGGCCCGGTCGCCGGACCGGGCCAGCCGGCAGGACACTTATCTCGCGACGAGATTCCGGATTGGAAAAGGATTGCCGGCCGGTTGTGAAACGGTTCCATGCACGCGATTTTCTCGGGCAGTATCGCTGCGATTGGCCGAGGCCGGCGGTTCAGCACGACTTGTGCATCGAACAAAATAGACCGGATGCCTGATAAAAATCCGCCGCGCGGAATACGATACGCAAAATTCGCGTGTGGAAAAAACATCTATTACGGTTGCATGTATTGGGGAACGATTCCCCTATTTATCCGATCCCGGCTGTCCGAATCACACACAACCGATTGATTAACATAAGAAATATTCGCACCTTCGGCACATACTCAAATACCGATCCGGTTTTCCAGGCAGGCGCTTGCGCGCTCTACCACGTTTAACCGGTACTCGCGATTTAGATTTTCCGCAACCCGCCCATTTTCTCAGGTTGACGGATATCGCTTCTGTATTTAACAATCGTCTACAGAATCGAAAAACGATTTTTTCGATGCGATGGAGAACTGGGGGCCGCGCGATGCGCTTTCGAGCGCTACGCGGCGAAAATCCACAACCATAATCAATCAACCGGGCCAGAAATACGCCAGCCATGAACCAGATTCAGACCATGCGTGTCTTCGTCTGCGTCGCCGAGCAGCAAAGCTTCCGGCGCGCGGCGCACCATCTCGGCGTGTCCAATGCGCTCGTCACGCGTTCGATCGCGATGCTCGAGGGCCACCTGAACACACGGCTGATCCACCGCACCACGCGCAACCTGTCGCTCACCGAGGCCGGCGTACGCTACCTCGACGGTTGCCGTGCGCTGCTCGAGGAGTTCGATCACCTCGAATCGTCCGTCGCGCATGCCGTGCGCGAACCGGCCGGCACGCTGCGCGTCGTCGCGTCGGGCCTGCTGTCGCCGCTTGCGCTGACGCCGCTCGTCAGCAGCTTCCGGCACCGCTACCCCGAGCTGCGCGTGCAGCTGACCGTCTCCGAGGGGCCGCTCGACGTGCTCGATTCGGGCTACGACGTCGGCATCATCACGGGCAACCGGCTCGACGGCAATCCGACGCTGATCGGCCATGCGCTCGCGCCGAACCCGTTCGTCGCGTGCGCGGCGCCGGCCTATCTCGAGCGACGCGGCGAGCCGCGCGTGCCCGACGACCTGCCGGGCCACGACTGGGTCACGCTCGCGCCGCACCAGCATGCGCCCGCGTGGCAACTGATCGGTCACGACGGCGTCGCGCATTCCGTCACGGTGCGCCCGGCCTGCACGGTCAACCAGCTCGCGCTCGTCCAGGCGGCCGCCGTTGCCGGGGCCGGCATCGCGGTGCTACCCGAGCCGTGCGTCGCCGACGCGCTCGCCACCGGCACGCTCGTGCGGCTGCTGGCCGGCTACCGGATCGACGATCCCGACACGCAGTTGTCGCTCGTCTATCCGAACCGCCAGTACGTGCCGGCCCGCACGCGCAGCTTCGTCGAGCACGCGCTCGATCATTTCAGCGCGCAGACGGCCCGCGAGCGGGTGGACTACAGCTTCCTGCGTCCGCCGCGCGGGCCCGAACGCTCCGACATCGTCACGGGCCTGCAGTAAACTGCGCGCGACAGCCATCGGAGGTGCAGCGTGCGCGTGATCCTGTTCAGCAGCCGGCAGTACGACAACGATTCGTTTACTGCCGTCAACCGGCAGTTCGGCTATCGGCTGCACTTCCAGCCGTCGCACCTCGACGCGGAAACCGCGATCCTCGCGCATGGTTATGAAGTCGTCTGCCCGTTCGTCAACGACACCGTCGACGCGGCCGTGCTCGCACGGCTGGCCGACGGCGGCACGCGCCTGATCGCGCTGCGCTCGGCGGGCTTCAACCACGTCGACCTGGCGGCGGCCGAGCGGCTCGGCATCACGGTCGTGCGCGTGCCCGCCTATTCGCCGCATGCGGTCGCCGAGCACGCGGTCGCGCTGATCCTCGCGCTCAACCGCCGCTTGCCGCGCGCCGTCGCGCGCACCCGCGAAGGCGACTTCTCGCTGAACGGGCTGCTCGGCTTCGACCTGCACGGCAAGACCGTCGGCGTGATCGGCACCGGCATCATCGGCAGCGTGTTCGCGAAGATCATGATGGGCTTCGGGATGCACGTGCTCGCGCATTCGGTGCCGCCGTACAACGACGAGCTGATCGCGTTCGGCGCGCGCTATGTCGAGCTCGACGAGCTGCTGCACCACGCCGACGTCGTCAGCCTGCACTGCCCGCTGCTACCGTCGACACACCATCTGATCAACGAGCGCACGCTCGCGCGGATGAAGCACGGCGCGATGCTGATCAACACCGGCCGCGGCGGCCTCGTCGACGCGCAGGCGCTGATCGACGCGCTCAAGAGCGGCCAGCTCGGCCATCTCGGACTCGACGTGTACGAGGAGGAAAGCGGGCTCTTCTTCGAGGATCACTCCGACCAGCCGCTGCAGGACGACGTGCTCGCACGGCTGCTGACGTTCCCGAACGTGATCGTCACGTCGCACCAGGCGTTCTTCACGCGCGAGGCGCTGGCGGAGATCGCGCAGACGACGCTGCGCAACATCGAGGCCTGGCATGCGGGCACGCCGCAGAACGTCGTGACGGCGATTCGCTGACAAATCGACGAAATTGGCTCATTTGATGGTTGCCGGCGCCACCGCAATCGTTTGCTTGCGCCCACTGCTGCGCAACCGGCTTTTTTCATGAACAATTTCGCGTTTTGTTTCGACTGATGTAACGATTCCCGCGCGCCGTCTGCTATCGTTGCGCCGACGTTACCCCGCCTCCTCCCGCTCATGCGTTTCGACGACTCCGCCATCGCCGCGGTCTACCGCGCCATCTTCGAACGGCGCGACATGCGCCATTTCACGCCGGCGCCCGTCGATCCGGCCGTGCTCGCGCGGCTGCTGCGCGCGGCGCACCATGCGCCGAGCGTCGGTTTCATGCAGCCGTGGCGCTTCATCCGCATCACCGATCCCGCGCTGCGCACCGCGATCCACGCGCTGGTCGACGCCGAGCGCCGCGCAACCGCCGATGCGCTCGGCGAGCGCCAGGACGAATTCATGCGGTTGAAGGTCGAAGGCGTGCGCGAATGCGGCGAGCTGCTCGTCGTCGCGCTCGCCGACGGCCGCGAACGCCATGTGTTCGGCCGCCGCACGCTGCCGGAGATGGATCTCGCGTCCGCCGCGTGCGCGATCCAGAACATGTGGCTCGCGGCCCGCGCGGAAGGGCTCGGGATGGGCTGGGTGTCGCTGTTCGACGTCGATGCGCTGCGCACGCTGCTCCGGATGCCCGACGGCGCGAAGCCGATCGCCGTGCTGTGCGTCGGGCATGTCGACGCGTTCTACGCAAAGCCGATGCTCGAAGAGGAACGCTGGGCCGCGCGGATGCCGATCGAAGCGTGCCTGTTCGAGAACGGCTGGGACGATCCGGCCACGCTCGACGCCGCCGGCTCGCCTGCGTCGCCCGCGACCCAGGCGCCGGATGCCGACTCGGCTAACGCATCGAACCCCAGCACCGACGGATCACCCGAACGAATCGCGTGAAGCGCGGCCCGGCCGCCGCCCTCGTTCCGACCCCGGCGCACTCACCCGCCGCAAACCGTTGCCGGATCCCACACTGTGAGCGTCACGCGCGTTGCCCCGTCGCACGCCGGCAACAACCGTTTTGGCCCCGAGCGTAGGGGTTTTCACTGAAGTAGAATCGCGCTGTCGTTCGCCTTACCGCCCGCCCGTCCCGCGCATCCTGCGCCTGGCCCGAGCAGCGGCTTTTCCCGAGCCTACCGCGATGCCCTTACCTCTTTTCGCCCTTGCCGTCGCCGCTTTTGGAATCGGTACCACCGAATTCGTGATCATGGGGCTGCTGCCCAATGTCGCGCGCGATCTCGGCGTGTCGATTCCGGCCGCCGGGATGCTCGTGTCGGGTTACGCGCTCGGCGTGACGATTGGCGCGCCGATCCTCGCGATCGTCACCGCGAAAATGCCGCGCAAGCGCGCGCTGATGGGGCTGATCGGGCTGTTCATCGCGGGCAACCTGTTCTGCGCGATCGCCCCCGGTTATGCAGTGCTGATGGCCGCGCGCGTCGTCACCGCGTTCTGCCACGGCGCGTTCTTCGGGATCGGCTCGGTGGTCGCGAGCAACCTCGTCGCGCCGAACCGCCGCGCGCAGGCCATCGCGCTGATGTTCACCGGCCTCACGCTCGCGAACGTGCTCGGCGTGCCGCTCGGCACCGCGCTCGGCCAGGCGTTCGGCTGGCGCGCGACGTTCTGGGCCGTCACCGGCATCGGCATCGTCGCGGCCGCGGCGCTCGCCGTGTGCCTGCCGAAAAATCTCGCGATGCCCGACACCAGCATTACGCGCGAATTCAGCGTGCTGAAGCACCCGCAAGTGCTGATGGTGCTCGGCATCAGCGTGCTCGCGTCCGCGAGCCTGTTCAGCGTGTTCACGTACATCACGCCGATCCTCGAGGATGTGACCGGCTTCTCGCCGCGCCAGGTCACCTACGTGCTGCTGCTGTTCGGCCTCGGCCTGACGGTCGGCGGCACGCTCGGCGGCAAGCTCGCCGACTGGCGCCGGATGCCGTCGCTGATCGCGACGCTCGCACTGATCGGCATCGTCCTCGCGCTGTTCGCGGGCACGATGCACCTGCCGTTCGCCGCGCTCGCGACGATCTTCGTGTGGGGCATCCTCGCGTTCGCGATCGTGCCGCCGCTGCAGATCATGATCGTCGATCGCGCGAGCGACGCGCCGAACCTCGCGTCGACGCTGAACCAGGGCGCGTTCAACCTCGGCAATGCGACCGGCGCGTGGCTCGGCGGGATGGCGATCGGTTCCGGCGTGTCGCTCGTGAACCTGCCGTGGGTCGGGGTCGCGATGGCCGTCGCGGCGCTCGCGCTCACGCTGTGGTCGGCGTCGCTCGAACGTCGTCCGGTGGCCGTACCGACCGAATACGTGTAACTCGACGGCGCGCATTCGTTGCGCGTGCAACTCCACTCGATGCTGATGGCCTTCATGGACCTTTCAAGGTCCGCGGTGTAGCATCCGGCCCGATGAAAGCCATTCTCAATCGTGATTTCCTCGCGCTGATCCTGAGCGTCGCGGTCGTCGGCCTCGGAACCGGCGCCACGCTGCCGCTCACCGCGCTCGCGCTGACCGAAGCCGGACACGGCACCAACGTCGTCGGCATGCTGACGGCCGCGCAGGCACTCGGCGGCCTCGCGATCGTCCCGTTCGTCACCGCGCTCGCGCGGCACATCGGCTCGCGCCGCGCGATCGTCGTGTCGGTTGTGCTGCTCGCCGCGGCCACCGCGCTGATGCAGTTCACGTCGAACCTGATCCTGTGGGGCGTGCTGCGCGTGCTGTGCGGCGCCGCGCTGATGCTGCTGTTCACGATCGGCGAGGCATGGGTCAACCAGCTTGCCGACGATTCGACGCGCGGCCGCGTCGTCGCGATCTACGCGACCAATTTCACGCTGTTCCAGATGGCGGGCCCGGTGCTCGTGAGTCAGATCGCGGGCGCGACGAGCATCCGCTTCGCGCTGTGCGGCGCACTGTTTCTACTTGCGCTGCCGACGCTCGCGACGATCCGGCGCGCGCCGCTCGCCGGCGACGACGCGCGCCATGCGGAACACGACCACTGGCTCGCCGTGCTGCCGCGCATGCCCGCGCTGATCATCGGCACCGGGTTCTTCGCGCTGTTCGATACGCTCGCGCTGTCGCTGCTGCCGCTCTATGCGATGGATCACGGCGTCGCGAGCGCCACCGCCGTGCTGCTCGCGTCGATCATGCTGTTTGGCGATACCGCGATGCAGTTCCCGATTGGCTGGCTCGCGGACAAGCTCGGCCGCGAACGCGTACACCTCGGCGCGGGCTGGATCGTGCTGGCCGGCCTGCCGCTGTTGCCGTTCGTCATCGCGAATCCGTGGCTGTGCTGGCCGCTGCTGTTCGTGCTCGGCGCGGCGGCCGGCAGCATCTACACGCTGTCGCTCGTCGCGTGCGGCGAACGCTTCCGCGGCGCGGCGCTGGTCACCGCGAGCTCGCTCGTGTCGGCCTCGTGGAGCGCCGCGAGCTTCGGCGGCCCGCTCGTTGCGGGCGCCTTGATGGAGCAAGTGGGCAGCAACGCGCTGGTCGGCGTACTGGTCGTCTGCGTCGCGGCATTCGTCGCGGCCGCGCTGTGGGAGCGCCGCGCCGCGTTGCAACGCGCGGTCTGATACCGGCCCGCCAAACGACGACGGCCCGCGCAATGCGGGCCGTCCGGACCTTCCGTGTCGCGCGCGACGTCTGCCGCGTTATGCGCTTCGCGCCGGCAGGATCTTGCCGGCGCAGGTGCCGAAGCCGACGCGATAACCGTCGCCCTGGCACCATCCCGCGAGCGTCAGCTCATCGCCATCCTCGATGAACGCGCGGCTGCCGCCGCCATTCAGCGCGATCGGCTCCTTGCCGTTCCACGTCAGTTCGAGCAGGCTGCCGAACGAATCCTTCGTCGGCCCGCTGATCGTGCCCGAACCCATCAGGTCGCCGACCCGCGTGTTGCAGCCCGCGACCGTGTGATGCGCAAGCTGCTGCGCCATCGTCCAGTACATGTGCTTGAAGTTGGTGCGGCAGATCGACGTGGCTTCGGCGTCGCCTTCGGCGCGCAGCGTCACTTCGAGCGCGATGTCGAACGCATGCTTGCCCGCATGCTGCAGATACGCGAGCGGCTGCGGCGCCTGCTCGGGTTGCGCGGTGCGGAACGGTTCGAGCGCGTCGAGCGTGACGATCCACGGCGAGATCGTCGTCGCGAAGGTCTTCGCGTTGAACGGGCCGAGCGGCACGTATTCCCACTGCTGGATGTCGCGCGCGCTCCAGTCGTTCAGCAGCACCATCCCGAAGATATGCGCCTCCGCGTCCTCGCACGCGATCGGCTCGCCGAGCGCGTTGCCCCGGCCGACGATGAAGCCCGTCTCCAGTTCGATGTCGAGCTTGCGGCACGCGCCGAACACCGGGCGCTCCTGGTCGGGCAGCTTCAGTTGCCCGTTCGGGCGCCGCACCGGCGTGCCGCTCACGACCACCGACGATGCGCGGCCGTTGTAGCCGATCGGCATCTCCGACCAGTTCGGCAGCAGCGCATTCTTCGGATCGCGGAACATCGAGCCGACGTTGGTCGCGTGCTCCTTCGACGAATAGAAATCGGTGTAGCCGGGAATCTCGACCGGCAGATGCAGCGTCGCGTCGCGCTGCGCGACCAGCACTTGCGCGCACAGCGCCGCATCGTCACGCAGCCGCGCGTTGTCGCGCGAGAACAGGTCCGACAGTTGCACGCGCAAGCTGCGCCACGCATCGCGGCCGAGCGAGATGAACGCATTGAGCGTCGGCGCGGCGAATGCATCGGCGCCGGCCGGCAGCGTCACGAGGCCCGCGCGCGCGAGCGCCGCGAGATCGACGATCTGGTCGCCGAGCGCGACGCCCGCACGGCGCGCCGCCTGCTTCGTATCGCTGAAGATCCCGAACGGCAGGTTCTGGATCGGGAAATCGCAGGCGGGATCGTTCGCCGTGTCGACCCAGCTCTTGCGGGCCGGGTCGAGCGTCGCGCGCCAGTCTTGGGTATCGCTCATCGTTGCTCCGGGTTGAAGTGTTTCTTGATGCCTTGCCAGCATTCGAAGTAGTCCGCCTGCAGTTGCGCGGTGTCGAGCGCGTAACGCGTCGGCCGGATCAGCGTGCGGGTCTCGAACATGAACGCCATCGTCGCGTCGACCTTGTGCGGCTTCGTCGTGTCGCTCGCGGACGCCTTCTCGAACGTGTCCGCGTCGGGCCCGTGGCCCGACATGCAGTTGTGCAGGCTCGCGCCGCCCGGCACGAAGCCTTCGGCCTTCGCGTCGTACGCGCCGTGCACGAGCCCCATGAACTCGCTCGCGACGTTGCGATGGAACCAGGGCGGACGGAACGTATCCTCGGCCGCGAGCCAGCGCGGCGGGAAGATCACGAAGTCGATCGTGTCGACGCCCGGCGTGTCGCTCTGCGACTGCAGCACCAGGAAGATCGACGGATCGGGGTGGTCGAAGCTGATCGAGCCGATCGTGTTGAACAGGCGCAGGTCGTATTTGTACGGCGCGTAGTTGCCGTGCCACGCGACGACGTCGAGCGGCGAATGGCCGATGTCCGCGCGCCACAGGCGCCCGTTCAGCTTCGCGATCAGCTCGAACGCGCCTTCGCGGTCTTCGTATGCGGCCTGCGGCGTCAGGAAGTCGCGCGGGTTCGCGAGACCGTTCGAGCCGATCGGGCCGAGATCCGGCAGGCGCAGCTGCGCGCCGAAGTTTTCGCAGATGTAGCCGCGCGCGTCGCCGTCCGGCAGCGCGACGGAAAAACGCACGCCGCGCGGAATCACCGCGATCTCGAACGGCTCGACGTCGAGCCGGCCGAATTCGGTTGCGATGAACAGGCGCCCCTGCTGCGGAACGATCAGCAGTTCGCCGTCCGCGCTGTAGAAGAAGCGGTCCTGCATCGAGCGGTTCGCCGCGTACAGGTGAATCGCGCAGCCGTTCATCGCGGCCGCCGAGCCGTTGCCGGCCATCGTCACCAGCCCCTCGACGAAATCGGTCGGCTCGACCGGCATCGGCAGCGGATCCCAGCGCAACTGGTTCGGCGGCGTCGGCGGCACGTCGGCCGAGTCGCCGAATTCCGACACGAGCCGCTGCGGGCCCGCGAACGGTTCGAACGGCCGGTGCACCGCCGCCGGGCGGATGCGGTACAGCCACGAGCGGCGGTTGTGGCCGCGCGGCGCGGTAAACGCGGTGCCCGACAACTGCTCCGCATACAGCCCGTACGGCGCGCGCTGCGGCGAGTTGCGGCCGTGCGGCAGCGCGCCGGGCAATGCCTCGGTCGCGAATTCGTTCGCGAAACCGCTCAGGTAGCCGGCGGTTGCCGGTTTCGACAGGTCAAGCGTCATCGTTTCCTTTCTCCATCAATTCATGGCGGCGTTCGGCGCCTGCACGCCGTTGCGCCGCGTTACGCCCGCCAGGCCAAGGACGAACAGCGCCGAGCACAGCACGGGCACCGCCGCCGCATGGAACAGCGCGCCGTTGGTCCAGTTGAGCGCAATCAGTTGCCCGCCGACGAGCGGCCCGAGCACGGAGCCGATCCGGCCGATGCCGAGGCTCCAGCCGATGCCCGTCGAGCGCAGCGACGTCGGGTAATACTGGCCCGCGAGCGCATTCACGGCCGGCTGCCCGCCGACCACGCAGAACCCGCCCGCGAACACGACGACCAGCAGCCACGGCAGCGCATGCGCGACCGAGCCGATCAGCCCCACCGAGACGGCCGCGCACGCGAAGCACGCGAACAGCACGCGCACGAAGCCGTAGCGTTCGATGAACCAGCCGAGCGACAACGTGCCGATCACGCCGCCCGTCTGCAGCACCGTGCCGACGATCACCGCGGTGCCCTGCGCATAACCCGCATCGCGCATCACGGTCGGCAGCCAGTTCGACAGGAAGTACAGATCGATCAGGTTCATGAAGCTGATCGCCCACAGCAGCAGCGTGACCGGCAGGCGGCCGTGGCGGAACAGTTCGGCGACCGGTGCGCCGGTCGCGGCGCGCTCGCGCACGACGAGCCGCGTGTTCGCATCGATGCCGGCCTGCGGCGCGAAGCGCGCGAGCCAGTCGCGCGCCTGCGCGTCGCGCCCTTTCAGCACCAGGAACTGCAGCGACTCGGGTAGGCGCTTGACCATCGCGATCGTAAGCACGAGCGGTACCGCGCCGCCGACGAAGAACACCGCACGCCAGCCGAGCACCGGGATCAGCGCCGCGCTGATGAAGCCGCCGATCGCCGCGCCGAGCGTGAAGCCGCACGACACGATCATCATCCGCTTCACGCGATGCGCGGCCGGGCTGAACTCGCCGACCAGCGCCATCGCGTTCGGCATGATGCAGCCGAGGCCGAGGCCCGTGACGAAGCGCAGCGCCATCAGCACCGGAATCGAGCCCGCGAACGGCGTCGCGAGCATCGTCACCGCGAAGAACAGCGTCGAGCCGATCAGCACCGGGCGCCGCCCGATCCGGTCGGCCAGCACGGACAGCCCGAGCGCGCCGAGCAGCATCCCGAACAGGCTCGCGCTGAACACCGGGCCGAGCGCCTGCTTCGGCACACCCCATTCGGCGATCACGCTCGGCGCGACGTAGCCCATCGCCTGCGCATCGAAACCGTCGATCACGAGGCACAGCCCGCACAGCACCAGCAGCATCCAGTGAAAACCCGGGCGATGGGTCTCGTCGATCACGCGCTCGACTTCGAGCACGCGCGCGTCGGCCGGCGCCGCGCTCATTGCGCCACCTCGGCGGCCGGATGCGCGGGCGGCGTCACGCCCTGCCGCGCGAGCGCCATCGCTTCGCGCAGCACGTCGGCGTCGCCGATCTGGTTCGCGAGCAGCAGGATCAGCTTCGCGTTGACGAGCTGGCTGTCGCTATCGGACAGGTCGCGATGCATGTCGATCAGCGCTTCGTAGAACGCGTCCGGATCGGCCAGGCGCGGACGGGTATCGAGTGGGGGCATGACGGGGTCTCCGGTGTCGTTATCGTGTTCAGCGTGCGCAGGTCGCGCGTGCCAGTGCGTCGGTTATCGCCTGGCGGTCGAGCGTGCGCGTCCGTGCGCAGACATGCTGGTCGGGACGCAGCAGGTAGAACGTGCCGGGTTTCGCGTCATAGCGTTGCGCGGCGAAACCGTCGACGTCCTCCACGACGTCGACGCCGGCCACCGGCTGAGCGTGCCCGGCCGGCACGACGAGCACGGGCCGTACCGGCAGCGCGAGGCCGTCGACGGCCCGCGCGAGCGCGGCCGCATCGCCCGGCAACCCGAACAGCACGCCCGTGAAACCGCCGCTCAAGTGCTGCAGCAACCAGCCCGACGCACCCTGCGCGCGCACCGGCGCATCGGCCGCCGCCGCGCCCGGCCGCATCGCGCCCGCGAATACGTCGCCGTCACGGTCCGGCGTGTTCAGCGGCGAATCGGCGAGCACCGCCGGCACCGACAGGCGGCCGCTGTTCACGAGCTTGCGCGCGAACTCGCAGTCGCGCGCGAGCTTCAGCGTCGCGTCGCGGAACACGCGCGACACCGGGCTTTTCGGCGTGATGAAATCGGTCGAGCGCGTCGAGTTGCGGATGTTCTCGTCGGCCGCGAACTCGCGCTCGCTGGCATACGTATCGAGCAGGCGGTCGGCCGAACGGCCGTCGAGCACGAGCTTCAGCTTCCATCCGAGGTTGTCCGCGTCCTGCACGCCGCTGTTCGCGCCGCGCGCGCCGAACGGCGACACGCCATGCGCGGAATCGCCCGCGAACAGCACGCGGCCGTGACGGAACGTGTCCATCCGCTGGCAGCGGAACGTATAGACGCTCACCCATTCGAGCTCGAACTCGACGTCCGGCCCGAGCAGCGCGCGCACGCGCGGGATCACGCGCTCCGGCTGCTTCTCCGCGACCGGATCCGCGTCCCAGCCGAGCTGGAAATCGATGCGCCACACGTTGTCGGGCTGGCGGTGCAGCAGCACCGACTGGTTGCGATGGAACGGCGGATCGAACCAGAACCAGCGTTCGGTCGGAAACTCCGCCTTCATCTTCACGTCGGCGATCAGGAAGCGATCCTTGAACGTGCGGCCGTGGCTTTCGAGGCCCATCATCGTGCGCATCGGGCTGCGCGAGCCGTCGGCCGCGATCACGTACTGCGCGCGCAGCGTCGCGACGCCTTCCGGCGTCTCGATCGTCAGCACCGCGTGCTCGGCCGTTTGCTCGACGCCCGTCACCTTGTGCTTCCAGCGGATGTCGATGTTCGGCAGCTCGAACGCGCGATCGGCCAGATAACCTTCGACGTAGTACTGCTGCAGGTTGATGAACGCGGGGCGCGCGTGCCCTTCCTCTGGAAGCAGGTCGAATGCGTACAACTGCTCGTCCTGCAGGAACACCTTGCCGACGTGCCAGCTCACGCCCTTGTCGACGAAGCGCTCGCCGCAGCCGAGCCGGTCGAAGATCTCGAGCGTGCGCTTCGCGAAGCAGATCGCGCGCGAGCCGGTCGACAGCGTGTCGTCGTCGTCGAGCAGCACGACGGGCACGCCCTGCTGCGCGAGGTCGATCGCGGCCGACAGGCCCACCGGGCCCGCACCGACGACGATCACCGGGTGGACGGCCGCGTCATGCCCGCGCGGGCGGTACTCGAACTTCAGCGTCTGGTAATCGATGCTCATGGTCGCCATCCGCTCCTCAACGCCGCCGCGCGCGCACCGGCGCACCCGTCGTCCCGCCCGTCATCTGCCGGTGCGCCGGCCCGCCGTCCGATGCGCATTTCCTGTCAACCGCCACGTCTCGCTCCTTGCTTCCTGTTGATTCGCGAACGGCGCCGTTCCGCAGCGCCCGAATGCCGCATTTCTTGATCGGCGACAAATCCTGGATTTACGAATAGTAAAACCAATTACGAATAGTGAAATCAACGTAAACCCGAGGTATCGGCCCCAAGACGGGATAACCTTATGAGCGAAACGCCAAGCCGAGCGGGGCGCGCACTGCTAATATCGAGATACGAGGCGGCCCGTTCGGCCGCCGTTTTCCTTCTTACGCCGATGATTCCGCCCACCATTCCCGAGCTGGTCGCCCGTGCCGGGCAACTGCCGTATCTGCGGGATCACCTCGCGCTCGCCGAAGGCGGCACCGCGGGCGCGAATCTGCCCGAGCGCACGCTCGGCAGCGCCTACGAACCGATCTACGACGTGACGATGCCCGGCGCGCCGCAATCGACGTCGTTCGCCGATACGATCGAGCGCTACGGCGACGAACTCGGCTTCCAGGCCGTCACGCTCGTCACGGGTGCGCCGCACGATCCGGTCGACTCGGCCGTCGACGACCAGACACTCGTCGCGATCGACCGCCTGTCGCGAACGCTGCACGCGATCAACTTCTTCGGCGCGCAGCGCCACGGGCTGCTGTTCCTGCGCGTGCACGAACGACTGCTCAAGAGCGTGAAGTACGACCACGGCAAGCATTTCTCGTCGGTGCTGCAGCGCTTCGGGCTGCCGACCGAGCGGATCGTGATCGAGTTGCCGGCGGTCGCGGTCGCGCACAAGACCTTCCTCGGCTACCTGACGCGCAGCTACCAGCATCACGGCTTCAAGGTCGCGGACAAGCTGCCCGATCCGGGCCGCATCCTCGCGGTCGAATCGGACATGGCGCGACCCGACTACATCAAGATGGATGCGGGCATCGCGTTGCGCGACGGGATGGTCAAGGCGCTGGTCGCATATGCGCAGCGCGTGCGGATTCCGCTGATCTTCGACGGCGTCGTCGACGAGATGCAGTGCGAGCTGCTGCGCCAGCACGACGTGCGGTTCATGCAGGGGCCCGTGTTCGCGAAGGTCGTGACGGCCTGAACGGAGGGAAGTGGCAAGCGCGCGCGGGAAGCGGCGCGCCGGATGCCTGAATCGGCGAATACTGCTTGCGGAATCCGGCCGGCGCGACGGGGTAGTCGACGGCGGCCGATTCGTTATTGGAGGCGGGGAACAGCCGGTCTGGCCTGAAGGCAGCGCTGCCGCCCTCGCCCGTTCCCGCCGACACAGGCGACCGACCGGTTGCCGCGCGCCGCCGGGCTCAGGCCGTCTGCCCGAGCCGCTGCGCGAGCGCCTTCAGCTTCGGCCCGACCTGCGAGCGGAATGCGTCCTCGTCCATCGACGACGCAGGGCCGCTGCAGCTCAGGATCAGCCAGCGCCCCTCGCGCGGCTCGCGAAACGGCACGGCCGCCGCGTTCACGTCCATGTGCCACGCGCGGAACGAATAGCAGCAACCACCCGCCGAGAACTCGGCCACCGCCTGCTGCGCGGCGGCGACGAGCGCATCGGCATCGGCCGCGCCGCCGGCCGCGCGATGCAGTTCCGCATAGAGCGCGCGGCGCACGTCCTCCGGCTGCACGGCCAGGTACGCGCGCCCCATCGAGCTCGTCAGCATCGACAGCCGCGAGCCGGGCGCGAGCCCAAGCGTCAGCGCGGTCTCGCTGCGGATCGTCTCCAGATAGATCATGTCGAGCCCGTCGCGGCAGCCGAGCGACACCGCCGCGCCGATCTCGCGCGCGAGCGCCTGCATGTGCGGCCGCGCAAGGTCGATCGTCCCCGAGCCCGACAGCAGCGCGTAGCCGAGCGACAGCACGCCGGCGTCGAGCGCATACTTTCCGAGCGTCTCGTCGTAGCGCAGGTAGCCGAGCACGGTCAGCGTATAGGCGAGCCGGTTCACCGTCGCTTTCGGCAGCCCCGTGCGCTCCGCGAAATCGCGATTGCCGAGCATCGCCTCGCCGGGCCGGAATGCGCGCAGCAGGTCGAGCCCGCGCGCGAGCGCGACGACGAACTTGCGTTCGTCGATCGTGGTTTCGTCGATGGTTGAAAGTGTCATCTGATGCTACACTGGGTTCGATTTGCAAAACATTGTTCCGCACAGCGGAACTTCAGTCAAGCGAACTTTAGGTACGAGGCCCGCCCCCAAACCCGCAGGGCCCACAGGAGATGACACGATGAGCGCTGCAACTTTTCATTGGGACGATCCGCTGTTGCTCGACCAGCAGCTGACCGAGGAAGAGCGGATGGTGCGCGATGCCGCGCAGGCCTACGCGCAGGACAAGCTCGCGCCGCGCGTCACCGAAGCGTTCCGCCACGAACGCACCGACGCAGCGATCTTCCGCGAGATGGGCGAAATCGGCCTGCTCGGCCCGACGATTCCGGAGCAATACGGCGGCCCCGGCCTCAATTACGTGAGCTACGGGCTGATCGCGCGCGAAGTCGAGCGCGTCGATTCGGGCTACCGGTCGATGATGTCCGTGCAGTCGTCGCTCGTGATGGTGCCGATCTACGAATTCGGCTCGGACGCGCAGAAGCAGAAATACCTGCCGAAGCTCGCGACCGGCGAATGGATCGGCTGCTTCGGGCTGACCGAGCCGAACCACGGCTCCGATCCGGGCAGCATGGTCACGCGCGCGAAGAAGGTGCCCGGCGGCTACGCGTTGTCCGGCACGAAGATGTGGATCACGAACTCGCCGATCGCCGACGTGTTCGTCGTGTGGGCGAAGCTGGAAGAGAACGGCAAGGACGCGATCCGCGGCTTCATCCTCGAGAAGGGCTGGAAGGGCCTGTCGGCGCCCGCGATCCACGGCAAGGTCGGGCTGCGCGCGTCGATCACCGGCGAGATCGTCCTCGACGAGGTGTTCGTACCCGAAGAGAATCTGATGCCGAACGTGAGCGGCCTGCGCGGCCCGTTCACGTGCCTGAACTCGGCACGCTACGGGATCGCGTGGGGCGCGCTCGGCGCCGCCGAGTCCTGCTGGCACACCGCGCGCCAGTACGTGCTCGACCGCCAGCAGTTCGGCCGGCCGCTCGCCGCGAACCAGCTGATCCAGAAGAAGCTCGCCGACATGCAGACCGAAATCACGCTCGGCCTGCAAGGCGTGCTGCGTCTCGGCCGGATGAAGGATGAAGGCACCGCGGCGGTCGAGATCACGTCGATCATGAAGCGCAATTCGTGCGGCAAGTCGCTCGACATCGCGCGGCTCGCGCGCGACATGCTCGGCGGCAACGGCATCTCGGACGAATTCGGCGTCGCGCGCCACCTCGTGAACCTCGAAGTGGTCAACACGTACGAAGGCACGCACGACATCCACGCGCTGATCCTCGGCCGCGCGCAGACCGGCATCCAGGCATTCTTCTGATCGTCCGGATGCGACGTGCCCGGCAGCCCTGCCGCGCCCGCGCAAAAGAGACGGCCCGCCCGGCATGACTGCCGGGCGGGCCGTTTTTCATCGGATCCGCAGGTCCGGGCCGCCGATGCTTACTTGTTCGGCTGCGGCGTCAGGCGCAGATACGGACGCACCGCGTTGAAGCCCTTCGGGAAACGCTTCTTCAGCTCTTCCGGATCCTGCAGCGACGGCACGATCACGACGTCGTCGCCGTCCTTCCAGTTGCCGGGCGTCGCGACCTTGTAGTTGTCGGTCAGTTGCAGCGAGTCGATCACACGCAGCACTTCGTCGAAGTTGCGCCCCGTGCTGGCCGGATAGGTGATGGTGAGGCGCACCTTCTTGTTCGGGTCGATCACGAACAGCGAGCGCACCGTCAGCGTCTCGTTCGCGTTCGGGTGGATCATGTCGTACAGCTGCGAAACCTTGCGGTCTGCATCGGCGATGATCGGGAAACCGACGACCGTCGATTGCGTTTCGTTGATGTCGTTGATCCAGCCCTTGTGCGATTCGACGCCGTCGACCGACAGCGCGATCACCTTCACGTTGCGTTTCTCGAATTCGCCCTTCAGCTTCGAGGTCAGGCCGAGTTCGGTCGTGCACACCGGCGTGTAGTCGGCCGGATGGGAGAACAGGACGCCCCAGCCGTCGCCGAGCCACTCGTGAAACTTGATGGGGCCCAGGCTCGATTCCTGCTCGAAATCCGGTGCGATGTCGCCAAGACGCAGACTCATGATGTTCCCTCCTCGAACGATGCTGGTTGAAATCGCGCGCCGGGTCGGCGCGGGACAGTCTGTCAGCTTACGGGAAGCAATGGGCCGTGCGAACGATTATTCCGTTTGATATTCATACTTTTTTGTCATTTTTACCCGGTGCTGCTGCACGACGACCGGCCGCGGAGGAAACTTTTCACCCCGTTTGCCGCTCTGTTCATGATTACAAGTCGTTTACCATGCAGTCTTGCACTGCCGCCGTGCGTCTTCCCGGCTCGCCAGCAGGCAGGGGTTTCGCTACGATGTGAACCTGCAGCATGACAGCACGAAGGGAGTTGCAATGTCGGAAATCAACAAGGAGAAACTGATGTCGGATATCAAAACCGTTCTCGCGGACGCCGAAGACCTGCTCAAGCAAGCCGCCAGCAGCACCGGCGACCGTGCAGCCGAACTGCGCGAGAAGGCCATGTCGCGCCTGAAGCAGGCCAAGGACAAGGCAGCCGACGTCCAGGTCGTCGTGGTCGAGAAAGGCAAGAAGGCCGCTCGCGCGACCGACGACTATGTTCACGAGCATCCGTGGACGTCGATCGGCGTCGCCGCCGGCGTCGGCGTGCTGGTCGGTCTGCTGATCAACCGCAAGTAACGCGCTCTGCGCCGTTCCGTCCCGTGGGCCGCGTCGCGCGGGCCACGGACGTCGAAGCCGGCCGGCGGATGCCGCCGGCCGGCTTTGTCCTAGCTGCTCACTGCACGCGCAAGCATCTCATCCATGACGACAGACACTACTTCGCAGCCGTCCGGCCAAGGACCGCTGCGCCGCCTCGTCGGCTCCGTGATCGGACTTCTGCAGACGCGCCTCGAACTGGTGGGCATCGAGCTCGCCGAGGAGAAGGAGCGCCTGATGGGCGTGCTGTTCCTCGGGCTCGCCGCGATGATGCTCGCGACGATGGCGCTCATCAGCCTGACCGTGCTCGTCGCGATCGCGTTCTGGGACACCTATCGCTGGCAGTCGCTCGCGGCGATCACCGCGCTGTATGCCGCGGGCGGCATCGCGTGCGCGCTGAAGGCGCGCTCGAGCCTGCGCGATGCGCCGACCGTGTTCGAGGCGACGCTCGCCGAACTCGACAAAGACCGCGAACTGTTCCGCGGCAAGCCGTGAACGCAGTCGCGCTCACCCTTCCCACCTACTTCGCCGACGCGCCATGAGCCAGAACGTTACGGGCAATTCACCCCGCTCCCATTCGTCGCGATCGAACTGGAGCGCGTCGCAGCACCGCGCGCTCCGCAAGGAACTGCTGATCCTGCGATCCGAAGTCGAGCGGCTCGAACTCGCGGAGGCTGCCGGCGAAATGCGCCAGGCCGTCACGCGCTTCAGCTGGCTCAAGGTGTTCGTCCCCGGCCTGTCCAGCAACAAGTTCGGCCAGTCCGCGAAAAACCTGAACGCGAGCCTCGGCAACCTCGTCAACCAGTATCCGATGCTGAGTTCGCTCGCGTCGCTCGTGCTGGCGAAACCCGTTCGCTCGCTGCTGCGCGCGAGCGCGGGCCCCGCGCTGAAGTGGGGCACGCTCGGCTTCGCCGCATGGGAGGTCTACCGGATCTGGAAGCAGTCCCGCGACGAGCGCGGACTCGACGCGCACGACGACTGACACCCGGCGACACGCGCGGACGGCCATGCGCCGTCGCGCGCCTTTCTTGCGAATTCAACGCACACCCCAGCAAGCAGCGCGCTGTTCGTCCGCGCCATCGTTCCGTACATTGCCCTTCGTTCCGTCCGAGCGCAGCGTGAATGCGCCGCAGGCGTCGTCGTGCATCGGGCCGTTGTCGAGCGGGCTTGCTTCCAGTTCGTAGCTCACCGGCGAGTCATCGCCGTCCGGCTGCCCGAGCGTCAATCGATAGACGGCCCGCCCATCCGGCGGCGCCTGCGCGAGCGCATCCGGCAATGCCGCAGGCGGCGCGCCATCCAGCGTTTCGAGATAGTGGGCCGCCCGGTACAGCGCGGACACCGCCGACGCGCGATGAACACGCACGACATGCTCGCGATACGACGGAATGCCCCAGCCGGCCAGCACCGCGACGATCGCGAGCACGATCATCAGCTCGATCAGCGTGAATCCCGCCGATCGGTACACGAACGTGCGGCCGCTCATCGAAGCCCCGCTGCGACACGACGCCAGCGTAGTGCGACGATGCGCCCGTCGCGTATCGCGACCTGATGCTGCAGCCAGACGGCGCTCGACGCATGCGCGCCGACGCCACGCGCGGTGATGAGGTAAGCGCGGCCACCGGCCGGCCCTGCCCCGTGCCATGCCTCGATCAGGCATCGCGGCGGCTGCGCGGCCATCGGCCATCCGGCAAACGGCGCGAACGCTTCGTCGGTTGCCAGCGCCGGCATACGCCGCCACGCATCGGGCTCCGCGTGCGATTCGCGTTCGCTCAGATACGGCGCCGAGCCGCGCAGCAAGCGCGCGGTGCACGCCGCAAGCGCGGCATCGGCCGCATGGAATGCGATCAGCCGATCCGACAACGCACGCGTGCGGCGCGCTTCCGTCAGCGCGGATTCGAACCACGTGCCCGTCAGCGCCGCGACGGCCGCACTGACCGCGATCACTGCCGGCAATGCAAGCCCTGCGTCGCGTCGCCAATCGCGACCGGCTGACCGCAAGCGTATGCGCGGCTCGCACCCGCTCGCCGTCGGAGTTCCCGCGCGGGCAGCCTGCCGAGGTTCGTCGCCGTTCGCCGCGATGCGTCGATGCGTGTTGCCTGCCGCAACGCATCGCGACATCTCCCGCTCGTGATGTCCTGCTCCGCTCATCGCAACACCTCACGTGCGTGCGTTGCGTCGCTCAACGTATCGTTGAATGCGATCGCGGAATTCCTCAACGCGACGATGCGATCAAGCGTCAAACGTGCGCGGTTGTCCGGTGCAACGGCAACGCGACCGTCGCAGTCGACGTGGCGAACCGGCGCGCGCATCGGCTCGCCGCGCACACGCACGCAGACATGCACGGCCACGACATCGCGCCAGTCGTCGACACGCATTGCATTGGCATCGACGAACGGCATGCCGCCGCGTCGCAGATAGCGCACGCGCAACTGATCGATTCCCGACACGACGGGCTGTGATGTGCCCGGGCGGCCGCTTCCTTCGCAATACAGTTCGGGTTCGCCCGTCGACGGGCTGACATGCGCATCGAAGCGGTTCTCGACCGGCGATCGTTCGCCGGACTCGCCGACACCCTGCCCGAGGCAGTCCGACACCTGCCCGCTCACGGTCGGCCATGTCGACACGACATCGCCGACATACCGGATCAGCACCCCGTCCGACAAAGCGCGCCCGGGCTCGCACCGCACCTGCGCGCCGTCGCCCCGCACGCGCGCCATCGAGCAACCGAACACCGGCGGCAATGACGACGCCCCTTCGGCATCGAGCGGCCTGAATCCCGCCATCTGGATCTGCTGACCAATCAGCATCAGCGCGGTGCCGGCCGCATCGCGCATCCGGAACCCTTCTTCCGCGCGCCGCTGCGCAACGCGTTGCGCGTGGTAAAGCACACCGGCCGCCGCGAGCACGAGGAGACCGACGGTCATCGCAATCAGCACTTCGAGCAGCGTATGGGCGCGCATGCGGCGATCAACCTGCATCGGCGGCAGCCTCCCGAAACGGAATCCGGACGCACGACGGCGGCTGCGCCGACACGCCAGCGGTTTCGCATCGCGGCGACGCGGCCGTTTTGCCGCCGCGCCAGCCGACCACCGCGTAACGGACACCGTCGAGACCTTCATCGAGCGTCATCGCGCCGCCGGGCAACGACGCAGCCGCCAGCGCCGCGAGACCGGCGTCGTCTCCCGCTGCTGCGTGCGATAGCTCAATGCGCGCATCGGCCAGCCACAGCGCGCGCTCGCGCCAGATCGTCGACCGCTGCGCGCGCGCCATCGCGAGCTGGCTGCCGGCCACCGCCAGCATCACGGTCGCGAGCAGCGCGATGGCCAGCATCGCCTCGATCAGCGACGTGCCATGCATGGTGTTGCGCATGGCGATCACGCCGCGTCGCAACGGCCGGCGGCGACACGCGCCCGGCCGCCTGCAGCGATCCGCACGCAACGCGATACGCGCGCGTCGTCGACTCCGGACGGGCCGCGTCGCGGACGCAATTCGAAGCGCCGGATTCCGCCGACCGCCTGACCGACCGGCGGCGCGAAAGCCAGATCGTGCGCTGCGCCCGCGACGGCCACTTCGGCATCGCGCGGATAGCGCCGCAGAACGCGCGACTGCCCGTCGAACTGCCCGCTGACGATCCAGTCGCACGACCATTCGGCCGGATCGCACCGCTCGCCGGCACGCAGACAGGCGCCGTCACTCCCGGCCCGGCACAGCGTGACGCGCACGCCGAGACGCGTCGCCTCGGACCGCGCAAACGACAGCGCCCCGAGCAACGCGCGGGAGCGCGCATCCACGCGTTCACGCATGCGCCACTGGTCGAACGCGGGCGCCGCATGGAGCGCGAGCCCGGCCGCCAGCGAGATGGCGACCATCAGCTCGACAAGCGTGAACCCGCCCGGGCGTCGCACCACGTTTTTCAAGGGGTGACAGTGAAGTCCCATCGCAGTCGTCTTCCGTCAAGGTGATGCGACGACTGTAGCGACGCGTGCGGACGCACGCCATTTGCCGAACGGCCGACTGGCGACATGCGATCGCGGCCGACACAATCGACGCGAACTGAACCAACGGAGAAGACGATGAACGGACGCAGCGCGTCAGCGCTTACGCGGTGTCTTGGCGGGAGAGGCGCGACGGAACTCTTCGATCACGTCGGCAAATTCGGAAACGTCCTCGAACCGGCGATATACCGATGCGAAGCGGACATAGGCGATCGTATCGAGGCCGCGCAACTCGTTCATCACGAGTTCGCCGAGCTTCTCGCTACGCACTTCGCGCTCGCCTGTCGCGAGCAGTTGATATTCGATGCGGGCGACCGCCGCGTCGATCGCGTCGGCAGCAACCGGCCGCTTGCGCAGCGCGAGTTGCATGCTGGCGACGATCTTGCGACGGTCGAATTCCGTGCGGCTGCCGTCCTTCTTCACGACGAACGGCAGGGACAACTCAACCCGCTCGTACGTCGTGAAGCGCTTGTCGCAAGCCGAGCAGCGACGGCGCCGGCGAATCGCGGCGCCATCTTCGGACACGCGCGAGTCTACGACCTGCGTGTCGTCATGCCGGCAGAACGGGCAGCGCATCGATCAGCGATAGACCGGGAAACGCTGGGTCAGCTCGGCGACCTGCGCGCGCACGCGCTCGATCGTCGCTGCATCTTCCGGGTTCTCCAGCACGTCGGCGATCAGGTTGCCCACCTTCTCCGCTTCCGCCGGACCGAAACCGCGCGTCGTCATCGCCGGCGAACCCAGGCGCACGCCGCTCGTCACGAACGGCTTTTCCGGATCGTTCGGGATCGCGTTCTTGTTCACCGTGATGTGTGCCGCGCCCAGCGCCGCTTCCGCTGCCTTGCCCGTGATGTTCTTCGCGCGCAGGTCCACCAGCATCACGTGGCTTTCCGTGCGGCCCGACACGATCCGCAGCCCGCGCTTCACCAGCGTTTCAGCCAGCACGCGTGCGTTCTCGACCACCTTCTCCTGGTAGGCCTTGAACTCCGGCGACAGCGCTTCCTTGAATGCCACCGCCTTCGCCGCGATCACGTGCATCAGCGGGCCGCCCTGGATGCCCGGGAAGATCGCCGAGTTGATCGGCTTCTCGTACTCGGCCTTCATCAGGATCACGCCGCCGCGCGGGCCGCGCAGGCTCTTGTGCGTCGTCGTCGTCACGAAATCCGCGTGCGGCACCGGGTTCGGATACACGCCCGCGGCGATCAGACCGGCGTAGTGCGCCATGTCGACCATCAGGTAGGCGCCCACCGACTTCGCGATCTTCGCCAGACGCTCGAAATCGATCTTCAGCGAGAACGCCGATGCGCCCGCGACGATCAGCTTCGGCTTGTGTTCCTGCGCAAGCTTCTCGGCCGCTTCGTAGTCGATGTCTTCGTTCTCGTTCAGGCCGTAGCTCACCACGTTGAACCACTTGCCCGACATGTTCACCGGCGAGCCGTGCGTCAGGTGACCACCGTGCGCGAGGCTCATACCCATGATCGTGTCGCCCGGCTTGAGCATCGCGAAGAACACGCCCTGGTTCGCCTGCGAACCCGAGTTCGGCTGCACGTTCGCGGCTTCCGCGCCGAACAGCTGCTTCACGCGCTCGATCGCCAGTTGCTCGACCACATCGACATACTCGCAACCGCCGTAATAGCGCTTGCCCGGATAACCTTCCGCGTACTTGTTCGTGAGCTGCGAGCCCTGCGCGGCCATCACGGCCGGGCTCGTGTAGTTTTCCGACGCGATCAGCTCGATGTGATCTTCCTGGCGGCGGTTTTCCTGTTCGATCGCTGCGAAGACTTCGGGATCGACGTTCGCGATGGTGCTTTGGGCTCTGTCAAACATACGGTTTCCGTTAAGTGTGTACAGGTTGACCGGAGTGGCCGAGTACGGTGCGTTGCTGGCGGGACCAGCTCGACGTGGCGGAAGAATCCGTATGACGCGAGGCAGGACAGCCACCGGCGATGCACGCAACGGCGCACAACGGCTGCCCAGGCGAACGGCAAAAACGGCGCCCCGCGCTTCACGGTGGGATGCTCCACCTTGAACCCGAAGGGTTCTATCGCCAGTCACGCAGGGGTGATGAGCGCGTTAGTGTATTGGATGCGTCATGAATAGGCAACCGCACGGCAGTGCGCCCCAAGCAATTGGGGCCAGACTCTACGTGCCCGTGCCGAAACGCTTTGGCGCCTTGCCGCGGTGCGGCAATCTCAGTAGGCTTGCGGGATATCGCACGCTATTTCGTCATCGACCAGGAGCAGCAATGATCGTGTTCGTCACAGGCGCGTCCGCCGGCTTCGGCGCCGCCATCGCCCGTGCCTTCGTCAACGGAGGCCACCGCGTCGTCGCGACCGCGCGTCGCAAGGATCGTCTCGATGCGCTCGCCGCCGAACTCGGCGACTCCCTTCTGCCGCTCGAGCTCGACGTGCGCGACCGCGCGGCCGTCGAAGCCGTGCCGGCCGCCCTTCCCGCCGAATTCGCGGCGCTCGACGTGCTCGTCAACAACGCCGGCCTCGCGCTCGGCGTCGAGCCGGCCCAAAAGGCCAGCCTCGACGAATGGCACACGATGATCGACACGAACTGCACGGGCCTCGTCACGGTCACGCACGCGCTGCTGCCCGGCATGATCGCGCGCGGCCGCGGCCACATCTTCAATCTCGGTTCGGTTGCCGGCACCTATCCGTATCCGGGCGGGAACGTATACGGCGCGACCAAGGCTTTCGTCCGACAATTCAGCCTGAACCTGCGCGCCGACCTGCTCGGCACGCCGTTGCGCGTCACCGACATCGAGCCGGGCCTGTGCGGCGGCACGGAGTTCTCCAACGTCCGCTTCCGCGGCGACGACACGAAGGCCGCGAACGTCTACCAGAACGTCCAGCCGCTCACGGCCGAGGACATCGCCGACACGATCTACTGGATCGCGACGCGCCCGGCGCACGTGAACATCAACACGATCGAGATGATGCCGGTCGCCCAGGCGCCGGCCGGCCTCACGATCCATCGCGGCTGACACACCGGGCACACCGCGGGCCGCCTCCGGCCGGCCCGCGGTGTGCTACGTCGTACTACATTCCGTTACGAAACCGTTACGAATCCGGTTCCCGCCTTCCGGTAGAATGCGCGCCATGACTCAGCCTACCCGCCCCCCGGAAGCGCCTTCCGGCTTTACCTGGCCGGTGCGCGTGTACTACGAGGATACCGATGCAGGCGGCATCGTCTTCTATGCCAACTACCTGAAGTTCTTCGAACGTGCCCGCACCGAGTGGTTGCGCGCATGTGGCATCGACCAGCGCCGGCTCGCCGACGATACCGACGCGATCTTCATCGTCCGCAGCACGTCGCTCGACTACCGCGCGCCGGCGCGACTCGACGACACGCTGGCGATCACGAGCCGGCCCGGACGCATCGGCCGCGCATCGGTGGAATTCAGGCAGGAAGCCTGGTGTGGCGATACGCTGCTCGTGGCCGGACACATCCGCCTCGGCTGCGTCGACCGTACCGGCATCCGGCCCGCGGCCATCCCGCCGGTCGTGCTCGACGCACTGCACCGCGGGCCCGTCATCGAGGCCGGGCAGACTGTATTGTCAACGAAGCTCGCATGAGCGCCGTTTAGACAAAGCCTATGAACTTGCCTTCCTGATTCGATACTAAGCAAGGTTCGGCGCCAGGCATGGCCGGCGCGCCGCGCCACACGCATACCGGGCGCCCCGAAGGGACGTTACTCAAACCTCTATGAACACTTCTCAAGACCTGTCGATCATTTCCCTCGTCCTCAACGCGAGCGTGCTGGCCCAGGCCGTGATGGGGCTGCTGCTGCTGCTGTCGCTGATGTCGTGGACCTTCATCTTCCGCAAGTGGTTTGCAATCCGCCGCGCGCGCGCGCAGACCGAACGCTTCGAGAAGGACTTCTGGTCGGGCGGCGACCTGCAGGCGCTGTACCAGAGCGCGGCCAACAACCGCCACACGATCGGCGCACTCGAGCGGATCTTCGAATCGGGGATGCGCGAATTCCTGAAGGGGAAAGAAAAGCGCATCAGCGATCCGGGCCTCGTGCTCGACGGTGCCCGCCGCGCGATGCGCGCGTCGTTCCAGCGTGAAATGGACGTGCTCGAAGCGAACCTCGCGTTCCTCGCATCGGTCGGCTCGGTCAGCCCGTACATCGGTCTGTTCGGCACGGTCTGGGGGATCATGAACTCGTTCCGCGGCCTCGCGAACGTGCAGCAGGCCACGCTCGCGAACGTCGCACCGGGCATCGCCGAGGCGCTCGTCGCCACCGCGATCGGCCTGTTCGCCGCGATTCCGGCCGTGGTCGCGTACAACCGCTACGCGCACGACATCGACCGCCTCGCGATCCGCTTCGAGACCTTCATCGAAGAGTTCTCGAACATCCTGCAGCGTCAGGCCCAGTAAGGAGCGCGCCATGGCAGGAAGCCCCATCCGATCTAGCATGCGCGGCGGCCGCTCGCGCCGTGCAATGGCCGACATCAACGTCGTGCCGTACATCGACGTGATGCTGGTGCTGCTCGTGATCTTCATGGTCACCGCACCGCTCGTCGCCCCGTCGATCATCAATCTGCCGACCGTCGGCAATGCCGCGCCGCAGGAGCAGACCCCGCCCGTCGTCGTCAACATCAAGGCCGACCGCACGATGAGCGTCAAGTACAAGGGCGACTCGGGCGCGACCCAGGAAGACACGATGACGAAGGCCGAGCTCGACGGCTTCATCTCGGCCCGGCAGGCCGATCATCCGGACCAGCCGGTCGTGATCGCGGCCGACAAGACCGTGCAGTACGATGCAGTGATGACCGTGATGTCGGATCTGAAGGCGCGCGGCGTCAAGCGCGTCGGTCTCCTCGTCAAATCGCAATGAACCCGCAGCAATCCACGCGCGGCACCGGCTACCCGCCTCAGCCTCCCCGCGAGCGGGGCACGTGGCGCGCGTTCGCGCTCGCCGCGCTGATGCACGTGCTGCTCGCGCTGTTCCTCTATCACGGCGTGCAGTGGCAGAACAGCACGCCGGCCGGCGCCGAAGCCGAGCTGTGGACCGAGGTGCCCGACGTCGCCGCGCCGCGGCCCGTCGTGACGCCGCCCGCGAAGGTCGCGCCGCCCCCTCCCCCGGTGCGCGACGAGCAGGCCGACATCGCGCTGCAGCAGAAGAAGCGGCAGCAGGAAGCGGCCGCGCGCGAAGCGCTGCTCGAGCAGCAGCGCCGCGCGCAGCAACTGAAGGCCCAGCAGGAAGACGACGCCCGGCGTGCGCAGCTCGCGGCGCAGCAGGCTGCCGCGCTCGCCGCGCAGAAGGCCGCGGAACGCGACAAGCAGAAGCAGGCCGACAAGCTCAAGCAACAGCAGCTCGCCGAGCAGCAGAAGCTCGAACAGCAGAAACTTCAGCAGCAGAAGCAGGCACAGCTCGAGGCGCAGCAGGCGGCGAAGGCCAAGTCCGACGCGGCCGCGAAGGCGAAGGCGGAAGCCCAGGCAAAGGCGAAGGCCGAAGCGAAGGCTAACGCGGCGGCAAACGCCAAGCTCGATCGCGAACGCAGTGCACGCCTCGCGCAGATGCAGGGCCTGTCCGGCGCCGGCGAAGGCGGCGGCGAAGGCCTCGCGAAGAGCGGCACGGGCACGGGCTCCGGCGGCAATGCCGCCACGCCCGGCTATGCTGACAAGGTGCGCCGCCGCGTCAAGCCGAACATCGTCTGGGCCGGCGAGCGCACAGGCCTGACCACCGTCGTCAAGATTCGGTGCACGCCGACCGGTGACGTATTGAGCGCATCGGTCTCCCGCTCCAGCGGGAATTCGGGGTGGGATCAAGCCGTGGTCAGTGCGATCCACGCGTCGGTCCCGTTGCCGCCCGATTCTAACGGTCGTACCCCGTCTGACATTACGATTACCTTCAAGGCGGCGGAGTGAAAGGAAATACACTTACACTCCGTGCGTCGCGGTCAGACGGGAACGAATCGGGTATTTTTACTGTCTCTCTGCGGTTGCGCAGCGATCCAAGCCATACGGGAAGCAAGAAGCATGAGTTTGATGACAAAGCTAGGTTTCAGGGCACTCGTGGCCTCGTGTCTGATTACGGCGGGCAGCGCCGCTAACGCCCAGGTCAACGTGCTGATCACCGGTGTCGGGTCGACCCAGTTCCCCATTGCCACCGCGAATTTCGCGAATGAGGCAGGCCTGCCGCAGCAGGTCACGTCGATCGTCCGCTCCGACCTCGCCCGCAGCGGCAAATTCACCAACATCGACGCGGGCAGCACGCCCGTGCCCGAGACCGCCTCGGTCGATCTCGGCGCATGGAAGGCCAAGGGCGCGAATGCGTTCGTCGCCGGCAGCGTGAACCGCGAAGCGAGCGGCCAGTACAAGGTCAACTTCATCCTGTACGACACCGTGAAGCAGCAAAGCCTCGGCGGCCTGTCGCTGACGGCCACCGACACCACGCTGCGCACGGCCGGCCACAAGATCGCCGACTACATCTACCAGAAGCTGCTCGGCGTGCGCGGTGTATTCGCCACGCGCCTGTCCTACGTGATCAAGACCGGTAACCGCTACCAGCTGCAGATTTCGGATTCGGACGGCCAGAACGCGCGCATCGCGCTGTCGAGCACCGAACCGATCATCTCGCCGGCCTGGTCGCCGAGCGGTACGAAGGTCGCGTACGTGTCGTTCGAGCGCAAGAAGCCGATCGTCTACATCCATGACCTGCCGACCGGCCGCCGCTACATGGTCTCCGACCAGAAGGGCAACAACAGCGCGCCGGCATGGTCGCCGGACAGCAACACGCTCGCCGTCGCGCTGTCGCTCACGGGCAATACGCAAATCTATACGGTCAATGCGAACGGCGGCGGCCTGCGCCGTCTCACGCAGAGCAGCTCGATCGACACCGAGCCGTACTACTCGCCGGACGGCCGCTGGATCTACTTCACGAGCGATCGCGGCGGCGCGCCGCAAATCTACCGGATGCCCGCACAGGGCGAAAGCGCCGGTGCCGCGCAGCGCGTGACCTTCACCGGCAGCTACAACACGAGTCCGCGCGTGAGCCCGGACGGCAAGCAGCTTGCCTACATATCCCGCACGGGCGGGGGCTTCAAGCTGTATGTTCAGGATCTGCAATCCGGCGCGGCGAACGCCATCACGAACACGAATCACGACGAATCGCCGAGCTTCGCGGCAAACGGCCAGTACCTTCTGTACGCTACCCAGTCGGGTGGTCGCAACGTTCTGGCTGCAGTGCCCTCCGACGGCAGCGCGCCGCCGCAAATCCTGTCCGTCCAGGGCGGCTCCGTTCGTGAGCCGTCGTGGGGGCCCTTCATGCAATGACCACAAGGAGAGTAACCATGATGTCGAATAAAGCTCGTCTGGCCCTGGCCGTGATGATGATCAGCGCGCTCGCAGCGTGCAAGTCGGGCGTGAAGCTCGACGACAAGGCAAACAACGCGGGTGCGGTAAGCACGCAGCCGAGCGCCGACAACGTCGCGCAAGTGAACGTCGATCCGCTGAACGACCCGAACGGCCCGCTCGCGAAGCGCAGCATCTACTTCGACTTCGACAGCTATTCGGTGAAGGACGACTACCAGTCGCTGATGCAGCAACACGCTCAGTACCTGAAGAGCCACCCGCAGCGCCACGTGCTGATCCAGGGCAACACCGACGAACGCGGCACGAGCGAGTACAACCTCGCGCTGGGCCAGAAGCGTGCGGAAGCCGTCCGCCGTGCGATGGCCCTGCTCGGCGTGTCCGATTCGCAAATGGAAGCCGTGAGCCTCGGCAAGGAAAAGCCGCAGGCAACGGGTCACGACGAAGCATCGTGGGCGCAGAACCGTCGCGCCGACCTCGTCTACCAACAGTAAGTAACGGAAGAATCGCCGTATGACGCACCGTGTATCCTGGCTGCGCGTCGCCGCAGCAATCTGCGTCGCGGGCGCGGCGTGGTCGGCCGCGCCGGCGCACGCCGGCGTGTTCGACGACAACGAAGCGCGCCGCGCCGTGCTCGACCTGCGCAGCAAGACCGACAACCTGGCAAGCCAGCTGTCGGCCGCCCAGCGTACGATCCTCGATCAAACCAGCCGTCTCGACCAGCTGAACCAGCAGGTCGCGACGCTGCGCGGCGAGAACGAGGACCTGACGAACCGGCTGACGACGCTCGAGCGGCAGCAGAAGGAGTACTACCAGGATCTCGACACGCGGCTCAAGAAGTTCGAGCCGCAGCAGGCGACGATCGACGGCGTCGAAGGCACCGTGCAGCCGGGTGAGACGGATGCGCTCAGCGCGGCGCAGCAGCAGTTCCGCAACGGCAACTTCAAGGCGGCGGCGGCTTCGTTCCGCAGCTTCATCGCGAAGTATCCGCAGAGCCCCTACCAGCCGACCGCGCAGTACTGGCTCGGCAACGCGCAATACGCGCTGCGCGACTACCGCGGTTCGACCGCGACGTGGCAAGGGATCGTCAGCAAGTTCCCGCAGCACCCGCGCGCGGCCGACGCCCTCGTGGCGATCGGTACGAACCAGCTCGAACAAGGCCAGAAGGCGGCCGCAAAGAAGACGTTCGAGCAGGTTGTCTCGCAGTACGCGGGGTCGAACGCGGCGCAGACGGCACAGGGCAAGCTCGAAACGATCAAATAATTATCGTGGCGGATTGTTGACGGCCTGACAATCCGTCGCTATAATCTTTTGCTCTTCGGGTCGTTGGCTTAGTTGTTAGCGCAGCGGATCTCGAGAAGTGCTTGAGCACGTGGGGTGGTAACTCAGTTGGTTAGAGTATCTGACTTTTAATCAGAGAGTCGAGGGTTCGAGTCCCTCCCACCCTACCATCTATCTTTTTGATAGATGCAATTGAAGCCTCCCGCGCGGAGGCTTTTTTGCGTCTGCTTTCTGCGCGTCGAATTCGCAAGCATCCGGCATCCTTCCTGACTCGCCTGATGACTCAAGGCTCATCGCCTAGCAGGATGCAAAAAGAGGCTCGGCAGCAATGCCAAGCCCCTTTTCCTTCGGCTCGTGCCCGGCACCGGCCATCGCTACGGCCCACGCGCCTGCAAACAAGCCACAATCGCCCTGTCCGTCACGGCTGACGCGCATTCGCCGCCACGGCCCCGTCGGACGTCGCCGCCGCAACCGGCACCTGCCCCGCCGCTGCTCCCGGCGCGCGCAACCGCACGATTCCCGCCTCCCCGACTTCGACGAACAGATCACCGTGCGGCGTGACGACCATCCCCGACGGACGATTCAGCGACCCCGGCAACGCGCCGGGCCGATTGCCGCGCGACCCGAGTTGCCCGGCGATCACCGCCGCATCGCCCTTCGCGTCGATGCGCAACACGGTATGGTTCCCGCTGTCGCTCATGTACACGTTACCGCTTGCATCGGCCGCGATCCGGTCGGGCATGCACCACGTCCAGTCGCAGCTGATCAGGTTGTTCGTCAGCCGGTCCTCCTCGTCGCGCGACTTCGCATTCGCAAGCGCGCCGTAGTACGCGTGCTCCGCGGCCGGCCACGGCCCGGGCAGGAAATGGATCCGGTGGGCGCCGGTCGCGGGATCGATCTGCCAGATCACATCGCGGCTCAGCACGTAGAGCTGTCCTTGCGGGCCGATCGCCAGATCTTCATAGCTGCCCGGCCGCCGCCGGCTCGCGACGAAACGCTCGACGTCTTCGCGCGGAATCTTGTACTGCTGCGCCTCGCGCGCCACCGTCGCGACCGTTCCCGTCGAGAAATCGAGCCGGCGGATGCTCGCGCCGTGACCCGCCACATACGGACTGTCGTCGAGCACGTACAGCCGGCCATCGCGGTCGAACCGCAGGTAGCGCGGCCGCCAGAACGTCGCCTGCGCGAACGGACCGTCGACCCGCGTCTCGTCGCTGACCTTGCCGCTCACCGTCTGCACGTTGCCCTGCGGATCGATGCGCCGGATCAGCGCATTGCCGCTGTCCGCGACATACAGGTTGCCCGACGCATCCAGCGCAAGCCCCGACGGATAGCGGAAGCGCGCACGCAAGCGCGGCCCGTCGCTGCGCCCCTTGTCGTCCGGCGCGCCTGCCCACAGCTCGCCCTTGCCGTCCGGCGCGATCCGGTAGATCGCGTCGTCGAGCCGGTCGACGTAGTAGATCGTGCCGTCGGCGGCAACCGCGAAGTCGTCGTCGACCGATCCCGGCAACGGCACGGCCTTCGCGTCGGCCGTGTCGGTCACCAGTAGCGCATCGCTGCGATTGCTCACCCCCGCGTACGCGAGCAGGCGGCCGTCCGGCGCTGCCTGCAGCACGACCTCGCCGCTGCCCGTCGTCACCAGCCGGCGGCCCGATCCGTCGATCGCCAGCGAGGTCAGGTCGCGATCGTCCGAGCGGCCGCGGCGCAACGTCGGCTGTGCGATGCGCACGGTCGCGCCCGGCTTGCCGTCGGCGCCGACGGTCACGATCGAACGTGCGCTGGCCGCGATCATCTGCCCCGCGCCATCGAACGCAAGTGCGATGTAGTCGGGATCGTCGTGTGCGTCGCTTGCTTCGGTGTTCTTGTCGGTCTCGCTCGCCGGCGCCGCGCCGATGAACGGCACGCTGCCGGCCAGCGCGGCGACCGGGCCGGGTTCGGGCGGCACGCGCGTGGCAGCGGCCGCTGCGTCGCTCGCGGCCGCCGCCACGTCCGACGCGTCGGCTGCCTTGCATGAAGGCAGCGGCGTATAGCCGGTCGGCGTCACACGGCCGAACGTCTTGCCGTCGGTGATCCAGATCGCGCCATCCGGGCTCGCCGCGATCGCGCGGATCCGCGTCGGCGTGCAATCGCCGTCGGGCTGCTTCCACGTCGCGACCGATCCGTCGGCGCCGACGATGCGCAAATGGCCCGAGTACTGTTCGAGCGTCCAGAGCCGGCCCTGCGCGTCGAGCGCGATGGCGTCCGGTTGATCGAGCTGGCCGACCCCGCGCGGGCCATCGGCGTCGCCCGACTTGCCCGGCACGCCCGCGACCGTCACGACGGTGCCGTCCGGCCGGATCGCGCGCACCAGCGAATTGCCGGCGTCGGCCACGTAGACGGTGCCGTCCGGCGCACGCACGGCGTCACCGGGCTGGTCGAAGCGCGCGGCCGACGACGCACCGTCCTGATACGCGCGCACGCCGCTGCGGCCGGCCAGCGTCGTCACACGGCCCTGCGCATCGATATGCCGCACCGTCGACGCGTACTTGTCCACCACGAGCACGCCACCGTCACGATCGGCATGCAGCCGCAGGGCGCCGGCGAAACGCGCAGCCGCGCCGGTGCCGTCGAGATTGCCTTCCGAACCCGGCGTGCCGGCTACCCATTCGAGCGACGGCCCGCCCGCCAGCGGAAAATTGCCGCATGCGCTCAGCAGCACGGCCACGGCCGCGCAGGTCGCGATGCGCACGCCCAACCCGTTCGCATTCCGGATCATCCTCTTCTCCTTACCCGTTCCATTCACGCCGGCTGCCGGTACGCGCATCGCGCGGGCCAGCCGGACGATTCCTGTCGTTCACTGCGACGCGGCTTGCGCAGCCGGTTGGCAGAACAGCTCGCCATTGGCGGCGACATAGTCGGCCAATCGCCCCGGATCGCGCACATCGAACAGCGACACGCTGCCGTCCTGGCTCGCATTGAGCACCGCGAGCCGGCTGCCGTCCGGACTGAACGTCAGCGCGAGCGGCCATTCGCCGGTGCGATATGCCGCGCGCAGCATGCCCGTCGCGCGATCGGCGACCAGCACGGTGTTCTCCTGCGGCAGCGTGAAAGCCACCGTGCGGCCGTCCGGGCTGAACGCCAAGTGATAGCTCGTCAGCGCGCGGCAATACTGCGCGGCCTGACGCGGCCGCAACGTGTTCGCGTCATAGGCTGCGATGCCGTCGCGAAACAGCGCGACCAGATCGCCGGAACGCGGTTCGACCGCAACGTCGTATGCGTCGGCATCGGCGATCGTGCCGACCTGCGCGCGCGTCTGCGTATCGAAGGCATCGATGCCGCCCGCCACGTCGTTCGTGACGAACAGGCGCCGGCCGTCCGCGGACAACGCGAGCGCGGCAGGCCGCCCGAACGGCTGGTTGCCGGCGTTCCCGCCGCTCAGCGCAATCGGCTTGCCGAGCGTGCGGAAGGTCGCGAGATCGACGACGGATACCGAATTGGCGACCACGTTGAGCACATACGCGCGCGTGCCGTCCGGCGACACCGCGACGGCCTGCGGAAAACGCTGCACCTTCGCGACGCCATCGACACGCCCGCTGTCGAGATCGAGCTGCGCCAGCGAATCGGGACGCATCGAGCTGACGTACGCATGGCGTTCGTCAGCAGCGATCGCGATGCCCGTCGCCCCCATCCCGCGACAAAAGTTGTCAGGACACCCATCCTTGGCTGGCTTCGCCGGTCGATCGCCCAGATCGCGCATGCGCTGCCCGGCCGCCACGTCGATCACCGCGACCATGTTGTCGCTGTTGCTGGTGACGTACAGGCGCTTGCCGTCCGGCCCGAACGCGATGCCGGCCGGCCCGCTACCGACCGCGATGACGGCCGGCGCATCGGTCTTCGCGGGCGTTGCCGCCGCAGGGTCCGTCTGGGCGCACGCGCCGGCCGCCAGCATCGCGAGCGCCACGGCAAGCACCGCCCGATGCAGGATCCGCGGCTTGAAATCGACTCTCACTTTTTTGCTCCTGGAAGATGGGCATGCGGCGCCGGATGACACCTCAGCGCACGCTCACGTCGCGCAGCACCGCACCGTATCCCGCGTACAGATTGCCGTCGGGCAGCAACTGCCGCTGCGCGAGTTGCCGGTGCACGATCGGCAGGTTATGGAACGGCATCCGCGTGAACAGGTGATGTTCGATATGGAAATGAATCGCGTGCGGGCCGAACAGGAATGTCTGCCACGAACGCCGGACGATCGTGCGCGCATTGCGGCTCTGGTCCGCGCCAGCCGGCAGCCCCGCGTGCTCGAAGATCGCGCGCACCTGCCCGGCGAGCGGCAACAGCGTGACGGACGGCACGATCCACAACGCGACGTACAGCAGCGGATGCCCGGCCAGCGCGAGCGCGCCGAACAGCACGCCGTTGCCGGCCAACATCGATGCGACTTCCCACACGGTATACGCGCGCGACTTGCCGACCTTCGGCAACGCATGCGCAAATTCGCCGCGCGCGAGCTTCACGACGCTCGTCACGTAGCCGATCCCGCACGCGTAGGCGAGCAGGCGGCCGACCAGCCGCCCGCGCGTCACCGGATAGTCGTGAACGCCGAACAGCAGCGCGACGGGATCGTCCGACTGCATCGGCGCGCGATGATGCTTCAGATGGCCCGCGCGATACGTGCGAAGCGACAGCCACAGCGGGCCGGCCGCAAACAACTGGCCCAACGCGTCGTTGACGCGCCGGTTCCGTGCCAGCAACCCGTGCGCGCCTTCGTGCATCATCACCGCGAGCGCGAGCTGGCTGCGCGCGATCACGATCGCGGCAACCGCGTACACGAGCGGATGCGGGAATGCGATCGCAACCGCGAACGCGGCGGCAATCATCAGCCAGTCGCCTGCCAGCGCCGCGCCGATGCGCGACGCGTTCACGCGAAACAGCGCGGGATCGGGCACGAACCGCGCGAGCTCGGCGTTCGATCCGGCGTGATGAACCTGGGCATCCGTCAAGCGAGCCTCCTGCGCAGCGAACGGCGCTCGACCCACAGCGCACTGACCATCGCGAGCGCCACGCCGCCCAGCACGTCGGCAACCGTATGCTGCTTGAGCGTCAACGTCGACGCACAGATCAGCAGCCCGATTCCCGTTGCCACGATCCGGCGCCGCTCCGCGAGCATCCGGCAGGCAAGGCACGTCACCGCGACGTGCAGGCTCGGAAAACCGTTGGCCGCGACATCGAGCTGCCACATGCGCGCAAGACGTTGGCGCAGGAACGCATTGCCGATCTCCGCGACATCCGGCCTCGGCACCGCTTCCGGAAACAGCAGGAAGGACACGACACCGAGCACGAACGCGATCAGCGCGGCCTCCTTGAACGCGGCGAACGCGGATGGCCGTGCATACGCGGCAAGCGCAATCACGAACGGAAAGAAGCCGACATAGATGGCCCACGACCACGCGATGAACGGAATCCGCGCATCGATCGCCGTGGCGAACACATAGCGCGGCGTGACGCCGCGTTCCAGCAAAAGGAAGATCGCAAGGCCGGCAACCATGCCGAACATCGCGGCCAGCATCTGCCGGATATCGAGCCGGCGCTCGTCTCGAATCGACAACGTGTTCATCGCGGCGCCGGCGCCTCGCATCGCGTATCGGCGTCGATCGCCTGCGCCCGCGGGCGCAACGCGAGGACGCGCGACGTCCATGCATCGACGCGCGCACGCGCATGCTCGCGACCGGCGATCGTTCCTGCCGGCGTACCGGGATCGCGCATCAGCTCGGTTGCGGCCTGCCCGACTTCGTGCCGGAACGCGGCCGCATCGCCGCGCCACGTGACGACGCGATGCACGAGTTGCAGCCGTGCCGCGCGTGCGGCGTTGCTCACCTGCTCGGGCTGATCGGTCAGCACGAGCAGGATCGGACGGCGATACACACGCGCGATCGACAGCGCGGCCATGCCCGGCGCCGATACGATCAGCGGCGCATGTGCGGCGCGCGTCGGCCAGTCAGCGTCGACGCCGCTCCAGCCGTCGTGCCCGGCGTAGCCCTCGCCCACGCGGTGCGCGGCGAGCCCCGCGTCGCGCATCCCGGCCGACAGCGCATCGGCAATCGCGACATCGCGAAAGTTCGGGTTCAGATAAATGGCCGCGGCAGCCAGTTCCGAAGCCGGCAGTTCGGCGGCGACCGGTACCGGCGTCGGCAGCCGGCAATGCAGGTGCGAGCGCGGTGCATCGTCGGGGACGTCGTACGCAAAGTCGTGCTCGATGCAGCCCAGCGCCGAATCGATCTGCCAGTCGACGATCCGCGCGAAAGCACGCGCCAGCGCGCGCGGCAGCCGCTCGTCGAAGTTCGCGGTCAACGCGCGGCGGAGACTGCCGCCATACACGTGAACGATGCGACGCCGCCAGCCCGGCACCGCGCCCATGAACAGCAGCGCCGGATGAAACGAGTCGTTGATCACGAGATCGGCATCGCGGACGATCGCATGCAGCCGCGCGATGTCGCGCAACATGCGCGTCGGCCTGAACACGTAGTGCGCGACGTTGCGATCGGTCGCGTCGCGCAGCATGTTCTGCCGTTCGTCGAACTGCACCGCGTAGTGACGGGACAGTACGGCCGCGTCGATGCCGAATGCCGACAGGAATGCCTGCCCCGCATCGGACGTCGTCAGCACGTCGACCTGCGCACCGGCCGCGCGCAACGCATGCACGAGCAGTTGCGCACGCATCAGGTGGCCGCGCGCGTCGGCCGTCGCGAGATAGACGATCCGCTGCATCATGCGTGCGGACGAAGCGACTGGAGCCAGCCGGCCGCGTACAGCGCCAGTGCGCCCGTCACGCCGAAGCCGGCCTCGATCGCGCGAATCTCGTCCAGCAACGCGGCGAGATGTGCGGCTTCGGACGGTGCAACGAGACGGCGCAGTGCGTCCGAGCAGAGCCGGACGTGCCGCGTCTCGTCGGCGAGCACGCGCGCGAACAGCGGATACAGCGGATGCGCCGCGCCGATCGTCTCGCAGTGGCGCGCGAGCACGCGCATCGCCATCTGTTCCGCACACAGGCCCGCCGCATAGGCGGGCACGAGCTTGCCTTGCGCGAAGTGCGGCGCATGGCGCTGCGCGAGCCGCCGCCATCGGATGATCTTGCGCCGGCTCAGCCAGTCGAGTTCGTGCGGCGCCGTCGATGGCACGACGCCGCGCGCACGCAGCGCATCGGCAAACGCGGCCGCGTGGCGGTGCTCGTCCGCGAGATGCTGCTCGATCCGCGGCGCAAGCCAGTCCGGCGGCTGCCCGGTCCAGTCCTCGTGCAGCGCGCACTCGGTCGCTTCCTCGCCGATCAGGTACATGCGCAACAGCCAGCGCTCGCCATGCGGGCTGCGATGCAGCCGCCGGAGCGCCGCCCGCTTGATGCGATCGACGAGATAGGCACGTGCCCGCGCCACGCCGCGCGGCACGGGCGCATCGAGACAGTCGAAGCGCTCGCCGTGCGATGCCTGCGGCGAAGCGGGCAGTTCGCGCGCCGAAGTCATGCGGGCACGCCTCGTGCGGACGCGGATTTCGTCGCGGCCGCCGCAGCCGCAGCCGAATCGCGACGCCAGCCGAGGATCAGGCCAACGAAGCTTTCCTGCATGAACGCATGCGCGGATGCGGCCGCGCCCGCGAATGCCTCCTCATGACCGTTCACACGCAGATAGCCGGTGCCGTCGCGCGCGCCGAATTCGATCCGGTCGTTCTTCCTGAAGCCGCGCGCGCGCACGTCCTTCACGAGTGCGCTGCCGTCGAGACCGAACAGGAACAGCTCGCGCTGCGCGACCCACACCGGAATGTGATCGCTCAGCGCATCGAAACGGATCGACCACGTGCCGGACGCGAGCGCGCGATCGACGTCGGCATCGTGCGGTGCGTTCGACGTGAAGCTCGCGCGCGCGACCGACTTCGTCAGGCCGCCGACGCCGAGCGCGATCGTGATGTCGTCCGCCGACGGCTGCTTCGGATCGGTCGCGCTCACCTTCACGAGATGCCGCGCGAGCCGCGATGCCAGCGACGGATGCGCGAACAGCGCAAGCGTTTCATCCGGCGTGAGCATGTCGCGCTCGCCGTCGCCCTCCTTCACGCGCACACGATACGGATCGATCCGGACATCGGTGAACTTGCCGCGCACGGGCGCATGAACGTACACGTCGCGGTCCCACTTCGCGCCATCGCGACGCAGCAGCACGTGCACGCTCAACGGCACGCGCCGGCCGTCGCCGTCGACGCCCGTGCCCTGCAACAGCACGTCGCCGAGCACGTCCTTCGTGCGGCGATTCGCATCGCTCGAAAACACGATCGCATGCGCGTCGGTATCGATGCTCGCGTGAACGTCGGGCGCATCGAGCGCGACGCGATTGCAGTCCGTCGCGGCCGTGCTCGCAAACGGGCAGCCGCTTTGCGACGCGAAGTGGTAGATCCCCCGCCCCGCGTGATCGACCGGCGCGGCATGGACGCCGGCGCTGGCGGCAAACAGGGCGAGGCAGGCAACACGGGTGGCGAGTGAGGGCATGGTCGTCGTCGGGATGGATGCAGGGTGTCGGCGGTCGTGGCGGCGCCGTGTCAATGACGGTGATAGGACAGCGCTTCGAGATCGCGCCGGGCCGATGCGCGCCCGGTGAGGCCGAAACCGCGCGCGATCGCGCCGAGCGTATCGACGCCGGACGCGACGATCGTGACGCCGACCGCCGCGAGATAGCGGGCGGCGCCGAGCCGCGGCAGTTGCTGGCGATTGAGCGCGCGCAGGCTGTAGCCGAGTCGCATCGCCATCACGCAGAACGGGGCGAGCGGGCCGCTGCGTCCGAACCACTGCCAGTGGTGCGGCAAATACGCGCTCACGAGATACGGCGTCAGCGCGACGCTGTCCTCGCCGCGCATCCAGCGCAGCTTCAGCGATTCGCGCTGCGTGTCCGGCAGCCGATGCTCGGTGTGGGCGTCCGGCGCGAATTCGATGGCCACGCCGGCAGCCTGCATCCGCAGCCCCATCACCTGGCAATGCGCGCGATAGACGCCATCGAGCGGCTCGTAGCGGAATGACGCGAACACGTCGCGCCGGAACGCGACGTTGTTCGCGTAGAAATTGCGCGTCGCGCCGTCGCGCAGCGGGCTCGGGAAATACATGAAGTCGATCGACGTCAGCGCGGTGCCGAGCACGTTCGGCGCATAGCTGGTGCGCCCCGCCACCGCGACGGGCGCATCACCCGCGTCGCGCGCGAATGGCGCGAGCAGGTGCTCGAGCCAGTTGTCGGCCGGCCGGCAATCGGCATCGCCGAACACGACGATGTCGCAGCGCTCCGCGTCGACGCGGTCGAATCCATCGTTCTTCGCATCGTAGTAGCCGGTGCTCGCGCCGATCTCGACGAAGTCGATCGGGCGGCCGGCGAGCGCGGCGATCTGCGCGCACGCGTCAGCAGGCAGGCCATCGTGCGTGATGATCCATTGCGCGAGTGCCGCCGACGGCACGGTCTGCTTCGACAGCGCCGCGACGAGGCGCTTCAGGCTGTCGACGGCCTGCGCGAGGCCGGCGCCGCCGCGCAGATTGTTCGTCTCCAGCACGAACGCGGCCCTCGCGGCCACGGAACGGGCGGCCGCGCGCGTGCGCGAAGCGGTTTCTTCTGTGAGGTCTGGCATCCTGAATATCTCCATCGTCATGCGCACCGGCATGGATGAAACGAATCGGCGGGGAGTCCGCGGCGTACCGGCGAATGCGGTTCGCCCACGGCCGTCATCGCGAAACGGGCGGCCTCGTGGGCGCCCGCCTCGCGGGCCGTCACTCCTGGACGGACGACGCGGAATCGGAGTCGGTAAAGCGCGGCTTCGCGCTCTGCAGGTCGCGGGTGTTCTTCTGCACGGCCACTGCGCCGAACAGCGCGAGCACGAACGACATCGCGTAGAAGCCCTTTTCGCTCAACTGCAGCGTCGCGTTGATCAGGCCGACGATCAGCAGCGCGATCGACAGCAGCAGCGCGATCCAGCTGAGGCCATAGTAGATGCCGGTGACGGGAATGCCTTCCGCGCGGTCGCGGACGCTTTTCTGCAGCGAGATCGCCGCATACAGGCCGAACACCAGCACGGTGAAGTAGTAGCCCTTCTCGTTGAGCTGCATGCCGGCGTTCCAGAGTCCGATCAGGAATGCCGCGAAGCCGGCGAGCAGCGCGGCCCACGATGCGGCCACGAACGCGAACGACGGCTGCTGGATGCTGGTCTGGTTCATAACTTTGCCCTCTCTTTCTTCTTGTTCGAAATCGTTTTCGTTGAACTGCGTTTCGCGCATGGTAGCAGCTTTGGCACGCGCCAAGACAGCCGCACTTGCAGTCTTACATTTCGCGCTGCGCGCGCCGCCAGCGCCCCGGCGTCGTGCCGAGCACCGCCCGAAACGCCTTGCCGAAGGCGGCCTCGGACTGGTAGCCGACCGCCTGCCCGATCTCCGCCTGCCCGCGCTGCGTGTCCTGCAGCAGCGCGCACGCATGCATCATCCGGATCTGCGCGACGAACGCGCCGACGCTCATCCCGGCCTTCTCGCGGAAATGCCGCGCATACGTCGCGCGCGACATCGCCGACGCGCCGCCGAGCGACTCGACCGTCCAGGGCTTCTCCGGCGCCTGCAGCACGGCCTGGACCGACGGGCCGAGCCGCGCGTCGGCCGCAAGCGCGAGCCAGCCGGACGGCACGCGCGCGCCGCGGCCATACGCACGCAACGCATACGCGAGCAGCGCCTGTCCGAGCGCGTTGACGATCGCACCGGCGCCGGGCTGCACATTCGATGCCTCGGTGCGCAGCACGCTCGTCAGCAGTTGCAGCGGCGCGAATCCCGACGCCTCGCGCAACCCGACGTGCAGCACGTGCGGCAACGTGCGCATCAGCAGCTCGCCCGCGCCGCGCGCATAGACGAACCGCCCGCAGAGCAGGTCCACGCTCGCGCCGCCCGGTTCGGCCGGGTCGAGATTCGACTTGACCGGCAGCACCGCGCCGCCGGTGCCCGATTCGTGCAGCGGCGCGACGGCCCGCGACCGGCCGGCTCCCGCATCGAGCAGGTCGTGCGCGCCGCCCGCGGGCAGCAGCACGAAATCGCCGTCGTCGAGTTGCAGCGTGCGCCCGTCGGCGGTACGCAGCCGGCAGGTTCCGGCCAGCACCAGGTGGAACGCCGCCTCGCCGGGCGGCAATGGGTCGTGCGGCATCGCGAACGGCCCGTCGAGCAGGCAGCGCACGTCGAGTTCGACATGGCTGCGGCCCAGCGACAGCAGTTGACTCAACGCATCCATGAGACGATCGCGCTAAAAATTGACACTCTAGCGTATCGAAACCCTCAGCGCGAGCGATCAGAATAGCCCTGCATCGCCCGAGATCGCGGCGCCCGCCGCCCTCCTCACCTCTACTCGAAAGGACGCATCATGCTGAACTGGAACGAATACCGGAAGGAACTCTCGACGCGCATCGGCGAGATCGCCAAGCTGTCGCCCGATACGCTGGCCGGCTACAAGGCGCTGTCCGGCGCCGGCGCCAAGACGGGCCATCTCGACGCGAAGACACGCGAACTGATCGCGCTCGCGGTGGCCGTCACCACGCGCTGCGACGGCTGTATCGCCGTGCACACGGCCGAAGCGGCGAAGCACGGCGCGACCAAGGAAGAAGTGGCGGAAGCGCTCGGCGTCGCGATTGCGCTGAATGCGGGCGCGGCGCTCGTCTATTCGGCGCGCGTGATGGACGCGCTCGGCGACGGAGCGTGACGGCCGCTGCATGACGACTGCTGCGTGGCGCCCGGCCGTCTGGCCGGGCGGTTGCGCAGCGCGCGTGCGGGCACGCGTTGTATGAAGATTCGGCGGCGCACCCGGACGCGGATGCGCCGCGAAGTCGGCTACCATGCGCGAACGATCCATCGTGAAGGAGCGCTCCATGTGCCGCTGGCTCGCCTATACGGGTAATCCGATCCATCTCGAGACCGTGCTGTTCCGCGCGAAGCATTCGCTGATCGACCAGAGCCTGCATTCGGAGCTGGGTGCCACGACCACCAACGGCGACGGCTTCGGCATCGGCTGGTACGGGCACCCCGACGAACTGCCGTTCCGCTACCGCTCCGTGCATCCCGCGTGGAACGACCGCAACCTGCGCGAAGCCGCGCGTGCGATTCGCTCGCGGATGTTCATCGCGCATATCCGCGCGGCAACCGACACGCCCGTGCAGGAAACCAACTGCCACCCGTTCCGCCACGGCCGCTGGCTGTTCGCGCACAACGGGCTGATCCGCGACTTCCACAAGCTGCGCCGCGACCTGACGATGAAGGTCGATCCCGCGCTGTTCCCGACGCTCGAAGGCTCGACCGATTCCGAGCTGATGTTCCGCCTCGCGCTGACGTACGGCCTCGAGCAGATGCCGCTGCCGGCGCTCGAACGGATGGTCGGCGTGGTCGAGGAAACCGCCGCGCGGCATCGCGTGGCCGACCCGCTCAACATGACGATCTGCGCGACCGACGGCGAACGGATCATCGCGGTGCGCTATTCCAGCGAACGGCAATCGCGTTCGCTGTTCCACAGCACGTCGTTCAAGCACCTGCACGAACTGTATCCGCATAACCCGCGCATCGCCGAAGCCGGCGACGACGCGTTCATGGTCGTGTCGGAGCCGCTCGTCGACCTGAGCGGCGCGTGGGAGGAAGTGCCCGAGGGCACGGCGATCGTCGCGCACGGCGCCGACGTGGAGCAGCGGCCGTTCAGCCCGCGCCACAAGTAGCAGCCGGCGCTGTTCGCGCGGTCAGGCGCCGCGCGAGAACCGCATCCGGATCGAATCGAGCTCTGCGGGTAGCCGGCGCGAGCGGGCACGCGGCCGCGGCAGCGCGGTGAACCCGAGCCGCTCGTACAACGCGCGGGCGCGTGCGTTGCGGGTCAGCACGTCGAGCACGATGTCGCGGCCGCCGTCGGCCGGCAACGCGCCGGCGTCCAGCGCGTCGCGGAACAACGCGCTGAAGATACCCGTGCCACGCTGGCGCTCATCCGTCGCGCAATGCGCCACGAGGATCTGCGCACGCTTCGGCGCCGGGATTTCCGTTTCGAGGATCAGCCCGCGCAACAACTGGCCGATCGTGCGGCGCACGCCGAAGCAGCGCGCGAGCGCCCACACGACATGCACGTCGTCGAACGTCGTCCGCTGCCCGTCGTGAATCGCCATCACGGCGAGCACCGTGCCGTCCTCTCCGACCGCGACGCGATGCCGGCGCCACGAGAAGCGCCCAAAACGCGACCGGAACGCCTGCTGCAGGAAAGCGACGCAGCGCGCGTCGCTTTCGCCGAGAAAGAAGCCGAACTCGGCCACGCCGGACGCGAACACGAGCGGCGCGCACGCGGCCGCATCGTCCGCGCCGGCCGCGCGAAAATGCACACGCTCGCCAGCGTGCGGGACCGCTTGTGCGACCGCGGCAGCCTGCGTCATGCGGTGCGTCCCGCGAGCCGCGCCAACACGGCGACCGTCCGGCTGATCTGCTCCGGCTCGTGCGTCGAGCAGATGAAAAAGCGCAGGCGCGCGGCCTTTTCCTCGACGGCCGGATAGAAGATCGGCTGCACGTTGATCCCTTCGTCGAACATCGCATTCGCCCACTGCGCGGCCTTCAGCGAGCTGCCGGTGATCACCGGCACGACCGCATATCCGGCACTCGTGCCGGTATTCAGTCCTGCCGCGCGCGCCTCGGTCAGGAACTGTCGCCCGCGCGCCTGCAGCTGCGCGACGCGCGCCGGTTCGGCCTGCAGGCGCTCGAGCGCGGCCAGCGACGCTTCCGCGAGCGTCGGCGCCAGCCCGACGCTGTACAGGAACCCCGGCGCCAGATGGCGCAGCATGTCGACGAGCGGCTGGCAGCCGGCGATGAAACCGCCGCAGCCGGCCAGCGTCTTGCTCATCGTGCCCATCCACATGTCGACCTGGTCGGGCGCGACGCCGCAATGCTCGCGGATGCCCTTGCCGGTCGCGCCGAGCACGCCGAGCGAATGCGCCTCGTCGACCAGCAGGAATGCGCCATGGCGCGTCTTCACGTCGACGAAGCGCTGCAGGTCGGGGAAATCGCCGTCCATGCTGTACAGCCCTTCGATCGCGATCAGCACGTGCCGGTATTCGCGGCGCACGCGCGACAGCAGGTCGTCGAGCGCCTGCCAGTCGTTGTGCGCGAAGCTCAGCCGCTTCGCGCCGCTCAGCTGCGCGCCCTGCACGATGCTGTTGTGCGCGAGCGCATCGTGGACGATCAGGTCGCCCGGGCCGAACAGCGCGCCGATCACGGTCACGTTGGTCGCGTGGCCGCTCACGAACGCGACGCAGTCGTCGGTCTCATAGAACGCGGCCAGCGCGCGCTCGAGGTCGCGCTGCACCGGGCGCTCGCCCGCGACCATCCGGCTCGCGGATGCCGACGTGCCGTAGCGGTCGATCGCGGCTTTCGCGCGCGCGGACACGGCCGGATCACCGGCAAGGCCGAGGTAGTTGTAGTTCGCGAAGTTCAGGTATTCGCGGCCGCCGATCTGCGTCGTCGCACCGGCAACGCCGTCGTGCACGCGGAAAAACGGCGAGTCGACCCGCAGTTTCTCGCCCATCTCGCGCATGATCCGGACCTGCTGATACTGCGGCATCGATTCGAAGCGGCTGCGGGCCGACGCGGTCTGCGCAGCCGGCGTGCCGGGTACGCCAGGCGCCGCGGCGGCATCGGTCGCGCGTTCCAGTTGCCGTTTCAGGGCTTTCGCCGCCAGTTGCTGGCGAAGATGCTCTCCCAGTGCCATTGCTTCCTTCGCTGTATCTCGAAAAGACGCTATGTTACGCCGCGCATTTTGAAAAAGCGTGGTGTCACGCGTCGGAAAACTCGGCCCACTGCCACGCATCGGGCGTGGCCAGCAGCGCATCGACCAATCGGAAATTCATCTCGTGGCTCGGCCGCAACGCGCTCACGCGCGCCAGCAGCGGCGCGCCGGCCAGCGCGAGGTCGCCGACCAGGTCGAGCACGCGGTGCCGGACGAACTCCTCCGGCAGCCGCATCCCGCCCAGCACGCGATTGCCGACGATCGACGCGGTGCACGACGGCCGCGCGCCGCGCAGGATCGGCACCCCGCGCAGATAACCGGCGACGATCGCCGGCACGGCCCACTTCACGCGCCCGTACGAGCGCGACGGCGCGATTTCGGTCGCGAACGCGGCCGGCGTCAGCGCACCATCCCAGTGCATGTCGCCGAAGCCGCGCAGGTCGTTGCGCACGCTCAGTTCGTAGCGCGGTGCCGGCTCGATCCGCATTTCGCGCCGCTGGTCGCCCTCGCCGTCCGTGACGACGACGGGCCGCAGCACGCGGATGAAGCGCTTCGGCGCATCGAGCGCGACGCGGCCGCACGCCAGGATGGCGTCCACCCACGGCGTTGCGCTGCCGTCCAGAATCGGCACTTCCTCCGCGTCGAGCTCGACGATCGCGTGATCGATCTCGCACGCGAGCAGCGACGCGAGCAGATGCTCGATCGTGCGAACGCCGACGCCGTCGGCATTACGCAGCATCGTGCAGAGCGGCTGGGCGCGGCGCAGCGCGGGGTCGACCGGCAGCGTCGCGAGCGTGCGCCCCTGCTCGACGCGACGGAACGCGATGCCCGTCACACCGTCTTCCGGACGCCCGGGCTGGATCCGCACGCCCACCCGGCGCCCGGTGTGCAAGCCGTGACCGTCGATCGTCAGCGGGCGTGCCAGCGTGCCCTGACGGGTCGCCCAGCCGGTCGGCGCGCTCACCGGGCGACCTCCAGCGTCGGCGACGCATGGCCTGCGACCGGCGCTGCCCGGGTATCGAGCATCGCGCGCGCTTCGCCGTCGATCGCATGCTTCGCGGCGAGCGCCGCGACCGCCTCGTGTGCAGAATCGGTCGCGGAGCCGGCTTCGGCATCGGCCGACGCACCAATCGAATCGACGATGCGTCCGGCCAGCGTCGTCACGGACGCGCCCTCGGCGATCGCCATCACCGACAGCTTGACCTCGAACGCTTCCTCGACCGCGAGGCCGAGCTCCATCCCCATCAGCGAATCCATGCCCATGTCGAGCACCGACTTGTCGAGCGCGATGCGATCGGGCGTCATGTGCAGAATCCGCGCGATCTGCGCCTGCAGCGTCCTGGCAACCAGCGCGATCGCCTCGTCGCGTGGCAGCGCGAGCACTTCTTCTCGCAACTGCGTGCCGCCGTCGCGCGCATCGCCGCCCTTCGCATGCGATTGCAGCAGCGAATACCGGCGCGCCTTCGCGGCAGGCATCCCGCGTGCCACCGCGTGCCAGTCGAGCCGGACCACGGCTTCGCCGGCCGAGCCCGCGACCAGCGCCCGCTCGAGCGCGATCATCGCCTCGTCGGACGTGATCGACGCGCCGCCGATCCGCGACTGCAACGCCTCGCGCGTATCCGCGTGACGGGCGAGGAAGCCGACGTCTTCGAGCGGCCCCCAGGCCATGAACGTGCCGGGCAAACCCGCCGCGCGCCGATGTTCGACGAGCGCCTCGAGGAAGCTGTTGGCCGCGACGTAGTTCGATTGCCCCGGATTGCCGAGATAGGTCGTCGCCGACGAATAGACCACGAACAGGTCGAGCGGCAGCGCGCGCGTCACGCGATGCAGGTTCCACGCGCCGGCCACCTTCGGTGCGAGCACCGCGGCCATGCGCGCATCGTCGAGATTGCGCACGAGGCCGTCGTCGATCGACATCGCGGAATGCAGCACGCCCTTGAGCGGGATGTCGCGCCGGACGATCGCGGCAATCATCGCGTCGACCGCCGCGGCGTCGGTCACGTCGCACGACACGACGTCGACGGTGACACCGAGCGTGTCGCGCCAGCGCTCGACTTCGTCGCGTGCCGCGACGGCGAGTTCACCGGAACGGCTCGCCAGCGTCAGTCGGCGTGCGCCGCGCTCGACCATCCAGCGCGCGCTCGCGAAACCGAGCCCGCCCGTGCCGCCGACCACCAGGTACGCGCCATGCGGATCGAGCGCGAGCGAACCCGCGCCCGTGACGCCGCGCGTCGGTGCCGGCGTGCCGCACGGATAGGTCACGAGCACCTTGCCGATCTGGCGCGCCTGCTGCATGTAGCGGAACGCATCCTCGGCCCGTTCGGCCGCGAACGCGCGATACGGCAGCGGATGCAATGCCGCTGCCGAGAAGAGCGCCATCACTTCGCCGAACAGGCGCGCCGTCAGCTCCGGCAGCACGCCCATCAACTGGTCGGCATCGATGCCGAAATAGCTGATGTTGTTGCGGAACGGCCTGAGCCCGATATGGCTGTTTTCGTAGAAATCACGCTTGCCGAGCTCGAGGAAACGGCCGAACGGACGCAGCGTATCGATGCTGCGCACCATGGCTTCGCCGGCGAGCGAATTCAGCACGATGTCGATGCCCTGGCCGCCCGTCATCGCGCGGATGTCGTCCGCGAACGCCAGGCTGCGCGAATCGAGCACGTGGTCGGCGCCGAGCAGGCGCACGAACTCGCGCTTCTCGTCGCTGCCCGCCGTCGCGAACACTTCCGCGCCGAAGTGGCGCGCGAGCTGGATCGCGGCGATGCCGACGCCGCCCGCGCCGCCATGCACGAGCACGCGCTCGCCGCGGCGCAGCCGCGCGAGTTCGACGAGCGCGTAATACGCGGTGAAGAACGTGGTCGGCACGGTCGCCGCTTCCTCGAACGACAGGCGCTCGGGTTTCAGCGCGATCGCTTGCGCGCGCGTCGTGACACGCGTCGCGAACGACGCCGGCGCGAATCCGAGGACCGCATCGCCCGGCGCGAATTCCGTCACGGCGCTGCCCACCCGCACGACGCGGCCGGACAGCTCCATGCCGATCGTCGCGCCCGCGAAGCCGGTCTCGACCGCTTCATCGGACAGCAGCCCCATCGCATACATCACGTCGCGGAAATTCAGGCCGGTCGCAACCGGCTCGATTTCCACCTCGTCCGCGCCCAGCGCGCGTTCGGGCAGCGCAAACCATTCGAGATTGCGCAACGAGCCAGGCGCATCGAACGCGAGCACGGCCGCGCGCGCGATCGCGCCGTCGTTGCGGGCCGCGGCCTGCGCGGCCGTCAGCATGCGCGGCACCAGCCGCCCGCGTGCGCTCAGGACGACTTCTTCCTCGACCGCCGCGCCGGTCAGCTCGCGAATCAGCGCGTCGGGAATCCGGTCCGCCGCGCGATCGACGTCGATCAGGCGGCACGCGAGTTCAGGATGCTCGTTCGCCAGCACGCGACCGAGGCCCCACAACGTCGCCTGTTCCGGATGCGCGTTCGCCGCACCGGCGAACGGCGCGCCGCCACGCGTGACGACGGTCAGCCGCGTGGCTGCGTTCGGCTGCGCACCGAGCGCGCGCACGAGCGCCGCGAGGGCGATCACGCCGTCGCGCTGCGCGGCCATCAGGCCGTCTCCCGTGGCCGATTCGGCCAGTGGCGTTTCCGGCGCGCAGAACACGACATGCGCCGGCTGCCCGGCCGGCAACGACGCGATCGCATCGGCCGCGTGCGTGATGTCCACGATTTCGGCCGGATAACCCGCGTGCGCGAGCGCATCGGCCAGCCGTCCGCCGAAACCGCCGACGGCATCCGGCGCGTGCATCACAAGCCACTGCTCGCTGCGCGCCAGCGTATCGAGATCGTTCGTGCCGTCACAGCCTTGCGCGGCAGCGGCACTCGCGGGGTTGCGCGCGATGACGAACGTCGGCGTGCCATCCAGGTCGAGCGACTGCTCGACGTGCCGCACGACGTCGACGTAGCCCGCGCGCTCGAGCGCCGCATCGAGATCGGCCGGCGCCAGCGGCACCGGCGCGCCGGCTTCCGTCGACGACGACTGCAAGCCGAACACGATGTCGGAAAAGCGGCCGCGGCGCGACTCGGCCAGCAGCAGCAATCCGCCCGGCGCGAGCCACGAACGCATCGCGTTCAGCGCATCGACCCCATCCTGACGGCCGCTCAACGCACGGTTCGCGACGATCAGGTCGTAGGGGCCGGCTTCGTCGGCCGCCAGCGACAGCCGCTCGCCCGGTTGCAGCGCGACCGTGCGCACCGCCGATTCCGCGTCCGCGTCGAACCCGGCCAGTTGGCCGGCCGTCGCCGCGATCGTGTGATCGCAGCGCGCGGCCGCGAGATGCATGCCGAGCGTCTGCAGCACGTCGCCGTCCGTCGCGCCCAGTTCGAGCACGCGCAACCGGCGCGCCGGTTCCCATGCGTCGACGGCCTGCTCGACGCCGGCCGTCAGCAGTGCATGTACGTGCTGCCAGGTCGGCGATGCGGCAAGAAGTTGCTCGACCAGGCTGTGCCCGGTCGGCGACAGCAAACGTGCGCCATCCTTCGCGCCGCTCAGCACGTCGGGCAACGCCGCGCCGCAATGCGCGAGCAGCGTCAGCTCGGCCACGTGCCCCGGCGACTCGGCCAGCAGCCCGCGCCACAGCTCGTCGAGCGGCGGCAACGCCGCGCACGCTGCATCGTCGCGCACGACGCGATCGCCGTCGCGATGGGCAAGACCGTCCTCGACGAGCATGTCGGCAAGACGCGTGGCCAGCGCCGCGCGCCCGGCCGCCGGCTGCCACGTGCCGGCGAATGCGCCGAGCGCGTCGAATGCACGAAGCACGTAGAGGCTCGCCAGCACGTCAAGGAGCGGCAGAATTTCGGTCAGATGCTGCGTGCGACGGCCGTCCTGTTCGGCGGCATCGAGCCGCGCGACGGCTTGCGCGAGCAGCGCATCGGGAGCCGGCAAACCGGCTGCGTCGACTTCGTTCGGCAGCGGCACCTCTTCGAGGCGGTAGACGAAGCGCGCGGGCAGGTTCTGCCGACGGCCGACGAGATCGACGCGCCGGAACCGGCAACCGCCGAGCCGCGCGACGATCGCACCGTGCGCGTCGAGGAATTCGAAATGCGCGACGATCGAATGCGGGCTGCGCCGGTCGATCCGTGCGAGCACCCGTTCGATCGCGTCGCCGCGCAGATAGTCGACCCGGCCGATCTGCACCGGCACGTAAGCCGGATGCTCGCCGTCGCGCGCGTGCGCCGCCAGCAACGCGAACAGCGGATGAAACCCGCTGTCCATCAGCGCCGGATGCAGCAGATAGGCGGACAGCGCCCGCGCATCGCCGCATGCGGCAGGCGCGGCGACGTCGGCCAGCGCCGCGTCGTCGTCCGCAGCGACCCGCACCGAGCGGACCCAGCGGAACGCCGGCCCGTAGCCGAGGCCGATGGCCGCCGTGTTTGCGTACAGCGTGTCGCCGTCAGCGGTCGGCAGCGCGAGCAGGCGATCGAGCGTGTCGGACGGCACGACGCTCGCGGCACCCAGCACGTTGCCGCTTTCCAGCATCCGCCCCGTCACGTTCAGCGTCCATCCGCCGTCGGACATCCGGTCGCGCGTCTCGATCGTGAAGGTCGCGGTGCGCGGCTCGATCACGAGCCGGAACAGCTTCGCCTGCTGCGGCTGGAACACGACCGGCGTGCGAATCTCGACGTTTTCGAGTGCCGCATCCGGCGTATCGAAGAAGGTGCGCGCCGCGGCAAGCGCCATTTCCACGTATCCCGCACCCGGGAACGCCACGCCGCCGTCGACGACGTGATCGGCCAGCATCGGCAGCTTCGCCGGATCGAGCTGGTTTTCCCACGCGAATGCGTGTTCGTGCAGGCGATAACCGAGCAGCGGATGCTCGCGACGTCGATTGACGAGGCCGTAGCCTTCGGCGGTCGGTGTCAGCCAGTAGCGGTCGCGCTGCCACGGATAGGACGGCAGCGCCGCACGCGACGTGCCCGGCGCAAAGCGGTCGGGATCGACGCTCGCGCCATGCGCGATCGCCGCGAGAATCGCTTGCCGCAGCGTCGCCGCGCTGCCGTGATCGCGCTTGAGCGTCGGCAGCGCCGCGCCGGTCGCGCCGGCGGCCGCGAGCGCCTGCTTCACGTACGTGCGCAGGATCGAATGCGGCGATACCTCGACGAACAGCCGGACGCCCTGCTCGATCAGATGCGCGATGCCGTCGCCGAAGCGCACGGGCTCGCGGATATTGCGCCACCAGTAGCGCGCATCGAGCTCGCTGCCGGCGAGCGCGCCGCCGGTCACGGTCGACACGAAAGCGCCGTTGCCCGGTTGCGGCCGCAGGCTCGCCAGTTCGGCCAGCACGACCGGCTCGATGCGGTCCATGTGGCTGCTGTGGAACGCATAGTCGAGATCCAGCATCTGGAAGAACTTGCCGCTGCCGCGCAGCGCAGCCTCCAGCGCCTGCAATCCCTGCAGTTCGCCCGCGAGCGTCACCGCATCCGGGCTGTTGATGCCGGCGATCTCGACGCGCCGCGCCAGCCCGTGGCGCGCGATCAGTTCGCGTGCCGCCGCCTCGCCGATGCCGACTGCCGCCATCCGGCCGCTGCCGCGCGTCATCGCCTGCGCGCGGCTGCGGATCTTGATCACGCGCACCGCGTCGGCGAGCGACAGTGCGCCCGTCACCCACGCCGCCGCAATTTCGCCGACGCTATGGCCGATCGCCGCGTCGTATCGCATGCCGCGCGCGTCGATCACACGGATCATGCCGACCTGGATCGCGAACAGCAGCGGCTGCGCGTTCTCCGTCGCGGCGAGCCATTCGGCGCCCGCGCCGGCCAGCCATTCCGCGCTCGGGCCGCCGCGCATCACGTCGACCAGCGACGGGCTGCCGTCCGCACACCACAGCGCGTCGACTTCGTCGAGCGCTGCACGGAAGACGGCGTTCTCCGCATAAAGTTCGTTGCCCATCCCGACCCACTGGCAACCGTTGCCCGAGAACACGAGCGCGGTGCGCAGCGCGTCGGCGGGTGCCTGGCCGGTCACAACGCAAGCCGGCAACCCTTCCTGCGCCGGCTGCGCCAGCGCCGCGAGCGCCGCGCGCCCTGCGGCCACGTCGGCCGGCGCGACGATCGCGCGATGCTCGAGCCACTGGCGACGACGGGCGGCCGCGGCGGCAAGCGCCTGCCAGTCGGCGCCGTTCTCGAGCGCTGCCAGATAGCGGCTCGCGAGCGCGCCGAGCGCGTTCGCGCTACGGGCGGTCAGCACGAGCGGCGACGGTGCTTGAGACGGTTCTTGTGCAGCCGTCGACGCATCCTTTGCGACCGCCGCCGGCGCCTCGGTCAGCACGACGTGTGCGTTCGTTCCGCCGAAGCCGAACGAGTTGATGCCGACCGTCAGCGGTGCGTCGCCCGCATCGAGCGGCATGTAGCGATCGACGACGCGCAGACGCCCGCCGTCGAAATCGATGCCGGGATTGGGCGTGACGAAATGCAGCGAGCGCGGCACCGCGCGATGCTTCAGGCACAGCACGGCCTTCAGCAGGCCGGCCATGCCGGATGCCGTCTCGAGATGGCCGATGTTGGTCTTGACCGAACCGATCAGCAGCGGGCGATCCGCCGGGCGCTCGCCCGACACGACGTCGATCAGCGCGCGCGCCTCGATCGGATCGCCGACCGCCGTACCGGTGCCGTGCGCCTCGAGGTACGCGAGCGACTGCGGATCGATACCCGCGCGCGCGTATACGCTGCGCAGCAGCGACGCCTGCGCGGCCGCGCCCGGCACGCTGATGCCGCCCGGCGAGTGGCCGACCGAGTTCACGCCGGACCCGGCGATCACCGCATGGATCGTGTCGCCGTCGGCAAGCGCGCGATCGAGCGGCTTGAGCAGCACGAACGCGCCGCCTTCCGAGCGGACGTAGCCGTCGCCGGTCGCATCGAACGCACGGCAACGGCCGCGCGGCGACAGCATCGACGCCTTGGAGAAACTGACGAAGCCGAACGGGTGCAGCAGCAGGTTGACGCCGCCCGCGAGCGCCGTGTCGGCTTCGCCGGACTGCAGCGCGCGGACGGCCTGATGGAGTGCGACGAGCGACGACGAGCACGCCGTGTCGACGGACATGCTCGGGCCGCGCAGGTCGAACAGATAGGACACGCGGTTCGACGCGATGCTCAGCGTATTGCCGGTCGCCGAATACGGATCGATCACGTTCAGATCGTCCATGTTGCGGTTGCCGTAGTCGGTGCCCGCGACGCCGACATAGACGCCGCAGTTGCTGCCGCGCATGTCGGCCGGGCGCACGCCAGCATCCTCGAACGCTTCCCACGCGAGTTCGAGCAGCAGGCGCTGCTGCGGATCCATCTGGGCCGCTTCGCGCGGGGAGATGCCGAAGAACGCGGCGTCGAAGCCGGCGACGTTGTCGAGCACACCGGCCGAGAACGTGTAGCTCTTGCCCGGTTCGCGTTTGGACGGGTGCCGATAGAAATCGGTACCGAAACGTTCGGCGGGGATCTCGGTCACTGCGTCGCGTTCGTCGCGCAGCAGTTGCCAGAAGTCGCCAAGATTGTTTGCGCTCCCGGGAAACCGACAAGCTATCCCAATTATTGCAATCTTACTGTTCATCTTTTATGTCGCTTTCTCGGATGCGCACGGCTCTCCCGCACGATTTCCGTCATCTTGTACCACACGCAGCAGTGCCGCCCCCAACTCCTCGGCCACCAGATTCCGGTATTCAGGAGTCCCTGCGCCGTAATTCCGCCAAATGAAGTAGTCGCTGTGTTGCGGCGTAGCGCCCAGCTTATGGAAAACATGAGGCAAGGCAGGAACGTGGTCGCCGTAGAAGCAAACGACCGTTTCACGATCGCTGGTGCGCAAATGATCGAGCAAGCGCCCGATCATCGCGTCCGCATTTTCAATGTGCCGCAGATAGGCAGTCAGGTCGCGCCAGGAGGCATCCTCGCCGAGAGCATGTCGCGACGACGCTTCACCGGGCAAAACTGGTTCCAGATGCAACGGGCCGTGGTTTTCCATTGTCATCGCAAATACGAACCGCGGCGTGTCCCGAGGTTCGTCCAGTGCATTGATGACGGCATCCAGCACGGCCGAATCGGCAATATACGGACCGGCTCGCGGGGCGTCGGCAAAATGTTCGATATCCAGAAATTGGTCGAATCCGAGCAACGGAAAGACCCGGTTCCTGCCGAAGAAATCTGCATAGTACGGATGAATCGCGACAGTCGTGTAACCGCCCTGCCGAAACCACGCTGCAATCGATGCGCATGCACGCCGCACGAAAGCGTACGGATAGAAGCGGGCATAACCAAGGCGCGCCGGCACCAGCCCGCTCAGCATCGCGAACTCCGTGCGCATCGTGTTCGCGCCCCAGGCCGGCACGAACAGTTCGCCGTGACAGCAGGACTCCCGGCGCGCGATGTCCAGGTGCCGATAGTTCGCGGGATCGATCGCCGCTCCGAGGCGCCGTGCGTCGAAATACGACTCGCTCTGGATCACGATCACGTCGGGGCCCGCGATCGGCGCGCCCGCTGCATACGGGCCCGACCGCGCGACCTGTTCGAACGCGCGCAGCGTGGCGGGCCGCAGGCCGTTCAGCAGATACGCGACGAACACCGCGAAAAAGCCATGCCGCTGCTGGTCCTCACCGGCATCGAGCGTGAGGGGCAAGCGTGCGGCCAGCGAGCAGGCCGCGGCGGCGCACACCGCGACGAGCACCGCGACCAGCCAGAGCCCCCCGTGCAGCGGCCGCTCCGCAAAAAAGCCGCCCAGCAGCACCCCGCCGCCGATCACGATTCCGATCACCTTGCCGACGCTCAGAAACGGCAAATACAACCGCGGATGCGCGAACAGCTGGCTGAACAGGCTCAAATCGGTAAAAACGAACGGCTCGCGCAACGACTCGTACTTCGCATTGCTCACGGTTGCCAACAGGCCGACCAGCGCGACCGCGATGCAGACGGAAAACACGAGCCGCCGGGTCGCGAACAGCATTACGCCGGTCAGAACCACGAGCGCAAGACAATGCAACACGCGTGCGGCACCGGAGCGCCGGCGCGCCCGCGGCAGCGCCAGCGCATCCAGCACGAACGACGCGCCGAGCGCGATCGGGAGCGTGAGCCATACGCCAACGCTCAAGCTAGCGCTCCCGTCGCGGCAGATAGGACAGTCCGCCCAGTATCGCGTCGCCGAGCCGCGCCGGCAGCAGCGTCAACAGGCGCATGCCGAGCGCGAGCAGCCCCGGGAATGCAATCTCCGCGCGCCGCGCCGCCAGCTTGCGGCGAATATGGCCGGCGGCCTTGTCCGCCGACCACATGAACGGCTTGTCACCCGGGAAGACGTCGCTCATCGCGGTCTTGACGAACCCGGGCAGGACGATCGCGAGGTGGACGCCGTCGCGCGCCAGCAACGGGCGCACCGAATCGCCGTATGCCTTGAGTGCGGCCTTGCTCGCGCAATACGCCGGCGAGATCGCCATGCCGCGCAGCGCGGCCAGCGACGCCACCAGCGCCACCTGCCCGCATCGACGCGCGCGCATGCGCTCCAGTACCGGCAGAACGGCGTGCATCGCGCCGTAGAAATTGGTGTCGACGACGGTGGCAGTCCGCCCGAGATCTTCCCAGTCCTCCGCCGACGTCAGCGTGCTGGCGGCACCGGCGTTCGCGATCAGCAGATCGATCGACGCCGCGTCGTCGAAACGCATGAGCCAGTCCCGCAGTGCCACCGCGTCGCGTACGTCGATGGCGGCGGTCAGCGTCGTCGCGCCGCGCACGCGGCACGCCGCCGCGCTGGCCTCGAGCCGCTCCGCGTCCCGGCCGATCAGCCCGAGCGTCACGCCGGGGCCGGCGTATGCCAATGCGAGCGCACGCCCGAGGCCCGCACTCGCACCGGTCACGACAATCCGCTGCGGCGCCGGGCTAGCCATGCACACCTTCGAATCGCCGCAGCGCCCCTTCCGTCGCCATCGCCATGCCGGTCCGGGTGTAGAAATCGCCGTTGATCTGCGTGTAATGCATCACGTAGTCGAGAAACGCCTGGTACAGCACGCCGTCCGGCGCGCCGGCCTCGCGCCAGAACGCGTCGAGCCCGCCCTGCCAGGTCAACCCGGGCATGTCGTAGATCGCCGTGCCAAGCGCGATCAGCGGCCGTCGGTGGTGCAGCGCGGACAGTCCGACGGTGCTGTTGACCACCACGACGCCGCGCGCGTGCTCGAGCAGGGTCGGCAAATGGCCTGCGTCGACGAACCGCAGCCGCGCGCCGATCCCGAGCTCCGCCGCGCGTTGCAGCACATGACGGCGATAGTCGATCAGCCCCGTATCGAGCGGATGGTTCTTGATGACGAGATGCGTGTCCGGTCGCGCATGCCGGGCGAACGAAGCAAGCACCTGATCGATCGCGGCCAGCACGCCATCGAACGGCGAGTGAGCGACGATCTGGGCGTCGGAATTCAGTTGCAGCGGGAACAGATAATAAGGATGCTTTGATTCCAGCAGTTCGCGCGTGACCCGCTCTGCCTCGCTCGCGTACCGCTGCTTGCTCAGCATGCGGCTCGCGAGCCCGGAATACTCGACCAGCCCGTTCCGCGGCCGATGGCTGCGGTAATGCGGGAAGCGGGCCGCGTAGAGGGTATTGGCAGCCCGGTAGCTGATATCGTGGAACGCGCGCTCGTAGAGGTTGTAGCCGGTCGGCTGACCGGGCTCGCTCGGCGGCGTACTGGAGCGCCGATCGAGGTACCACGACGGATCGCGCGGCAACCGGGACCGGCCGTTGACGCCATGCTGTTCGAGCGTCAGCCAGTGCGGACGGATATAGCCTTCCTCGAACACGTGCACCTGCAGCCCGCTGGCCTGGGCTATGTCGTGCATGGGTCGATGAATGTCGCGGCAGTCTCCAAACATGATGACGTCCGAAATATCCTTGGAACGCACGATCTGCTCGTACCAGTCAGGCAAGCCTGCGGGCTCGCCACGGTAGTCCAGCGCCGCGCTCGCGCCGCCATACAGGACATCGCCGCCGCAGAAATTGACCCGGTACGTCGCGTGCCCGCGCCCGCGCAGCGCACGGGACAAACGACTGAAAAAAGGTGAAGCCGTGCCCTGCAATACGAGAAACGCGCGAGACATCGAATGTGTCGACCGACAAAACGAGCCCCGCCGAGCATGTCGACGGGTCGACTCGAGCTCGGCCCAGGCTCTCCATTGAATAACAGCGGGCACTGTCAGCCGCTCCGGGAGACGCGAATATAGCATTGAGGGGGCAATAAATACAGACTGTGCCAAATATCCACAAGTTGGCGCATTTCGCGTCCGATCGCTATAATCGGCGGCTCTGGGCACTTTAAGCCGCCTGACGGAATCCGGTCGGTGCGACACGCGCCAATTTCTGACTAATTCCTTACTCGACGGCCCGTGCCGCCTCGCCACGAAGGCTGCAAAAATACTGCCGTGGAATAATTATTTGTCATGCTTGACCGACATTCTGCTCTTTTGTCATAAAGCCGCCACAATATTTTTGTGGCGCTCAAAGAGCCAATCAGTCTGGATGAGAGAAGTTGGTGGAAAACGTATCAGGTAGCACGGCGACACCGCCCGCGCAACGGCCTGGAAAACTGGGCGCGCGGCTCAAGAAGATCAACCGTCTGTTTGCCGCCACGGTTATCCTCCCGACGGCCATTGCAACACTTTACTTCGGCCTGATTGCATCCGACGTCTATGTTTCGGAATCGCGCTTCGTCGTCCGCTCCGCGTCACGGCAGGCGCAGACGAGCATGGTCAGCGCGCTCCTGCAGGGCACGACCTTCGGAAAGGCGCAGGACGACACGTATTCGGTCATCGACTACATCCAGTCCCGCGATGCGTTGCGGGAGCTGAACCAGCGCGACTACATCGTCGACGCCTATTCCCGGCACGGTGATTTCGTCAGCCGCTTCAATAGCTGGATGGACAACAGCTTCGAAGCACTGTGGAAGTACTACGGCCAGCACATCGTCACGGTCGACTTCGACTCTGCGTCGGCGATCACGACCCTGCAGGTACGCGCGTACACGGCGCAAGACGCGGCCAGGATCAACTCGACGCTGCTCGACATCAGCGAACACCTGGTCAACCGGATGAACGAGCGGGCGGCCACCGACACCGTCCAGTTCGCGCAGACCCAGGTCGATCTCGCCACCGCGAAGGCCAAGGACGCAGCAGCCGCAATGGCGTCCTACCGCAACTCGCACACGGTGTTCGATCCGGACAAGCAGTCAGCGCTGCAGTTGCAGCAGGTCACCCTGCTGCAGAACCAGATGCTCGCGGCGCGCACGCAACTGCTGCAGCTTCTCGCGATCTCGCCGCAGAACCCGCAGATTCCGGTTCTGAAGACCAACATCGCGGCGCTCGAGACGCAGATCAAGGACGCCACCAGCAATGTCGCGGGCGGAAAGGGCTCGCTGTCCGACAAGGCCGCCGTCTACGCACGCCTGCAACTGGATTCCCAATTCGCGGACAAGCAGCTCGGGTCGGCGATGTCGGCACTGGAGAACGCACGTGCGGAAGCCCAGCGCAAGCAGTTGTATCTCGAGCGGCTCGTTCAGCCGAACACCCCCGATGTGGCGATCGAACCGAAACGCCTCAAGCGGATTTTCGAGGTGTTCGCACTCGGCATGATCGTCTGGGGCGTGCTGAGCCTGCTGCTGGCAGGCGTACGCGAGCACCACGACTGATCGAGGCGCATGGTGACACACGACACGCCGCTCTACCGCTCGTTCCAGATTCAATGTCGCGTGCTTGGTGCGCTGCTGATGCGCGAGATTCTGACGCGTTACGGCCGGCACAACCTCGGTTTCCTGTGGATCTTTCTGGAGCCGATGTCATTCACGCTGGGCGTGACCGCACTATGGACGGCAACCAAGGCCACCCATGGTCTCAATCTGCCGATCACCGCGTTCGCCGTCACCGGCTATTCGACCATCCTGCTTTGGCGGAACTGTGCGAACCGCTGCGCACTCGCCATCGAACCGAATCAGAGCCTGCTCTACCACCGTAATGTGCGGGTGATCGACTTCTTCATGGCGCGCCTGCTGGTCGAGATCTCCGGCGCGACGATGTCGTTTCTGTTCCTGTCGATCTTTTTCGTCGTGTTCGGCATGATGGAACCGCCTCACGACATCTCGCTCGTGCTGGGCGGATGGATCTACCTGGTCGTACTCGGCTGTGGCCTCGGCTTCACGATCGGCGCACTCAGCGAGCGCAGCGAAACGATCGATCGCCTCTGGCATACCGTCGCGTACCTGCTGTTTCCGCTGTCCGGTGCCGCCTTCATGGTCGAATGGCTGCCTCCCGCCGCGCAGAAGATCGTGCTGTGGATTCCGATGGTGCATGGCTCGGAAATGCTTCGTGCCGGTTACTTCGGCGCACTCGTCAAGCCCCATTACGACGTCACGTACATGGTGACCTCGGATCTCGTCCTGCTGCTGATCGGGCTGCTGCTGGTACGCGATACCAGCCTGCGCGTGGAACCGGAATGATCGAACTTACCGACGTCATCAAGACTTACCACACCCGCCAGGGCCGCCGCACGGTCCTGGACCGGATCAACCTGCGCGTCGACAAAGGTCAGAAACTGGGGATCCTGGGCCGCAACGGCGCGGGCAAGTCGACCATGATCCGCATGATCAGCGGCGCGGAGCTGCCGACATCCGGCCGCGTGGCGCGCGCGATGAGCGTGTCCTGGCCACTCGCGTTCGGCGGTGCATTCCAGGGCAGCCTGACCGGCATGGACAATCTGCGCTTCATTTGCCGCGTCTACGGCGCCGATGCGACGCAAGCCGAGCCATTCGTCCAGGAATTCTCGGAACTGGGCTACTACCTGCGCGAGCCCGTGAAAACCTACTCGGCCGGGATGCGTGCGCGACTGGCTTTTGCGATCTCGATGGCCATCGAATTCGACTGCTTCCTGATCGACGAGATCATCGCGGTCGGGGACAGCCGGTTCCACGAGAAGTGCCACCACGAACTGTTCGAGCGGCGCCGCGACCGCTCGCTGATTATCGTCAGCCACGATGCCGGCTACATCCGGCAGCACTGCGATCATGCCGCGGTCCTCGTCGAGGGCAAGCTGCACACGTTCGACGCGATCGACGACGCCTATTCGTTTTACCAGAATACGATCCATCAATGATGGTCGGATCGCTCCGATGACGCGAGAAGTACGCACCATTCAGCCTTCCCTGCTGGTTCGCCTGCTATGCAATCTGGCGACGAAACTCCCGTCGCCCTTGATGGCCGCGACACGTCGCTACCTGCGCGGGCGGGCGGCAAGCGAAACCGCAACGGATACGCACCGTGCCCGACAGTTGCTGATCGATGTATCGATCATCGCGCGGCATGATGCGGGCACGGGCATTCAGCGCGCCGTGCGCTCGCTGTCACTGGAACTCCTGAAGGCACCGCCGCCCGGATTCGAAATACGCTTCATCCATGCGACGCGCAAACATCCGTATCGCTACGCGCAGGCGTACGCAACGGCACTGACCGGCACCGAGGCGGCCGTCGGATCCGACGAGCTGGTCGTCCATCCGGGCGATCTGTTCATCGGCCTCGATCTCGCGAGCAGCATCGTGCCGGCGCGGCGCGCCGATCTCGTCGCACTGCAGTTGCGCGGCGTGCGGTGTGCATTCGTCGTCTACGACCTGCTGCCCGCCACGCATCCCGCCTGGTTTACCAAACGCTCGTCGACCGCCTTCCGCAAGTGGCTCGCGAGCCTGGCGCTTCACGCCGATGCGTTGTTCTGCATCTCCGACGCCGTCGCCCAGAGCACCCGTGCGTGGCTTCACACGCGATACCGGCTGCCCGTCGGTACACCCTCCGTCGACTGGTTTCATCTCGGTGCGAACTTCAATGCATGCTCCGACGATCTGACCCAGCCCGCGCGTGCCGTATCGCCCGGCGAACCCGTTACGTTGCTGATGGTGGGAACGATCGAACCACGCAAGGGGCACGCACTCGCACTCGGCGCACTCGAGATCCTGTGGGCGCGCGGCATGTCCGTCAGGTTGGTTGTCGTCGGCAGGAAAGGCTGGCGCGCGGACGACGTCGTCGAGCGCCTGCATCGGTTCGAACAGACCGGCCATCCGCTGACCTGGTTGCGGGACAGCAACGACGCGATGCTGGAACGGCAATATCGCGACGCGCACGGCGTGCTGATGGCGTCCGAAGCCGAAGGATTCGGCCTGCCGCTCGTCGAGGCCGCTCGCTACGGACTACCGGTGCTGGCGCGCAACCTCCCGGTCTTTCGCGAGATCGCCGGATCGCATGTCGAATATTTCGACGCGGCAACCGCAACCGCGTTCGCGGACGAGCTGGCAGGATGGGTGGAAAAGGTTCGCGCCGGCACCGCGCCCGACAGCCGCCGAATCCGGCCGCTGACGTGGGGTGAAAGCGCGGCGCGCTTCAGTGAACTGATCCGCGATCTCGATCGCACGGCACCGCTCGCGCACTAGGCGCGCGAGCGGTCCACGCATCAGCCGACCTGGAAGTTGGCGATCGCCTCTTCGTCGCAGACGATGTTCGCGAGTTCCCGATGTGCGCGGGCCGCAGCATCGGATGTCGCATCGTCGGACGTCATGTAGTGCTGCAGGAACAGACGCATGACGTGCGCCACGCCCGCGTCCTTCACGGAGCGCAGGTCTTCCTCGAAATAAGCGCCCCGCGTGTACGCACCCGTGATGATCTCGTACGACGGGAAATACTCGACATGCGCATTCGCCGCGCGGATCTCGTCGGCCGCCACCCGCAACACGGACTTGCTGTAGGTGGTCGACGTCAACACGTGTCGCGGTTCGAAAGTGGCGATCAGCGGAACCGGAGACACCGTCAGGATCACCTTGGCGGCCGGATTGATCACGCGCAGCAGGTCGAGCGACGCCTGCAGGTCCGCGACCACTTCGCTCGCCGTGAAATTGACGAACTCGTAGCGTTCGGGATCCATGCTGCCTCCCGCGACGCCCGGCGCGAGCGGATAGACCGCGCCATCCTCCCTCGAGCGCCAGCCTTCCGTCAGGCCCAGCGTGAAGACCAGCACGTCCATCTGCTCGAACATCGCCCGGACAGACGCGAAGTGCGCGTCCCTCGCATGCACCAGCGCATCGATATCCGCGAACCCGTCCGGCTCGATCTGCGGCCGGAACGGATCGACCAGGCGCCCGTCGTCGCGCATCCAGTATTGCTCCGCCGGAACGAAATCGCCGTTGATGCGGCGGATCAGCTGCAGAAGCTGACGCGCGGTATAGACGTTCCCGTAACGCGCGGAAAACACGCCGAAATTGCGGGCGTGCGCTTGTGACGCGTCCAGTTCGGGGGGCGCAGTCTCGGTGACGAGATAGTTGAAACCATTCGCGCTGAGGGTTCGGGCGATATGCTGCGCAAAGCAGCTACCGGCGGTCGCCACCTTCTGCTCACGCGCGACCGTGAAGCGCGGAGACGAGACCGGATCGACATCCTGCATCGCCGGCTCTGCGACCGCACGTTTCCAGAAATGGAAATCCGGCAGACCGCGATAGGGATTGCCCTTCCCCGGCGCGCGCTTCACGTGGCCTTGCGGTTCGACCCGCTCTCCGTTCGCCGTGAAACCCAGCAAGCGATCGTATTCGTCGAGGCGGAAATTCAGCGGCTCGAGCGTATCGCGCTGGAATTCCGCGTAAGCCGCCACCGACTCCTCGACAAACTGCCGCAGGCTGATCGTTCCGTGCGGGTCATGCCGCTTGAATGCATAGTCACCCGACAGGCCCAGCGACTCGGCAATTTCCGGATAAATCGGCCAGACCGGCATCGTGCGCAGGTCGTCGACCACATAACGCGCCGCGTTGCGGCTGTGGATCTCGATGCCGAGTTTGGTGAGCAGATCCGCGCTGACATCCGCGATCACGTGGATCGACGGATGGTTGAACGAGTACATGAAGCAGCCGGATTTGACCCAGTTGTCGAAGCGATCCGAGAGCGGCAGACCGATTTCGTCGGCTTCCTGAAGAAAGGCTGCCTTTGCGGTCGGCCATCCGTCAAGATAGCCAAGCCGCGAGAAAGTCTCGTGCCCGAACGATGCAACGATCTCGTCGACCGACAATCCGCGCAAATAGCCATGCAGCACGATGGCCGAATTGTAGTGGACCATCGGCGTGTACACCGTATCGACCTTGCCATCCTGCCGGGTTCCGCGAACGTATGTCATGTCCGGATGAAACGCCGGGAACGCGAAGCTCGGGAAATAGTGGACCTTGTGCGCGTGTTCCGCTGCGACATGCGGTTCGATCATCTTCTGCGCGAGCACGAGATCGTAATCTCGCAGAAGATCGCCCAGTTGCACGCTACCGTCCCAGAGCTTGGTGATCACGACAAACTCGACCTCCAGCGTCGCGTTCATCGCCATCAGGCACTTTGCAAGGCCATCGCCCTGGCAATTCGAAACAATCGCGATTTTCATATCGGAAATTCACTCGTCGTGTGTTCAGAATTCTTACATCACGCGAGCGTCGATGTCGCAACGCGTTGCCCACAGGCGACGCACGCCATCAACGCAAAGCGTCCTCGGATGCTGCCGCGAGCATCTCGCGCATCACGTTCGTGATCGGCTGCAACGGCTGACGTTCCGGGAGCAGGCGATCGAGCTTCTCGGTACTGCCGAGCAGCCTGAATACTTCGTTGGCGCGCATGAATTCCGGCGCGGCCACGACTTCGATCTGGTGTCCGCAGATGTCCGTGATCACGTCGAGCAATTCCTGTACCGACGTACCGCGTCCCGAACAGATATTGACCACTTCGCCATACGATGCGGACTGCCCGATCAGCCTCGCCAGAATATCGCAACAGGCGTGAACGTCGATGTAGTCCCGCACCGGCTCGAGACGGCCGAGCCGGATCGACGGCTCGCGCCGCGCGAAATGCTGGACCAGCTTCGGCACGATGAAGTTGCCGCTCTGCCCGACGCCGATCAGGTTGAACGGGCGCGCGATCGTAATGTCATGCCGATCGCCGAAATTGGCGACGACCCGCTCGCACGCGAACTTGCTGATGCCGTAGTGACTGACCGGCAAGGGTGCCAGATCTTCCGACAGCAGGCTGGTCTTCTGATTGCCATAGACGCCGGCCGTGCTGACGAAAATGAAGCGGCGGCGGCTGCCGAGCGCATCGACCGCCTGCAGCAGGTTCTCCGTACCGACGAGATTGGTCTCGTAGTACTCGAGCGTTGCGCCCAGCGTCACCGACGACAGCGCCGCGAGATGAATCACGACCTCCGGATCGGCCGTGCGCACCACTTCGTGCACCCGATCGCGATCGCGCAGGTCGCAGACCTCGGCGCCGTCGCCGCCACGCGTCGTGGTTCCGACGACGTCGTGACCCAGTTCCTGCAGTTGACGGACCAGATGCCGCCCGACAAAGCCTGTTGCCCCCGTCACCAAGATTGAAGCCATCTTGACCCTCTCCGATTCATTATGCCGATCGCGTCTGCGTCAATGCCGCCGCTGATCGTGTTTCATTCGCCCGCACCTTCTCGGCATGGGCTTCGTACAGCGCGTCCAGCAGCATTTCCGTCGACTGCTTCCAGCTGCGCGGCTTCCATTCACGCCGGATATGCGTTTCGCGCTTCGCCACGGCTTCCGGATGCGTGATGTAGTAGCCGATGCGATCCGCCCACGCGAACGTGTCGAGCGGATCGACATACTCGACCAGATCGCGCCCCGTCTCGCGCAGCGGATCGACGTCCGCCGTCAGGCAGAACTTGCCGTAGCTGAGGCTCTCCGGCAACGTGAGGCTCCATCCCTCGTAGAACGACGGGAGCAGCGTGAAGCGGCAATGCCGGTACAGCACGTCGAGTTCCTCGTCGGTCGGGCTGATCACCAGGATCCGGTCCTTCATCCGCGCATCCGCACGGAGAATCGTCAGGAAATCGGTGGACTTCCAGCCTTCCTTGCCGATGAACACGAGCTTCGGCAGATTGGTCTGGCCGCGCGCGTACAGCGTCACGTAGGCCTTGTACAACGTCTCGTGATTCTTGCGCGGCTGAATGGTTCCGACCGTCATGATGAAATCGCGGCCGACGCCAAGCCGGTCGAGCACGGCGTGATCGTCTGCGGTCGTGCCACGGTGCTCGACATTGATGTCCGATCCGAACTCCATGTAGTCGCTGTGCGGCGTCTTCCAGCCGTTCTGCTTCTGGATCGCGATGCCGTCGCGCCGGGCCGTCTGGCCGCCGTACACGATGTGGTCGAAGTTCTGCGATGCGAATTCCACGAAGCGGTGATAGCCGTCGCAGGTCTCGGGCTGGTGCAGGTGCGGTACGAGCAGCGGCGTCAGGTCGTAGATCAGCTGCGACGCGACGACCGCATTTCCCTCGCGGCTGGCACGCGCCGCGGCGCTCATCAGCTTCTGTTCCCATTCGATGCCGGCGAAGAACACGATCGAGTTGTCGGGGAATGCGTGAACGATCGCCGCGTGACCTTCATGGGCGCCGTTCGATGCCCGGAACGGGCTGCGATAGCCGGTGCCGTCGGCCTCGTGCTTGTGCCAGAAGTCGTGGAAACTCTTGTACGCGACCGTCAGGTCCGAATCGTTGAACAACCACAGCAGCATGTCGTGCGGAATCTCGAACATGTGGCCGTGATCGTGCGCGAAGAAATGCGTGTTCGGCGCCAGTTCGCGCAGATAGCGGGCGAACGTGAGTTCGGCCCGGATGATGCCGTTGACGCCGCCCTGCCAATGCAGGTACGTCAGCGTCAGATCCATCCACACCTCGGGTTCGCGGCGCGTCGGCACGGCCGTCGCCACGAAACGCTTCACGTGCTGGTGAATCGCCTGCGCGGTGTCCTTCCACGTCGTGATGGTCCAGTCTTCCGCGATACGGCGCTCGTAGCGGTGCAGCGCAGCGTCGTCGGTCGCGTAATGCAGGATCTTCTCGGCCCACGAGCGCGCATCCCACGGCGACGCGTAGTCGATCAGGTCGCGGCCGATTTCCCGCAGCGGCGGCGTATCGGCGGACAGGCAGAACTTGCCCTGGCTCAGGCTTTCCGGCAGCGTCAGGCTCCAGCCCTCATACAGGCTCGGCAGCACGGTGAAGCGGCAATGCTTGTAGAGCGCCGCGAGCTGGGTATCGGTCGGCGACAGTCGCAGCACCTTGCCCACAAGACGGGGATCACGGTCGATCGAATCGACGAGGTCAGCCACCTGGCCAAGCTGCCGCCCGCAGATGACGAGCTGCGGCGTGTCGTCCGGCCGCTCCGCGAGCGCCATCAGATAGGCGCGGTACAGCGTGTCGTGGTTCTTGCGCGGCTCGATCGAGCCCACCGTGATGATGAACGGGCCGGTAATGCCGATCTCTTCGAGGAGCTTCGCGTCCTGCGACGAATCGGTCGACTTCATGATGTCCGAACCGAACTTGACGGCCTCGCCCGGCGGCGACGGCCAGTTCATTTCCGCCTGCAGCGCACGCGTGTCCTTCTTCGCCGTTTCACCGCCGAACAGCGTGAAATCGGCCGTCTCCGAGATCCACTTGATGTAGCCCTCGAACTTGTTCTGGCCGATTTCCGAATACAGGTGCCGCGTCTCCGGACGCAACAGGATGATGTCGTAAATCAGGTAGACGACGAAGATGTGCGGGAATGCCGCCTTCACCTTCGAGAAATAGGCTTCCTTCTGGCTATCCATCCAGCCCATGCTGACCACGACGTCACCCTTGCAATACGGATGATGGAGCGTGCGGGCGTCCGGCAGGTCGACCTGCACGCTGCGCGCGGTCGACGGCTGGCCGGCTGTCTTGCCGGACTGGTAACGATCGAAGAACTTCATGTACGCGTCGATCACGTTCGGCGCGTCGAACAGCCACGCGAGCTGTTCGTCCGGAATCTCGACGAAGCCATTGCCCTTCTGCATCGAGAAGCGCACATTCGGGTCGATCTTCTTCAGGCCCCACGCAATTTCGAGCTCGGCGCGGACGATGCCGACCACGCCGCCCGTCCATTCCATCGACGTCGTCAGATCGAACCAGAACACCGGCTGGTTGCGCGGCGCCGCGCGCGTCGGGCCGCGTCGGCCGGAATCGACGACCGCGGGCGGCGCGCCAGCCGGTGCCGCGGGTACGGGTGCGGGCGCCTGCACCGGAGCCTTGAGCGCCGGCGATGCAGTACCCGTGCCGGACGGCGCGGGACGCGTGCGAAACAGTCGCAGCAGCGACTTCATCGGCGCACGAGCGGCCAGATAGCGCGTGACGAACGCGTCGAGCCCACCCATCTGCACCGGATATTGCTGCCCCTCCGCGGACAGATGCAGATCCGCGATCACACGCGCCTTGCCGTCCGCGCGGCCGAGCATTCCGAGGTAATGCTGGCGGCCGCCCGCATCCGGCGCGCGCCCCAGCAAGGTCCGATAGGCGCGATCGACGAACGCTTCGCCGTCGAGGGCAAGGAGTTGCTCAACAGTCGCCCCGTTCGGCGTGTGGATGTCGTGATGGTGATTGCTCATGTTGTCATTGAAAATATCTGTTCCGGAAACCGCTCCGCCACTCCAACGAGCCGACGCGCATTCACTGCGCCAGTTCCCTGCAAAGCGCCAACGTACGATCTCCGCACGTGGACCAGCGATGCCGCGCCGCGACATCGAGCCCGCGGCGGATTGCATCGGCACGCCACTCGTCGTCGGTCAGGACACGCTCGATACCGTCCAGCAATGCATCGTCATGATCGGGTTCGACGAGCCAGGCGGCGCCGTCCGCCACTTCCGGCAGCGACGTGCTGTTCGACGTCAGCACCGGCGTTCCGCTCGCAAGCGCCTCGAGAACGGGCAAGCCGAAGCCCTCGTAGACCGAAGGAAAAAAGAAAGCATGGGCGCCGGCGTAGAGCGCCGGCAACGACGCTTCGGGGACAAAGCCGAGATAGCGCAGCCATCCGGCCTGTTCGGCCTGTTCGATCTGGGCGAGCAGCGCGTCATTGAGCCAGCCCTTGCCGCCCGCCAACACCAGCGGATAGCGCTGCTTGAGCGCCGCCGGCAGCCGTCCGTACGCGCGAATCAGTCGATCGACGCGCTTGCGCGGCTCGAGCGTCGACACGCACAGTGCGTAGGTGCCCGCCTGCAGGCCGAACCCGGCGAGCGTCGCCGTCAGCTCGTCCGCCGCGTGTACGCGATACGCGTCGCTGACGCCGAGCTGGATGGCGGTGATGCGCTCGAGCGGCCAGCCGAAATAGGCCGCGACTTCATGACGGGTGGCTTCCGAGTCGGTGATCAGGTGCCGCGCGCGCGCAAGCGTCGACGCGAATCCCGTTTCGAAATGACGGATCCGTTCGATCGGATGGGTTTCCGGAAATTTGAACACCGAAAGGTCGTGCACCGTCACGACACCGCTTTCCGCCGCGTCGGGAAGAAAGTAGTTGGGACCGTGACAAAAGTGGCTGCCGATCTCGCGGGCCAGACGCCACCGCGCCAGCCTGCGGGAATGCACAAGCTTGCGCCAGCCTGACTTCGCGGGTACGCCCGCCAGCCCGCCCGGCCGCAGCAGCAGCGCGGGATCGTCGACCCAGCGCGTGCCGTGCAGGAAGCGGACCGGCTGCTCGCGCGACGTCGCGTGGTAATGCCGGGCAAGCTCCCACGTGTAGCGGCCGATGCCGGTCAGCGGATGAGCAATTGGATCAACGGATAGGATCAGCTTCACACAACGGTTCCATCTTTTCCCCGCGCCCCGGACGGCGCACCGCCCCGCGCGGGGAAAACCGTCGCGGGGCGGTGTGCGACGCGGCCGCCGGGGCGGCCCGCGTTCAGAACGACGCGCCTGCTTCGTTACGCCGGATATCCGCCTCCACCATCATCTGGCACAGCTCTTCCAGCGTCGTGCGCGGCTCCCAGCCCAGTTCCTCGCGCGCCTTGCGCGGATCGCCGATGAGCAGATCCACTTCAGCGGGGCGATAGAACTTCGGATTGATGCGGACCATGGTCTTGCCCGACAAGCGGTCAATGCCGACTTCCTTCTCGTCGCGGCCTTCCCACACGAGGTCGTAGCCTGCCGCCTTGCCCGCCATCGTCGCGAAGTCGCGCACCGTTTCGGTGCGGTTGGTGGCCAGCACGTAGGTATCGGGCTGATCCGCCTGCAGCATGCGCCACATCCCTTCGACGTATTCCTTCGCAAAACCCCAGTCGCGCTTTGCATCGAGGTTGCCGAGCTCCAGCACGTCCTGCTTGCCGAGGCGGATGCGGGCCATGGTGTCCGTGATCTTGCGCGTCACGAATTCGCGGCCGCGCAGCGGGGATTCGTGGTTGAACAGAAGACCGCTGCAGCCGAAGATGCCGTAGCTCTCGCGATAATTCACCGTCATCCAGTGCGCGAACAGCTTGGCCACGCCATACGGGCTGCGCGGATAGAACGGCGTGCTTTCGATCTGCGGAATCGCCTGCACCTTGCCGAACATTTCCGACGTGCTCGCCTGATAGAAGCGGATGCCGGGGTTGACGATGCGAATGGCCTCGAGCAGGTTCAGCGCACCGACGCCGGTAATCGACGCGGTCGTGTTCGGCTGCTCGAACGACACGCCGACGAAGCTCTGCGCGGCGAGGTTATAGACTTCCGTCGCCTGGCTCGTCTGCAGCAGGCGGATGTTCGCGCTGAGATCCGTCAGGTCGTACTCGACGAGATGCAGATTCGGATGGCCCATGATGCCGACTTCTTCGATGCGCCAGAAATTCACCGAACTGGTCCGACGGTACGTGCCATACACCTTGTACCCTTTCTCCAGCAGCAGTTGCGCGAGATATGTTCCGTCCTGACCGGTGATGCCGGTAATAATTGCTGTTGCGCTCATCGATACTCTCAAAGATAGTCAGAAAAAGTCTCTGCTTTCAGTCAGTCGGGCTAGCCTCCGGCCTTACCCCGCGGCGACGCCGCCCCCAGTCACTGCACTACTAAACGTCCACCTGCACCCGGCATCGAGCCGGCTGCAAGCGTCCAATCGCCCTGAAAATGGCAATGCCGGCGCGTGACGCACGCGCCGCCTCGTGATGCCGTTCCGGCCAGCCGCTTACCGGAAGGTTTGCACGCCCGTAATAATCGGATATGCCACCGAGAACACGACATTCAGGAATTTCTGCACTTCCGCGATCGGGGCATTCGATACGTACAGCAAATCCTTGTTGTCCATCATGAAGCTCTGCGCGACGAAGAACGAATTCGGATCGCGCAAATTGACCCGATAAACAACCGGCACCTTGCCGTCCGCGGTCGTCCGCACCGGCGAGGTCGGCCAGTCAAGCGCGCTGGCGTCCTCCAGACGGAAAACGAATACCCCTTGCGCATCGGAGCGCGAATCCTGCAGCCCGCCCGCGCGTGCGAGTGCCTGGGCAAGCGTGATCCCTTGCGCCTCGAAATTGATTTCCTGGTTCTTGCCCGTCGCACCGAGCGCCATGAAGCTGTATGGCTGGAACAACGCGGTGACGACGTCGCCCGCATGCAGTGGAATGTTTTGCCGCGGATCGCGGATCACGGTCTCGAGCGGCATCGACACGACCTTGGTGCCGCGCGTGACCTGAATCGTGACCTTGTCGATCGGCTGACGCACCCCGCCCGCGCCCGCCAGCGCGTCGAGCAGGCGCTCTCCGCGAGCGGTCAGCGGCAGACGGTTGCTGGTCGTCACGTCCCCGACGACCGTCGCGTACGACGTCGCGTTGCGGGCCAGCTTCACCAGAACCTGGGGATCGTGCGCAATATTGCGCAGCCGTGCCGTGATGTCCCGCTGCAGCTGCGCCGGCGTGCGTCCCGCCGCCTTCAGCTGTCCCGCGAACGGCACGTTGATCGACCCGTCGCCATCGATCGTCTGGTCCGGCAGCACCGTCACGCGTGCGTTGCTCGGGCCGGCCTTGACGTCCGCCTGCGCGGCGCCGAACAGGGTCGCGGGCGGTGCCTCCCAGATCGATACCTCGATCGTGTCGCCCACGCCCAACTGCTGCTGGAATTCGGTTCCGCCGCCCAGCACCGTCGCAAAACTCGACGTGCCGCGCTCGGCGAACAACTTGCGGGCAATCTGATCCGTCACATCCACGATCTGGATGCCCTCCGGATTCGCACTGCTCGCGGATTGCTCGATCTGCGAACGACTCGGCCCGGATGTCGGAATACTCGAGCATCCGGCAAGCAAAGCCACCCCAAGGACGCACCCTACCAATAATGATCTGCTTGACGAAAGCCGCATGTATTGCAAAATCGAGATATGAATTTGCCGCGAATTGTCGCATGTTGTCGGCTGGAATGGCGCGTCTCACGAAAAATATATGAGATACGCAACAAATCCGCCACGCGGCCGCCCGAGCCTAGCAGAAGGTCATTGCATTTCCGTGTCACGGACCTTTCACGACGCTGCCGGACGCCCGGCCCGCCTTCACGCCTGACAGGATCGAACGAGAGCCAATCACCCCGGATTAGCTAATGTCGCGAATTACTGCCGACGTGCACCATCCTCGGCGAGAGCCGCTTCTTGGCCGTTTTATCGGTACAGCACAAGACTTCCAGTAGGCACCAGCCAGACAAAGTCTTACGAAGACTCGTCCCGTTTATAACGTTTGCTTGACGAAAGCCGCTCTTATTTCAAAAATCGAGATAAGAATTTTCCGAGAATTGTCGCATGTTGTCGGCTAGAATGGCGCGTCTCAAAAAAAATATATGAGATAAGCAACGGGATCCGGCACGCAACCGCCCTAGTTCAGGCAAAAGACCATTCCACCTCTGTGTCACAGATCTTTCTCGACGTCACGCGACTCCTGACTCGCCTCCGCGCTGGACAGCATCCAACGGGAGTCGATCGCGTCGGCTTGGCTTATGTCGAGAATTATTGTTCGCGTGCACGCGCCGTCCTCAGCGAACGCGGCTTCTCCGTCGTGTTATCGGCGCAGGACTCGCGGCGGTTGTTCGAGCAACTGGTTTCGGGATCCGCGCGCCCGCCCGCACTTCCGGCACTCGTGCTGCGCGCGTGCGCCAGCGGCGCCGGTCTCGGCAAAATGCCCGGCATCCTGCTTCATACCAGCCACAACGGCATGGAATATCCGCGCTATTACACGGCGATGAAGCGGCGCGGGATTCGTCCGGTATTCATGGTTCACGATCTGATCCCGCTCACGCATGCCGAATATTGCCGCCCCGGTGTCGAAGCGACCCATCGCGTGCGCATCCACACCGCGTTCAAGCATGCCGATGGCCTGATCGCCAACTCGCAGGCCACGTTCGACTCGATCGTCGACGAAGCGCAACGATCGGGCTTGCCGTCACCGCCCTGCACGGTGGCGCCGCTCGCACCGGGACCCATACCGCGCCGGGGTGCGCCGCGCCCGCTCGACGCCCGCTACTTCGTGATGCTCGGCACGATCGAGCCGCGCAAGAATCACTGGCTGATCCTGCATGTGTGGCGTCGGCTGGTCGAGCAGTTCGGCAACGCCGCGCCCAAGCTCGTGATCATCGGGCGGCGCGGCTGGGAATGCGAGAACGTCGTTGACATGCTGGAGCGCAGCCGTCCGCTGCGCGACGCGGTCATCGAGGAATCGAACTGCCCGGACGAGCGGCTGAGCGCATGGCTCGAGCACGCGCAGGCATTGCTTTTTCCTTCTTTCGTCGAAGGCTACGGCATGCCTTTGATCGAAGCCCTCGACCAGCGGATTCCCGTGCTCGCGAGCGACCTGCCCGTCTTTCACGAGATAGCCGGCGATCTTCCCGATTATCTGGATCCGCTCGACGGCATGGGCTGGTTCGAACGAATCCTTGCCTACGCCGGGCTCGACAGTACCGAGCGCGCAACCCAGCTCGCCCGACTCGGGCAGTTTCGCGCGCCGACCTGGGCCGACCACTTCACGCGTGTCGACGCATTCCTGGCCTCGCTCACGTAGATGACGTCCACGCTGCCGCCCTCCGTTCCCGCCGCCATGCCGACCGACGCGCGTTCGCGTGGCGACGCCGCGACCGTCCAGCCGGGGCGCACGGCCGTTCCCGGCCACACCGCGCCGCGGCACCTCGGCCGCACCGGGCAACACGGGCCCATCTGGGCAACCCCGCGTCGCGGCCACGCCGCGCTGTCGTGGTTCGAACTTCCGTCCGGCGATGACGACGCGCTGATCGCCACCCTCGATGCAGCGTTGCGAAGCCGCGCCGCGGCCGGATCGGCCGACGATATCGCGCGCCTGATGGCGCGAGTCGTCGACGTCGGCGCGACCGGCGGGCGGCACCGGCATGCGCCCTGCCCATCGGAACTGCTCGGGCCAGGTGATCGCACCCGCGTGCTGCTGATCGACGAGCGTGCCCGGGCGCCTCGGGTCGGCGGGAGCGTCGCGCATCGCCGCGGTGCCGCGTTCGCGGAAATGGCCGACGCTGCGCGCGCGGCCCATCCCGACGCGGAATTCTGGCTCGCGCGTTCGAGCGATGGCGGCACCGGCCGCTGGCTATCGACCGTTGCACGATCGCTGCCGCCCGGCCTGCGTACGGCGTCCGGCGACGGCGCGTTGCCGGCCATGCTGCGCCACGTCGACCACGTCTACGTGCTCGATGCGTCGGAAGGCATGCTCGCCTTGCTCGCGAATTGTCGCGTGAATGTATTTGGCAATCCGTATTATGCGGGCTGGGGCCTCACCCGCGATGCCAGGACGCTGACCGGACGCAGCACACGACCCAGCATCGCGGCGCTGTTCGACTGCGTCTACCTGCAACTCGCCCGTTATCGGGATCCGGTCACGCATCGATCCGGCACGCTCGATGCCTTGCTCGACCTGATCGAACTCCAGCGCGACGTCCGGCGGCGTTATGCCGATTTGCGGACCGTCGCCTGCGTCGGCATTCAGTGGTGGAAGCGCGGGTTCGTCACGCCGTTCGCCACGGCGGGCGGCGGCACCCTGCGCTGGCCCCGCACCGCAGCGGAAGTCGCGACGCACGAGCACGCGCTGCTGTGGGGATCACGCGACAGCAAGGGGCTGCCGCCCGGCGTCGATGCCGTGCGGATCGAAGACGGCTTCCTGCATTCGCACGGACTCGGTTCGGACATGATCGCGCCGCGCAGCCAGATCGTCGATCGCACCAGCCTTTACTTCGACGCCAGTCGCCCCAGCGACCTGACGGCGATCCTGAACGACACGGACTTCGGCGACGCCGAACTCGCGCGCGCGGCCGCGTTGCGCCACCAGATCGTGTCCGCCGGCCTGACGAAGTACAACCTCGGACGCCGCCCCCCGGCGTGGCAAGCACCGCCGGGCGCCACGGTGGCCCTGGTCATCGGCCAGGTCGCGGACGACGCATCGATCCGTCTCGGCACCGGAGCGATCCAGACGGCAGACGCGCTTCTCGACGCCGTACGGGCGAAGCGCCCGCATGCGTACATCGTCTACAAACCACATCCGGACGTCCTGTCGGGCAATCGGCGCGGGCTGGTCGACGCAGGCAGCCTGGCCGATGTCGTCGACCGCGATGCCGACCTGCTGTCGCTCATCGAAGTCGCGCACGAAGTCCATACGCTGTCCTCGCTCGCGGGTTTCGACGCGTTGCTGCGCGGCAAGCCGGTCTCGACCTACGGCCTGCCGTTCTACGCGGGCTGGGGACTGACGGACGACGCAATCACCCCGCAGCCATGGCGTCGACGCACGTTGACGCTGGACATGCTGACGGCAGGCGCCCTGATCCGCTATCCGCTGTACTGGGACTGGCAGCTTCGGCTCTACACCACACCGGAAGCCGTCGCGGCGCAACTGGCGGCCGGCGCCCGGCGGGCATCGGGTCGCCTCCACGGTGACCGCCTCCGGCCGCTCCAGAAAGCCGGGCGCTGGATCCGCAACGTGCTCCAGCACATCCTGCGCGACGCACGGGAGCGCGCATGAACTGATCCACGCCCCGCATCCGTGCGGCATGCATGTCGATTCGAATCCATCTTACGTTCGTCAAGAGTTAGGGAGTTACCACGATGCACATTTGTCCAGTCATCCTGTGTGGCGGCAGCGGCACTCGCCTTTGGCCCATGTCGCGCGGCGGCTATCCGAAGCAGTATCTCAAGCTGACCAGCGACAACTCGCTGGTCCAGCAAACCGCGCTGCGCCTGCGTAACCTCCAGGGTGCATCGGCGCCCATCATCGTCACCAACAACGATCAGCGTTTCCTGGTCGCGGAACAACTCCGCCAGGTCAACATCACGCCGTCGTCGATCGTGCTCGAGCCGGTCGGCCGCAACACCGCGCCCGCCATTGCGATCGCCGCGCTGCTCGCGATGCACGACTCGCCCGATGCGTTGCTGCTGGTACTGCCGTCGGACCACGTCATCCTCAACGAGCCGGCATTCATCGCAGCGGCCAACGAAGCGAAAATGATCGCGGCCGACAAGCATCTCGTCACTTTCGGGATCACGCCGACCGAAGCGCACACCGGGTTCGGCTACATCCGCCGCGGCACGGCCATTGCCGACGGCAAGCAGGTCTACAAGGTCGACGCATTCGTCGAAAAGCCCGACATGCCGACTGCCGAGCGCTTCGTCGCCGACGGCAACTATTACTGGAACAGCGGCATGTTCATGCTGAAGGCGTCCACGTACATCGAGGAACTGCATCGCCATGCGCCCGAGATCGCCCGCCAGGCGGAACTCGCGTTCGCGTCGGCCAAGCGTGACAACGATTTTCTCCGTCTCGACGCCGACGTGTTCGCGGCCGTCCCCAACGTCTCGATCGACTACGCGGTGATGGAAAAGACCGAACGCGCCGCCGTCGTCACCGCTGCCGACCTCGGCTGGAACGACATCGGCTCGTGGAGCGCGCTCGCGGAAATCGCGGACGCCGACGAGAACGGCAACACGCTCATCGGCGACATCTTCACCGACGCCGTCGAGAATTCGTATATCCGCGCGGAACACCGGATGGTTGCCGCGATCGGCCTCGACAACATCGTGATCGTGGAAACGGCCGACGCCGTCTTGGTCGCGCATCGCGACAAGGCCCAGGACGTCAAGAAAATCGTCGAATGGCTGAATGCCTCCGGCCGCCACGAATCGGTCACGCATCGCCGCGTCGTCCGCCCGTGGGGCTCCTATGAAGGCATCGACCAGGGTGACCGCTTCCAGGTCAAGCGCATCGTCGTGAACCCCGGTGCGCAGCTGAGCCTGCAGATGCACCACCATCGCGCCGAGCACTGGATCGTAGTCAAGGGCACCGCGATGGTCACGAACGGCAACAAGGAAATCATCCTGACGGAAAACCAGTCGACCTACATTCCGCTCGGCGAGACGCATCGACTGAAGAACCCCGGCAAGATTCCGCTCGAACTGATCGAAGTCCAGTCGGGTGCGTATCTCGGTGAGGACGATATCGTCCGTTTCGAAGACACCTACGGCCGCGCAGCGTCGTAAGCAACGCGATTTCCGGTTCGCGCGCCACCGCCGGCCTCGATCCGACACCCGCCAACGGGCAGTACGCGCAAGCGTCCTGCCCGTTTTTCATTACATCAAGCAACGTAAGGTGGGTTGCCCGGCCCGCACAGGTCAGGTTATAAAAGCGCCACCCACCCCGGTGCATGCGCCGCCCTTTTTACTCTTGACTTCGGAGAACGCATGATCGATCTCGCCACCGCCCAGCAATTCCTGATGACCCGCGGCCTCGACTTCGGCCTCAACCTCCTTGCCGCGATCGTACTGTGGTTCATCGGCCGCTGGGCAATCCGCATCGCTACCCGCCTGCTCGGCAAGGTCGTTCGCCGCAGCGGCAAGGTCGACCCGACGCTGACCGACTACCTGACCTCCGTCGTCGGTGTGTTGCTGACGGTCCTGCTGATCCTCGCGATCCTGCAGATCTTCGGCGTGCAGACGACCTCGTTCGCCGCCCTGCTCGCCGGCCTCGGCCTCGCGATCGGCACGGCCTGGGGCGGCCTGCTCGCGCACTTCGCCGCCGGCGTGTTCATGCAGGTGCTGCGCCCGTTCAAGATCGGCGACGTCATCAACGCGGGCGGCGTCACCGGCACGGTGAAGGAGCTCGGCCTGTTCGGCACGACGATCATCACGCCCGACAACATCGTGACGATCGTCGGCAACAACAAGATCTTCTCGGACAACATCGCGAACTACAGCGCGACGTCGCATCGTCGCGTCGACCTGACCGCGAAGATCGCCAACGGCGTCGATGCGGTCGATGCAATCAACCGCCTGAAAGCGTCGATCCAGCAGATCCCGAACGTGCTGACCAACCCGGCGCCGGACGTCGGCGTGTTCCAGTTCACGCCGGAAGGCCCGTTGCTGTTCGTGCGCCCGTCCACGGCACCCGAGAACTACTGGCAGGTGTACTGCGACACCAACCGCGTGATCCTCGAGACGTTCCGCGACGCGCAATACCCGACACCCGAAACGCCGGTCTCGCATCGCAGCGCGTAACGAGCGCGGCGGACGAAAAAAAAGCGTGGCAATTGAATTGCCACGCTTTTTTTATTGCTCGAAACAGGACCGGATACGCGCCCGCTCAGCGCCCGCTCGTCTTCTGCGTATCGTCCGACTGCCGCCCGCGCACGAGCTTCCACACCGCGCCGAGCGCGACCGGCACGATCGCCGCACCGATCCCGACCAGCACGATCACGTTCAGGTACTGGCGGATGAACGGGATGTTGCCGAAGAAATAACCGAGCAGCACGAGCAGCAGCACCCAGACCAGCGCACCGATCACGTTGAAGAGCTGGAAGCGCGCGGCGCTCATCGACGACGCGCCCGCGACGAACGGCGCGAACGTACGCACGACCGGGATGAAGCGCGCGAGCACGATCGTCTTGCCGCCGTGCTTGTCGTAGAACGAGTGCGTCTTCTGCAGCGCGGCACGATCGAGGAAGCGCTCGAGCACCGGGATATGCGTATTGAACACCTTCGGGCCGACCCAGCGGCCGATCAGGTAGTTCACGGTGTTGCCGGCAATCGCCGCGACGAGCAGCAGCACGATCAGCGCGCCGACGTTCATTTCGCCCGTCGCCGCGAACGCGCCGCCGATGAACAGCAGCGAATCGCCGGGCAGGAACGGGAACACGACGAGCCCCGTCTCGCAGAACACGATCAGGAACAGCACGAGATAGACCCATGCGCCGTACTGCCGGATGAAATCGCCGAGGAATGCGTCGATATGCAGGACCAGATTGACGAAATGAAGCAGCGTATCCAAATGCGATTCCTCGAAGGCGAAAGGGCCGGAACGGCCAGAAAAGGCGGAAGCGCCCGCCGGCCAAGGCGCAGCGCGCGTACCGGACCCATGATACCCAAACTACCTTAAGGCTCCGTGAAAAAACGTAACGGTTCGTCGCCCCGGCACGTATCCGCCGCCTCGCTATAATTCGGCCATGTCCGATATCACCGAAACGGCCGCGGGCGCCGCGCCCGCCCCTGCTCCGCGCCCGCTGCGCGCGATCCAGCCCCTGCCCGACCAGCTGATCAGCCAGATCGCGGCCGGCGAGGTCGTCGAACGCCCGGCGTCGGTCGTCAAGGAACTGCTCGAGAACGCGATGGACGCCGGCGCAACGACGCTGCGCATCGTGCTCGAAGAAGGCGGCGTCAAGCGCATCTCGATCACCGACGACGGTTGCGGCATTCCGCCCGACGAACTGGCGCTCGCGCTGATGCGCCACGCAACCAGCAAGATCCGCTCGCTCGAGGAGCTCGAGGCGGTCGCGACGCTCGGGTTCCGCGGCGAAGCGCTCGCATCGATCGCGTCGGTCGCCGAGATGTCGATCACGAGCCGCACGGCCGATGCCGCGCATGCGATGAAGATCGACGCGCAGACGGGCGTGCTGTCGCCCGCCGCCGGCTCGACCGGCACGACGATCGAGGTGCGCGAGCTGTACTTCAACACGCCCGCGCGGCGCAAGTTCCTGAAGAGCGAGCAGACCGAGTTCGGCCACTGCCTGGAAATGATCCGCCGCGCGGCACTCGCGCGGCCGGACGTCGCGATCTCGGTACTGCACAACGGCAAGGCCGTCGAGCACTGGAATGCGACCGAACCCGCGCAGCGCGTCGCGAAGATCCTCGGCGACAGCTTCGCGACCGCACACCTGCCGCTCGACGAGCAGGCCGGCCCGCTCGCCGTCTACGGCTGCGCAGGGCTGCCGACCGCGAGCCGCGGGCGCGCCGACCAGCAGTACTTCTTCGTCAACGGCCGTTTCGTGCGCGACAAGCTGCTGACGCACGCGGTGCGCGCAGCCTACGAGGACGTGCTGCACGGCGACCGCTACCCGTCGTACGTGCTGTTCCTCGACCTGCCGCCCGAAGCCGTCGACGTGAACGTGCATCCGTCGAAGATCGAGGTGCGGTTCCGCGATTCGCGCTCGATTCACCAGTACGTGTTCCACGCGGTCCAGCGCGCACTCGCGCGCCACGCGGGTGCGTCGCCGGAAACCACCGCGGGCGGCCATGCCGCGCATCTCGAACCCGCGCCGCGCGGGCCCGCATCGTTCCTGGACACGCCCCTCGGCCAGGGCCAGGCCACCGGTGGCGGCTTCTCGTCGCCGTCGTCGTCCGCGTCGTCGACGGGCAACACCTGGATGCGCCAGGCGCGGATGACGCAGGGCACGCTGCCCGTCGCGCAGCCGCTCGCGCTCTACGATGCGCTGTTCGGCCGCAAGGACACGGGCGCGGGCACGCCGGACGGCACGACGGGCCTCGCCCGCGATTCGGCCGACGCGCCGGGCGCGCCGCTGCCGGGCTTCTCCGCATCGCCGATCGCCGCGAGCACGCACGACGAGCAGCCGCTCGGCTTCGCGCTCGGCCAGATCCACGGCATCTACGTGCTCGCGCAAAACGCGCACGGGCTCGTGATCGTCGACATGCACGCGGCGCACGAGCGGATCCTGTACGAACAGTTCAAGAACGCGCTCGCCGATCGCTCGGTCGCCGTGCAGTCGCTGCTGCTGCCGGTATCGATGACGGCCACGCCGATCGAAATCGGTACCGTCGAGGAAGAACGCGACACGCTCGAATCGCTCGGCTTCGATCTCGCGGTGCTGTCGCCGACGACACTCGCGATCCGCGCGGTGCCCGCGCTGCTGAAGGATGCCGACCTGCAGTCGCTCGCGCGCGCGGTGCTCGCCGACCTGCACGCGTTCGGCGGCTCGCGTGTGCTCACCGAGCGTCAGCACGAACTGCTCGGCACGCTCGCGTGCCACCACGCGGTGCGCGCGAACCGGCGCCTGACGCTCGACGAGATGAATGCGCTGCTGCGCCAGATGGAGGCGACCGAACGCGCGGACCAGTGCAATCACGGCCGGCCGACGTGGTATCAGCTCACGCTGAACGATCTCGACCGCCTGTTCATGCGCGGACAATGAACGCGGTACCGCACTCCCGCCCGACGACGATCGCCTGCCTGCTCGGCCCCACCGCCTCGGGCAAGACGGCCGCGGCGCTGGCGCTCGCCGCGCGCCGCCCGATCGAGATCGTCAGCGTCGATTCGGCGCTCGTCTACCGCGACATGGATATCGGCACCGCGAAACCGACGCGCGAAGAACGCGCGAGCGTGCCGCATCACCTGATCGACATCATCGACCCGGCCGACGCGTATTCGGCCGCGGATTTCCGCGCGGACGCGCTGCGCCTGATCGGCGAGATCGTCGCGCGCGGCCGCACGCCGCTGCTCGCGGGCGGCACGATGCTGTACTACAAGGCGCTGACGCAGGGGCTCAACGACCTGCCGTCCGCGGATCCGGCCGTGCGCGCGCAGCTCGATGCCGACGCCGCGCGCGACGGCTGGCCCGCGCTGCACGCGCGGCTCGCGCAGGTCGATCCCGATACGGCCGCGCGGCTCGCGCCGAACGATTCGCAGCGAATCCAGCGCGCCCTCGAGATCTTCATGCTGAGCGGGCAGCCGATGTCAGTGCTGCTGGCCGCGCCGCCGCGCGCGGACGATGCGGCCACCGCGTACCGCTTCGTGCCGGTCGCGCTCGAACCGTCGGATCGCGCGGTACTGCACGCGCGGATCGAACAACGCTTCGACGCGATGCTCGACGCGGGCTTCATCGACGAAGTCGAGCGGCTGCGCCGGCGCGACGACCTTCATCCCGACCTGCCGTCGATGCGTTGCGTCGGTTACCGGCAGGCATGGGAATACCTCGACGGCGACACCGACTACCGGATGATGCGCGACAAGGGCATCTTCGCGACGCGCCAGCTCTGCAAGCGGCAGCTCACGTGGCTGCGCGCGATGCCGGAGCGGATCGTCGTCGACTGCATTGCACCGGACTCGACCGCCCGCGCGCTCGACGCGCTCGAACGCGTGCTCGACGGCCGCACGCCGGGCTGAGCGGACGAACGGCAGCCGGCGTCAGCCGAGCCGGCGCGCCGCCAGACCCGCACGGGCACCTTCGACAATCAACGCGACGCCGCGCTCGAACGCTTCGTCACCGCCACGCTCGCGCAACGCGGCCCAGCCCTTCGCGAGCAGCGGATACTCGGCCGCGTCCGGCAGCGGCGCATCGGCGTCGCCATCCGGCTCCGCCTGCTCCTCCAGCACCCATCCGACCACGAAGCGGCCGAGCGCGTACATCACGTCGACCGCTTCGTCCGGCGCGAAGCCCGCCTCGGCGAGCAGCGCGACCTTGCGTTCGATCGAACTGAAATGCAGCGCCCGCGGCCGCGTCCCGGCGTGCAAGCGCGCGCCGTCGCGATAGGCCAGCAGCGCTCGGCGAAAACTGCGTGCGTTCTCGGCGAGCCACACATCCCATGCTTCACCCGTTCGCGGCAGCGACGCGTCGTGGCGCTCGAGCATGATCGCTTCGGCCATCGCGTCGAGCAGCTCGGCCTTGTTCCGGAAATGCCAGTAAAGCGTCGGCGACTGCACGCCGAGCCGCTCGGCGAGCCGCCGCGTCGACAATCCGTCGATACCGACTTCATCGAGCAATTCCAGCGCCGCGCGCAATACCGTGTCGCGCGTCAGCCGCGCGCCTGTGTCCTTCATCTCTATCACCGATAGGGAAACTATGGAACAATCACCACTCTATCATCGATAGAGTCACACTCTTGAATCCGTCCCTGATTGCTATCCTGGCCACAGTCCTGCTCGACGCGATTGGCGTCGGGATCGTGATGCCGATCCTGCCCGGGCTGCTGCGCTCGCTCGCCAGCGCAGGCAGCATCGACACGCACTATGGCGTACTGCTTGCGCTGTACGCGTTCGCGCAATTCCTGTGCGCACCGCTGCTCGGCGCGCTGAGCGACCGTTTCGGCCGCCGGCCCGTGTTGCTCGTGTCGCTCGCCGGCGCCGCGCTCGACTACCTGCTGATGGCGCTCGCGCCGATGCTCGCCTGGCTTTACGTGGGGCGGCTGATCGCGGGCATCACCGGCGCGAACGTCGCGGTGGCAACCGCGTACGTGACCGACGTCACGGCCGAACCCGACCGCGCCAAGCGCTTCGGCCAGCTCGGCGCGATGATGGGCATCGGCTTCATCGCGGGCCCGCTGATCGGCGGGTTGCTCGGTGCGCTACACCTGCGCGCGCCGTTCGTCGCGGCCGCGCTGCTCAATGCGCTCAATCTCGTGCTCGTGTGGCGCGCGCTGCCGGAATCGCGGCCCCGTGCGGCCCGCGAAAGCCGGGCGCTCGCCGCGTTCAACCCGTTCGCGAGCCTGCGCCGGCTGAGCGGCGCGCCCGCGCTCGCGCCGCTGGTCGGCATCTACGTGATCGTGGCGCTGGTGTCGCAGGCGCCCGCGACGCTGTGGATCCTGTACGGCCAGGAGCATTTCGGCTGGTCGACGCCGATCGCGGGGCTGTCGCTCGCCGGTTACGGTGCGTGCCACGCGCTCGCGCAGGCATTCGCGATCGGGCCGCTGATCGCACGGCTCGGCGAGCGCCGCGCACTCGCGCTGGGCCTCGCGGGCGACGCGCTCGGGCTTGTGGCGATCGCGTTCGCGACCGCCGCGTGGGTGCCGTTCGCGCTGCTGCCGCTGTTCGCGGCAGGCGGCATGACGCTGCCGGCGCTGCAGGCGATGCTCGCGCGGCAGGTCGACGATGCGCGCCAGGGCGAACTGCAGGGCACGCTCGCGAGCGTGGCCAGCCTGATCGGCGTCGCGGGGCCGCTGGTCATCACCGCGACCTATGCGGCGACACGCGCGACGTGGCCGGGGCTCGTGTGGGCCGCGGCCGCGCTGCTCTATCTGCTCGTGCCGCCGTTGCTGGCCGGCGCGCGGCCGGCAGGCGCGCCGCGGCCGTCCGCATGAGCGACGGCGGGCGCCGCCGCGCTCAGTGCGCGAGCGTCACGAGATTCGCGTCGCGCGCGAGCTGCCAGCGGCCGTCGGCCTTGCGGAAGATCGTCAGCGTATGCCCCGAACGGCGGATCGTCTCGCCGCCCGGCGGTGTCGCGTCGATTTCGAGGAAATTGCGCATGTACGCCCAGTCGCCCATCACGCGCAGCTCGTCGATCCGGTAGCGGCCATCGACCTTCGGCGCGTGCTCCGCACCCGCGTTCGCATCACGCGATGCCGCCGCGAACGCCGCCTTGTCGAACGGCGGCTTGCCGGCCACCATGAAAATCGCGTCGTCGGCGATCAGGTCGAGCACGGTCGCCAGATCGCCGCGCCGGCTCGACACGAACCAGTTTTCCACGAGTTCGCGGATCGCGCGTTCGTCTTCGGTCATCGTCGTCCCTCCTTCATCGGCGCCGCGCGGCGCCCGAAAAAAAAGCCGCCCGGATCGACTCCGGGCGGCTTTTCCTGCTGCATCTGCTGCGGGCGGCGCGTCAGACCACGACCGTCTGCGCCTCGCCTTCGCGGGTCGCACGCACGGTGCCGATCTTCCACACTTGTTCACCGGCGGCGGTCAGGTCGGCGATCGCTGCGTCGGCATCGGCCGCCGAGACGATCACGGCCATGCCGATCCCGCAGTTGAACACGCGGTGCATTTCCGCGTCGGCGACGCCGCCGTGCTCCTGCAGCCACTTGAACAGCGGCGGCAGCGGCCATGCGTTCTGGTCGAGCTCGGCGGTGAGGCCTTCGCGCAGCACGCGCGGAATATTCTCGACGAGGCCACCGCCCGTGATGTGCGCCATGCCCTTCACCGACAGCTTCTGCATCAGTGCGAGCAACGGCTTCACGTAGATGCGCGTGGGGGCCATCAGCGCGTCGGCGAGCGAACGGCCGTGGAAATCGGCCGACAGGTCGGGGTTTGCGCGCTCGATGATCTTGCGCACGAGCGAGAAGCCGTTCGAGTGGATGCCGCTCGATGCGAGGCCCAGCACCACGTCGCCTTCGGCGATCGTGCTGCCGTCGATGATCTTGCTCTTCTCGACCGCGCCGACCGCGAAGCCGGCCAGATCGTATTCGCCGTCCGGGTACATGCCCGGCATTTCGGCCGTTTCACCTCCGATCAGCGCGCAGCCCGACAGTTCGCAGCCTTGCGCGATGCCCTTGACGACCGTCGCGGCCGTGTCGACGTCGAGCTTGCCGCACGCGAAGTAGTCGAGGAAGAACAGCGGCTCGGCACCCTGCACGAGGATGTCGTTCACGCTCATCGCGACGAGATCCTGGCCGACGGTGTCGTGTTTGTTCAGATGAAACGCCAGCTTGAGCTTGGTGCCCACGCCGTCGGTGCCCGACACGAGCACGGGCTCGCGATACTTCTTCGGCACTTCGAACAGCGCGCCGAACCCGCCGATGCCGCCGAGCACGCCGTCGCGCAGGGTTTTCTTCGCAAAAGGCTTGATCTTGTCGATGAGCGCGTCGCCCGCGTCGATGTCGACGCCTGCGTCGCGATAGGACAGACCCTGAGCGTCAGGAGCGGATTTCGGAGGATTCATGGGGGAATGCGAGAAGGTCGGTAAAATGCGATTTTACCCGAAGCCGGCCGGTTGGCCGGAATTCCCAGCACCGAATCGTCAGGGATTGCATCTTGGTCAACACGTCCCCGTTTTCAACGCCCAGCGAACCGCGCCGAAACCGGCACGGCGCCGTGCGTACGGTCGCGCGTGCAGCCAGCGGAGCCGCATTCCCCCACGCGTGCCCGGCGTACGGCACGCGTTTTTTCAACCGACCCGCATTGTGACTGTTGTGTCCCGTCAACTGACGCTCGATCTCGGCACGCCGCCGCCCGCCACGTTCGACAACTTCATCATGAACGAGGAGAACGACGAGCTCATCTCGCGCCTGCAGAAGCTCGACCTCGCGCTCGCGGCGGGCCCCGTGCCGGACCGTTCGTTCTACATCTGGGGCGAGCCCGGCAGCGGCCGCACCCATCTGCTGCAGGCGCTCGTGAGCGACGCGTCGTACGGCTATGCGCGCTATCTGACGCCGCAGAGCCCGCTCGGCGCGTTCACCTTCGACCCGCGCATCGGCATCTACGCGATCGACGACTGCGACCGGATGACCGACACGCAGCAGGTCGCGCTGTTCAACCTGTTCAACGAGGTTCGCGCGCATCCATCGAGCGCGTTCGTCGCGGCGGGCCCCGCGGCGCCGCTTGCGCTCGACGTGCGCGAGGATCTCCGCACGCGCCTCGGCTGGGGGCTCGTGTTCCACCTGTCGCCGCCGTCCGACGCCGGCAAGATCGCCGTGCTCAAGCTCGCCGCGAAGGAGCGCGGGATCGCGCTCACCGACGACATCGCCGCCTACCTGCTGACCCATTTCCGCCGCGACATGCCGAGCCTGATGGCGCTGCTCGACGCGCTCGACCGCTTCTCGCTCGAGCAGAAACGCGCCGTCACGCTGCCGTTGCTGCGCCGAATGCTGGCGCGTCCCGGCGACGACATCACACCACCGGGCACGGGCCCGAACCGCTTCGAGTAAAATGCGCTTCCATGACTAATCTGGCACTCTTTGACCTCGATCACACGCTGATCCCGACCGATAGCGACCACGAATGGGGTCGCTTCATGGTGAAGCTCGGCATCGTCGACGCGGAAAGCTTCTCGCGTCAGAACGATCAGTTCTTCGCCGACTACAAGGCCGGCAAGCTCGACATCCACGCGTACCTCACGGCGATGCTCACGCCGCTCGCGAAGTATTCGCGTGCGCAGCTCGCCGACTGGCACGAGCAATACATGCACGAGGTGATCCGTCCCGCGATGACGCCCGCCGCGCTCGAGCTGGTGCGCAAGCACCTCGATGCGGGCGACCTGTGCTGCGTCGTGACGGCCACCAACGAATTCATCACGCGCCCGATCGCCACCGCATTCGGCGTCGACACGCTGATCGCGTGCGAGGTCGAAACGACCGACGGGCATCCCGATTCACCGTACACGGGCCGGCCGACCGGCACACCGAGCTATCGCGAAGGCAAGATCGTGCGTACCGAAGCGTGGCTCGCGTCACTCGGCAAGCACTGGGACGACTTCGCGCACAGCTATTTCTACAGCGACTCGCACAACGACATCCCGTTGCTCGAGAAAGTCACCGACCCGATCGCGACCAACCCTGACGACACGCTGCGCGCGCATGCAAGCAACCGCGGCTGGCGTATCCTCGATCTCTTCTGAACGTCGTGATCAAAAAATTCATTCGCAAGCTGCTCGGTCAGGACGAATCCGAGCAAACACCTCCCGCAGCGGCCCCGGCCGACGAAGCGGCCCCTGCTGCCCCGCGCCCCTCGAAGGGCACCCGCGGCGGCGGCGCGAAAAAACCGCGCAGCAACCATGAGCCGACCATCGTGCCGGCCAGCGTGCACGGGATCGATCCGTCGCTGATCTCGAAGAATGCCGTGCGCGTGACCGACACGCTGCAGCAGGCGGGTTTTCGTGCGTTCATCGTCGGCGGCGCGGTGCGCGACCTGCTGTTCGGCATCGCGCCGAAGGACTTCGACGTCGCGACCGACGCGACGCCGACCGAGGTGCAGCGCCTGTTCCGCCGCGCGCGCCTGATCGGCCGCCGCTTCCAGATCGTCCACGTGCAGTTCGGCCAGGAACTGATCGAAGTGTCGACGTTCCGCGCGCTGGTCGACGCGCCGCCCGAGGCTGCCGCCGCGGCCGAGCCGCCGAAGCGCCTGAAGCGCGACGAACTCGATCGCCGCACGCACGCGGTCGACGCGAGCGGCCGCGTGCTGCGCGACAACGTGTGGGGCGAGCAGCACGAAGATGCCGCGCGCCGTGACTTCACGATCAACGCGATGTACTACGACCCGTCGACGCAGACGGTGCTCGATTACCACGACGGGATGGCCGACATGCGCGCCCGCCTGTTGCGGATGATCGGCGACCCGGCTACCCGGTTCCGCGAGGATCCGGTGCGGATGCTGCGCGTCGTGCGCTTCGCGGCGAAGCTCGGTTTCGAGATCGAGCCGCATACGCGCGAGCCGATCAACGCGCTGGCCGACCTGATCAACAACGTGCCGGCCGCACGCCTGTTCGACGAAATGCTGAAGCTGTTGCTGTCGGGCCACGCGCTCGCGTGCCTGACGCGGCTGCGCAAGGAAGGCCTGCACCACGGGCTGCTGCCGCTCCTCGACGTCGTGCTCGAACAGCCGCAGGGCGAGAAGTTCATCACGCTTGCGCTGAACAACACCGATGCGCGCGTGCGCGCCGGCAAGCCGGTGTCGCCGGGCTTCCTGTTCGCGACGCTGCTGTGGCACGACATGCGCCAGCGTTTCGAGCAATACACGGCCGAAGGCGAAATCCCGGTGCCGGCGCTCCATCGCGCGATGGACGACGTGCTCGACATGCAGACCGAGAAACTCGCGATCCACAAGCGTTATTCGGCCGACATGCGCGAGATCTGGGGCCTGCAGTTGCGCCTCGAAAAACGCTCGGGCCGCAGCGCGATGAGGCTGCTGGAACACCAAAGGTTTAGAGCGGGGTATGATTTCCTCCTGTTACGCTGCGAATCCGGCGAGCTCGATGCGGATGTCGGACAGTGGTGGACGGATTTCATCGAAGGCGACGCGGCCGCTCGCGAGGCATTGCTCACGCAAGGCGGCTCGAAGGAAAAATCGCCCCGCAAGCGGCGCCGCCGCGGCGGCGTGCGAAACCGCAAGCCGGGTGAAGGTGCCGCCGAGCAGGCACCGGACACCGCGGGCGGTTCCGACGATTGACGCGCTCGTCGGCGAACGACGTAGGAAGTGATGCCATGACGGTTGCATATATCGGACTGGGGGCGAATCTCGGCGATGCGCGCCAGACCCTGAAGGACGCGGTGGTGTGCCTCGCGCAGCAGCGCACCATCTCGATCCTCGGCAAATCGAGCCTGTATCGCACGGCGCCCTTCGAAGCGGGCGGCGACGATTACTACAACTGCGTCGTCAAGCTCGACACGACGCTCTCGGCCCGTGAGCTGCTCGCGCTCTGCCAGAAGATCGAACATCACTTCGGGCGCGAGCGCCCGTATCGCAACGCGCCGCGCACGCTCGATCTCGACATCCTGCTGTTCGGCGCCGACTCGATCGACGAACCCGACCTGATCGTCCCGCACCCGCGCCTCACCGACCGCGCGTTCGCGCTCGTGCCGCTCGTCGAGATCGATCCGGCGCTCGATATCCCCGCGCGCGGCCGCGCCGACGCCTTTCTCGCCGCCGTCGCGGACCAGCGCGTCGAGAAGGTGCAGACCTGCCAGTGCCTGATGCAGAAGGCGCTCGCGGCCGGCGAAGACACCGACAAGAACCGCTGCCGATGAACTCGACTCCGCTGACCGTCACTGCGCCCGACTTGCGCGCCCCGCACCACTATCTCGTGATCGAAGGCCCGATCGGCGTCGGCAAGACGTCGCTCGCGCGCCTGCTCGCCGAGCGCTGGTCGATGCAGACGCTGCTCGAACGCCCGCAGGACAACCCGTTCCTCGAACGCTTCTATCGCGACACCGCGCGCTACGCGCTGCCCGTGCAGCTGTCGTTCGCGCTGCAGCGCGCGCAGCAGGCGCGCGAGCTGATCGGCGCGCTCGAAACGGGCCGCCCCGTCGTCGCCGATTTCATGCCGCAGAAGAACGACATCTTCGCGCGGCTGAACCTGCCGGAAGACGAATGGCAGCTCTATCGCTCGGTCGCGACGCACGTGGATGTGCCGCAGGCGCCGTCGCCCGACCTCGTCGTGTATCTGCAGGCCAGCCCCGAAGTGCTGTTCTCGCGCATCCAGAAGCGCGGGCTGCCGATGGAGCTGCAGATCAGCGACGCGTACCTGCGCTCGCTCGTCGACGCGTACAACGAATTCTTCTACCACTACGACCGCACCCCGGTGCTGACGGTCGCCGCGGAACACCTGAACCCGCTGGATTCCCCCGAAGACCTTGCCCTGCTGGTCGAGCGCATCGAGACGATGCGCGGCCGCAAGGAATTCTTCGTCAAGGGCGAGACGACGCGCTGACGCGTCCCGCCTGCCGTTCTTCACCTATCGACCCGGATTTCCCCATGACCTATCTCCAGGAATCGAGCCGGCCTGCCGTGACGGTACCCAAGCTGCAGGCAATGCGCGACGCCGGCGAGAAGATCGCGATGCTCACCTGCTACGACGCGAGCTTTTCCGCGCTGCTCGATCGCGCGGGCACCGACGTGCTGCTGATCGGCGATTCGCTCGGCAACGTGCTGCAGGGCCACACGACCACGCTGCCGGTGTCGCTCGACGACATCGCATATCACACGGCCTGTGTCGCACGCGCGCAGCCGCGCGCGCTCGTCGTCGCCGATCTGCCGTTCGGCACGTACGGCACGCCGGTCGACGCATTCGCGAACTCGGTCAAGCTGATGCGCGCGGGCGCGCAGATGGTCAAGCTCGAAGGCGGTGAATGGCTGGCCGATACGATCCGCTTCCTCGTCGAACGCTCGGTGCCCGTGTGCGCGCACCTCGGCCTCACGCCGCAATCGGTGCATGCGTTCGGCGGCTTCAAGGTGCAGGGCAAGACCGAAGCCGGCGCCGCGCAGCTGCTGCGCGATGCTCGCGCGATCGAAGACGCGGGCGCGCAGCTCGTCGTGCTCGAAGCGGTGCCGACGCTCGTCGCGTCCGAAGTCACGCACATGCTGAAGATTCCGACGATCGGCATCGGCGCGGGCGTCGACTGCTCGGGGCAGGTGCTCGTGCTGCACGACATGCTCGGCGTCTTCCCCGGCAAGCGGCCGCGCTTCGTGAAGGACTTCATGCAGGGTCAGCCGAACATTCAGGCGGCCGTCGAAGCGTACGTGAGCGCGGTGAAGGACCACACGTTCCCCGGGCCGGAACATTCGTTTTGATTTGCAGCCGGTAGCTCGTTTGCCGGCACGCGGATGTGAAAAAGCGCGGCGCCCTTTGCGGGGCGCCGCGCTTTTTGTTGGCACGCAGCATCGTTGCAAGGCTTCGCGGCACCGGCGCAAGCGCGGTGCCAGATCCGTCACGTCATCACTTCAATACCGCGTCGAGCGCGCCACGCAACGCATTGGTCAGCAGCAGCGCCTGCGCGCGTGCAAGATCGTCGCAGGTCACGACGCGCTCCGTCGCACCGAACGCGCGATCGTCGAGCAGCACACCGCGCATCACGCCCGGCAGCACGCCGGACGCCAGCGGCGGCGTCACCCACTGGCCGTCGAGTTTCACGAACAGGTTCGAGCGCCCGCCTTCCGTCACCTCGCCGCGCTCGTTGACGAACAGCATGTCGAAACCGCCGAGCGCCTCCGCCGCCTGCCACGCGCGGTCGTATTCGGCACGGCGCGTGGTCTTGTGCAGCAGCAGCGCATCGCTCGCGCGGGTCGGCGCGAAGCCGTGCGCCGACGCCAGCAGCACGCCGACCGGCCCCGCCGGCAACGGCTTGAGCGGCGCCGCAACGATCTCGACCGTGCCGTCCTTCGCAAGCGAGAGCTTCATTCGGTAGGCCCCGTCGCCATCGAGCGCCGCGCAGCGCACGTCGATCTCGCGGCGCAACGCGTCGGCGTCGAAGCGGAAGCCGAGCGTATCCGCGCTGCGCTGCAGCCGCGCAAGATGACGATCGAGATGCCGGATGCCGTCCGCATGCGTGGCGGCGGTCGTTTCGAACAACTGGAAGCCGGGATCGGCGTCCGTCAGGAATCGCGCTTTCAATTCGCACTCCGCATATTCGTCGGCCGCGACGCTGTCGAGCACGATGCCCGCACCGACACCCATCGTGCCGCGGCGCCGGCCGGCGGTTGCCGTTGCCGGATCGTGTGCTTCGATATCCGTGCCGGCCGCGTCGAGCGTCAACGTACGGATCGCGACCGACAGGCAGAAATCGCCGCAACCGCCCGCACGCTCGCCGCGCGCGACGGAATCGGCGCTGTCCGGCGGCGCGTCGAGCCAGCCGATCGCGCCCGTATAGAGCCCGCGCGGCGTCGTTTCGATCGCGTCGATCAACTGCATCGTCCGGTACTTCGGCGCGCCCGTGATCGATCCGCACGGAAACAGCGCGCGCAGCATCTGCGCGAACGTCGTGCCGGCGCGCCAGCCGGCCTCGACCGTCGACGTCATCTGCCACACCGACGCATACGGCTCGACGGAGAACAGCGCCGGCACGCGGACCGTACCGGTACGCGCGATCCGCGACACGTCGTTGCGCAGCAGGTCGACGATCATCACGTTTTCCGCGCGGTTCTTCGGATCGCTCGCGAGGAACGCGGCAGCCGCCGCGTCTTCGCGGCGATCGGCCGAGCGCGGCGCGGTGCCCTTCATCGGCCGTGCGCGCAGCACGTCGCCGTGCTTCTCGACGAACAACTCGGGTGAGCACGACACGACCCACGCGCCGCCGGGCAGCGCGATCAGCGCGCCGTACCGCACCGGCTGGCGCGCGCGCAGCCGCCGGTACAGCGCGAGCGGCGTGCCGAACACGTCGAAATTCAGCCGGTACGTGTAGTTGATCTGATACGAATCGCCCGCGCGCAACGCGTCGTGCACCGCGGCGATCGCCGCGTCGAACGCATCGCGCGACACGCTCTTCGCGACATGCGCGACGCCCGCGATCGACGGCGTGCCGCCGCCGTCCTGCTGCGCGAGCCACGCGTCGACTTCGTCGCGCGACAGGCGCTCGCAGCGCGCGTACAACAAAAAGCGCAGCGGGGCATTGCCCGGCTGCGCTCGTTGCAGGTTGCGTCCGAATGCGTAATCGCCGACGACGACCGCATGCAGCCCGTCGCGCAGATCCTGCGCAACCGCCGCGTCGACCTCGTCGAGCCGCGCCGGGTCCGTGCACACGCGTTCGTGCACGAAACCCGAATACAAACGACTCGACCGCGCGGACGCGGTCGAGTCGCAATCGTCCAAGAGCGCGAACGACGCGCTCTCGTTGCCTTCAGTCATGCTGTTACTCGAAGAAGCTCTTCACCCGGTCGAACCAGCTCTTGCTCTGCGGGCTGTGACGCGCGCCGCCCTCGGCCAACGACTTCTCGAACTGCTTGAGCAGGTCGCGCTGGTGGTCGGTCAGCTTCACGGGCGTCTCGACCTGCACATGCACGTACAGATCGCCCGCGATGCTCGAACGCAGCCCCTTGATACCCTTGCCGCGCAGGCGGAACGTCTTGCCCGACTGCGTGCCTTCCGGCACCGGGAACGACGCACGGCCGGCCAGCGTCGGCACCTCGATCTCGCCGCCGAGCGCGGCGGTCGTGAACGGGATCGGCATCTGGCAGTGGAGATCGTCGCCGTCGCGCTCGAACACCGAGTGCGGCTTGATGTGGATCTCGACATACAGGTCGCCCGGCGGCCCGCCGTTGATGCCCGGCTCGCCGTTGCCGGCCGAGCGGATCCGCATCCCGTCGTCGATCCCGGCCGGGATCTTCACTTCGAGCGTCTTGGTTTCCTTCACCTTGCCCGACCCGTGGCAGTGCACGCACGGCTCGGGGATGTAGGTGCCGGTGCCATGGCACTTCGGGCAGGTCTGCTGGATGCTGAAGAAACCCTGCGACATGCGCACCGTGCCCTGGCCATGACAGGTCGGGCAGGTTTCCGGCTTCGTGCCGGGCTTCGCGCCCGACCCGTGGCAGACCTCGCACGACACCCAGCTCGGCACGCGGATCTGCGTGTCGTAGCCGTGCGCGGCCTGCTCGAGCGTGATTTCCATGCTGTAGCGCAGGTCGGCGCCGCGATACACCTGCGGGCCGCCGCGGCCGCCGCGTGCGGCGCCGCCCGCGGCCTGGCCGAAGATGTCGCCGAAGATGTCGCCGAACGCATCCGCGAAGCCGCCGAAGCCCTGTGCGCCCGCACCACCCATGTTCGGATCGACGCCCGCGTGGCCGTACTGGTCGTACGCGGCCCGCTTCTGGCTGTCCGACAGCATTTCATAGGCCTCCTTCACCTCCTTGAAATGCTCTTCCGCATCCTTGCTGTCCGGATTACGGTCAGGGTGATACTTCATCGCAAGCTTGCGATATGCCTTCTTGATTTCGTCGTCGCCCGCATTCTTCGCGACGCCCAGAACCTCGTAGTAATCCCGTTTCGCCATATCGATTCACTGTGCCGCCACGCATCGCGCACGCGGCGGCTCCTTTCGCCTGCAGTAAAGTCTCTCGACTCGTCTGGCGCTGCACCCGTCCGCGGACGGCTCGCGCAGCACCCGCCAAAAAACAAATGTGCCCGGAGGGCCGCGAAGCCCGCCAGGCGTGGAGTCGATCCGGCCATCCGGAAGGAAAGACAGACCGCTTTTCAGCCGCTGGTCAGTCGCGCCGCGCGCGTTTCCGCGCGCGGCGTGCGGTGCCATTGCAACCCGGCTTAGTCCTTCTTCACTTCCTTGAACTCGGCGTCGACGACGTCGTCGGCAGCCTGCTGCGCGCCACCCGCATGGGCCGCGCCTTCCGCTGCACCAGCGCCGGCGGCGGCACCCGCCTGCTGAGCCTGCATGTCGGCGTACATCTTCTCGCCGAGCTTCTGCGAGACCTTGCCGAGCTCCTCGACCTTCGCGTCGATCGTTGCCTTGTCGGCCGACGTGTCCTTCAGCACTTCCTCGAGCGACTTCAGCGACGCTTCGATCGCTTCCTTCTCGCCTGCGTCCAGCTTGTCGCCGTACTCGGTGAGCGCCTTCTTCGTGCTGTGGACCAGCGCGTCGCCCTGGTTGCGCGAATCGGCCAGCTCGCGCAGCTTGTGGTCTTCCGCTGCGTTCGCTTCCGCGTCCTTGATCATCTGGTCGATTTCAGCCTCGGACAGACCCGAGTTGGCCTTGATCGTGATCCTGTTTTCCTTGCCGGTCGCCTTGTCCTTCGCGCCGACGTGCAGGATGCCGTTCGCGTCGATGTCGAAGCTCACTTCGATCTGCGGCACGCCGCGCGGTGCGGGCGGGATGCCTTCGAGGTTGAACTCGCCGAGCAGCTTGTTGCCGGCCGCCATTTCGCGTTCGCCCTGGAACACCTTGATCGTCACGGCGCCCTGGTTGTCGTCCGCCGTCGAATACACTTGCGCGTGCTTCGTCGGGATCGTCGTGTTCTTGCTGATCATCTTCGTCATCACGCCGCCGAGCGTCTCGATGCCGAGCGACAGCGGGGTCACGTCGAGCAGCAGCACGTCCTTGCGGTCGCCCGACAGGACCTGGCCCTGGATCGCCGCGCCAACCGCGACGGCTTCGTCCGGGTTCACGTCACGGCGCGGATCCTTGCCGAAGAACTCCTTCACCTTCTCCAGGACCTTCGGCATGCGGGTCTGGCCGCCGACCAGGATCACGTCGTCGATGTCCGACACCTTGACGCCTGCGTCCTTGATCGCGATGCGGCACGGTTCGATCGTGCGCTCGACGAGGTCCTCGACCAGCGCTTCCAGCTTCGCGCGGGTGATCTTCAGGTTCAAGTGCTTCGGGCCCGACGCGTCCGCCGTGATGTACGGCAGGTTGATTTCGGTCTGCTGGCTCGACGACAGCTCGATCTTCGCCTTTTCAGCGGCTTCCTTCAGGCGTTGCAGCGCGAGCACGTCCTTCGACAGGTCGACGCCCTGCTCCTTCTTGAACTCGCCGATGATGTAATCGATGATGCGCTGGTCGAAGTCTTCGCCGCCGAGGAACGTGTCGCCGTTGGTCGACAGCACTTCGAACTGCATTTCGCCGTCGACGTCCGCGATCTCGATGATCGACACGTCGAACGTACCGCCGCCGAGGTCATACACGGCGATCTTGCGGTCGCCCTTCTCGACCTTGTCGAGGCCGAACGCGAGCGCAGCTGCCGTCGGCTCGTTGATGATCCGCTTGACTTCGAGGCCCGCGATGCGGCCGGCATCCTTGGTCGCCTGGCGCTGGCTGTCGTTGAAGTACGCCGGCACCGTGATCACGGCTTCCGTGACCGGCTCGCCGAGGTAGTCTTCGGCCGTCTTCTTCATCTTGCGCAGCACTTCAGCCGAAACCTGCGGCGGCGCGAGCTTTTCGCCGTGCGCTTCGACCCATGCATCGCCGTTGTCGGCCTTGACGATGCTGTACGGCATCAGGCCGATGTCCTTCTGGACTTCCTTCTCTTCGAAGCGGCGGCCGATCAGGCGCTTCACCGCGAACAGCGTGTTCTTCGGGTTGGTCACCGACTGACGCTTGGCCGGCGCGCCGACGAGCACTTCGTTGTCGTCCATGTAGGCGATGATCGACGGCGTGGTGCGCGTGCCTTCCGAGTTCTCGATGACCTTGACCTGGTTGCCTTCCATGATGGCGACGCACGAGTTCGTGGTGCCGAGGTCAATACCGATGATCTTTCCCATTTTTTCCTAATCTCCAGAAATGCTTGATTGCTGCGCGAAACGCCGCGTTTTTGGGCGGTTTCACGCGCCAGAATTCAACTCTGCTCCCGACATGCGTCCGTCCGGCCCGTTTTCAAGACCCGACAAGCGATGCGGATATTAAATTTTTTCAATCGCCGCCGGCTACCGGATCGCCGGCCGCCGGAATGCCGGCCGCCGCCGCGATCTTCGCGCGCGCCGCCGAAACGGCCGCCTGGAACTGCGCGAGGCCATGCCAGCCCGTCGCACGGCCGAGACGCTTGCCGCGGTGGAAGAAGAACCACGTCGGCACGCCGTGCAGCCCGAAGCGGTGCCCCAGCTGATGGTGTTCGTACACGTTGCAATGGAACCACTTCAAGTCCAGCGCGCGGATCGCGTCGGGCTGGGCGAGCATCGCCTTCTTCGCGACCTCGCAGTTGAAGCAGTCGACGCCCCAGAAGAACACCACCGCGAGCGCATCGCCCGCGCCGTCGATACCCGCGTCGAACGTGTCGGCAGCCAGCGGCTGCATGTCGAACACGTCGAACGCGGCCGGATCGACGCCGGCGGCAGCCATCGCGACGGCCTTACTTCGGCTGCGCGACGGTGACGAGCGCCGGGCGCAGCACGCGGTCGGCGATCGTATAGCCCTTTTGCAGCACCGCGACGACGGTGTTCGGCTCCTGCTCGGCCGGCACCATCGAAATCGCCTGGTGCTGGTGCGGATCGAACTTCTCGCCGACCGGGTTGATCGCGACGACGCGGCCCTTCTCGAGCGCGCTCGTCAGCTGGCGCAGCGTCAGTTCGACGCCTTCGCGCACCTTCGCGATGTCGCCGGACGTGTCGCTGACGGCCGCTTCCAGGCTGTCCAGCACGGGCAGCAGGTGCTCCGCGAAGCTTTCGATCGCGAACTTGTGCGCCTTCGAGACGTCATCCTGCGCGCGACGGCGCACGTTCTCGGTCTCGGCCTTGGCCCGCAGGAAGCTCTCCTGCAGCTCGGCGACCTTGGCTTGAGCCTCCGCGAGCGCCGCGTCGGCGGCTTCGGCGGCGGGAGTGGCGCCTTGCGCCGCCTGCTTCTCGCTGCCGATGTCTTCGGCCGATTGGGGTGCCGGGTTCTCTTGCGTGTTTTCCATGTCGCTGAAAGTCGATTAGAGGTTGAAGCCAAATCGGTCACCGCCGGACCGTATACCCGGCGGTACCGCACATTGCTGGTGCAAATAAGGGCGAAAACTACAATTTCAAGAGGGTTATTCGCCGGCATTCGCCATTGCCGCGAAACAACCGCGCGTCCTGCCGGTGCATGCGTCGCAGCGTTCGCCGGATCGGGAGAAACGGCCTGTAACAACGCTTACCTGGCAAGTACTAGCTGCGCACAACGCCGCTGCACTACACTCCACTCAAGCGTCGGAAAAGCGTGTTTACCCTAAGCTGACCGTCGCCTTACATCCACCAGGCGCCTTTTCACCCGTCTTCTCGAGGGGAGTACCGTGAAACTGACCTTTGCGATTTCGGTGGTCGCGCTGGTACTCATTGCCGGCACCACCACCATCTGTCTGTCGGGAGCCGTGACCGATCGCACGACCGAATACGGAAGCGCGCGGGCGACGTTCGACCAGATGTTCAGCTCCCACCAGAAAATCTGTCGATGATGCGCCGGTCGCGCTTCGTCGGCCGGCCGTGCAGCTCGGCCGCCGGCTCGCGATACGTGCGACGCCGCTCCAGTTCGGCGAGCCGCGCGGCCCGCCCCGCTTCCGTTTCCTCGTAAAGCGTCTGCGCGACGCTCGCCGGCCCGCGCACATCGCACACGCCGCGCACGGCAATGTGCCAGACGATGCCGTCCATCGCAATCTCGACCTCGTCGCCGACGCGCACCTCCTTCGCCGGCTTGATCGCGGAACCGCCGATCTTCACGTGCCCCTTGTCGACCGCATCGGTCGCGAGCGAGCGCGTCTTGAAGAACCGGGCCGCCCACAGCCATTTGTCGATGCGCAGCTTCGCGCCCGGTTCCGTGGAAATCTTGTAGTTCATGTCAGCCTCCGCCGGGCCGCCCCAAGGAGGCTGACCGCCTCCCCGGCGCGCAGCGAATGAAATGTGCGCGGGTGTCGTTCCATCTCAGTTCACCGTTTCGGGCTGCGCGGCCTTGACGGGCCAGCCCTGCAGGTTCTCGGCGACGATCTCGCCGATCGCGCCGAGCCACGCGGGTGCGCCGTTCAGGCACGGAATGCGGTGGAACGCCTTGCCGCCGCCGGCGAGGAACTCGTCGCGCACTTCCATGCCGATCTCCTCGATCGTCTCCAGGCAATCGGCCGTGAAACCGGGACAGAACACGTCGGCCCGCCGCACGCCTGCCTCGCCGAACTCGCGCAGCGTCGGCGCGGTGTACGGCTGCAGCCATTCGGCCTTGCCGAAGCGCGACTGGAAGGTGACGCGGCATTCGGTCGTCGACAGCCCGAGCGCGGCCATCAGCAGCGCGCCTGTTTGCTGGCACTGGTCGTGATACGGGTCGCCGAGGTCGAGCGTGCGCTTCGGCACGCCGTGAAAGCTCAGCACGAGCTTGTCGCCCGCCGCGAAGTCGGGCCGGCCGTGCTGCGCCCAGTACTGGCGCACCTGCTCGGCAAGCGCGTGGATATAGGCCGGATGGTCGGCGTAGTGCCGCACCGTGCGCACCTCCGGCTGGTTGCGCATGCGCGCGAGCGCGTCGAATGCGGCATCGAACGCGGTGGCCGTGGTCGACGCCGAGTATTGCGGATACATCGGCATCAGCAGCACGCGCTCGACGCCCGAGCGCTTGAACTGCGCGAGCGCGTGCGCAATGTTCGGGCTGCCGTAGCGCATCGCGTAGTCGACGAGCACGTGATAGCCGTTCGACACGAGCAGGTGCCGCACGCCGTCGGTCTGGCGCTCGGTGTGCACGCGCAGCGGCGAGCCCTCCGGCATCCAGACGGCCGCGTATTTCTTCGCGGACGCGCGGCCGCGCAGCGGCAGGATCAGCGTGCGCAGCAGCACCTGCCAGACGACCTGCGGAATTTCGACGACCCGCGGATCCGACAGGAATTCGGCCAGATAGCGCCGTACTGCGCGCGGCGTGGGCGCGTCGGGCGTGCCGAGATTGATCAGCAGCACGCCGATGCGGTGGGCGGCCGCGATGCTCGAAGGCGGCTCAAGATCGAAACGCATGGGCAAGAACGTGCTCAGGGCACGGGACCGGACGGCTCTCAATTATAGCGGGCCGCCCCGTACCGTTCGGCCGACTGTCGGCACGCACGGCGCCGCGGCACGATGACGGGGCGGGATCGGGTGTGCTACTGCTGGCTCAACGTCAGCGACAGCAGGCGCGCGGTGATGTCGACGATCGGAATCACGCGGTTGTACGCCATCCGGGTCGGGCCGATCACACCGAGCGTGCCGACGATCTGCCCGTTCACCTCGTAAGGCGCGGTGACGACGCTCATTTCCTCGATCGGCACGAGCGTCGATTCGCCGCCGATGAAGATCTGCACGCCCTGGGCGTGGCTCGACACGTCGAGCAGTTGCAGGAGGCCCGTCTTTTGGTCGAACACGTCGAACAGCTTGCGCAGCCGCGCCATGTCGGACGACAAGTCCGCCACCTCGAGCAGGTTGCGCTCGCCGGAAATCAGCACGGTGTCCTCGGTGTCGGGCACCTCGGTGCTGGCCGTCACCGCCAGATGCATCAGCGCGGTCATGTCGCCGCGCAACTGGTCGATCTCGTCGCGCAGGCGGCGGCGCACCTCGTCGAACGACAGGCCGGCGAAATGCGCGTTGATGTAGTTGGACGCCTCGGTGAGTTGCGACGGCGAGTAGTCGCGCGGCGTCGCGAGCATCCGGTTCTGCACGTCGCCCTCGGGCGTGACGATGATCAGCAGGATGCGCTTGTCCGACAGCCGCATGAACTCGATCTGCTTGAACACGTGGCTGCGACGCGGTGTCAGCACGACGCCCGCGAACTGCGACAGGTTCGACAGCACGCTCGCCGCGGCGGCGACCACCCGCTGCTGCGGCTCGCCGGCCTGCAGCGTGTTCTGCACCTGCCGCGCGACGGCCTCGGCGTCGATCGGCGTCTCGACCGTGAGCATCGTGTCGACGAACAGCCGGTAGCCGCGCGGCGTCGGCACGCGGCCGGCCGACGTGTGCGGGCTCGACACGAGGCCGAGCTCCTCCAGGTCGGACATCACGTTGCGGATCGTCGCCGGGCTCAGCTCGAGCCCGGAATAACGGGACAACGTGCGCGATCCGACTGGCTGACCGTCGGCGATATACCGTTCGATCAGGGTTTTCAGGAGGGTTCGTGCGCGAGGATCTAGCATGGTGGAAAATTTTAGCGCAACCGCGCGACCGCGGCGAGTGGCGTCGGCCGCCATTGCGCGGGCCGGCCCGATCCGGCCCCACCGGTGCACAGCCGGTTCTTTTCGTCAACGAGCTATGGTGTAATGCCGGCATGAAAACCGGTAATCAGTTCAATACTGTCGCGCTCGTCGGCCGGAGCAACACGCCCGGCATCGCCGAGCCGCTCGCCACCCTGGCTGCCAGCCTCGCGAAGCTGGGCTTCGAGGTCGTCTTCGAAGGCGATACCGCGCGCGAGTTCGGCATCACCGGTTATCCGGCGCTCACCCCGGCCGAAATCGGGGCGCGTGCGGACGTGGCGGTCGTGCTGGGCGGCGACGGCACGATGCTCGGCATCGGCCGCCAGCTTGCGCCGTACCGGACGCCGCTGATCGGGATCAACCACGGGCGGCTCGGCTTCATCACGGACATCGCGGCCGCCGACATGCACGCGCTCGTCCCCGTGATGCTGTCGGGCAAGTTCGAGCGCGAAGAGCGCTCGCTGCTCGAGGCGCGGATCATGCGCGACGGCGAACCGATCTACCACGCGATCGCATTCAACGACGTCGTCGTCAACCGCAGCGGCTTCTCCGGGATGGTCGAGCTGCGCGCGTCGGTCGACGGCCGGTACATGTACAACCAGCGTTCGGACGGCCTGATCGTCGCCACGCCGACGGGCTCGACCGCTTATGCGCTGTCGTCGGCCGGCCCGATCCTCCATCCGCAGCTGCAGGGCATCGTGCTCGTGCCGATCGCGCCGCACGCGCTGTCGAACCGGCCGATCGTGCTGCCGGACGACACGAAGATCGCGATCCAGATCGTCGGCGGGCGCGACGTCAACGTGAACTTCGACATGCAGTCGTTCACCTCGCTCGAACTGAACGACACGATCGAGGTGCGCCGCTCGAAGCACACGGTGCCGTTCCTGCACCCGATCGGCTACAGCTACTACACGACGCTGCGCAAGAAGCTGCACTGGAACGAACACGCATCGAACGAAGACGACAAGGCGTCCTGACGCCCCTCCGCCCGACACCATGCTCCGCCACCTCTCGATACGCGACTTCGTCATCGTCGCCGCGCTCGATCTCGAATTCGACCGCGGCTTTTCCGTGTTTTCCGGCGAAACCGGCGCCGGGAAATCGATCCTGATCGACGCCCTCGCGCTCGCACTGGGCGAACGCTCCGACGCGAGCGTCGTGCGCACCGGCTGCGGCCGCGCCGACATCACGGCCGAATTCACGCCGCACGACCGCGTCGTGCGCTGGCTCGACGAACACGCGTTCGACGCCGAGGACACCGTGATGCTGCGCCGCGTGATCGACGCGAACGGCCGTTCGCGCGCGTTCATCAACGGCACCAGCGCGACGCTCGCGCAACTGCGCGAACTCGGCGAGATGCTCGTCGACATCCACGGCCAGCACGCGCACCAGTTGCTGATGCGGCCCGACGCGCAGCGCGAGCTGTTCGATACGCACGCGGGGCTCGTCGCCGATGCCGCGAACGTCGCACGTGCGTGGCGCGTCTGGCGTGACGCGACGCAGGCGATCGACGCCGCGAAGGCGCACGAGCGCGAGCTGCAGCTCGAACGCGAAAAGCTCGCGTGGCAGCTCGCCGAGCTCGACAAGCTCGCGCCGCAGGCCGGCGAATGGGATGAGGTCAGCAACGAGCACAAGCGCCTGTCGCATTCGGCGAACCTGATCGAAGGCGTACGGGGCGCGCTCAACGCGCTGTCCGAGGCCGACGACGCGATGCTCGCGCAGCTCGGCGCGATCGTGTCGAAGCTGCGCAGCCTCGCCGACTACGACACCACGCTCGGCGACGCGCTCGCGTCGCTCGAACCGGCCGAGATCCAGCTGCAGGAAGCCGTCTACTCGCTGTCGCACTACGCGCAGCGCGTCGATCTCGACCCCGAGCGGCACGCGCAGGTCGAAACGCGCCTCGATGCGCTGCACTCGACCGCCCGCAAGTTCCGGCTGCCGCCCGACACGCTGCACGAAGAACATGCGGCGCGCCGCGCCCAGCTCGCCGCGCTCGACGCGGCCGCCGATCTCGGCGCGCTCGAGGCGATCCAGGCCAAGGCGCGGGAAGCCTATCTCGCCGACGCGAAGCACCTGTCCAAGGCGCGAGCACAAGCCGCCAGGGCGCTGGGCACGGCCGTCACGACAGGCATGCAGGAACTGTCGATGGCGGGCGGAAGTTTCGAAGTCTCGCTCGTGCCGCTCGCCGACGGCGGCCCGCACGGGCTCGAGCAGGTCGAATTCCGGGTCGCCGGGCACGCCGGCGTGCCGCTGCGGCCGCTCGCGAAAGTCGCGTCGGGCGGCGAGCTCGCGCGGATCAGCCTCGCGCTCGCGGTCATCGCGAGCGCCGCGAGCCCGACGCCGACATTGATCTTCGACGAAGTCGATACGGGGATCGGCGGCGGCGTCGCCGAAGTGGTCGGCCGCCTGCTGCACCAGCTCGGGCGCGACCGTCAGGTGCTGTGCGTGACGCACCTGCCGCAGGTCGCCGCACGCGGCGACCACCACTTCCAGGTCGCGAAGGGCGCCGACGACCGCGGCGGCACGGTCTCGACGGTCGTCGCGCTCGACCGGGCCAACCGGATCGAGGAGGTCGCGCGGATGCTCGGCGGGCTTGAGATCACGGCCACGACGCGCAAGCACGCGAAGGAAATGCTGGCGGCCTGACGCGGCCGTCACGACTCGGCGCCCGGCCATGCAAAGGCCGGGGGGCGGACTCGCCCGATTCATCCGGCCAGGCCCGGCCCCCGCATGCGGCCCCACGCGCCGCATCGCGCCCGCCCTGCCGCCCGCACGTTACCCCTTGCACTGCTCGTGCATGTTGGCCGCGCCGACCGGGCGCCACGCGGCCCACTCGCCGCCCGTGCCGGGCACGTCGCCCAGCACCCACCAGCCGTTGGCCCAGACCTTGCCCGCATGGCTGACCTTCTGGCACGGCTGCGCATAGGTCTGCCTGGGATCCCACGCGGTCACGCCCTCGCCGACCGATGCGTGCACGGTCACGCGGTGGGTCGCGTCGGACGTGCGGCCCAGCGCATCGGTCACCACCAGCCTGAAGTCGTAGCGCCGCTCATCCGCCGCCGTCGGCGCGGTGAACGTCGCGACCGCGCCGGTCTGCACGAGCGGCACGCCGGCCGGCCCCGTCCACGCATAGCTCAGCCCCTTGCCCGTCGACGACTCGCCGGACAGCGTGACGCTCGCGCCGCCGTCGGCCGACGCCGGTCCGCCGATCGCCGCGCGCGGCGGCGCGACGACCTCCTGCGCCTTCACCTTGACGACGTGCGTCGCCTGCGCGGTGTAGTCGTGGTCGTTGGCGACGGTCAAGCGAAACGCGTAGTCGCGGTCCTGCTCGAGTGCCGGCGCAACGAAGCGCAGCTCGGGGCCGGCCGGCTTCGCGTCGATGCCGGCCGGCGCGCTCCATGCGTAGCGCAGATGCTCGCCGCCCGACGACGCGCCCGACAGCACGACCCGCGCGCCCGCGTCCGCCTGCTGCGGGCCCGTGACCACCGCGTTCGGCAGCAGCAGGCCGTCGTTCCTCACCTCGATCACCGCGCCGTCCGGCCCGACCGATTTCACGGTGACGAGCTTGCCCGACAGCGTATCGTGCAACGTGTGCCCGGGCATCAGCGGCGCGTCCTTCATGCCGTCCGCGCTGCCGGGCATCGCGTCGACCAGCGTGTTCGTCAGCACGTTGCCGCCGTGCGCAACGGTCCGCACGATCACGCCGTTGACGAACGGATCGCCCGCCTTCCAGTCGTCGAAACCGCGCAGCGGCTGGCGGAACTCGAACCACAGCGTCGAGCCGTCGGTGCGCGCGACCCGGTACGCTTTCGCGCCCGGCGCATCGCCCCACAGCGGGGCAAGCCGGTAGGTGCCGTCGGCGCGAATCTCCGGTACATCGGCTTCGCCGAGCCAGCCGGCGAACAGCTGGTAGCTCGCCGGATACAGGCGCCGACCGCCGCCACCCATCGTGTCGGACGGATCGTCGACCTTGCCGGCGCGACATGCGCCGCCGACCTCGACCGTGCCGCCCGGCGTCGGACAATCGACGAGCGAGCCCGGATGCTTCGCGCCGAGGTTGTGGCCGAACTCGTGCGACCACATCCAGTAACCGTGGCCGCTCGCGTTCGACAGGATCCAGTTGCCCGGCGTCGCGGCAAGACCGCTCCAGCCGCAGTTGCTCATTTTCGGCAGGTCGACGAACAGGTAGTCGAATTGATCCGGGTTCACGCCACGCGCGAGCGCCGCTTTGCGCGCGGCCGTGCGGATCGCGCCCGAATCGCAGGTTGCCGGCCGGTCGCCGAGATTGACGCTGTCGAGCGTTTCGCCGTGAACCGTCAGCTTGCCGCGCGACGCGACCTCGAGATAACGGCGCAGCGACGCGTAGTCGTCGCCATCGCCGAACACGGCCTTGCGCACGACGTCGGCATCGGCCGGCTTCGAGTCGTTGAAGTGCGTGACCATCAGCAGCACGGATTTATCGCCGGCAAGCGGCCGGGTCGGCAGCGGTTGCGGCAGCGGATAGGTGAACGTCGACGCCGGTGTGAAGCCCGTGCCGGGACGCATCGCCACGTCGCGGTTGTCGGCCGACGCGCTCAGCACTTCGGTTCGGCCCAGATCGCCGCGATACTTGTTGCGCAGCACGATCCTGCCGTCGAGGCCGGCGCTGACCTGCCAGGTGCGCATCGACGTGTAGCCGTCTCCGTTGCAGGTCCCCAGCGTGACCCGGCCCGCGTCGCCGTCCGAGTGGGCGCGCAGACAACGATCGCCTCCCTGCGCGATCGCCGCCCGGTTGCGGATCAGCTGATAACCGCCGCTCTGCTTCTGAAACTGCCAGTCCTGCGCCGCACTGCCATCGCACGCGGCGAAGGCGACCGCGTCGCCGCCCGGTTGCCACGCAAGGCACTGGCCTTCGCCAAGCAACCGGTTCGTGAGCGGGGTCGGCGCCGCATCGGCGGCATGGGCGGCAACGGAGAAAAGTCCCGTGACGGCCGCGGACAGCGCCGTCGTGACAAGTGAATGGCGGATCGGTTTCAAAATAGGCTCGAGATCGCTTCGTGCACACGCGGTGCCGGTTGAACGGAAAGCCGCATTTTTTCGATGCCGGCCGTTCCGCTCAAACAATCTCAATCGATTCTCAAAGCCTCGGGTGCGCGGCCCGGACGGCCCGCGCGCCGCCGTCACGCGCCGCCGAACACCCGCTCCCACAACGCCGTCACCGCGGCCCGCTCGCCGGCGACCGTCGCCGGGTCGACCCGCGCCTTTTCCATCCCGTCGAGCCGCAGCTTGTGCTGCAGCTTCCGGTACTTGCGGTAGGCCGCGCCAACCTGCTCGGCCTCGTCCTCGCCCATCAGCCCGAAGCGCGCGACCTCGCGCAGCAGCGCGATGTTGCCGGTATTGCGGATCAGCTCGGCGTCGCTCGACGCGTGCAGCAGCACCCAGTACTGGACGATGAACTCGATGTCGACCATCCCGCCGCGATCGTGCTTCAGGTCGAACAGCTCGGTCTGGTTCGGGTGACCGGCAAACACCTTGCCGCGCATGTCGACGATCTCCTTCGCGAGTACGTCCCCGTCGCGCGGCGTCGTCAGCACCTGATGGCGGATCGCCTCGAAGTCCGCGCCGATCTGCGCGTCGCCCGCGCTGTAGCGGGCGCGCGTCAGCGCCTGGTGCTCCCACACCCACGCGGTATTCGCGGCATCGCCCTCGCGCAGCTGGTAACGGCGGAATGCGTCGAGATCGGTGACGAGCAGCCCGGCCTCGCCGTTCGGCCGCAGCCGAAGGTCGATGTCGAACAGCGCGCCCGCACCGGTCGCCGTCGTGAGCCACGTGATGAGCCGCCGGGTGAAGGTCGTGTAGACGTCCGCCGAGCGCTCGTCGGGGTCGTCGTACAGGAAGATCAGGTCGAGATCGGATGCGTAGCCGAGCTCCTTGCCGCCCAGCTTGCCGTACGCGATTACCGCGAACTTCGGCACGTCGCGATGGCGCTTCGCGAGCTGCGACCAGACGACTTCGATCGTCACGTCGAGCACCGCATCGGCCAGCTCGGACAGCCGGTCGCTCACATGCTCGACCGACAGCTGCCCGGCGAGATCGATCAGCAGGATCCGGAACACCTCCGCGTGCTGCGCGTGCCGCAGCAGGTCCATCTGCTGCTCGGGGCCGTCGGCCGCCGCGAGGCGCGCGCGCAGCGCGTCCTTGAACGCGGGCCAGTCGAACGGGCTCGCGATCGCCTCGTCGTCGAGCAGTTCGTCGAGCAGTTGCGGGTGACGGATCAGGTAACCGCCGCCCCAGCGCGTCGCGCCGAGCACCGACAGCACGCGATCGAGCGCGGCCGGATATTCGGTCAGCAGCGCGAGATAGACGCCGCGCCGGCTGACCGTCTCCAACAAGTCGAACAGGCGCACGATCGTGTCGTCGCGGCGCGCGGCGTCGATCCGCGGCGCGGCCTCGAGCGCCCGTTGCGCGACGCTGTCGAAGCGCTGCCGGCTCTTTTCCGGCAAGCCCGTGTAGCGCGACGACTGCCAGATCGCGCGCAGCCGCGCGAGCACGGTGGCCGGATCGGCGAAGCCGAGGCCGTCGAGGCGCGCGACCAGCGTGTCGTCCTCGCCGTCGTCGGCCAGCGCGCCGCTCCAGATCCACGCCGCCGCCGTATCGTCGCCCGCCGCGCAAGGGTTGCCGCCCACCTTGTCCGCGAAGATCTGGCGGAACTGCGCCTCGACGAAGGTCCGGTGATCATCCAGCACCGTCATCAGCGCCGCATAGTCGGCAAAGCCGAGCGACGCGGCCAGCGCCGCGCGTTCGTCGGGCTCGACCGGCATCGCGTGCGTCTGCGCGTCGTTGCGGTATTGCAGCCGGTGCTCGAGCGTGCGCAGGAAGTTGTAGGCGTCGGTCAGGCGCGCGCGCACGTCCTCGCCGATCAGCCCGCGCGCCTGCGCATGGCGCAGCACCGCGAGCGTCGGCCGCACGCGGAATTCCGCGTCCTGGCCGCCGCGGATCAGCTGGAACACCTGCGCGCTGAATTCGATTTCGCGGATCCCGCCGCGCCCGAGCTTGATGTCATCGGCCTTGTCGGGCCGCATCGATGCACGGCGCGCGGCTTCCTGCCGGATCTGCTGGTGCAGCGAACGGATCGCGCCGATCACCCCAAAATCGAGATAGCGGCGGTACACGAACGGCTTGACGATCGACTCGAGCTGGGACTCGAGCCGCTGCGCCGCGTCGCTGTCGCCTTCCGATACGAGCCGCCCCTTGATCCATGCATAGCGCTCCCACTCGCGCCCCTGCACGTAGAAATATTCCTCGAGCATTCCGAGGCTGCAGACGAGCGGACCGGAATCGCCGTTCGGACGCAGCCGCATGTCGACGCGAAACACGTAGCCGTCGGCAGTGACCTCGGACATCACGCCGATCAGGCGCCGGCCGAGCCGCGTGAAGTATTCCTGCGTGGACAGCGGCGCGCGCGCGCCGCCGGTCGTCTCGCCGTCGTCCTCGTAGACGAAGATCAGGTCGATGTCCGACGACACGTTCAGTTCGCGGCCGCCGAGCTTGCCCATCCCGACCACGCCGAGCACGACGCGCTGGCCGTCGGCGCCGCGCGGCTCGCCGTACAGCGCCTCGCGTTCAGCCGACAGCAGCGCGAGCGAGCGCTGCACGGCCACTTCGGCGAGATCGGTCATCGCGCCGGTCCCCTCGGCGACGTCCGCCAGCCCGCGCAAGTCGCGCTCCGCGACCGCGCCGAACGCCTCGGCGCGCAGTTGCCGCAGCGCGCGCTTCAGTTGCTCCTCGGTCGGCGCGGCCGCGCCGGCCGGCATCGCGAGCAGTTCGGTGAGGCGCGCGTCGAGCTGCGCGCGGGTGAGCGGCGCGGCGGCCCACGCGGCGACCTGTTCGGCCAGCGCGGGCCGCGCGGCGGCCGCGCGCGCGATATAACGGGAATAGGACGTGCTGATCAGGGCGGAAGCGTCGGTCATCGAGAAGCGGGCCTGGCGGTAAGGCCGGCCGGCGCGGGCAAACGCGTGCGCGCGCCGCTGCCGACAGGCCCCATGGACTCGGCGCGGCATCGCGGGACGCACCTGCGTCCGTCGCGAAACCGCGCGCCGGAAAGCCCGTGCCGCACTGCCGCAACGGCCGCCGGCACGAACCCGTGTGATACATTTCAACGTCAGTCTGCAAAACTACCATATCGCCGCCCGTCCGCCGCATGTCCGACCGTCAGGAATCCGCCGTAGCTGCGCCCGAAGCGGGACCTCCGAAGCACGATCATCCGGTCCTGCGTCGCGTGTTCAAGGTGACGCTGGCAGTCGGGATCGGCACCTACTTCGTTGCGTCCGGCGCGTTCCTCGGGCTGCGCTATGTGCTGCTGCCCCGCATCGACGAATTCCGCCCGCGCATCGAGCGCCTCGTGTCCGACAAGCTCCACGCGCAGCTTTCGATCGGCAAGCTTTCCCCGAACTGGTCCGGCATGCAGCCGGGCGTCGAACTCACGAACCTGACGATCCGCGGCCGTGACGGCAAGATCGCGCTGTCGGTGCCGCATGCGACCGCCGCGCTGTCGTGGATGTCGCTGCTGAGGCTGTCGCCTGCGCTGTCGAGCCTGATCGTCGACCAGCCCGACCTCGTCGTCGCGCGCGCCGCCGACGGCTCGCTGAGCATCGCGGGTGTCGGCGTCGCGACCACCCACGGCGGCAACGACACGTTCGGTACCTGGCTGCTGAAACAGGAAGCGATCGTGCTGCGCGGCGGCACGCTGCGCTGGCGCGACGCACAGCACGACGCGCCGGAGCTCGTGCTGTCGGGCATCCGGATCGCGGTGCTCAACAACGGCCGCGTACACCGGGCCGCACTGCAGGCGCCCGCGAACGGCACGCTGCTGCTCGGCCCGCTCGATTTCCGCGCGCGCTTCACGCACAAGGCGCTCGCGCCGGTCGGCAAGCCGTCCAACTGGACCGGCGACGCGTACCTGTCGACCGGCCCCGTCGATCTGCAGACGCTCGCCCGTTACCTCGACATCCCGCTCACGATCCATGCAGGCCGGATCGACAACGCGATCTGGGCGACCTTTCGCGACGGCCGGCTGCGCTCGGCGGGCGGCGACCTGCAGGGCGCCGACGTCACGCTGCGCGTGCGGCCGACGCAGCCGCGGCTCGACGTGCCGGTGGTCGGATTCGGCTGGGACATGGCAATGGACACGGGGCACGACTACACGCTGCACCTGTCGCGCTTCCATGCGGAACTCGGCCAGCCGCCGCTCGACGACGGTACGCCGCTCGCCCGCTCGCTCGCGCTGTCGACGCTGACGGCCCGTTACCGCGTGCCGACGGCGACCCAGGGGCAGCTGATCAGCGTCGTCGGCGACCGTGTCGATCTCGGGATCCTCAGCGAATTCATTCGCGGCCTGCCGCTGCCTGCACGCCTGCGCAACGAACTGATCAAGATCGACCCGCGCGGGATGATGTCGAACTACCAGATCGAAGTCGAGCGCGCGAAACCCGCGCGGGCCGACCTCGCGGAAGAGGAGCGCCGCACCGGCGCCGCGCCGATCGTCCGCTACCGCTTCCTCGGCGATCTGCAAGGCCTCAGCTTCGCCGCGCAGGAGCCGCCGCCCGGCCTGTCGCCGCGCGGCCACCCACGCGCCGGCTGGCCGGGCATCGAGAACCTGTGGGGCCGCGTCGACGCGAGCGAGACGGGCGGCACCGCGCATTTCGACACGGTCAACGCGGCCGTCACGGTGCCCGGCGAGTTCGACGAGCCGCGCCTGACGTTCGACCGCCTGCGCGGCAACGTCAAATGGGCGATCACGCCCGCGCCCGGCGACAAGCATGCGCGCGTCGACGTGACGCTGCCCGACCTGCTCGTGTCGAACCCCGATGCCGAAATCGCGGTGTCGGGCTCGTACACGAACCCCGGCCACGGCCGCGGCTCGCTCGACCTGCGCGCCGAGTTCGCACGCGCGTCGGTGGCGCGCATTCCGCGCTACCTGCCGACCGGGATGTCCGAGCACCTGCGCGACTATCTCGGCCACGCGCTGCAGAACGGCACGGTGACCAAGGGCGCGTCGATCGTCGCCCGCGGTCCGCTCGAGAAATTCCCGTTCGAACACGAGCCGGACGCCGGCGTGTTCCACATCGTCGCGCCGTTCACCGGCGGCCGCTTCGAGCCGACGCCGTACCCGCCGCGCAAGCTCGCGAACGGCACGCCGAGCGTCTGGCCGGCGCTCGACGGGATCGACGGCAAGTTCGAGCTCGCGCAGAACAAGCTGCGCTTCGACATCGACCGCGCGCACTACAAGCGCGTCGCGCTGACGAAGGTCGCCGGCCGCATCGACGATCTCGGCAATCCGACCCACTCGCCGCTCGTCATCGACGGCCATGCGCAGGGCCCGCTCGCCGACCTGATCGACTACGCGGACAACAGCTCGCTCGGCACGATGAGCGGGCATATCGGCCAGCGGATCGATGCGCAGGGGCCTGCGTCGCTCGGGCTCAAGATCACGATTCCGCAGCACGTCGCGCATCCGCATACGCACATCGAAGGCGCGCTCGCGTTCGGCGGCAACACGCTGTCGACCAGCGGCGTGCCGCCGCTGTCGGCGCTGCGCGGCAGCGTCCGGTTCACCGAAGCCGGCGCGTCGCTGCACGACCTGTCGGGGCGCTTCCTCGGCGGCCCGGTGCACGCAAACGGCACCTTCCAGTCGCACGGCCCGTACACGGTGGACGTCGACGGCCGGCTCGCGCTCGACGCCGCGCGCGGCCTGAACCTGCACGGTCCGGCCGCCGCGCTGCTCGAGCACGTGGTCGGCGACGCACCGTACAAGCTCGCCGTACGCGGCGCGCCGGGCCGCCTGCCCGACATCAGCGCGCATTCCGACCTGACGGGTGTCGCGCTGAATTTCCCGGCGCCGTTCGCGAAGCCGGCCGGCACGCCGATGCCGTTCAGCTTCACGCTGCAGCCGGCGCCGCAGGCGGACGGCAAGCGCCTCGAACACGCCGACCTGACGCTCGGCCCCGTATCCGCGACCTACCTGCTCGATGCGACGCGCGGCCAGCCGCTGCGCGCGGTGCGCGGCGCGATGGGCATCCACCGGATGCCCGACATGCCGCAGGACGGCGTGAGCGCGGCCGTCGACGTCGACGAACTGGATGCCGACGCATGGCTCGCGCTCGCCCACACGCTGCAGCCCGCGACACCGCGCGCGCCGGAGCCGCCGGCCGCGCCGCGCGTCGATTTCGCGAGCTTCGCGCCGAAGCGTTTCGCGTTCCACTTCGGCACGCTGAAGCTGCTCAAGCGCAACTGGGAAAACGTGATCGTCGGCGCGTCGCACATCGACGAGCTGTGGCAGGCGAACATCGCGTCGAACCAGGTGTCGGGCTACCTGTCGTGGGCGCCGGGCGGCGGCCACAACGGCGCGGGTGTGCTGAACGCGCGGCTCGCGAAGCTCGTGATCCCGGACAGCGCGCAGCACGACCTCGTCGGCCGCGCGATGAACCTGCCGACGCCGACCGACCGCCCGATGCCATCGATCGACCTGATCGTCGATCAAGTGGTCGCGCGCAATCACGACATCGGCCGTCTGGTCGTCAACGCGCGCAACATCGACGAGGATGGCACGCCCGTGTGGCAGCTCGACAAGCTGGAACTGTCGAACCCGGCCGCGAAGCTGACGGCGACCGGCAACTGGCGCACGTCGCGCCGCGCGCTCGCCCGCGGCGCCGACGAAAACGACGCGCCGCGCCGCACCGTGTTCGACTTCAAGCTCGACATCGACAACGCGGGCGCGCTGCTCGACCGCGTCGGCCTGCCGCGCACGCTCGCGGACGGTCACGGCTCGGTCACGGGCAAGGTCGGCTGGCGCGGCGGCCCGACCGCGCTCGACTTCCCGTCGCTCGGCGGCCAGGTCGCGCTCGACCTCGAACACGGGCAGATCCTGAAAGTCGATCCGGGCGCGGCGAAACTCCTCGGCGTGCTGAGCCTGCAAAGCCTCGCGCGCTTCCTGACGCTGAATTTCCGCGACGTGGTCGGCAAGGGGCTGCCGTTCGACAAGATCACGGGCACCGGCCGGATCTCGAACGGGATCGCGCGCACCGACGACTTCTCGATGACGACGGCGCCCGCGAACGTGACGGTACGCGGCGCGGTCGACCTCGGCCACGAGACGCAGGACCTGCACGCGCACGTCGCACCGAAGATCGGCGCCGGCACGGCGGCGATCGCGGCCGCGATCATCAATCCGCTGCTCGGCGTCGGCGTACTGGCCGCGAACTACGCGCTGTCGGAGACGCTGTCGCACGCGTTCGCGCTCGACTACGCGATCACGGGTTCATGGGCGCACCCGCACATCGAGCGGGTGCGGAGCGATCAGGGTAAGATAAATCACGGTCCCGCCGATGCGGTGAACCAATGAGCCGCGCGTCGAACCGCGCGCGGTGCCGGGCCGCACCCCATTTATGACGCAACCGATCCCGCGATGACCGACCACACCCGTTCCGCTACACCCTTTCGGGTTGCCGCGCTGCAGATGGTGAGCACGCCGGACGTCGCGCGCAATCTCGCCGAAGCCCGCCGCCTGATCGCGGAAGCGGCCGGCGAAGGCGCGCAGCTCGTGCTGCTGCCCGAGTATTTCTGCTTCATGGGCCACCGCGACACCGACAAGCTCGCGCTTGCCGAACCCTATCAGGATGGCCCGATCCAGCGCTTCCTCGCGGACACCGCGCGGCGCCACGGCATCTGGGTGATCGGCGGCACGCTGCCGCTGAAGGCGCCCGAGCCCGATCGCGTGCTGAACACCACGCTCGTGTTCGATCCGTCCGGCAACGAAGCCGCGCGCTACGACAAGATCCACCTGTTCAACTTCGAGAAAGGCGACGAGTCGTTCGACGAGGCGCGCACGATCCGTGCAGGCGATACGGTCGTCGCGTTCGACGCGCCGTTCGGGCGGGTCGGCCTGTCGGTCTGTTACGATCTGCGCTTTCCGGAGCTGTATCGCAGGATGGGCGACTGCGCGATGATCGTCGTACCGTCGGCGTTTACGTATACGACGGGCCGTGCGCACTGGGAAACGCTGCTGCGCGCGCGGGCCGTCGAGAACCAGTGCTACGTGCTCGCGGCCGCGCAGGGCGGCAAGCACGAGAACGGCCGGCGCACCTGGGGCCACAGCATGCTGATCGACCCGTGGGGCGAGATCGTCGCGGTCCGCGACGTGGGCGCAAGCGTCGTGCTCGGCGCGATCGATCCGCAGCGCATCGCCGACGTGCGCCAGAGCCTGCCCGCGTGGCGGCACCGCGTGCTGACCTGAATCCGCTTCGCCGCTTGAAACACCGCGCGGCCAACCCATCTGCCCAGAAGCACCCGACAACTTTTTGAGAAACCCCGATATCCGCATGAACATCATCGAACCCGGCATCCGCAACCTCGCGCTGGCGAAGGACATCCTGCTCACGCCGTACGGCCTCGACGAAAGCCTGCTCACGCGCACGATCGCCGACATCTTCACGCATCGCGTCGACTATGCCGACCTGTACTTCCAGGCGACCCGCAGCGAAGCGTGGAGCCTCGAGGAAGGCATCGTCAAGTCGGGCAGCTTCAGTATCGACCAGGGCGTCGGCGTGCGCGCGGTCGCGGGCGACCGCACCGCTTTTGCGTACTCGGACGACCTGTCGCCCGAAGCGATCGCGCAGGCCGCTGCCGCCACCAAGGCGATCGCGGCGGCCGGCGGCGGCCGCCAGAAGATCAAGGCCGCGACGTCGCTGAAGGGCATCTCCGGTCGCGACCTGTACCTGCCGTCCGATCCGCTCGCGTCGCTCGACGCGACGGCCAAGGTCAAGCTGCTCGAGCGCATCGAGCAGATGGCACGCGGGCGCGACCCGCGCGTCACGCAGGTGATGGCGGGCCTCGCCGGCGAATACGACGTCGTGCTCGTCGCGCGCAGCGACGGCGCGCTCGCGGCCGACATCCGCCCGCTCGTGCGCGTGTCGGTCACGGTGATCGCCGAGCAGAACGGCCGCCGCGAGATCGGCTCCGGCGGCGGCGGCGGCCGCTTCGACTACGGCTACTTCACCGATGAAGTGCTGTCGCGCTACGTCGACGACGCCGTGCACGCGGCGCTCGTCAATCTCGACGCACGCCCCGCGCCGGCCGGCGCGATGACGGTCGTGCTCGGGCCGGGCTGGCCGGGCGTGCTGCTGCACGAGGCGATCGGCCACGGCCTCGAAGGCGATTTCAACCGCAAGGGTTCGTCGGCATTCGCCGGCCGGATCGGCGAGCGGGTCGCGGCCAAGGGCGTGACCGTCGTCGACGACGGCACGCTGCCGAACCGCCGCGGGTCGCTGAACATCGACGACGAAGGCAACCCGACGCAGTGCACGACGTTGATCGAGGACGGCATCCTGAAGGGTTACATCCAGGACACGCTGAACGCGCGCCTGATGAAGATGCCGGTCACGGGCAACGCGCGGCGCGAGTCGTATGCGGCGCTGCCGATGCCGCGCATGACGAACACGTACATGCTGAACGGCGACAAGGATCCGCAGGAAATCATCGCGTCGGTGAAGAACGGCCTGTACGCGGTGAACTTCGGCGGCGGCCAGGTCGACATCACGAACGGCAAGTTCGTGTTCTCGGCGTCCGAGGCGTACATGATCGAGAACGGCAAGATCACCTACCCGGTGAAGGGTGCGACGCTGATCGGCAGCGGCCCGGAATCGCTGAAGTACGTGAGCATGATCGGCAACGACATGTCGCTCGACACGGGCGTCGGCGTGTGCGGCAAGGAAGGCCAGAGCGTGCCGGTCGGCGTCGGCCAGCCGACCCTGCGGATCGACAAGATGACGGTTGGCGGTACGGCATAACCGCATCGCGGCGCAGACAATCCGCGCATTTTGAAGAAAACGCGCGGATTTTCCGCATTTTCGACGTTTCCCGATTGCCAGCCGCACGGCGACGGGGTATAAATTCCGAATCAACTTTTTTTGACGAACCGAATCCCCGTCATGTCCGCCAAGTTTTACTTTTACTTTTTTTGGTATCTCAGACCGCTGGCGGATCGAGAGGGTTGATGGCGCGTAAAGCGCAACCGAAATTCCCGAAAAAACCGCCGGCGAACCCGGCGGTTTTTTTTCGCCCTTCGCCACCCGGTCGTCGCCGCAGCGTCCCGCGGCCTCGACCGACACCACTGAATCGCTTGAATTGATGAATCTGCCGCACGCGCACTGACCGAACGGCGCCCTCAACCGCTTTGCATGGGTCCGGAGTAACCGCTAAAGCGCTAACCCCGGTCGACATAGGAGAAACAGCATGCCCCCGCACAATACCGACGACGTCCGCATTCGCGAACTCAAGGAACTGACGCCGCCCGCCCACCTGATCCGCGAATTCGCGTGCTCCGAAGCCGCGTCCGAGCTGATCTACAACTCGCGCCAGTCGATGCACCGCATCCTGCACGGGATGGACGATCGGCTGATCGTCGTGGTCGGACCGTGCTCGATCCACGATACGAAGGCGGCGATCGAGTACGCGGGCCGGCTCGTGAAGGAACGCGAGCGCTTCAAGGGCGAACTGGAAATCGTGATGCGCGTGTACTTCGAGAAGCCGCGCACGACGGTCGGCTGGAAGGGGCTGATCAACGATCCGCACCTCGACAACAGCTTCAAGATCAACGAAGGGCTGCGCACCGCGCGCGAGCTGCTGCTGCAGATCAACGAGATGGGGCTGCCGGCCGCGACCGAATACCTCGACATGATCAGCCCGCAGTACATCGCCGACCTGATCTCGTGGGGCGCAATCGGCGCGCGCACGACCGAGTCGCAGGTGCACCGCGAGCTCGCGTCGGGGCTGTCGTGCCCGGTCGGCTTCAAGAACGGCACCGACGGCAACGTGAAGATCGCGGTCGACGCGATCAAGGCCGCGTCGCAGCCGCACCATTTCCTGTCGGTGACGAAGGGTGGCCATTCGGCGATCGTGTCGACGGCCGGCAACGAGGACTGCCACGTGATCCTGCGCGGCGGCAAGGCGCCGAACTACGACGCGGACAGCGTGAACGCCGCGTGCGCGGACATCGGCAAGGCTGGCCTCGCTGCGCGCCTGATGATCGACGCGAGCCACGCGAACAGCTCGAAGAAGCACGAGAACCAGATCCCCGTCTGCGCGGACATCGGCCGCCAGATCGCGGCCGGCGACGCACGCATCGTCGGCGTGATGATCGAGTCGCACCTCGTCGAAGGCCGCCAGGACCTGAAGGAAGGTTGCCCGCTGACCTACGGCCAGAGCATCACCGACGCGTGCATCGCGTGGGACGACAGCGTGAAGGTGCTCGAAGGCCTTGCGGAATCGGTCAAGGCGCGCCGCGTGACGCGCGGCAGCGGCAACTGACTGGCACGAGCAGGCTGAATCACGATGGCCCCCGCCTGCCGGCGGGCTGGCCATCTGGCCAGCCTGCGGATGGCGTTCGGCTCTGCTAGACTAGCTAATACATCCTAGCTAACCGGGAATCGACCATGCCGACCGTCAACATGCACGATGCCAAGTCACGGCTCTCGAGCCTTGTCGAGGCGCTTGAATCGGGGCGCGAATCCGAAGTCGTGATCGCCCGCAATGGCCATCCGGTCGCCCGGATCGTTCCTTATGAAGCGCCGAAGCGGATCGGTGCGGCGCGTCAGTTGCTTGCCGGGCTGAACATCCCGGCCACTGTCGAGGCATTCAATGCCGGCGACGAATCGATCGCCGCTGACTTCGATGCCAGCGCGGACCGGGGGCTCGCGCCGTGAGACTGCTGCTTGATACGCATATCGCGCTGTGGGCCGCCGAAGGCGCACCTCAACTTTCGTCGACTGCCGCCGCGTTGATCGACGATCCCGAAAACACGCTGTACGTCAGTGCCGCATCCATCTGGGAAATCGCGATCAAGTACCGCAAAGGCAACCTTCCCGTTCATCCGCGCGACGCACGCTCTGCGTTCCGGCTCGCCGGCTTCGCGGAGTTGCCGATCAACAGCGATCACGTCGAAGCAGTCGCCGCGCTGCCCGACTTCCCGGACCACGCCGACCCGTTCGACCGCGTGATGGTCGCGCAGGCGCTCCACGAAGGCATGCCGCTCGTCAGCGCCGATCCGAAGGTGTGGCGCTACCACGCGACACTGATGTTGCACGCCTGACGTCATTCGCACGGTATCGCAAGCGATAAAAAAGCCCGGCTCGCGCCGGGCTTTTTTATTGGCCGGAGATCGTCCGTCGGCCCATCACTCGAGCGCGCCCGAGCCGAAGATCTCGGTGTTCACGCGTTCCGGTGCGACGCCGAGCGCGACCAGCGCGTCGCGCTGCGCCTTCATGAACGCGATCGGGCCGCAGATATAGTAGTCGGCGTCCGGCACCAGCGCGAATGCCTTCACGCGTTCCGGCGTGAGCCGCCCTTCGACGTCGTGGTCGATGCCGGCGCGATCGTTCGGGCCGACCAGTTCGTACAGCACCGTGCGCCTGACGTTCGCATGCTCGCGCGCCGTATCGTTCAGCCAGTCGCGGAACGCGTGCACCGCGCCCGAACGGCAGGCGTGGACGAACCGCACGTCGCGCGTGCTGCGTTCGTCGACCAGCGTCGATGCCATCGACACCATCGGCGTCAGGCCGACGCCGCCCGAGATCAGCACGACCGGCGTCTCGACGCCCCGCTTCAGCGAGAATTCACCCATCGGCGCGGTCGCCTCGACGATCGCGCCCTCCTCCACGCCGTCATGCATCAGCGTCGACACCTTGCCGGCCGGGATCGCTTCCGGCGTGCCGGCCTCGCGCTTCACCGAGATGCGCAGCCACTTGCCGTGCGGTGCATCGGACAGGCTGTACTGGCGCGGCTGGTCGACGCCGAGATCGCCGACGAAGCGCTTCACCGTGATGTACTGACCCGGTTCGAAGGTCGGCGCCGTGCCGCCATCGGCCGGGCTCAGGTAGAACGACGTGATCTCGTCGCTCTCGCGCACCTTGCGCGCCACCTTGAACGGACGGAAACCGCTCCAGGCCGCGCCCGCGTACAGGTCGGCCTCGGCGCCGATCAGGATCTGCGCGAGCTGGCCGTACGCGACGCGCCAGGCTTCGAGCGTATCGGCATCGACCGCGTCGCCGAGCACTTCGACGATCGACGCGAGCAGGTTCTCGCCGACGATCGGGTAGTGCTCGGGGCGGATGTTCAGGCTCGCGTGCTTGTGCGCGATGTGCGACACCGCACCGCCCAGCGCGCCGAGGTTGTCGATGTTTGCCGCATACGCGTAGACGGCCTTCGCGAGCGTCTCGGGCTGGCTGCCGGTCTTCTGGTGCGTCTGGTTGAACAGGTTCTTCAGTTCAGGATGACGCGCGAACATGCGCTGGTAGAAGTGCTTCGTGATCGTCGTGCCGTGCTCGGCAAGGACGGGGGCGGTGGCCTTCACACGGGCCATCTGGTCAGCGGTGATGTGGGTCATGTTCGTTCTCCGTTAAACATGCACATACGATACATGTTTAAAAAACGACCTTCCCCGGGCAAATTGTCGCAGTGCGCAAAAAGGGCCGCGGCGCGCTAGCGGACGCGTCCGCGCTCCCACAGCACGTCCGCCCCGCCGCCGGCGCGGTTCAGCACGCGCGCCAGCACGAACAGCAGGTCCGACAGCCGGTTCACGTAACGCCGCGGCGCATCGTTGAGCGTGTCGGTGCGCCCGAGCGCGACGATCGAGCGCTCCGCGCGGCGGCATACGGTCCGGCACACGTGCGCGAGCGACGCCGCGCGCGAGCCGGCCGGCAGGATGAATTCCTTCAGCGGCGGCAGCGGCGCGTTGTAGTCGGCGAGCCACTGGTCGAGACGCGCAAGATGCGTGTCGTCGAGCACCGCATGGCCGGGGATGCACAGCTCGCCGCCAAGATCGAACAAGTCGTGCTGGATCGTGACGAGCGCCGTGCGCACGTCGTCCGGCAGCGTCTCGGCGAGCAGCACGCCGAGGTTCGAATTCAGTTCGTCGACGTCGCCGATCGCCGCGATCCGCGCGTCGTCCTTGCCGATGCGGCGTCCGTCGCCGAGGCCGGTGGTGCCGTCGTCGCCGGTGCGCGTGGCGATCTTGCTCAAGCGGTTGCCCATGCGAATCTCCTGTCATGCGCGGCCGCGATGCAGCCCGCTTGGTTTGGAACGTGATTATCGCAGCCCGCGGCGGCAGGCGCAGCGGGCGTTACGGCGTAGAATGAGCCGAAAGTTCGACAAGCAGCCAGGAGACATTCGTGAATCACCCCGCCCCGCCGGCCGTCACGCGCCGCCCGCTGCCCCCCGCCATGCTCGATGCGCTGCGCGCCGCCTTCGGCGAACGCGTATCGACCGCCGACGCGGTCCGCGCCCACCACGGCCGCGACGAATCGCCGTTCGATCCGCAACTGCCCGACGCCGTCGTATTCGCCCGCAGCGCCGACGACGTGCGCGAAGCCGTGTCGCTGTGCTCGCTCTACAGCGTACCGCTGATCCCGTATGGTGCCGGCTCGTCGCTCGAAGGCCACCTGCTCGCGGTGCGCGGCGGCATCTCGCTCGACCTGTCGGAAATGAACCGCGTGCTGTCGATCAACGCCGAAGACCTGACCGTGACGGTCGAGCCGGGCATCACGCGCAAGGCGCTCAACGAAGCGCTGCGCGACACCGGGCTGTTCTTCCCGATCGACCCGGGCGCCGACGCCAGCATCGGCGGGATGACCGCGACCCGCGCATCGGGCACCAACGCCGTGCGCTACGGCACGATGCGCGAGAACGTCCTCGGCCTGACCGCGGTGCTCGCCGACGGCCGCGTCGTGAAAACAGGCTCGCGCGCGCGCAAGTCGTCGGCGGGTTATGACCTCACGCGCCTGTTCGTCGGCTCCGAAGGCACGCTCGGCGTGATCACCGAGATCACGCTGCGCCTGCACCCGCTGCCCGAAGCCGTATCGGCCGCGATCTGCACGTTCCCGACGATGGGCGACGCGGTGCGCACCGTGATCGAGACGATCCAGATCGGCGTGCCGATCGCGCGCGTCGAATTCGTCGATTCGCTCGCCGTGCGCTCGATCAATCGCCACTCGAACCTGACGCTCACCGAAGCGCCGACGCTGTTCTTCGAATTCCACGGCACCGAGGCCTCCGTCAAGGAACAGGCCGAGCTCGTGCAAGCGCTGGCCGGCGAGAACAACGGCCAGGGCTTCGAATGGGCGACCCGTCCCGAAGACCGCAGCCGGCTCTGGGCCGCGCGCCACAACGCGTACTTCGCGATGCTGCAGCTGAAACCCGGCTGCCGCGCGGTGACGACCGACGTCTGCGTGCCGATCTCGCAGCTCGCCGCGTGCGTCGAGGAAACCGAAGTCGACCTGCGCGCCTCGTCGCTGCCCTGCCCGATCGTCGGCCATGTCGGCGACGGCAATTTCCACGTCGCGATCCTGATCGACCCCGACAAGCCCGAGGAACTCGCCGAAGCCGAGCACATCAACGACCGGATCGTCGAGCGAGCGCTGCGCCTCGGCGGCACCTGCACGGGCGAGCACGGCGTCGGGCTGCACAAGATGCGCTTCCTGCCGAAGGAGCACGGCGACAACGCGATCGACACGATGCGCGCGATCAAGCTCGCGCTCGATCCGCGCAACCTGATGAATCCCGGCAAGATTTTCACGTGCTGAGACGGCGGCGCGACGTCGCGCCTCCCGCAGGAGACCCCATGAATGCTCCCGTCGAACTGTCGAGCGCGGCACGCGCGCAGCGCCAGCGCGAAGTCGTGCAGGCGCTGATGGCCGTGCTGCCGACGCACTGCCTGCTGTACCGCGACGAAGACACGGCACCGTACGAATGCGACGGCCTGTCGGCCTACCGCCGCCTGCCGCTCGCGGTCGCGCTGCCCGAAACGGAATCGCAAGTGCAGCGGATCGTGCAGATCTGCCGGCGCATGGAAGTGCCGATCGTGCCACGCGGCGCGGGCACGAGCCTGTCGGGCGGCGCACTGCCGATCGCGCTCGGCGTCGTGCTGTCGCTCGCGCGCTTCACGCGCATCGTCGAAGTCGACCCGTACGCGCGCACGGCAACCGTGCAGCCCGGCGTGCGCAACCTCGCGATCTCGGAAGCCGCCGCGCCGTACGGCCTGTATTACGCGCCCGATCCGTCGTCGCAGATCGCGTGCACGATCGGCGGCAACGTCGCGGAAAACTCCGGCGGGGTCCACTGCCTGAAATACGGGCTGACGGTGCACAACGTGATGCGCGTGCGCGCGGTAACGATCGAAGGCGAGATCGTCGAGTTCGGCTCGCTCGCGCTCGACATGCCGGGTCTGGACCTGCTCGCCGTGATGATCGGCAGCGAAGGGATGTTCGCGATCGTCACCGAGGTCACGGTGCGGCTGATCCCGAAACCGCAGACCGCGCAGCTCGTGATGGCGAGCTTCGACGACGTGGTCAAGGGCGGCGAGGCCGTCGCAGCGATCATCGCGTCGGGCATCATCCCGGCCGGGCTCGAAATGATGGACAAGCCGGCCACGCAGGCCGTCGAGGCGTTCACGCACGCCGGCTACGACCTCGACGCGAAGGCGATCCTGCTGTGCGAATCGGACGGCACGCCGGAAGAAGTCGCGGAAGAAGTCGTGCGGATGACGGCCGTGCTGCGCGAGCACGGCGCGACGCGCATCCAGGTGTCGCGCAACGAACAGGAGCGGCTGCGCTTTTGGTCGGGCCGCAAGAACGCGTTCCCGGCCGCCGGCCGTATTTCCGCCGATTATTACTGCATGGACGGCACCGTGCCGCGCCGCGCGATCGGCCCGCTGCTCGCGCGCATCGAGCAGCTCGAAACGCGCTACGGGCTGCGCTGCATCAACGTGTTCCATGCGGGCGACGGCAACATGCATCCGCTGATCCTCTACAACGCGAACGATCCGGACGAGCTGCACCGCGCCGAGCAGTTCGGCGCGGAAATCCTCGAATGCTGCGTGGAATTCGGCGGCAGCGTGACGGGCGAGCACGGCGTCGGCATCGAGAAGCTCAATTCGATGTGCGTACAGTTCTCGCCGCAGGAGCGCGATGCGTTCTTCGCGGTCAAGCGCGCATTCGATCCGGCGGGGCTGCTGAACCCGGACAAGGGCATCCCGACCCGCGCGCGCTGCGCCGAGTACGGTCGCCAGCACGTGCGCGGCGGGCTGCTGCCGCACCCCGACCTGCCGCGCTTCTGAGCGTCGCGCGCGGTGCGCGGCCCGCGCCGGCGGCCGGGCCGCCGCGTACTGCCGTGCCCGCGCGGCCCGTTCGCGCGTCGGCGCGGGCATGCGGTCCGCAATACCGGGCTTAGGGATAGTCGCGATGTGGAATCGCGCCACCCCGGTACAATCGACCGAACAACAAGTCGAGGCAGCAACAGAACATGGAAGAGGACGACATCGTCGCCGGATGGGCCGAACGCGTCCGCGCGGCCAGCGCCGACGGCCGGCCGCTGCGGATTCGCGGCGGCGGCACCAAGGACTGGTACGGCCAGGCGCTCGAGGGCGAAATACTCGACACGCGCGCGTTTCAGGGCATCGTGTCGTACGACCCGGCCGAACTCGTCGTCACGGTCCGCGCGGGCACGCCGCTCGCGCAGCTGGAAACCGTCCTCGCCGAGTGCGGCCAGATGCTGCCGTTCGAGCCGCCCCACTTCGGCCGCGCGGCCACCGTCGGCGGCTGCGTCGCGGCGGGCCTCGCGGGCCCGCGCCGTGCCACCTGCGGCGCACCGCGCGATTTCGTGCTCGGCGTCACGCTGATGAACGGCCGCGGCGAAATGCTGCGCTTCGGCGGGCAGGTCGTGAAGAACGTCGCCGGTTACGACGTGTCGCGACTGATGGCCGGCGCGCTCGGCACGCTCGGGCTGATGCTCGACCTGTCGATCAAGGTGCTGCCGATGCCGGTCGCCGAAGTCACGCTGAAGTTCGAGATGACCGCCACCGACGCGGTGCGCAAGCTCAACGAATGGGGTGGCCATCCGCTGCCCGTCAGCGCGAGCGCGTGGCGCAACGGCACGCTCGTGCTGCGCCTGTCGGGCGCCGAAGCGGCCGTGAAATCCGCGAAGACGCTGCTCGGCGGCGAAGTCGTCGACGCGGTCGAAGCCGAGCGCTTCTGGGCCGGCCTGCGCGAGCATACCGACCCGTTCTTCAACGGCATCCCGCCCGGTTATGCGCTGTGGCGCCTCGCGCTGCCGTCGATCACCGAACCGATGCACCTGCCGGGCACCCAGCTGATGGAATGGGGCGGCGCGCAGCGCTGGTGGATCACCGACGCCGATGCGCAGACCGTGCGCATGAGCGCGAAGCAGGCCGGCGGCCACGCGACGCTGTTCCGCGCGGGCGACGCCTACGACCGCAGCGCGGGCGTGTTCACGCCGCTCCCCGCCCCGATGATGAAAATCCACCGCGGGCTGAAGGCCGCGTTCGATCCCGCGCGCATCTTCAACCGCGGCCGGCTCTACCCCGATCTCTGAGAGCTCGATGCAAACGAACCTCGCCGATTTCATCCGCAACACGCCCGACGGCGACGAGGCCGAAGCGATCCTGCGCAAGTGCGTGCATTGCGGGTTCTGCACCGCGACCTGCCCGACCTATCAGCTGCTCGGCGACGAACTAGACGGCCCGCGCGGGCGCATCTACCTGATCAAGCAGCTGGTCGAAGGCGCGAACGTCACGCGCAGCACGCAGCAGCACCTGGACCGCTGCCTCACGTGCCGCAGCTGCGAGACGACCTGCCCGTCGGGCGTCCAGTACGGCCGGCTCGTCGAGATCGGCCGCAAGCATGTCGAGGCACAGGTGCAGCGCCCCGTGCAGCAGCGTCTCGTGCGCCGCGTGCTCGCGAGCCTCGTGCCGAATGCGGCGCTGTTCTCGCCGATGATGCGGCTCGGCCAGCACGTGCGGCCGCTGCTGCCGAAGCGGCTGCGCGACAAGGTGCCGCCGCGCACGCGGCTGCTCGAATGGCCGCACCGCACGCATACGCGCAAGATGCTGATGCTCGGCGGCTGCGTGCAGCCGTCGATGCTGCCGAACATCAACATCGCGACCGCGCGCGTGCTCGACGCGCTCGGCATCGAGACGGTCGTCGCGCCCGACGCGGGCTGCTGCGGCGCGATCCGCCTGCACCTGAACTATCACGATGAAGCGCTCGACGACGCGCGCCGCAACATCGACGCGTGGTGGCCCCACGTCGAACAGGGCGCCGAGGCGATCGTGATGAACGCAACGGGCTGCGGCGCGACGGTGCTCGAATACGCACACCTGCTGCGCGACGATCCGATCTACGCGGAGAAGGCACAGCGCATCGTCGCGCTGACGCGCGACATCTCCGACGTGCTGCTCGCGTTCGAGGCAGAACTCGCGACACTCGCACGGCGCCGCGCGATCCATACCGTCGCGTACCACCCGCCGTGCACGCTGCAGCACGGCCAGCAGTCGCGCGGCAAGGTCGAACGCCTGCTCGAGACGCTCGGCATCGACGTGCGGCTGCCGGCCGACAGCCATCTGTGCTGCGGCTCGGCCGGCACCTATTCGCTGACGCAGCCGTCGCTGTCGTACCGGTTGCGCAAGCAGAAGCTGCTGAAGCTGCAGGCGCTCGAACCGCAGATGATCGTCTCCGGCAACATCGGCTGCATCGCGCACCTGCAGAGCGGCACGCAGATTCCGGTCACCCACTGGATCCAGCTCGTCGAGCATTTGCTGTACGGCTAGGCCTCGCGCGCGGCGTCCGTATAATGGACGGATCGATGCGCCGCGTGCCGCGGCGCAGCTGCTTCATGCCCGCTTCCGTGCCTGTCTTCGTGCCCGTCATGTCCGATCTTGCCGCTCGTCTCGAATCCGTTCATCGCCGCATCACCGACGCCGCCCGCGCGGCCGGCCGCGATCCCGCCACCGTGTCGCTGCTCGCCGTCTCGAAGACGTTTCCCGCCGACGACGTGCGCGCCGCGCATGCGGCCGGGCAACGCGCATTCGGCGAAAACTACGTGCAGGAATCGATCGACAAGATCGACGCGCTCGCCGACTTGCGCGCGAACCTCGAATGGCATTTCATCGGGCCGCTGCAATCGAACAAGACGCGCCCGGTCGCCGAGCGCTTCGACTGGGTTCATTCGGTCGACCGGCTGAAGATCGCGCAGCGCCTGTCGGAACAACGCCCCGCGCACCTGCCGCCGCTCAATGTCTGCGTGCAGGTGAACATCAGCGGCGAGGCGTCGAAGAGCGGCGTCGCGCCCGTCGACGTGGCCGAGGTCGCGCGCGCGGTGGCCGCGCTGCCGTCGCTGCGGCTGCGCGGCCTGATGGCGATTCCCGAACCGGCCGGCGACACCGAAGCGCAACGCGCGCCGCATCGCGCGCTGCGCGAGTTGTTCGACGCGTTGCGCGCCGACGGCCTGGCGCTCGACACGCTGTCGATGGGCATGTCCGCCGATCTCGACGCGGCCGTGCTCGAAGGCGCGACGATCGTGCGCGTCGGCACCGCGATCTTCGGTGCGCGCGATTACTCGCACTGAACGCCGCGCCCTTTCCGCCTTTCCGTTCACTCACTTGCTCAATCGGACATCATGAAAATCGCATTCATCGGCGGCGGCAACATGGCCGCGGCCCTGATCGGCGGCCTGATCAAGCGCGGCGTCGCCGCTGACGGCCTGTATGCCATCGACATCAACGAGGACGTCCGCGCGCGCGCCGCGCAGCAATTCGGCGTGCGCACCGGCGCAGCCGTCGACGCGACGCTCGCCGATTACGACGCGATCGTGCTGGCGGTGAAACCGCAGGTGCTGAAGGACGTCGCGCAGGCGCTCGCGCCGCACCTGAAGTCGCAGCTCGTGATCAGCATCGCGGCCGGCATCCGCGGCACGGACCTCGCGCGCTGGCTCGGCGATTACGCCCGCGTCGTGCGCACGATGCCGAACACGCCCGCGCTCGTCGGCATGGGTGTGACGGGCCTCGCCGCGCTGCCAGGCGTCGACGCGGCGGGCCGCGAACTCGCATCGAACGTGCTCGGCGCGGTCGGCGAAATCGTGTGGTTCGACGATGAATCGCAGCTCGACGCCGTCACGGCCATTTCGGGCAGCGGCCCGGCGTACGTGTTCTATTTCATCGAAGCACTGCAGGAAGCCGCGCGCCGCCTCGGCATGAACGACGAACAGGGCCGCGCGCTCGCGGTCGCGACGTTCGCGGGCGCCGCGCAACTCGCCGCGCAATCGGGCGAGCCGGCGAGCGTGCTGCGCGAGCGCGTGACGTCGAAGGGCGGCACGACGGCCGCCGCGCTCGCGTCGTTCGACGCGCAGGGCGTGAAGGAAGCGATCGTGCGCGGCGCACTCGCGGCCGAGGCGCGCGCGAAGGAAATGGGCGACGAACTCGGCCGCGCGTAAGCGCGTCCGCGGCGCCGGCTTCTCGGGCACCGGACGTAAAAAAAGCGGCCAATTGGCCGCTTTTTCATTGGCACCGCGCACCGGCGCGCGGCTCGGTTCAGTTGCCGGCCAACAGATAGTGCGCGGCGATCCCGGCAAACAGCACGCCGCCGAGCCAGTTGTTGTGCCGGAACGCCGCGAAGCAAGGCATCCGCTCGCGGCCCTTGATCAGCGTGTAGTGATACAGCGCGCAGCCGACCGCCGCCGCCCAGCCGGCCCAGTACGCCAGACCGAAGCCGAGCGTCACTCCGATCCACACGTAGATGCCGAGCGTCGCCGCGTAGCACGCCATCACGGCCGCGACGTCGAAGCGGCCGAACGTCAGCGCGGACGTGCGAATGCCGATCTTGATGTCGTCGTCGCGATCGACCATCGCGTATTCGGTGTCGTACGCGACCGACCAGAAAATGTTCGCGATCAGCATCACCCATGCGATCGCCGGCACCGTGTCCTGCACGGCCGCGAACGCCATCGGGATGCCGAAGCCGAACGCGATGCCGAGATACGCCTGCGGAATCGCGAAGAAGCGCTTCATGAACGGATACGAGCCCGCGACGAACAGCGCGACGACGGACAGCTCCTTCGTCAGCGTGTTGAGCGGCAGGATCAGCAAGAACGCGATGAACGACAGCCCGACCGCGATCGCGACGGCTTCCCATGCGCGGATCTTGCCCGACGTCAGCGGCCGGTCGGCCGTGCGCTTCACGTGGCGGTCGAAATCGCGGTCGGCGTAGTCGTTCATCGCGCAGCCGGCCGAACGCATCAGCAGCGTGCCGAGCGTGAAGATCACGAGCAGCGGCCAGCGCGGGTGGCCGTCCGACGCGATCCACAGCGCGTTGAGCGTCGGCCAGAGCAGCAGCAGGCTGCCGATCGGCTTGTCCATCCGGACAAGCCGCAGATACAGCGGAAAACGGGCAAGCATGGCGAAGCACCGGGAAGATAACCCCGGCATTTTAGAGCCGAGCGGCGCTTCGCGTCATGTCGGCGCGACCCGCGGCCGGCAGTTGCGGCGCGCGCATGGACCGCCGAGGCCCACCGCACGCGGCCGCGCCGCGATACGCATCAATCAAGGGACAGATTCCACACCACCCCGGATCGCGCCGGCCGGCGCCCTGCCCGGCCACACCGCGCTTACGCGAGCAGCGACCGCAGCATCCACGCGGTTTTCTCATGCGTCTGCAGCCGCTGCGTCAGCAGGTCGGCGGTCGGCTCGTCGCTCGCCGCGTCTGCAATCGGGAAGATCGCGCGTGCGGTTCGCACGACTGCCTCGTGCCCTTCGACGAGCTGGCGGATCATGTCTTCCGCCGCCGGCACGCCGTTCGCTTCCGGCACCGACGACAGTTTCGCGAAATCGCCAAAGGTACCCGGCGCGACGACGCCGAGCGTGCGAATGCGTTCGGCGACCGAATCGACCGCGAGCCACAGTTCGTTGTACTGCGCCTCGAACATCAAGTGCAGCGTGTTGAACATCGGGCCCGTGACGTTCCAGTGGAAATTGTGGGTCTTCAGGTACAGCGTGAACGTATCGGCGAGCAGGCGCGACAGGCCGTCCGCGATTTTCCCGCGGTCCTTGTCGCTGATGCCGATGTTGATCTGCGTGGCGTGAGTCTTCCCGGACATGTTACGGACTCCTTATTCAATGAACCAAGGCAATGAAAGCGAATCGGGCTACCTGCCTGTCGACACCGCACCACCCGCGCGCACGGCTCGCCACTGCAGCGTGGCGCGTGACGCGCCGCGCTCAGGCGGCCGCGATCGCGTGCAGCGCCTGCGACACCAGTTCGGCCGCACCGCCGATGACGATCGCGAATCCGGCTACGTATCGCGCGATCTCGGCCGGCGCGCGCATCTTCGGCGCCGCCAGTGCGGCGCGCATGTTCAGCATCAATTGCGTCATGGTCGTCACTCCTTCAACAAAACTCAGGTTCCAGAAGAAACGGCCGGTCGTTCGACCGGCCGTTTCGCGTTGCTGCGTTACCGCACTACCGCATTACGCGGCGGCAAGGTTCATGCGAGATCGAAGCGGTCGAGGTTCATCACCTTGTTCCAGGCCGCGACGAAGTCGTGCGCGAACTTCTCCTTCGCATCCGCGCTGCCGTACACCTCGGCCAGCGCACGCAGTTGCGCGTGCGAGCCGAAGATCAGGTCGACGCGCGTGCCGGTCCACTTGACCTTGCCCGTCGCGCGATCGTGCCCTTCGAACACGTCGTTCGCGGCCGACGCCGGCTTCCATTCCGTGCCCATGTCGAGCAGGTTCACGAAGAAGTCGTTCGTCAGCGCTTCCGGACGGTCGGTGAACACGCCGTGCTTCGCATCGCCGACGTTCGTGCCGAGCACGCGCAGGCCACCGACGAGCACCGTCATCTCCGGCGCGCTCAGCGTCAGCAGTTGCGCCTTGTCGACCAGCAGCGCCTCCGCCGGCGTCTTGTACGCATGCTTCAGGAAGTTGCGGAAACCGTCCGCCAGCGGTTCGAGCACGGCCATCGCTTCGATGTCGGTCTCTTCCTGCGTCGCATCCGCGCGGCCCGGTGCGAACGGCACCGTCACCGCAACGCCCGCGTTCTTCGCCGCCTGTTCGACACCGGCCGCACCGGCCAGCACGATCAGATCGGCGAGCGACACCTTCTTGCCGCCCGTCTGCGCGTCGTTGAACGCCTTCTGCACGCCTTCGAGCGTCGCGAGCACCTTCGCGAGCTGCGCCGGCTGGTTCACTTCCCAGTCCTTCTGCGGTGCGAGGCGAATCCGCGCGCCGTTCGCGCCGCCGCGCTTGTCCGAACCGCGGAACGTCGCAGCCGACGCCCACGCCGTCGACACGAGCTGCGACACCGACAGGCCCGATGCCAGCACCTTCGCCTTCAGCGCCGCGACGTCGGCGTCATCGATCAGCTTGTGGTCGACGGCCGGGATCGGGTCCTGCCACAGCAGATGCTCGGCCGGCACGTCCGGGCCGAGATAACGGGCACGCGGGCCCATGTCGCGGTGCGTGAGCTTGAACCAGGCGCGTGCGAACGCATCGGCGAACTCGGCCGGGTTCTCGTAGAAGCGGCGCGAGATCTTCTCGTAGGCCGGATCGAAACGCAGCGACAGGTCGGTCGTCAGCATCGTCGGGCGATGCTTCTTCGACGCGTCGAACGCATCCGGAATCACGTCGCCGGCGTCCTTCGCGACCCACTGGTGCGCGCCGGCCGGGCTCTTCGTGAGCTCCCACTCATAGCTGAACAGGTGCTTGAGGAAGTCGTTGCTCCACTTCGTCGGCGTCGACGTCCACGTGACTTCGAGGCCGCTCGTGATAGCGTCCTTGCCCTTGCCGGTGCCGAACGTGCTCTTCCAGCCAAGACCCTGCTGCTCGATGCCGGCGGCTTCCGGCTCGGCGCCGACGTTCGATGCCGGACCGGCGCCGTGCGTCTTGCCGAACGTGTGGCCACCCGCGATCAGCGCGACCGTTTCTTCGTCGTTCATCGCCATCCGCGCGAACGTCTCGCGAATGTCGTGCGCGGCGGCGACCGGGTCGGGGTTGCCGTCCGGGCCTTCCGGGTTCACGTAGATGAGGCCCATCTGCACGGCGGCGAGCGGGCTTTCGAGATCGCGCTTGCCCGAGTAGCGGCTGTTCGGGCCACCGCTCAGTTCCAGCCAGATCTTTTCCGAACCCCAGTAGACGTCGTCCGGTTCCCACGTATCGACGCGGCCGCCGGCGAAGCCGAAGGTCTTGAAGCCCATCGATTCGAGCGCGACGTTGCCGGTCAGGATCAGCAGGTCGGCCCACGAGATGTTGCGGCCGTACTTCTGCTTGATCGGCCACAGCAGCCGGCGCGCCTTGTCGAGGCTCACGTTGTCCGGCCAGCTGTTGAGCGGCGCGAAGCGCTGCTGTCCGCCGCCCGCGCCGCCGCGGCCGTCGGCCGTGCGGTACGTGCCGGCGCTATGCCATGCCATGCGGATGAACAGGCCGCCGTAGTGGCCGAAGTCGGCCGGCCACCAGTCCTGCGACGTCGTCATCAGCGCGTGCAGGTCCTTCTTCACCGCCGCGAGGTCCAGCGTCTTGAATGCCTCGGCGTAGTCGAAATCCTTGTCCATCGGATCGGACAGCGCCGAGTGCCGGTGCAGGATGTTCAGGTTCAGCTGATTCGGCCACCAGTCCTTGTTCGTCGCGCCAGCGCCGGTGGCGTGATTGAACGGGCACTTCGTTTCGTTCGACATGCGTTTTCTCCTTGGCTTGCTCGTATTTCCCCACCTGCGCGATCCGGCATCGTGCCGGAACCGGCGGGTGAAGCGTCATTGCGGGGGTAAGAAACGGAACGGGTTGATCCTCCTGCGTCCTACGGGATGTCGTGCGAGCGCTTCGATACGCGCGTGCCGCGAGCGGCGCGCCGCGGCAGGCGGTGGCTGGCGGGTGGCGTGCCGGCGACGCGTGCGGGTTTCCAGCTTTCTGACATGCGTTGCTCCCTCATGGCTTGACGGCGGGTGACTCGGGGGAACACAGGACCGGCGGGCGGCGGCACTCATCCACCATACGCGCGGTCCGCCAGGTACGCGAATGCGATCGGGCGCAGGCTCAGAATTGCGGCCCTGGCGCGATCTACGACATGTCCGCGCGGCGGGATGTTCCGCTGCGCGTGCCCCAGTATCGAACGCATCATGACATCCTCCTTTGACGCTTGCATTCAGCGTGCGGACCGGCTGCCGAACCGACAAACGATCCATGTGAGAGATTCTATTAAATACTATTCAAACAATATATTTGATTAATTTTATCTATTACATAGATAAAATTAAACGGGGTCGTGAACCCCGTCTATCGGCTAGCGCCGTGGGTCGCGGCGACTCAGTTCATCGTCGCCGGCATGTCGAGCTTCGCGACGCCCGGCAGCACGCACGCGGCAATCGCGTCGCTGATCGCGTCGATCGCGGGCATCCGCGTGAAGCTCTTGCGCCACACGAGCACCACGCGGCGGTCGGGCACCGGTTCGTTGAACGGCACGTACGACAGCAGCTCCGCATCGGGGCCGTTCGCGCGCGGGCCGACCTCCGCGACCGACATCCGCGGCAGCACGGTGATACCGACGCCGCTCGCGACCATGTGGCGGATCGTCTCGAGCGACGAGCCCTCAAAGGTCTTCTGGATGCCGTCGGCCGTCTGCGAGAAGCGCATCAGCTCCGGGCACACGCCGAGCACGTGATCGCGGAAGCAGTGGCCGTTGCCGAGCAGCAGCATGGTTTCCTGCTTCAGGTCCTCGGCGTCGATTTCCACGCGCTTCTCCCACGGATGGCCGGCCGGCAGCGCGACGACGAACGGTTCGTCGTACAGCGGCCGCACCATCAGGCCGGTTTCCGGGAACGGCAGCGCCATGATCGCCGCGTCGATCTCGCCCTGCTTCAGCAGTTCGAGCAGCTTCAGCGTGTAGTTCTCCTGCAGCATCAGCGGCATCTGCGGGACACGCTGGATCATCTGCTTGACGAGCGTCGGCAGCAGGTACGGCCCGATCGTGTAGATCACGCCGAGACGGAACGGGCCGACCAGCGGGTCCTTGCCCTGCTTCGCGATCTCCTTGATCGCGAAGGTCTGCTCGAGCACGCGCTGCGCCTGCGTGACGATCTGGTCGCCGATCGGCGTCACGCTCACTTCGCTCGCGCCGCGCTCGAAAATCTGCACGTTGAGCTCGTCTTCGAGCTTCTTGATCGCCACCGACAGCGTCGGCTGGCTCACGAAGCATGCTTCGGCCGCGCGGCCGAAATGCCGCTCACGCGCAACCGCGACGATGTATTTCAATTCAGTCAGCGTCATTGTGGGTCAATCAGAGATATACAGGCGATAGGTTTAATTTATACACCCTCTGGCACCGGTTCGCCAAGTTTCTCTGCATCGCATGCATCGATTGGCGCTTCGGATCCGGCCCCAAACCGGCGGATCAAGCCTTCAGGTACTGCTCGCGCGCGCCGAGCCAGCGCGCGAGATGCTGCGTGACGACCTCGGGGTAGCCGTCGATCAGCCGCGCCGCGGCCTCGCGGGCCGGGTCGATCAGCCAGCCGTCGGTCTCGAGGTTCGCGAAGCGCAGCATCGCCGCGCCCGACTGGCGCGCGCCGAGGAATTCGCCGGGGCCGCGGATTTCGAGGTCGCGCCGCGCGATCTCGAAGCCGTCGGTCGTCTCGCGCATCGTCTTCAACCGCTCGCGACCGGTGATCGACAGCGGCCCGGTGTACAGCAGCACGCACACCGACGCCGCGGTGCCGCGCCCGACGCGGCCGCGCAGCTGGTGCAGCTGCGCGAGGCCGAAGCGTTCAGCATGCTCGATCACCATCAGCGACGCGTTCGGCACGTCGACGCCGACTTCGATCACGGTCGTCGCAACCAGCAACTGCACGTCGTTGCGCGTGAACGCTTCCATCACGGCCGCCTTGTCGGCCGGCGACAGCCGACCATGCACGAGCCCGACCTTCAGCTCGGGGAGTGCGGCGATCAGCGTCTCATAGGTCTCGACGGCCGTCTGCAACTGCAGCGTCTCGCTCTCCTCGATCAGCGGGCACACCCAGTACACCTGGCGCCCGGTCAGCGCGGCCTCGCGCACGCGGGCGATCACCTCCTCGCGCCGCGCGTCGCCGACGAGGCGCGTCAGCACGGGCGTGCGGCCCGGCGGCAGTTCGTCGATGGTCGAGACCTCGAGATCCGCGTAGTACGTCATCGCGAGCGTGCGCGGTATCGGCGTGGCCGACATCATCAGCTGGTGCGGCTGGAAATCGCGCGCGCCATTGGCCGCGTTCGCGGCCTTCGCGCGCAGCGCGAGACGCTGCTCGACGCCGAAGCGATGCTGCTCGTCGACGATCACGAGGCCGAGCCGCGCGAATTCGACCGTGTCCTGGATGATCGCGTGCGTGCCGATCACGAGCTGCGCGGTGCCGAGCGCGGCCGCCTCGATCGCCGCACGCTTGTCCTTTGCCTTCAGGCTGCCCGCGAGCCATGCCACCGTGACGCCGAGCGGCTCGAGCCATGCGCGCAGCTTGCGCGCGTGCTGTTCCGCGAGGATTTCGGTGGGCGCCATCAGCGCGGCCTGGTAGCCGGCGTCGATCGCCTGCGTGGCGGCCAGCGCCGCGACGACCGTCTTGCCGCTGCCGACGTCGCCCTGCAGCAGCCGCTGCATCGGGTGCGCGAGCGTGAGGTCGTGCGCGATCTCGTCGACGACGCGCGACTGCGCGCCCGTCAGCGTGAACGGCAGCGCCGCGTAGAGCCGGGTCGTCAGCGCATCGGCATCGCTCGCGGTGCGACGCGGCATCGCGGGCGCCGCGCGGGTGCGGCGCTCCTCGTGCGCGCGCTTGAGCGACAGCTGCTGCGCGAGCAGCTCCTCGAACTTGATGCGCGTCCACGCCGGATGCGAGCCGTCCATCAGCGCGGCTTCGTCGGAATCGACGCGCGGGTGATGCAGGATCCGCACGGCCTGCTCGAGCGACGGCACGCCGAGCGGCTTCAGGTACGCGCGATCGATCTCGGGCGGCAACAGCTCGGGCAACGGCGTGCGCTCGACCGCGTTCTCGATCGCCTTGCGCAGATAGGCCTGCGACACGCCGGCCGTGCTCGGATAGACGGGCGTGAGCACCTGCGGCAGCGGCGCATCCGCTTCGACGACGCGCACCGCCGGATGCACCATCTCCATCCCGAAGAAGCCGCCGCGCACGTCGCCCCGCACGCGCAGCCGCTGGCCGACGGCCATCTGCTTGACCTGCGAGCCGTAGAAATTCAGGAAGCGCAGCACCAGGAGCTCGCCGTCGTCGTCCTGGATCTTCACGACGAGCTGGCGGCGCGGCCGGTACGCGACCTCGTTGTCGAACACGACGCCTTCGGTCTGCGCGATGCCGCCCGGCAGCAGCTCGCCGATCGGCGTGAGCGTGGTTTCGTCCTCATAACGCATCGGCAGATGCAGCACGAGATCGATCGAGCGCGTGAGGCCGAGCTTCGCGAGCTTGTCGACGGTTTTTACCGGTTTGTCGGCGGCCGCCTTCTTCTTGCGCTTCGCGCCGGCCGCACCGGCTTCGTCGCTCGCGGCGGCGCCGTCGGCATCGGGTGCGGCGGCGGCCGGCTGCGCGAGCCGCCCGTCGGCGCCGCGCTTCGGCCCGGCCCGGCGCGGCGCGGCGCGCTGCGGCTCGGCAGGCTCCTGCGCGCTTTGCGCGGGGAGCGCGGCATCGTCCGCGTCGAACGGATCGGCGGAATCGGCAACGGTGGCGGTGGAACGGCGTGGTGACACAGGCATCGGATCGTCTGGGTGCTTCGCAAGGCAAGTACAATAGCGGCTTTCACGTCGTCCGAACGAACGACGCCGGCCAGGCCGCGCATCCCGTCATCATAGCGGCTCGCGCGCCCCATTTACGCGTTTCCGCCCTGCCGGCAACGCTCGCCGGCCGTTTCGAACCAGCCCGCATGTTCACGCTTTCCGATTTCGATTTCAATCTGCCGCCCGAGCTGATTGCACAAACCGCGCTGCCCGATCGCACCGCGAGCCGCCTGCTCGAGGTCGACCGCACCGTCGAGCCCGCGCGCCTCGTCGACCGCAAATTCGCCGAGCTGCCGTCGTGCATCGCGCCCGGCGACCTGCTCGTCTTCAACGATACCAAGGTGCTGAAGGCGCGCTTCTTCGGCCAGAAGGCCAGCGGCGGCAAGATCGAGGTGCTGATCGAGCGCGTGACGGGCACCCACACGGCGCTCGCGCAGATCCGCGCGAGCAAGTCGCCGGGCGCCGGCACGACGCTGCGCCTCGCCGACGCGTTCGACGTGACGGTCGGCGAGCGCGTCGAGCCGTTCTTCACGCTGCACTTCCCCGAGCCGTGCCTCGTGCTGATCGAGCAGTTCGGCCGCCTGCCGCTGCCGCCGTATATCGAGCACGATCCCGACGCGACCGACGAGACGCGCTACCAGACCGTCTACGCGAGCAATCCGGGCGCGGTCGCCGCGCCGACGGCCGGGCTGCACTTCGACCAGCCGCTGCTCGACCAGCTCGACGCGATGGGCGTCGAGCGCGCGACGCTGACGCTGCACGTCGGCGCCGGCACGTTCCAGCCGGTGCGTGTCGACAACATCGCCGAGCACAAGATGCACAGCGAGTGGTACGACCTGCCGCAGTCGCTCGTCGACCGGATCGCCGCGACCCGCGCGCGCGGCGGCAACGTGATCGCGGTCGGCACGACGTCGATGCGCGCGCTCGAAGCCGCCGCGCGCACGGCAGGCGAAGCGGGCCGCCCGCTCGCGGCGACGCAGGCCGAGACCGACATCTTCATCACGCCCGGCTACCGTTTCCGCGTGGTCGACCGGCTCGTCACGAATTTCCACCTGCCGAAGTCGACGCTGCTGATGCTGGTGTCCGCGTTCGCGGGCGTCGAGACGATCCGCTCCGCTTACCGGCACGCGATCGACCAGCGCTACCGCTTCTTCAGCTACGGCGACGCGATGCTGCTCACGCGGCGCGACACGCCGGAGGCGGCCGGCGTGCAAACCGGCGCATAAGCGCGACGCACCCTTTTTCCCCGCCGCCGGCTTGCCGGCGGCGTTTCCAACATGCGCCGGACTGTTTTCCGGTAGCAAGGAGCACGACACGATGACCGAAGGTTCATCCCACGATACGCACGCCCCCGTGCAGGACCGCCCGGCAAACGGGCTCGAATTCGAACTGCTGACGACCGACGGCCACGCGCGCCGCGGCCGCGTGAAGCTCAACCACGGCGTGGTCGAAACGCCGATCTTCATGCCGGTCGGCACGTACGGCACCGTGAAGGCGATCCAGCCGCGCGAGCTGCACGAGATCAAGGCCCAGATCATCCTCGGCAACACGTTCCACCTGTGGCTGCGCCCGGGCCTCGACACGATCGACGCGCACGGCGGCCTGCACGCGTTCATGGGCTGGAACAAGCCGATCCTGACCGATTCGGGCGGCTTCCAGGTGTTCTCGCTCGGCGACCTGCGCAAGATCACCGAGGACGGCGTCACGTTCGCGTCGCCGATCAACGGCGACAAGCTGTTCCTGTCGCCGGAAGTGTCGATGCAGATCCAGAAGGTGCTGAATTCCGACGTCGTGATGCAGTTCGACGAGTGCACGCCGTACGCAACCAACGGCGTGCCGACGACGCACAAGGAAGCGGCCGACTCGATGCGCATGTCGCTGCGCTGGGCGAAGCGTTCGCTCGACGAGTTCGACCGGCTCGGCAACCCGAATGCGCTGTTCGGGATCGTCCAGGGCGGGATGTTCGAGGACCTGCGCGACGAATCGCTCGCGGGCCTGTCGGAACTCGGCTTCCACGGCCTCGCGATCGGCGGGCTGTCGGTCGGCGAGCCGAAGGAAGACATGATGCGCGTGCTGCGGCACGTGGGCCCGAAGCTGCCGGCCAACAAGCCGCACTACCTGATGGGCGTCGGCACGCCGGAGGACCTGGTCGAGGGCGTCGCCAACGGCGTCGACATGTTCGACTGCGTGATGCCGACCCGCAACGCGCGCAACGGCTGGCTGTTCACGCGCTTCGGCGACGTGAAGATCCGCAACGCGACGCACAAGAACTCGCTGAAGCCGCTCGACGCGAGCTGCACGTGCTACACGTGCCAGAACTTCTCGCGCGGCTACCTGCATCACCTGCACCGCGTCGGCGAAATCCTCGGCGCGCAGCTCAACACGATCCACAACCTGCACTACTACCTGCAGCTGATGAGCGAGATCCGCGACGCGATCGAAACCCATACGTTCGACGCGTTCCGCCAGCGCTTCGCGGAGGATCGCGCGAGAGGCGTCGACTGACGGGCCGGCGGGCCGCGCGGCGGCCCGTCACATAGGACGAGTACTAAATAACGCGTTCCAGTCGCCCGTCACGACCGCCAAATATTACAATTGCCTTTCCAAACAAGTCGCAACGGTGTCGGTTCGCGCTTTAACAGCTTGATCCGAAAGCGCATTTGCCGAGCCGTTTGCGCATGGGGCCGGTGGTAGAATAACCGGCTTATTTTTCGAAGTTCCCCTACGGAGAGACCAACGTGCCGTTCATTTCCAATGCCTTCGCGCAAGGTGCCGGTGGCGCCGAATCGAGCCTGATGAGCTTTCTGCCGCTCATCCTGATGTTCGCTGTGCTCTACTTCATCATGATCCGTCCGCAGATGAAGCGGCAGAAGGAGCACCGCAACATGCTCTCGGCCATGGCCAAGGGCGACGAAGTCGTCACGAGCGGCGGCCTCGTCGGCAAGGTGACGAAGGTCACCGAAGGCTACATCGGCGTCGAGATCGCCGAAGGCACTGAAATCACCGTGCAGAAGGCTGCGGTCACGACCATTCTGCCGAAGGGCACGATCAAGTCGCTGTAAGCCCTTCGCCGAGCGTCCGGCTCCCCGCGCCGTGCCCGCCTGAGAGAGCGGGCCGCCGCGGCGCCGGACGCGACGCTTTCACGCCAACCACCCGTTCGGCCCCCTCATGAATCGTTATCCACTCTGGAAATATGTCGTGATGGTCGTGGCGCTCGCCATCGGCTTTCTGTACACATTGCCCAACTTCTTCGGCGAAGCGCCGGCGGTGCAGGTGTCGAGCGGCAAGGCCACGGTCAAGCTCGACTCGACCACGCTGACCCAGGTCGAATCCGCGCTCGCCTCCGCGCAGATCACGCCGGACGACGTCACCTTCGAGAACACGGCCACCAACGCGAACATCCGCGTGCGCCTGAAGGACACCGATACGCAGCTGCGCGTCAAGGACCTGCTGCAGAAGTCGCTGAACGCCGATCCGAACGATCCGCAATACGTCGTCGCACTGAACCTGCAGAGCGCGTCGCCGCGCTGGCTGACCGCCCTGCACGCGCTGCCGATGTATCTCGGCCTCGACCTGCGCGGCGGTGTCCACTTCCTGCTCCAGGTCGACATGACGGGCGCGCTCACGAAGAAGCTCGACTCCGACGCGTCCGACGCGCGCACGCTGCTGCGCGACAAGAACATCCGCGACGGCGGCGTGAGCCGCGTCGACCAGTCCGTCGTCGTCAACTTCAGCGATGCGCAAACGGCGGAAGACGCCCGCAAGGTGCTCGCGCTGTCGATCACCGAACTGCAATGGGCGACCCAGCCCGGCGGCGGCGGCACGCAGGTCGTCGGCACGTTCACGCCGGCCGTGCAGAAATCCGTCGAGGACGCCGCGCTCAAGCAGAACCTGACCACGCTCCACAACCGCGTGAACGAACTCGGCGTGTCGGAGCCGATCCTGCAGCAGCAAGGCAGCGATCGCATCGTCGTCGAACTGCCGGGCGTGCAGGACACCGCGAAGGCGAAGGACATCATCGGCCGCACCGCGACGCTCGAAGCGCGCCTCGCCGATCCGATCAACACGCACCCGAACCCGAACGACCCGGTGCCGCCGGGCGAGGAACTGTTCACGCAGGGCATCCAGGCGCCGGTGCTGCTGAAGAAGGACGTGATCTTCACCGGCGACCGCATCATCGATGCATCGGCCGGTTTCGACGACCACCAGCGTCCGTCGGTCAACATCCGTCTCGACTCGGCGGGTGGCCGCTCGGTGCGCACGGTGTCGCGCGACAACATCGGCAAGCCGATGGCGATGGTGCTGTTCGAGAAGGGCAAGGGCGAAGTGCTGACGGTCGCGACGATCCAGTCCGAACTCGGCGACCGCTTCCAGATCACGGGCCAGCCGACGCCGCAGGCCGCGGCCGACCTCGCGCTGCTGCTGCGCGCCGGTTCGCTCGCCGCGCCGATGGACATCATCGAGGAACGCACGATCGGCCCGAGCCTCGGCGCCGACAACATCCGGATGGGCGTCCACTCGGTGATCTGGGGCTTCTGCGCGATCGCCGTGTTCATGATCGCGTACTACATGCTGTTCGGCGTCGTCTCGGTGATCGGCCTGTCGGTGAACCTGCTGCTGCTCGTCGCCGTGCTGTCGCTGATGCAGGCCACGCTGACGCTGCCCGGTATCGCGGCAATCGCACTCGCGCTCGGTATGGCGATCGACTCGAACGTGCTGATCAACGAGCGCGTGCGTGAGGAACTGCGCGCGGGCCAGCCGCCGCAGCTCGCGATCCAGGCCGGCTACGCGCATGCGTGGGCGACGATCCTCGACTCGAACGTCACGACGCTGATCGCCGGCCTCGCGCTGCTCGCGTTCGGCTCGGGCCCGGTGCGCGCGTTCGCGATCGTGCACTGTATCGGTATCCTGACGTCGATGTTCTCCGCGGTGTTCTTCTCGCGCGGGCTCGTCAACCTCTGGTACGGCGGCCGCAAGAAGCTGAAGTCGCTCGCGATCGGCCAGGTGTGGAAGCCGGAAGGCGCCGCAGCCCCCGCCTCGTTCGACGCGGCGGACGAATCGACCGACACCGCGCGCGCCGCGAAGCTCGCCGCCCCCACGAAGGGCAACGCGCCGCGCACCGGCAAGCCGCAGCTGCGCAACCGCGCGCAGCAAGGCGTGTCGCCGAAGAAACCGGGCTCGACCCAATAAGGCCCCGGAGACGAGACCATGGAATTTTTCCGCATCCGTAAAGACATTCCGTTCATGCGGCACGCGCTGGTGTTCAACGTGATCTCGCTGGTCACGTTCCTCGCCGCCGTGTTCTTCCTGTTCCACCGCGGGCTGCACCTGTCCGTCGAATTCACCGGCGGTACGGTGATCGAAGTGCAGTACCAGCAGACCGCGGAACTCGAACCGGTGCGCGCGACGCTCGGCAAGCTCGGCTACGCCGACGCGCAGGTGCAGAACTTCGGCACGTCGCGCAACGTGCTGATCCGGCTGCAGCTGAAGGAAGGCCTCACGTCCGCGCAGCAGAGCGACCAGGTGATGAACGCGCTGAAGGCGCAGAGCCCGGACGTCACGCTGCAGCGCGTCGAGTTCGTCGGCCCGCAGGTCGGCCGGGAGCTCGCGACCGACGGCCTGCTCGCGCTCGCGTGCGTCGTGATCGGCATCGTGATCTACCTGTCGTTCCGCTTCGAATGGAAGTACGCGGTCGCCGGCATCATCGCCAACCTGCACGACGTCGTGATCATTCTCGGCTTCTTCGCGTTCTTCCAGTGGGAGTTCTCGCTGGCGGTGCTCGCGGCCATCCTCGCGGTGCTCGGCTACTCGGTCAACGAGTCGGTCGTCATCTTCGACCGGATCCGCGAAACGTTCCGCCGCGAACGCAAGATGAACGTGCAGGAAGTGATCAACCACGCGATCACGACCACGATGTCGCGGACGATCATCACGCACACGTCGACGGAAATGATGGTGCTGTCGATGTTCTTCTTCGGCGGCCCGACGCTGCACTACTTCGCACTCGCGCTGACGGTCGGCATCATGTTCGGCATCTACTCGTCGGTGTTCGTCGCGGGCTCGCTCGCGATGTGGCTCGGCATCAAGCGCGAAGACCTGATCAAGGACAAGAAGACCGCGCACGATCCGGACGATCCGAACGCGGGCGCGCAGGTTTAAGCAGCGCGCCGCTTCGGCAAACACCAAAAGGCCGGTCCACCAGGACCGGCCTTTTTTCATGCGCGGGCCGCGGCCCGCCTCGGCCGGATCGCGGCAGTCCTGCCGGGGCGTCGGCTACAATCGTCGGCGTCCCGCCCCCGCCACCCGTCCGAACCTGCGGCTTCCATGATGCCTCCCGTGCGTGCCGTTCTTCGCCTCGCCCTCTGCAGCGCAGCCGTCGTGGCGGTCGTCATGCCGTTCGCGCCGCCGGCCCGCGCGCAATCCGCCTCCGCCCCGCCCGCCGCGTCGCAGCCGTCGCCCTGCCCGCCCGACTGGGAACCGCAGCTCTGCGAATTGAAGGCGGCCGTCGAAGTACTGAAGAAGCAGCACCTGACCGACGTCGACATCGGCGCGCTGCTCGATGCCACCGTGCACGACGGCATGAAGACGCTGCCGTACGCGCGCTTCTTCAACGCGAAGGAGGAGCAGGAACGGCGCGACGACGAGCGGCGCGCGCGCGACGGCACACCGGCCATCGGGATCGTCTTCGAGACGCGGCCCGACGGGCTGCACATCATCGACGTGATTCCCGACGCGCCCGCCGAGAAGGCCGGCGTACGTCCCGACGATCTCGTGGTCGCGATGAACGACAGGAGCGTCGTCGGCATCGACAGCAGCGAGCTCGTGAAACTCGCGAAAGGCGACGCGGGCGTCCCGCTGAAGCTCACGGTGCAGCGCGGCCCGAACCATGCGGTGCTGAACTTCGCGCCTGTGCGCGCGATCGTCAAACCGCATCCGGCGATCGCAAAGCGGCTCGCCGGCGACATCCTGTACACGCGGCTGTCGAGCTTTCCGGAACCGGCGGTCGGCGACTACATCGACGCGGTGCAGGCCGCGCGCCGCGCCGGCCCGCCGGTGAAAGGCATGATTCTCGACCTGCGCATCAACGGCGGCGGTGCGCTCAATGCGGCGATCGGCATCACCGCGCTGCTCGCGGGACGCGACCGCACCGCGATGGTGACGGTCGAGCGCGGCGACGCCAACCGCCGCCGCTTCTCGACCAACTGGCCCGACTACGAACTGCCGGTGATGCACGGGCAGGATCCGCTCGCGCCGCTGCAGACCGACGACTGGTGGCACACCGTGCCGCTCGTCGTGCTCGTCGACGGCCAGAGCGCGTCGGCCGCCGAAGCGACCGCGGCGGCGCTGAAGGATCTCGGCCGGGCGAAACTGCTCGGTATGCCGACCTACGGGAAGGGGCTCGCGCAGACCGGTGTCGACCTGATCGACGGCACGCGCCTGAATTTCACGTTCGCGCGCAACCTGCGGCCGAACGGCTGCCCGATGGACGGCTACGGCGTCGTGCCGGACTGGCTCGTGCCGCCGCGCCGCGACTCGGACGTCGACGGCGTGCTGCTGTGGTACCGGGAAGCCGATCTCGCCCGCGCACCGTATGCGGACCGGCTGGCGCCCGACCCGTTCGCGCACGTGCGCAAGGAACGGCAGGCACTGCGCGAGCAGCGCGTGCGCGCGAAGGTCGATACGTCGAAAAGCGCGGCGCTGCCGCAGCGCGCGTTCGGCACCGCCGGCGACTGGCAGTTGCAGCAGGCGCTCGCCGCACTCGCGGGGCGCCCCGTGCGGACCGTCTATGCGCCGGCGCAGTTGATGCCCGCGCAACCCGTGTGCGAGCGCGGCGGCAGCTGACGCGCCGCCGCCTGCCCTGTCACCGGAACGTCACCGGAACCCGAACCGCCGGCGCAGCACGATCAGCGCCGCGAGGCTCAGCACGGCCGCGAACATCAGGTAGAAGCTCGGCGCGGTCTTCAGCCCGGTCGCGCGAATCAGCCACGCGATGATGAATGGCCCGAAGCCGCCGAAGATCGTCACCGCGACGTTATACGCGAGCGACATCCCGGTCGTGCGCGTCTGCACCGGGAACACCTCGGACAGCAACCCCGGCAGCGCCGCGAAGTAGCCGGTCATCAGGAACGCGAGCAGCACCTGCAGTGCGATCAGCGTGCCGAAGCCCGGATGCGCGACCAGATACGCGAACGCCGGATAGATCAGCACGAGGATGCCGATGGCCGGCGCGACCATCACGCGCACGCGGCCGTAACGGTCCGACCAGTGGCCGACGAGCGGCGCGAACGCCATCTGGATCACGCCGACCACGAGGATCGCCGCGAACGCCGCGGACGGTGCAAGGCCGAGCTGCTTCACGCCGTAGGTCGGCATGAACAGCACCAGATAGGTCGCGACGGTACCGAGCACGACCACGCCCATCGCGGCGACCAGGCGCGCCTTGTGCGACGCGAACGTGTCGCGCAGCGGGTTCGCGGTGCCTTCGGCCGCGAGGAATTCCGGCGTCTCGTCGACCTTCGTGCGGATGTAGTACGCGACGGGCCCGAGCAGCAGGCCGAAGAAGAACGGCACGCGCCAGCCCCACGCGGCCATCTGCGCGGCCGTGAGCTGCGCGTTCAGCACGGTGCCGAAGCCGGCGGCGAGCAGCGTCGTGAGCCCCTGGCTCGCGACCTGCCAGCTCGCGAAGAAGCCGCGCCGTCCCGGCACGTGCTCGGCGAGGAACGCGGTCGCGCTGCCGAACTCGCCGCCCGCCGAGAAGCCCTGCATCAGCCGCGCGGCGACGAGGATCACCGGCGCCGCGACGCCGATCGTCTCGTAGGTCGGCAGCACCGCGATGATCAGCGTGCCGACCATCATCAGCAGGATCGACAGCGTGAGCGCGGCCTTGCGGCCCGCGCGGTCGGCATACGCGCCGAGCACGATCGCGCCGAGCGGCCGCATGAAGAACGACACGCCGAACGTGCCGAGCGTGAGCAGCAGCGACACGGTGTCGTTGCCGGCAGGAAAGAACAGCTTCGCGATCGTCACCGCGAAGAAGCCGTAGACGACGAGATCGAACCACTCGAGCGCATTGCCGATCGACGCGGCGACCACCGCGCGCCACACGCGCGGCGACGAGGCAATGGAACGGGACTGCGTGGCGGCATGCATCGGCGATCTCCTTGTCGTTGTACGTTCTGTTCGAGGCGGCCGCTTGCGGCACCGTCGGCCTGCCCGGCGCCGCGGGCGGCGCTCGGGCGATTATAGGCGCGCAAAAAAATACCGCCGCGCCCCCGGCAACGGGAACGCGGCGGTTGGCTCGCGCCGGGCTGACCCGGCCGGAAACCTTACTGCTGCTTGATCGCTTCGGCCGTGATCAGCAGCTTCGTCTTCATCTTGAAGCCGTACTGCTTGCCGTAGTCGAGACCGAAATCGTCGCGGCTGAATTCGCCGACCGCGTCGACGCCGCACACTTCACGCTTGAGCATCGGGTGCGGCATGCACTTGAACGAGTCGATCTTCAGCGTCACCGGCTTCGTGACGCCATGCAGCGTCAGGTTGCCGACCACCGATACCGGCTTGTCGCCGTCGAACTTGATCGTGCCCTTGTAGTTCGCCTGCGGGAACTTCGCGACGTTGAAGAACTCGTCCGTCTGCAGATGCTCGTCGAGCTTCGCGCTGCCCGTGTGGATCGACGCGATGTCGGTCGTCACGTCGACCGTACCGGTCTTTGCCGCGCGGTCGAGCGTCACGGTGCCGCTCGACTTGTCGAACTTGCCGCGCCAGACCGACAGGCCGCCCATGTGGTCGCCCTCGAAGCTCGGGTACGTGTGAGCCGGGTCGAACTGGTACGTCGCGCTGTCGGCGAACGCCGAGAACGACAGCGAAGCGGCCAGCGCGCCCGCGGCGATCATCAGATGCTTTTTCAACTCTTTCTCCTTGGAACGGCGCCGCGCCCTCGCGCGGCATTCAGTGAGGTGACAGGCCGCCGCTTACTTCGTGGCGACGAGATGGAACTTGATCTGCACTTCGTCCGCGACGACCGACGTGTCCTTCCATTCGCCGGTGCCGACGTTGAACGTCGAACGCTTGATCGGCAGCACGCCGTCGAAGGTCTGCGTCGCGCCGCTCTGCGTGACGGTGACGGGCACCGTGACGGTCTCGGACTTGCCCTTGACCGTCAGCTTGCCGGTCACGTTGTACTTGTTGCCGCCCGCCGGCGCGATCGCCGACGACACGAACGTTGCCTGCGGGTACGTCTTCGCGTCGAACCAGTCCTTGCCGGCAACCTGGTCGTTGTACATCTTGTCGCCGAGGTCATAACTCGCGACATCGATCGTCATCTGGGCGCTGCCCTGCGCGGCCTTCGCCGCGTCGAACTTCACCTGAGCGGAAAACTTCTTGAACGCGCCTTCGGTCGGCACGTTCATCTGCTTCGACACGGCGGACACCTTGCTCTTCGCGAGATCGACATCGGCGAGCGCCGCGCCCGACGCGACAAGTGACACCGCGGCGAACGCGGTCAGCATGGAGCGGGAGAAAGACACTTTCATGGGATCCTTCATTTGGCAAAGGGAAGCATCCGCGACAGCAGGCCGTCGCGGTCCAACAGCTGGTGCTTGAGCGCGGCGACCACGTGCAGCGACACGAGCGCAAGCAGAATGTAATTCAAAGACACGTGGAGCGTCTTGAAGGTTTCCTTCAGCACCGGATCGGGGTCGATCAGCCGCGGCAGCGGCACGATGCCGAGATAGACGACCGGGATGTTCGCCGCCGAGCTGTACAGGTAGCCCGTGATCGGGATCACCAGCATCAGCAGGTACAGCAGGAAGTGCACGCCGCTCGACGCCGCGCGCTGCCATGCCGGCGTATCGCCCGGCAGTGACGGCGGCACGTGGGTCGCGCGCCACAGCACGCGCACGACGGCCAGCACAAATGCCGTCACGCCGATCCACTTGTGCCACGAGAAGTACTTCAGCTTCGTCGGCGTGAAGCCGGGGATGTCCGTCATCACCCAGCCGAGCGCGAAGCCGCAGACGATCAGCAGCGCGATCAGCCAGTGCAGCGCGATCGCGGTCTGCGTATAGCGTACCGGCCTGGCCGGCAGCGAATTCGATGCCATCTTGGATTTCCTCAGTTCAGCGAACAGCCGCGCCGGTCACGAGTCCGACGCTTGTCAAGGGCGCCATGCTACCGCAACCTTTTGACGCGCGCGGACTCTGAGGACAGGCGTGCCAGCCGCCTGACGGTTTCCTGTCATGTTACCGCTCGGTCACTCAACATGCGATCGTTGACACGCCGAAAAAGGCCTTTTGGTAAGATTGGCGCGGGTTCCGGCCCCGTCGACGCGTCCCCCCGCCGTCGCACAACCGCATTTTCCATGCAACGAAACGACCTGATTGCCTGTCACGAGTGCGACGCACTGTTGCACAAACCGCGCCTCGGCGGCCGCGAAATCGCGCGCTGCCCGCGCTGCGACGCGCTCCTCTATCGCAACAGCGCCGCGCAGATCGAGCGGATCTGCGCGCTCGCGCTCGCGGCGCTGATCACGTTCTCGATCGCGCAGGCGTTCCCGATCCTCGAAATGGATGTAAACGGCAACCGCGTGCAGACGACGCTGATCGGCGCGATCGACTCGCTGTGGCGCCAGGACATGGCGATCGTCGGCGTGATGGTGTTCTGCTCGACCGTGCTGTTCCCGCTCGTCGAGATGGCCGCGCTGCTGTACCTGCTGCTGCCGATCCGCCGCGGCGTCGTGCCGCCCGGCTTCAACCTGGTGCTGCGCGCGATCGAGCTCGTGCGGCCATGGGGGATGATCGAGGTGTTCATGCTCGGGATCCTCGTGACGATCGTGAAGATGGTGAGCCTCGCGCGCGTGGTGCCGGATGCCGCGCTGTTCGCGTTCGCCGCGCTCACGCTGATGATCGCCGTCGTGCTGATGTTCGATCCGCGCACGCTGTGGGACATCGCCGACGACCTGCGCGCCGGGCGCTCGCCCGAACCGCCGGCGCAACCCGACGACGCCGCGCCGCTGCCCGAGGCCGCCCGCCGATGACGACACCGACCGCCGCCCGCGAAGGTTATGCGAGCTGCCACTCGTGCGGGCTCGTGCAGACGCTCGACCGGCCGCACGCGCATTGCGCCCGCTGCGGCGCCGTGCTGCATTTCCGCATCCCGAACAGCATCATGCGCACGTGGGCACTGCTGCTCGCTGCCGTGATCCTCTACATTCCCGCGAACCTGCTGCCGATCATGCGCACGTCGTCGATCGTCGGTTCGCAGGAAGACACGATCATGAGCGGCGTCATCTATTTCTGGGTGTCGGGCGACTGGCCGCTCGCCGTCGTCGTGTTCGTCGCGAGCATTCTCGTGCCGATGCTCAAGCTCGGCGTGCTGACGATCCTCGTGATCAGCTCGCAGCGCCGCTCGCCGTGGCGACCGATGCAGCGCACGCGCCTCTACCGGATCGTCGAGCGCATCGGCCGCTGGTCGATGCTCGACATCTTCGTCGTGACGCTCACCGTCGCGCTCGTTCATTTTCGTTCACTCGCCGTCATCACGGCCGGCCCCGGCGCACTTGCGTTCGGCTCGGTCGTGATCCTGACGATGCTCGCGTCGATGCAGTTCGATCCCCGCCTGATCTGGGATCCAGTCGAAAACTCAGGAAATCTCAATGAATAGTCCACAAGGCCCGCAGCACGACGCGCCCCGGCCGCCCGATCCGACGATCTCGACGAAAAGCGGCTGGCTGCCGTCGCTCGTCTGGCTCGTGCCGCTGATCGCCGCGCTGATCGGCATCGGCCTCGTGATCAAGTCCGTGCGCGAGCGCGGCCCGGAAATCACGCTGAGCTTCCACACCGCCGAAGGGCTCGAGCCCGGCAAGACCCAGGTCAAGTACAAGGACGTCGAGATCGGCACGGTCAAGACGATCAAGCTGTCGAAAGACCTGTCCCGCGTGCTCGTCCAGGTGCAGCTCAAGAAGGAAGCCGAGGACTTCGCGGTCAAGGGCTCGCGCTTCTGGATCGTGCGTCCGCGCATCGGCGCGACCGGCGTGTCGGGGCTCGGCACGCTGCTGTCCGGCGCGTACATCGGCGTGGACGCCGGCCGCTCGCAGGATTCCCAGACCGACTTCACGGGCCTCGAGACGCCGCCGGCCGTCACCGGCGACCAGAAGGGCACGCAATACGTGCTGCGCGGCGATTCGCTCGGCTCGGTCGACATCGGCTCGCCGGTCTATTACCGCCGCGTGCAGGTCGGCCAGGTGGTCGGCTTCTCGCTCGACAAGGACGGCACGGGCGTCACGTTCAACGTGTTCGTCAACGCGCCGTACGACCAGTACGTTGGCGTGAACTCGCGCTGGTGGCAGGCGAGCGGCGTCGACCTGCGGCTCGATTCGAGCGGCCTGAAGTTGAACACGCAGTCGCTCGCGACGGTGATCCTCGGCGGCATTGCGTTCCAGACGCCGCCGAACCAGGGCAGCGGCACGACGGCGCCGAACAACACGACGTTCCGCCTGGGCTCCGACGAGGGCGACGCGATGCGCGACCCGGACGGCCAGCCGCTGCAGGTCGTGATGAACTTCAACCAGTCGCTGCGCGGGCTCGCCGTCGGCGCAACGGTCGACTTCCGCGGCATCGTGCTCGGCGAAGTGACGAATATCGGCATCGACTTCGATCCGAAGTCGAAGAACTTCATGATGCCGGTGACGATGAACGTGTATCCGGAGCGCCTCGGCCGCCGCTTCCGCGAATCGATCGAGAGCAAGGGCGAACCGGCCCGCCGCGAGATCGTCGAGCGGCTCGTCCAGCACGGGCTGCGCGGCCAGCTGCGCACCGGCAACCTGCTGACGAGCCAGCTGTACGTCGCGCTCGACTTCTTCCCGAAGGCGCCGGCCGCGAAGCTCGACACGTCGCGCCAGCCGCTCGAGCTGCCGACCGTGCCGAACACGCTCGACGAACTGCAGCTGCAGGTCGCCGACATCGCGAAGAAGCTCGACAAGGTGCCGTTCGACCAGATCGGCGCGAACCTGAACAGCGCGTTGTCGAACGCCGACAAGCTGTTCAAGCAGCTCGACACGCAGGTCGCGCCGGAAGCGCGCGACACGCTGTCGGCCGCGAAGCAGACCTTCTCGACCGCCGAGGCGACGCTGCAGCAGGATTCGCCGCTGCAGTCCGACGTGCGCGGCGCGCTGAAGGAGCTCACGCGCACGCTGCAGTCGCTGAACGCGCTCGCCGACTATCTGGAGCGTCACCCCGAATCGCTGCTCAAGGGCAAGCCAGGAGATCAACAATGACGACACGCGTGAACGGTTTCGCGAGCGGCGCGGCGGCGGCCATCGCCGCACTCGCGCTCGCCGCGTGCAGCTCGCCGCCCGCGCGGTTCTACACGCTCAGCCCGGCCGACGCCGCAGCGCCGGTACGCACCGCGCCGGCCAACCCGGCGTTCCTGATCGAGGTGCCGTCGGTCGGCGTGCCCGAGCAGGTCGCGAAGAACCAGCTGGTCGTGCAAAAGAACGCCGCGCAGGTCGACGTGCTCGAGCAGGAACGCTGGGCGTCGCCGCCCGCCGACGAGATCCGCCGCGCGCTGTCGGACGATCTCGCCGCGCAGCTCGGCACGATCGACGTCGCGAATTCCGCGTACCCGGCCGGCGTGCCCGTGTATCGCGTCAGCGTGAACGTGCAGCGCTTCGAGTCGTGGCCCGGCAAACGCGCGGCGGTCGACGCCGTGTGGAGCGTGCGCTCGCTCGGCACGCAGGCCGTGATGACCTGCCGCACGAGCGTCGCGGAACCGGTCGCCGACGGCTACGACGCGCTCGTCGCCGGCCACCGGCGCGCGCTCGACGTGATTGCCGCGCAGGCCGCGGCCGGCGTGCGCGCGATGGCCGCACGCCGTGGCACAACGGCGCCGCAGACCGGCAGCAAGACGGCCGCCGCGCCGGTCGTGCCGTGCCCGGCCAACCCGACGTCGGGCAGCGACGGCGCGACGGGCAAGTCCGGCGCATAAGCGCGCGGCGCGCAGGCGAACGTCCGAAGCGGCGTTCGTCCGCGCGGCTGCGTCCGGCCCGGTGCGGCCGATCGCGATCGCCGGCAGCCACCGGCATGACCCGGCCGCAGCCGGCCTCGCCCCGCTTTCATCGGCCGAACGGCCGGTTTGCATTGTTTGTCAAAGTAGGCCGGAACCGGCGCCATCCAACGCGGTCGGCTTGCGTTTTCCGGCCCGATTGACGATCCTACGCACTTTCAGGCTCGCACCGCCCGTCGGGCGCGCCAGTCAGCGGCGCCGGGCCGCGTTCGGCCCGACCGCCGTGCCTCCCGGCGCCTGCACGCGATCGGCGTGCATCGCAGCGGGGCAGCCGCATCGCGGGTCGCCGCGCATCGTCCGGCAACCGGCCCCGTCTCACCCGTTCTCCCCGGCGCCGTGCCGATTTCCCGGCAGGCATCCCGAACCCGCCCGTCCAGGGCTTTCGCTATTCCGTTTATGTTTCGTTCCCTGACGACCCTGATCAAGAAGTGGCGCGCGTCGCGCAATGCCGGTCACCAGCTCGATGCGCTGCTCGCGCACGCCGATGCCGATGCGTCGTATGCCGAGCGCAGCGAATGGCTGATCGAACTCGCGCACTGGCTGCGCCGCGGCGGCACGATGCAGGCCGCGCAGGAAGCCGCGACCGATCGCGACGCCGACGCGCGCGCGTATCCGGCTCATGCGCGGCTGCGCTACCTGTTCCACGTGCTCGATCGCAACCCCGCGTGGAAAGCGCACGCGGCGCGCATCCTGCGCGGCGTCCTGCGCGATTGCGACGGCATCTCGCTGCTGTGCGACGCCGGCATGCCCGTGCACTCGGGCTTCTTCGGCGCGCTGTTCGAGCGGATCGACTCGTCGCTGATCCCGCCCGCGCCGAACCGCCGCGAGCTGTCGGCGCTGTTCACGCTGATGTTCCCGACACCCGACGACGTGCAATGGATCGACGCGCTGCCCGACGACCTGCTCGCGCGCCTCGCCGACCTGATCTCGTTCGACGTCACCGACGAGGAACGCCACGAGCCCGGTTCGTTCTCGCGCGACCTGCTGGCCGCGCTGCACAACCTGACCTGCCAGATCAGTTCGACCGGCCTGTCGCAGACGGTGCGCAGCCGGCTGTCCGACGACGATGCGCGCAAGCCGCTCGAAACGCAGCCGTTCTACCGCCTCACGCGCGCGATGCTCGCGGTCGAGACCGCGCACGCGGCCGTCGAGGACGGCGGCGACCCGAGCAAGCTGCTGCATGAAGTGAACTACCTGCGCGTGCTGCTCGACGAATGCCGGATCGCCGTCGACGACGTGTTCTCGCACCTGTACCGCAACGGCGTGTCGGTCGACATCGTGTTCCAGGTCGAGCGGATGCGCATGCGCATCCTGCGCGCCGAAACGCTGCTGAACGCGTGGATGGCGCGCGACGACCTGCACGGGATGGCGCGCCTGACGGCCGAGCTCGTCGACGCGAACCAGAACAGCCAGAGCGTGACGCACCTCGTGCGCAGCAACTTCTCGCTGTTCGCGCGCAAGCTGGTCGAGACCAACGCGGATACCGGCGAGCACTACATCTCGCGCGGCCGCGCCGAGTACCTGAAGATGCTGCGGATGGCCGCGGGTGGCGGCCTCGTCACCGTCGCAACCGTGTGCGTGAAGTTCGCGATCACGGGCGCGCACCTGCAATCGATGCTCGAAGGGCTGCTCGCGGGCGTCAACTACGCGGCCAGCTTCATGCTGATGCACTTCCTGCACTTCACGCTCGCGACCAAGCAGCCCGCGATGACCGCGCCGACGCTCGCGCGCGAGCTCGACGACACCGGCCACGACGAAGGCGTGAAGACGTTCGTCTCGTCGGTGATCGCGCTGATCCGCACGCAGGCGGCCGCGATTTCCGGCAACGTGCTCGTCGTGCTACCCGTGTGCCTGCTCGTGCAACTGTTCGCGGGCAACGTGCTGCACGCGAACCTGATCTCGCCGGAGAAGGCGCACGCGACGCTGCACTCGTTCTCGCTGCTCGGCCCGACGCCGTTCTACGCGGCGCTGACCGGCGTGCTGCTGTGGGCGTCGAGCCTGCTCGCGGGCTGGGCCGACAACTGGTTCGTGCTGCACCGGGTCGGCGACGCGCTCACGTACAACCGCCGGCTGCGCCTCACGCTCGGCGCGGCCGGCGCCGCGAAGCTCGCGCACTTCTGCCGCTCGAACGTCGCCGGCGTGGTCGCGAACGTCGGCCTCGGCCTGATGCTCGGCCTGATTCCGGCGATCGTCACCGTGTTCATGTTCCCGTTCGAGGTGCGGCACGTGACGCTGTCGGCCGGCTCGATCGGGATCGCGCTCGGCGTGCTGGGCAAGGATGCGCTCGGGACGCCCGAGCTGTGGTGGGCCGGCGCCGGCGTGCTCAGCATGGCGATCCTCAACGTGCTCGTGAGTTTCGCGCTCGCGTTCACGATGGCCGTGCGCTCGCGCAGCCTGCGCCCGACCAAGGTGCGCGCGCTCGTCGCCGCGATCGTCCGCACGATGCTGTCGAATCCGCTCGCGCTGTTCTGGCCGGCCGGCGGCCAGGGCTCGCGCGCCGGTCAGCCGGGCTCGCACTGAGCCTGCGGGGCGGTATGGCGGTGCCCGGCCAGGCGCCGCCACACCGGCCTCCCGGCACGCAATCGCGGCCGTCGCGCCCGCGTCGCCGCGCCGAAACGCGCCGCCCCGCGACGCAACCCCGGCCCCGGCCGCCCGCGCCGCGTACAATAGTGCACTTTTGCACGTCCTCCCCCGCCTTATGTCCTCGCCCACCCTGTACGAATTCTTCGCCCCCTGCCCGCGCGGCCTCGAAGCGGCGCTTGCCGCCGAGCTGGCCGAAATCGCCGGCCGACACCTGAACGGCGCGCCGTTCACCGCGGGCGCGCAGGTGCCGGGCGGCGTCCATTTCAGTGGCGGCTGGGCGGCCGGCATGGCCGCGAACCTCCATTCGCGAATCGCGAGCCGGGTCCTGCTGAAGATCGCGCACCGCGCGTACCGCAACGAGCAGGACGTCTACGCGCTCGCGCTCGAGCAGCCGTGGGAGCGCTGGTTCGCGGCAACGCAGACGCTGCGCGTCGACATCACCGCGATCAAGTCGCCGCTGAAGAGCCTCGAATTCGCGACATTGCGCGTGAAGGACGCGATCTGCGACCGGATGCGCGACAAGACCGGCGCGCGCCCGAGCATCGACACCGGTGCGCCGGACGTGCGCGTGTTCGCGTTCCTGACGGCCAACGAATGCACGCTGTACCTCGACACGTCCGGCGAGCCGCTGTTCAAGCGCGGCTGGCGCCTCGACAAGGGCGCGGCGCCGTTGCGCGAGAACCTCGCGGCCGGCATCCTGCGCCTGACGGGCTGGACACCCGGCACCGCGCTGTACGACCCGATGTGCGGCAGCGGCACGTTCCTCGCCGAAGCCGCGCAGATCGCGCTCGGCGTGGCGCCCGGCGTCGAGCGCCGGTTCGGCTTCGAGAAACTCAAGCAGTACGACATCACCGCGTGGCAGGGCCTGAAGGTGCCGGCGCTGGACGCGAAACGCGCGGCGCGCGGCAAGCGCGCCGACGCGCTCGGCGTGTACGGCAGCGACATCTCCGGCGACATGCTCGAAAAGGCGCGCGCGAACCTCGAGCGCGCGGGCGTGCCGTCGGTATGGCTCAAGCAGGTCGACGCACGCGGGATGACGCCGCCGTGCGACGGGCCGGGCATCATTCTCGCAAACCCGCCGTACGGCGAGCGGATCGAAGTGCGCGGCCGCAGCGCGCGCGGTGAGGTGCGCGAAACCGGCCGCAACCGCGGCAACGACGACGCGTTCCGCCGCACGCACACCGACGCGCCGGACAGCGAGTTCTTCAACGCGCTCGGCGATGCGCTGAAGCAGCGCTTCACGGGCTGGCAGGCGTTCCTGCTGACGTCCGACCGTTCGCTGCCGGGCCAGCTGCGGCTGCGCGAATCGGCAAAAACGCCGCTGTTCAACGGCGCGCTCGAATGCCGGCTGTTCCGTTTCGACCTGATCGCCGGCAGCGTGAAGGCGCGCCCGGCCACGCCGGAAGGCGACGCGTAAGCAACGCAAGCGTGCGGGGCCGCCATCGCGGCGCCCGCGCACGCTTCCCCCCGGCGCCGGTCAGTGCTTCGACTTCGACCAGCGCTCCATCGTGAACGGCAGTGCCTGCCCGGTCTCGAGCAGCGTCTTCAGGCTCGACAGCACGACCGGCCACCCGCCGCGAATCCCGCGATCCATCTCCGAACCGGCCACGAGCCCGTCGTGCGTGACGGTCAGCTTCACGACGCCCTCGAACGGCTCGACGAGATAGGTCACGCGCGATTCCTCGCCTTCCCCTGACGGCGTACGCCACGTGACGACCAGCCGGTGCGGCGGATCGTTCTCGACCACTTCGCCGACGATGTCGACACGCGACGGATCGTCGTAGTCCTGATGCTCCCACCGCGAGCCCGGCCGCCAGTCGGGCGACGCGTTGCGATGCCGCACCCAGTAGTCCTTCGTCAGCTCGGCATTGGTCAGCGCGTCGAACACGCGTTCGGGCGTCGCTGCGATGAAAGTCACGTACACAAAAGCGGGATTACCCATCGTCGTCTCCTGTCTCGCGGGCCGCTTCCAGCCCGCGCTTGAGATCCGCCAGCGCCTGCAGGCGCTGACGCTCGAACTTGCCGATCCAGCGTTCCGCGATGTCGTGGATCGGCACCGGATTCAGGTAGTGCAGCTTCTCCCTGCCGCGCCACGCGGTCGCGACAAGGTTCGCGGCCTCGAGCAACGCGAGATGCTTGCTCACGGCCTGCCGGCTCATCGCGAGCCCGTCGCACAGTTCGGACAGCGTCTGGCCGTTTTTCGCATGCAGCAGGTCGAGCAACTGGCGGCGCGTGGCATCGGCCAGCGCCTTGAAAACAAGATCCATGCCGCTCCCGGGTCAATGGCTTTATTATGCAACCAAATGGTTGCATGTCAAAGGTGACAACTCTACTGACAATACGGTGTCAGCAGGCCGCGATCACACTGCAATCCCGGCGCAATGCAAGGCTGGTTTCCACACAGAACCCGAACGAACAAGGAGCTCGTCATGACGTCCGCAACTGCCACCGCAACCCTCGAGCGCGCGATCGCGTGGTTCGACATTCCGTCCCTCGATTTCGACCGGGCGATCCGCTTTTACGAAACCGTGCTGCAAACGACGCTGCAGCGCGAAGTCATCGGCGGCGTGCCGATGGCCACGTTCGATCGCGATGCGTCGAGCACGGGCGGCAGCATCGTGTTCGATCCGCAGCAGATGAAGCCGAGCGCGAACGGCGTGCTCGTGTACCTGAACGCCGGCGAGTCGGTCGTCGCGGCACTCGAACGCGCGAAGCGCGCGGGCGGCATCGTGCAGGGCACGGTCGTCGAACTGCCGAACAACTACGGCTATATCGGCTATCTGATCGATACCGAAGGCAACCGCGTCGGCCTGCACGCGCCGAAATGCCATTGAGCGCATCGGCCATCGGGCCGGCGCGGCGCTATCATCGCGAAGTCCCCGTTGCTGAAGGAATCGAGGTGCTGCCATGACGCGCCGTGCCGACCGCCTGTTCCAGATCGCCGAGCTGTTGCGCGGGCGTCGTCTCACGACCGCGCAGCAGCTTGCCGACTGGCTGTCGGTGTCGCCGCGCACGGTCTATCGCGACGTGCGCGACCTGCAACTGTCAGGGGTGCCGATCGAAGGCGAAGCCGGCATCGGCTACCGGCTGAATCGCAACGCGAGCCTGCCGCCGCTCACGTTCACGGCCGAGGAGCTCGCGGCACTCGCCACCGGCGCGCGCATGCTCGAGACCTGGGGCGGGGCGCGCTTCGCGAGCGGCGCCCGCTCGGCGCTCGCGAAGATCGCGTCGGCGATGCCGGCCGACAAGCGCACGGCGCTCGACCGCCTGCCCGTGTTCGCGCCGTCGTTCCACATCGACGAGACGTTCTGCGCGAAGGTCGACGCGATCCACCAGGCCATCGACACGCGCCACGTCGTCAGCTTCGGTTACCGCGACCGCCTCGGCGCGCATTCGCAACGCCGCGTGTGGCCGCTCGGGCTCGTCTACTGGGGCGGCCGCTGGACGATCGGCGCGTGGTGCGAGCTGCGCGACGATTTCCGCACCTTCGACATCGCGCGGATGGGCGACATCACCGTGCACGAGCAGTTTCCGGACATGGAAGGACGGCGGATCGCCGACTACATGCGGATCGCGGAAGCACCGATGCGCTGACGCGGCACGACGGCGGGCGCGCACCACGTGCGTGCCGCGCGCCGCCGCCGTTCGTTCCCCATCTCGCCGTTCCTACCCGCCGAACACCACCGGCCGCTTCGGCCGCTCGTCGACGTGCAGCGAAAACACGTCGGCACGCGCGTAGTGGCCGACGACGTCGAAGTCGTAGCGCGCGCGCACAAGCTCGTCGGTATCGATACGCGCGGTCACGAGCCCGGCCTCGCCGATCAGCGGCTCCGTCAGCAGGTCGCCGAGCGGCCCGACGATCACGCTGCCGCCGCGGATCAGCGGCCGTTCGGGATCCCAGCCCGGCACGTCGATACCGAGCGCGCGCGGCGACGGCTGCACCTGGCACGCGCTCACGACGAAGCAACGCCCCTCGTGCGCGATGTGCCGCATCGAGCTCTGCCACAGGTCGCGCTCGTCGACGGTCGGCGCACACCAGATCTGCACGCCTTTCGCGTACATCGCGCAGCGCAACAGCGGCATGTGGTTCTCCCAGCAGATCGCGGCACCCGCGCGCCCTGCGGCCGTGTCGACGACCGGCAGCGTCGAGCCGTCGCCCTGCCCCCAGATCAGCCGCTCGGTGCCGGTCGGCATCAGCTTGCGGTGCTTCGCGACGAGCCCGTCGCGCGGATCGAAGAACAGCGCGGTGCAGTACAGCGTGCTGCCGCCGCGCTCGATCACGCCGACCACGAGACTCGCGCCCGTACGCTGCGACAGCGCGGCCAGCTCGTCGGTTTCGGGGCCCGGCACGTCGATCGCCTGCGCGGCGTAGCGCGCATACGCGTCGCGGCCTTCGGGCAGCCGGTAACCGAGCCGCGTGCCGAAGATCTCGCCTTTCGGATAGCCGCCGAGCACGGCCTCCGGCAGCACGACGAGCGACGCACCGCTGTCGCGGATCGCGGTTTCGTAGCCGAGGATCGTGTCGAGCGTGGCGCGCGTGCCGGCGGGTGATGCGCCGATCTGCAGCGCGGCGATGACGGATATGGACATGAGGGCGTCTCCGGTGAATGGGATGCCGTCATCTTTATCGATAAGATGTCATCGATCAAATCGATAGAACGATAACTGTCATGAATGCAGATGATATCGCCGGCCTCGACCTGAACCTGCTGAAGGTATTCGAGGCGCTGTACGAGGAAGGCGGCGCGAGCCGCGCGGCGCTGCGGCTCGATCTCACGCAGTCGGCCGTCAGCGCGGCGCTCGCGCGGCTGCGCGTGATCTATGCCGATCCGCTGTTCGTGCGCACCGGCCGCGGGCTCGCGCCGACGCCGCGCGCGGACGAGCTGAAGCCGATCCTGTCCGACGCGCTCGACCGCTGCCGCGAAAGCCTCGCGATCGCCGCCGACAGCGGCGACCGCGTCGGCCGCACGATCTCGATCGGGCTGTCGGACGACTTCGAGATCGCGCTCGGCCGCGCGCTGATCGACGCGGTCGCGCGAGAGGCCGCCGGCATCCGGCTGATCTTCCGGCAGACCCACAGCGGCATCGCCGGCGACGCGCTGCTGCGGCACGGCGTCGATCTCGCGATCGCGTCGGGCGGCTTCTCGGCGAACGGGCTCAGCCGCCGCGCGGTCGCGACGGGTGGTTATGCGTGCCTGATCGATCCGGCCGCCCGCGCGCGACCGCCGCGCACGCTCACGCTCGCCGATTTCCTGCGGCGCGACCACCTGCTCGTGTCGTCGGGCGGCGTGATCGGGATCGTCGACGAGGCGCTGGCCGCGCTCGGCCACAAGCGCCGCGTCGCGGCATCGACCACGCATTTCGCCGCGTTGCCGTACCTGCTCGCCGGCTCCGACGCGGTGGCGACGATTCCCGCACACGCGGCGCGCGCGATCGCGCAATCGACCCCGCTGCGCGCGCTCGCGTGCCCGGTCGAACTGCCGCGCTATCCGGTCGAAATCGGCTGGCGCACGAGCACGCAGCGCGACCCGGCGATCGTGCGCGTGCGAGACACGATCGCCGCCTGCGTCGCGAACCTCGTCGCACCATGAAAAAAGCCCGGCCGGCTTGCGCCGGTCGGGCCGTTCCGGGCGAACCGCCCGCGAATCGAAGCAGGCGGGCGCGTTGCCAGTACGCGCGTTACTCGACGGACTTCACCATGTCCTCGATGACCTTCTTCGCATCGCCGAACACCATCATCGTCTTGTCCATGTAGAACAGGTCGTTGTCGAGGCCCGCGTAGCCGGCCGCCATCGAGCGCTTGTTGACGATCACCGTGCGCGCCTTGTACGCCTCGATGATCGGCATTCCCGCGATCGGTGATTTCGGATCGTTCTTCGCGGCCGGGTTCACCACGTCGTTCGCGCCGAGCACCAGCACCACGTCGGCCTGCCCCATCTCGCCGTTGATGTCCTCCATCTCGAACACGATGTCGTACGGCACTTCCGCTTCCGCGAGCAGCACGTTCATGTGCCCCGGCATCCGCCCGGCAACCGGGTGAATTGCGTAGCGCACATCGACGCCCTTCTCGATCAGCTTGTCGGTCAGCTCCTTCAGCGCGTGCTGCGCGCGGGCGACGGCCAGCCCGTAGCCCGGCACGATCACGACCGATTCCGCGTTGCCGAGCATGAACGACGCATCCTCGGCCGAACCCGACTTCACCGGCCGCTGCTCCTGCGCGCCCGCCGCACCGCCGGCCGACGCCTCGCCGCCGAAGCCGCCAAGGATCACGTTGAAGAACGAACGGTTCATCGCGTGGCACATGATGTACGACAGGATCGCACCCGACGAGCCGACCAGCGAGCCGGCAATGATCAGCATCGCGTTGTTCAGCGAGAAGCCGATGCCGGCCGCCGCCCAGCCCGAGTACGAGTTCAGCATCGACACGACCACCGGCATGTCCGCGCCGCCGATCGGGATGATGATCAGCACGCCGAGCACGAACGCGATCGCCGTCATGATGATGAACGGCAGCCACGCCTGCGTGATGACGAACAGGATGCCAAAGCCGAGCATCGCGATCGCGAGCATCAGGTTGATCAGGTGCTGACCCGCGTACACGACCGGCGCGCCCTGGAACAGCCGGAACTTGTACTTGCCCGACAGCTTGCCGAACGCGATCACCGAACCGGAGAACGTGATCGCGCCGACGAACGTGCCGATGAACAGCTCGACGCGATTGCCGTACGGGATGAAGTTCGACGCGACGGCGTCCTGCGGCACGAGCCCGAACGCTTCCGGCTCCGACACCACCGCATACGCGATGCACACGGCCGCGAGACCGATCAGCGAGTGCATCGCCGCGACGAGTTCCGGCATCTTCGTCATCTCGACGCGCGCGGCGACGAATGCACCGACCCCGCCGCCGACGATCAGCGCACCGAGCACCAGTGCAAGGCCGAGCGGCAGGTTCGCGCCGAGCCAGGCCGCCTGCTTGACGATCAGCGCGACCGTCGTGAGGATCGCGATGGCCATCCCGACCATCCCGAACAGATTGCCGCGCCGCGCGCTCTTCGGGTTCGACAGGCCTTTCAGCGCCTGGATGAAGCACACCGAGGCGACGAGGTACAGCAGCGTAACGACGTTCATGCTCATCGCGCGCCCTCCTTCGCCGCCTTCGGCTCCTTCTTGCGGAACATCTCGAGCATTCGCCTCGTCACCAGAAAGCCGCCGAACACGTTGACGGCCGCGAGCGCGACCGCGAGCGTGCCGAAGAACTTGCCGGTCACGCCGACGGTGAGCGCCGCCGCGAGCATCGCGCCGACGATCACGATCGCCGAGATCGCGTTGGTCACGGCCATCAGCGGCGTATGCAGCGCCGGCGTGACGTTCCAGACGACGTGGTAGCCGACGTACACCGCCAGCACGAAGATGATCACGTTGATCACCGTGTGATTGATGACTTCCATGGTCTCCTCCGTTATTTGCGCGTGACTTCGCCGTCGCGGCACAGCAGCGTCGCGGCGACGATGTCGTCGGTCAGGTCGATGTTCAGCGTGCCTTCCTTCGTGACGATCAGCTTCATGAAGTCGAGCAGGTTGCGCGCGTACAGCGCCGACGCGTCCGACGCGACCATCGATGCGAGGTTCGTGTAGCCGGCGATCGTCACGCCGTTGTGCACGATCACCTGGTCGGCGACCGTCAGCGGGCAGTTGCCGCTCTTCCTGCCGTCGAATTCCGGGCCGCGGCCGGCCGCGAGATCGACGAGCACCGAGCCGGGCTTCATCGACTGCGCGGTTTCGACCGAGATCAGCGTCGGCGCCGGGCGCCCGGGAATCAGCGCGGTGGTGATCACGATGTCGGCCTGCTTCGCGCGCTCGTGCACGAGCGCGGCCTGACGGCCGAGCCACGACGGCGGCATCGGGCGCGCATAACCGCCGACACCCTGCGCGGCTTCGCGCTCTTCGTCGGTTTCGAACGGGACATCGAGGAATTTCGCGCCGAGCGACTCGATCTGCTCCTTCACGGCCGGCCGCACGTCGGACGCCTCGATCACCGCGCCCAGCCGCTTCGCGGTCGCGATCGCCTGCAGGCCCGCGACACCCGCGCCGAGAATCAGCACGCGCGCGGCCTTCACCGTGCCCGCGGCGGTCATCAGCATCGGGAAGAAGCGCGGATACAGCGCGGCAGCAACCAGCACGGCCTTGTAGCCCGCGATGTTCGCTTGCGACGACAGCACGTCGAGACTCTGCGCGCGTGTCGTGCGCGGCGCGGCTTCGAGCGCGAAGCCGGTCACGCCGGCTGCCGCGAGTTTCGCCGCCTGCTCGGCATTGAACGGCTCGAGCATGCCGACCAGCACGGAGCCGCGCTTGAGCGATGGCAGTTCGGGGTCGGTGGGCGCCTGGACCTTCAGCACGATGTCGGCATCAAAAGCAGCCGACTGGTCGGTCAATTCGGCACCGGCGGACGCATAGGCTTCGTCGGGATAACTGGCTGCGCTGCCCGCCCCTTTCGCGATACTGACGCGATGGCCGGCAGCCGCGTATTTCTTCACGGTTTCCGGCGTCGCAGCCACACGCGCCTCGTTCGCCCGCGTTTCAGCAGGCACTCCAATATGCATCGTCAGTTCCTCCAGTCATTGTCAGTATTTCTTTTCTTGCAATTTTTACTGCACAACGAGCCGGACAGGCTGACTTACCGGCTCACGAGCAACGGCATTTACGCTGCACTTTAACCGAAAGCGATGGTCGCGCCAGCACATTCCGCACGATCGTGCGCGAATGAGACATTAGCCCGGTCCGCGCCGCCGCGCATCGGCGGGACGGATGATCCGCGAGGGTCGGATTCATCTATCGTCTGATCAGACGGCCGGCAGCGTTCGGGCGCAACCGGTAAAATGCCGATCCATGAAACCCGAAATCTGGACCCCGCATGTGACGGTCGCGGCGCTCGTCGAGCACGCCGGCCGCTTTCTCGTGATCGAGGAAGAAACCTCGACGGGCCTGCGCATCAACCAGCCGGCCGGCCATCTCGAGGCCGGCGAAACGCTGGCCGACGCCGTGATCCGCGAGACGCTCGAGGAAACCGCGCACCCGTTCACGCCCGACGCGCTCGTCGGTGTTTATCTCGCGCACTACGATCGCCCCGGCACCGCCGGTGCGACCTACCTGCGCTTCACGTTCTGCGGCACGGCCGGCGAGCCGGTCGCGGGCCACGCGCTCGACGACGGCATCGTCCGCACGCTGTGGATGACGGCCGACGAACTGCGCGCGTGCAGCGAGCGCCACCGCTCGCCCGCGGTGATGCGCTGCGTCGACGACTATCTCGCCGGGCGGCGCATTCCGCTCGATTTCGTGCACACGCATTCGGTCGCGCCGCGCCCCGAGGCATTCGAACGTCAGGCGGTCAACAAATGAGCAAGCGCCGTGTAGTGGTAGGCATGTCGGGCGGCGTCGATTCGTCGGTGACCGCGTGGCTGCTGAAGGAACAGGGCTACGACGTGGTCGGCCTGTTCATGAAGAACTGGGAAGACGACGACGACGGCGAATACTGCTCGACGCGCCAGGACTGGATCGACGTCGTGTCGGTGGCCGACCTGATCGGCATCGACGTGGAAGCCGTCAACTTCGCCGCCGAATACAAGGACCGCGTGTTCGCCGAGTTCCTGCGCGAATACTCGGCCGGCCGCACGCCGAACCCCGACGTGCTGTGCAATGCCGAGATCAAGTTCAAGGCGTTCCTCGATCACGCGATGTCGCTCGACGCGGAAATGATCGCGACCGGCCACTATGCGCGCGTGCGCGAGCGCGACGGCCGTTTCGAACTGCTGAAGGCCTTCGATCATACGAAAGACCAGTCGTACTTCCTGCACCGGCTGAACCAGGCGCAACTGTCGAAGACGATGTTCCCGCTCGGCGAGATCCCGAAGACGAAGGTGCGCGAAATCGCCGCGCAGATCGGGCTGCCGAACGCGAAGAAGAAGGATTCGACGGGCATCTGCTTCATCGGCGAACGGCCGTTCCGCGATTTCCTGAACCGCTACCTTCCGACGAAACCCGGCCCGATGAAGACGCCCGACGGCAAGGTCGTCGGCAAGCACATCGGCCTCGCGTTCTACACGTTCGGCCAGCGCAAGGGCATCGGCCTCGGCGGCAGCAAGGACGGCAGCGGCGAACCGTGGTTCGTCGCCGCGAAGGACATCGCGTCGAACACGCTGTACGTCGTGCAGGGCCACGATCACCCGTGGCTGCTGTCGCGCGAGCTCGTCGCCGGCAACGTGAGCTGGGTCGCGGGCGAGCCGCCGGCGGAAGGCTTCGCGTGCGGCGCGAAGACACGCTACCGGCAAGCCGATGCGGCGTGCACGTTCGGTCGGGCCGCGATCGGCGGCGCCGCATCCGGTCCGGAAGGCGAAGCACGCTTCTCGCTCGCGTTCGACGACGCGCAGTGGGCCGTCACGCCCGGCCAGTCGGCCGTGCTGTACGACGGCGAGATCTGCCTCGGCGGCGGCATCATCGAATCCGCGGCGACCAGCCCTTCCGCATCGGCGGAAGGTCGCGCCCCGGCGCTCGCCGACGCACGCTGACACATATTCGGTTTAGACTTGCGGCACGCCGCGCCCGGCGGAACACGATTCCGCCGAGGCCGGCAGACCGCCGCGCAGCGCACGCATGGCGGTATTTCAAGATGCAGGGTCTATTCATGTATGGAACGCGCATGCGTTGCCACGAGAAGGGCCGCTCGCGAGGCGCGCGACGCCGCGAATACTGACGTATTCGCAAGGAGCGCAACGCGGCGAGCGGCCCTTCTCGTGGCAACCCCAAATCTAAGTAGATCATTCCACGGGAATGCCCGAAATCGCCCGCATGGCGGTGTCGTTCGTCACTTGTTTGGCTCGGCCAAACGGCGCTCCTCACTCCTTGCCCTGCGGGCGATTTCGGGCATTCGCATGCGCGTTCCATACATGAATAGACCCTAGGAGTCCCCATGCTTTCACGACGCTATCTGGCGATGTGGTGTGCCATCCTGCTGCTCGTCGCAACGGCCGCGCTTGCGTCGATCCACGTGCTTTCCTGGCTGTGGATCATCATCCCCGCCGCCCTCGTCGCGCTCGGCGTGTACGACCTGAACCAGGACCGTCACGCGATCCTGCGCAACTACCCGCTCTGGGGCCACTTCCGCTTCCTGTTCGAGTTCATCCGTCCCGAGATCCGCCAGTACTTCGTCGAGGACGATACCGACGAGAAACCGTTCTCGCGCGCGCAGCGCAGCCTCGTCTACCAGCGCGCGAAGAACGTCGCCGACAATCGCCCGTACGGCACCGAGCTGAACGTGAAGGCCGTCGCGCACGAATGGATCAGCCACTCGCTCGCGCCGACGAAGCTGCCGAACCACGATTTCCGCATCCGCGTCGGTGCGAATCGCGCGCAGCCGTACGACATCTCGATCTTCAACATCTCGGCGATGAGCTTCGGCTCGCTGTCCGCGAACGCGATCCGTTCGCTGAACCTCGGCGCGAAGAAAGGCGGTTTCGCGCACGACACGGGCGAAGGCTCGCTGTCGAAGTACCACCGCGAGAACGGCGGCGACATCATCTGGGAAATCGCGTCGGGCTACTTCGGCTGCCGCAACGACGACGGCACGTTCAACCCCGACAAATTCGCGAAGCAGGCCGCCGACCCGCAGGTCAAGATGATCGAGGTGAAGCTGTCGCAGGGCGCGAAGCCGGGCCACGGCGGCGTGCTGCCGGCCGCGAAGATCACGCCGGAGATCGCCGAGACGCGCGGCGTGCCGATGGGCAAGGACTGCATCTCGCCCGCGACGCACTCGGAGTTCTCGACGCCGCGCGGGCTGCTCGAATTCGTCGAGCGGCTGCGCACGCTGTCGGGCGGCAAGCCGACCGGCTTCAAGCTGTGCGTCGGCCATCCGTGGGAATTCTTCGGGATCGCGAAGGCGATGGTCGAGACGGGCATCGTGCCGGACTTCATCGTCGTCGACGGCGCGGAAGGCGGCACGGGCGCGGCGCCGCTCGAATTCACCGACCACGTCGGCGTGCCGCTGCAGGAAGGGCTGCTGCTCGTGCACAACACGCTGGTCGGGATCGGCGTGCGCGATCGCGTGAAGATCGGCGCGAGCGGCAAGATCATCACCGCGTTCGACGTCGCGCGCACGCTCGCGATCGGCGCGGACTGGGTGAACTCGGCGCGCGGCTTCATGTTCGCGGTCGGCTGCATCCAGGCGCAGACCTGCCACACGGGCCGCTGCCCGACCGGCGTCGCGACGCAGGACCCGGTGCGCCAGCGCGCGCTCGTCGTGCCCGACAAGGCCGACCGCGTGTACAACTTCCACCGCAATACGCTGCACGCGCTGCAGGAACTCGTGCAGGCGGCCGGCCTGTCGCATCCGTCGGAGCTGCGCGCGCATCACATCGTGCAGCGCATCTCGCCGCACGAGGTCCGGCTGATGTCGCAGTTGCTGAAGTACCTGAAGCCCGGCGCGCTGCTCGACGGCAACCATTGCGGCTTCACGCTGTACGACAGCTGGTGGCCGATTGCGCGCAGCGATTCGTTCACGCTCGGCGAGGCCGTGTACGCGTCGATCGAGTGACGCTCGCGGCCGCCCCGCTCCGGTGGCGGCCCGGCAAAAAGAAAAGCGCCCCGCGGGGCGCTTTTCTTTTGTCTGCCGAATGCGTGAACGCTCGAACGCTTGAACGCACGGCCGGCAGCGGCTCAGTTCTGCGGCAGCGTGTCCGCGAACGACTGCCGTTGCTGCAGCTTGACGAAGTGCTTGTCGAGGTTCGGGTGATGCTCGCGCCAGTTCAGTTCGGGCATCCGGAAGTCGAGATAACCGAGCGCGCAGCCGAGTGCGATGTCGGCGAGCGTGTAATGATTACCGACGCACCACGTCTTGCCGCCGAGGCCCTGCGACATCGCGACGAGCGCATCGTCGATCTTGCGCTGCTGGCGCGCGATCCAGCTTGCGCTGCGCTGCACGTCGTCGCGCAGCGTGTATTCGAGACGAATCGCGACGGCCGCGTCGAGCACGCCGTCGCCCAGCGCTTCCCAGCAGCGCACTTCGACGCGCTCGCGGCCCGACGGCGGAATCAGCTTGCCGACCGGCGACAGCGTATCGACGTATTCGCAGATCACGCGGGAATCGAACACCGCGGCACCATCCTCCATCACGAGGCACGGGACCTTGCCGAGCGGATTCGATGCATGAATATCCGTCTCCGGCGCCCACACGTTCTCGAGCTCCAGCTTGTAGTCGATCTTCTTTTCAGCAAGCACGATCCGCGCCTTTCGGACGTACGGGCTGCTGAGCGAACCGATTAATTTCATCATCTGCCTTTTTAAGGGAACCGCCGAGAGTATACGTTGTCGCCGATCATAACCGGGCAGGGTCGCGCGGTAGAAAATCGCCCGGCCGGCCTGTGGATGGTTTGCAACAGCCGCCGCGCGGGCCTGCCGGCGCGGCTCGCGGCCGCCCCTCTCACGCGCCGCGTCCGGCGGCGCTACAATCGCACGATGAATGCGCCCCTCGATACCGCCATCGCCGTCGACGTCTACCGCCAACGCCGTGAACGCGTGCTTGCCGCACTGCGCGCCGCGGGCGGCGGCGTCGCCATCGTCCCCACCGCGCCCGAAATGCTGCGCAACCGCGATACGGCCTACCCGTACCGGCACGACAGCTACTTCCATTACCTGACGGGCTTCACCGAGCCGGATGCCGTGCTCGTGCTGAACGCGGCCGCGCCGCACGGCGCGCCGGAGTCGATCCTGTTCTGCCGCGGCAAGAATCCCGACCGCGAGATCTGGGAAGGTTTCCACTACGGCCCCGAAGCCGCGCGCGACGCGTTCGGCTTCGACGCGGCGTTCGCGGTCGACGTGATCGACACCGAGATGCCGCGCCTGCTCGCCGACGCGGGCACCGTGCACTACCGGTTCGGCGCATCGGCCGACTTCGAACGCCAGCTCGCCGGCTGGCTCGACGCGGTGCGCGCGCTGGCGCGCACGGGTGTCGCCGCGCCGGACGCGATGCTCGACCTCACGCCGCTCGTCGACGACATGCGGCTCGTGAAGGACGAACACGAACTCGCGATCATGATGCGCGCCGCGCACATCTCCGCGCTCGCGCACCGCCGCGCGATGCAGGTGTGCCGCCCCGGCATCCGCGAATACGAACTCGAGGCCGAGCTGCTGTATCTGTTCCGCAAGCACGGCGCGCAGGCGCCCGCGTACGGCTCGATCGTCGCGGCCGGCGCGAATGCGTGCGTGCTGCACTACCCGGCCGGCAACGCGGCCGCGAAGGACGGCGACCTGATCCTGATCGACGCCGCATGCGAACTCGACGGCTACGCGTCGGACATCACGCGCACGTTCCCGGCCAACGGGCGCTTCTCGCCCGCGCAGCGCACGCTGTACGACATCGTGCTCGCCGCGCAGCAGGCCGCGATCGACGCGACGCGCGCGGGCGTGCCGTTCGAGGCGCCGCACGACGCGGCCGTGCGCGTGCTCGCGCAGGGGCTGCTCGACACCGGCATCATCCCGAAAACACGCTTCTCGAACGTCGACGACGTGATCGCCGAGCGCGCATACACGCGCTTCTACATGCACCGCACGGGCCACTGGATCGGGATGGACGTGCATGACTGCGGCGACTACCGCGAGCGGCTCGCCGAGCGCGACGGCAACGGCGCGCTGCCGTGGCGCACGCTGAAGCCCGGCATGACGCTGACGGTCGAGCCCGGCCTGTATGTGCGGGCAGCCGACGACGTGCCGCCCGAGTACTGGAACATCGGCATCCGCATCGAGGACGACGCGATCGTGCGCGAGCACGGCTGCGAGCTGATCACGCGCGGTGTGCCCGTCGCCGCGGACGAGATCGAAGCGCTGATGCGCGCAGGCGCGGCGCACGGCGCATGACCGGCCGCCGCCTGTTCGTCGCGCCGCCGTCGACCCGCCGTCGACCGTTATTTCCGTATCACGAATCAAGATGACGACCGCTTCCTCCCCGGCCACGCCGGACTACGACCTCGCCATCGTCGGCGCCGGCCCCGTCGGGCTCGCGCTCGCCGGCTGGCTCGCGCGCCGCAGCGCAACCCAACACGCGTCGATCGCGCTGATCGATGCACGCGAACCGGTCGCGAGCGTGAACGACCCGCGCGCGATCGCCGTCTCGCACGGCAGCCGCGTGCTGCTCGACACGCTCGCGTGGCCCGCCGACGCGACGCCGATCGAACATATCCACGTGTCGCAGCGCGGCCATTTCGGCCGCACGCTGATCGACCGCGACGAGCACGACCTTGCCGCACTCGGTTATGTCGTGCGCTACGGCTCGCTCGTGCAGGCGCTCGCGGGCGCCGTGCGCGGCACGCGCGTCGACTGGCTCACGTCGACCACCGCGCGCGCGCCGCAGCAGGATGCCGACGGCGTCACGCTGACGCTCGACGGCCCGCAAGGCGAGCGCACACTGCGCGCGCGCATCGTCATCAACGCGGAAGGCGGGCTGTTCCACGAACAGGCGGCCGACGCCGGCCAGCAGCGCCGTGACTACGGGCAGACCGCGCTCGTCGGCACGGTCACGGTCTCGGTGCCACGCCCGAACGTAGCATGGGAGCGCTTCACGCACGAAGGCCCGCTCGCGCTGCTGCCGCTCGGCGGGCCGCGCCAGGCCGACTACGCGCTCGTCTGGTGCTGCACGCCCGACGAAGCGGCGCGCCGCGCCGCGCTGCCCGACGACGCGCTCCTGCGCGAGCTCGGCAGCGCGTTCGGCGAACGCATGGGCCAATTCGTCGCGATCGCGGGCCGCGCGGCGTTCCCGCTCGGCCTGAACGCCGCGCAGACGCTCGTCAGCGGCCGCGTCGCGATCGTCGGCAATGCCGCGCAAACCCTGCACCCCGTCGCGGGCCAGGGGCTCAACCTCGGGCTGCGCGATGCGCATACGCTGGTCGACACGCTGTCCGCGCAAGGCCTCGAAGCGACCGCGCTCGCGGCCTTCAATGCACGCCGCGCGCTCGACCGGCGCTTCACGATCGGCGCGACCGACACGCTTGCGCGCCTGTTTACGATCGACTCGGGCCCGCTCCCGCTGCTGCGCGGCGCCGCGCTCACCGCGCTCGAATTCGTGCCGCCGCTCAAGAAGGTGATCGCGCGCCAGATGATGTTCGGCCAGCGCAACTGACGCGCGGCGCACCTCCGGGTGCGCCCGGCCGGACCACGCAAACCGGGTCAAATCGGCGGGGCATGGGAATACGGTAAAATGCGCGTTTTCCGTCCGCCCTTTTCATGCCCGCACCTGTCGCGGGCGGTGCCATTGCGATGCCCGTTATCGGCTCTCACGTATTGCGTAACAACCTGTTCGTCGCACCGATGGCCGGCGTGACGGATCGTCCGTTCCGCCAGCTGTGCAAGCAGCTGGGGGCCGGTTACGCCGTGTCCGAGATGGTCGCGTCCAACGCGCAGCTGTGGAAAAGCGCGAAGACGATGCGGCGCGCGAACCACGAAGGCGAGGTCGAGCCGATCGCGGTGCAGATCGCGGGCGCCGATCCGGCGATGATGGCTGAAGCGGCCCGCTACAACGTCGACAACGGCGCGCAGATCATCGACATCAACATGGGCTGCCCGGCGAAGAAGGTCTGCAACGTCGCGGCCGGTTCCGCGCTGCTGCAGAACGAGCCGCTCGTGCAACGGATCGTCGAGGCCGTCGTCGCGGCGGTCGGCACGGGGCCCGATGCAGTGCCCGTCACGCTGAAGATCCGCACCGGCTGGGACCGCGAGCACAAGAACGCGATCACGGTCGCGCGCCTGGCCGAAGCCGCCGGCATCTCGATGCTGACCGTGCACGGCCGCACGCGCGCCGACCTGTACCGCGGCGACGCCGAATACGAAACCATCGCGGCCGTGAAGGCGGCCGTCGGGATTCCGGTCGTCGCGAACGGCGACATCACGTCGCCCGCGAAGGCGAAGGCCGTGCTCGACGCAACGGGCGCCGACGCACTGATGATCGGTCGCGCCGCGCAAGGCCGGCCGTGGTTGTTCCGCGAAATCGATCATTTCCTGCAAACTGGCGAGTTGCTGCCCCCGCCGCGGATCGACGAGATCCAGCACGTGATGAACGAACACCTGGAAGACCACTACGCTTTCTATGGTGAATTCACGGGAGTCCGTACTGCGCGCAAGCACATCGGCTGGTACACTCGCGGCCTTTCCGGTGCCAACGGGTTCCGGCACAGGATGAACACGCTCGATTCCACCCGCGAGCAACTCGCCGCCGTCAATGAATTCTTCGAGGCGCAAAAAGCGCTGTCGGACCATCTCGTCTATGTCGATGACGAAGAGGAAAACGGCCAGGGCGAGTCGGACGACCATAACCAGTTAGCAGCATGAGCAAGCACAACATCGAACAATGTGTCCGCGAGAGCCTGGACGTGTATTTCCGGGATCTAGACGGCTCCAATCCGCACGACGTCTATGAAATGGTGATGTCCTGCGTCGAAAAGCCGATGCTCGAGGTCGTGCTCGTACAGGCAGGCGGCAACCAGTCGCTCGCCGCGGAGTACCTCGGCATCAATCGCAATACGCTGCGCAAGAAGCTGCAGCAGCACGGCCTGCTGTAGCCGGCCGTCCCGTCCCCGTTTCCCTGGCTATTGGTGGTTCCATCATGATCAAGCAAGCGCTCATTTCCGTTTCCGACAAGACCGGCATCGTCGACTTCGCGAAGTCGCTGTCCGACCTCGGCGTCAAGCTGCTGTCGACGGGCGGCACCGCGAAACTGCTCGCCGACGCGGGCCTGCCCGTTACCGAAGTGGCCGACTACACGGGCTTTCCGGAAATGCTCGATGGGCGCGTGAAGACGCTCCACCCGAAGGTGCACGGCGGCATCCTCGCCCGCCGCGACCTGCCCGAGCACATGCAGGCGCTGGAACAGCACGGCATCCCGACGATCGACCTGCTCGTCGTGAACCTGTATCCGTTCGTCGCGACGATCGCGAAGGACGACTGCACGCTCGCCGACGCGATCGAGAACATCGACATCGGCGGCCCGACGATGCTGCGCTCGGCCGCGAAGAACCATCGCGACGTGACGGTCGTCGTCGATCCGGCCGACTACGCGGTCGTGCTCGATGAAATGAAGGCGAACGGCAACGCGGTCGGCTACGCGACCAACTTCCGCCTCGCGACGAAGGTGTTCGCGCACACCGCGCAATACGACGGCGCGATCACGAACTACCTGACGAGCCTGACCGACGAGCTGCAGCACGCATCGCGCAACGCGTACCCGGCGACGCTGAACATCGCGTTCGACAAGGTGCAGGACCTGCGCTACGGCGAGAACCCGCACCAGAGCGCGGCGTTCTACCGCGACATCGCGCCGCAAGCCGGCGCGCTCGCGAACTACCGCCAGCTGCAGGGCAAGGAACTGTCGTACAACAACATCGCGGATTCGGACGCGGCGTGGGAATGCGTGAAGACGTTCGACGCGCCGGCCTGCGTGATCATCAAGCATGCGAACCCGTGTGGCGTCGCGGTCGGCAACGACTCGGCCGACGCTTACGCGAAGGCGTTCCAGACCGACCCGACCTCCGCATTCGGCGGCATCATCGCGTTCAACCGCGAAGTCGACGAAGCGGCCGCTCAGGCTGTCGCGAAGCAGTTCGTCGAAGTGCTGATCGCACCGTCGTTCTCCGACGCCGCGAAGCAGGTGTTCACCGCGAAGCAGAACGTGCGCCTGCTCGAAATCGCGCTCGGCGACGGTCATAACGCATTCGACCTGAAGCGCGTGGGCGGCGGCCTGCTCGTGCAGTCGCTCGACTCGAAGAACGTGCAGCCGCACGAGCTGCGCGTCGTCACGAAGCGCCAGCCGACGCCGAAGGAAATGGACGACCTGCTGTTCGCGTGGCGCGTCGCGAAGTACGTGAAGTCGAACGCGATCGTGTTCTGCGGCAACGGCATGACGCTCGGCGTCGGCGCGGGCCAGATGAGCCGCGTCGATTCCGCGCGCATCGCGAGCATCAAGGCACAGAATGCAGGCCTGACGCTGGCCGGCTCGGCCGTCGCGTCGGATGCGTTCTTCCCGTTCCGCGACGGCCTCGACGTCGTCGTGGCAGCCGGCGCGACCTGCGTGATCCAGCCGGGCGGCTCGATGCGCGACGACGAAGTGATCGCCGCGGCCGACGAGCACAACATCGCGATGATCCTGACGGGCGTGCGCCACTTCCGTCACTGATCGCACACGGCCCGCGCGGCCGCTGTACGCAAGCCCGGCGGCGTCGCACCCGCCGGGTTTTTTATTGCGCGACGCCCCGGCGCGCGACCCTGCTGCCGGGTCGCCGCACCATTCGTTGTAGTATCGCTGCATCAGGCAACTCTCCTCACTCATGCGAATTCTCGGCATCGACCCTGGCCTGCGCGTCACCGGCTTCGGCGTCATCGACGTCAGCGGCCACCAGCTCGCCTATGTCACGAGCGGCGTGATCCGCACGCCGACGGCCGACCTGGCCACCCGGCTCGGCACGATCTTCCAGGGCGTCTCGACGATCGTGCGCGAACATGCGCCCGACCAGGCCGCGATCGAAAAGGTGTTCGTCAACGTGAACCCGCAGTCGACGCTGCTGCTCGGCCAGGCGCGCGGCGCCGCGATCTGCGGCCTCGTCGCGGGCGGCCTGCCCGTCGCCGAATACACGGCGCTGCAGCTCAAGCAGGCCGTCGTCGGCTACGGCCGCGCGACCAAGACGCAGATGCAGGAAATGGTCACGCGGCTGCTCAATCTCTCCGGACAACCGGGCTCCGACGCGGCCGACGCGCTCGGCATGGCGATCTGCCATGCGCACGGCGGCACGACGCTCAGCACGCTCGGCGGCCTCGCGCCGGCGCTCGCGAAGAAGGGGCTGCGCGTGCGGCGCGGGCGGCTGGTGGGCTGACACCGGCACATGCCGTCGCCCGGCACGCCGGATCGACCGTCTTGACCGCGCACGGCGCGTGCACGACACGCATTGCTTCGGCCTGACGGCCGATCCCGTCGGTATTGCGCCGCGCGTGCGCTACACTCGCGCTTTCTTCCTCGCATCCCGTCCCCCATGATCGGTCGCATCGCCGGCATCCTGCTCGAAAAGAATCCGCCTCACCTGCTCGTCGACTGCAACGGCGTCGGCTACGAAATCGACGTGCCGATGAGCACCTTCTACAACCTGCCTCAAACAGGCGAGCGCGTCGTGCTGCTCACGCAGCAGATCGTCCGGGAGGACGCGCACCTGCTGTACGGCTTCCTGACGCTGCAGGAGCGCACGACCTTCCGCGAGCTGCTGAAGATCACCGGCATCGGCGCGCGCATGGCGCTCGCCGTGCTGTCCGGCATGAGCGTGCAGGAGCTCGCGCAGGCCGTGACGATGCAGGACGCCGCGCGCCTCACGCGCCTGCCCGGCATCGGCAAGAAGACGGCCGAGCGCCTGCTGCTCGAACTGAAGGGCAAGCTCGGTGCCGATCTCGGCGCGCTCGCCGGCGCCGCATCGCCGTCCGACCACGCGACCGACATCCTCAACGCGCTGCTCGCGCTCGGCTACTCCGAAAAGGAAGGCCTCGCCGCGATCAAGAACGTGCCGGCCGGCACCGGCGTGTCCGAAGGCATCAAGCTTGCGCTGAAGGCGCTGTCGAAGGCGTAACGCGCGGCCAGACCGGCTGTTGAAGTCAGTGTCGCGCGGCCGCGCGGTGCTCGCCAGTCGGCCGTTTGGTCAAGGGCCTGCTCCCGCTAATAACGGGCTTGCGAACGAGCCTTGCCGGCCGTAGTGCAAGGAGCAAGGAGCGCCGTTTGGCCGAGCCAAACAAGCAACGCGCGACGCCGCAATACGGCCGGCAAGGCTCGTTCCCCTGTTTGGAAAAATTCATTCGTGGGGCTGGCCACCAGAAGGGCCGATCGCTGCGTCATGCTCCTTGCGAATACGTCGAGTATTCGCTTCGTCGCAATCCTTGCGCTCGGCCCTTCTGGTGGCCAGCGCAAGCCCGTTATTAGCGGGAGCAGGCCCTGGGCGGGACCACGCCGCGCGGTACAATGGCCGCATGATTGAAACCGACAAACTCGCCACCGAGCAGCGGATCATCGCCGCCACGCCCGCCTCGTCGCACGAGGAGGTGTTCGAACGTGCGCTGCGGCCGCGCCAGCTCGACGACTACGTCGGCCAGGAAAAGGTGCGCGGCCAGCTCGAGATCTTCATCGAAGCCGCCAAGCGCCGCTCGGAGCCGCTCGACCACGTGCTGCTGTTCGGGCCGCCCGGTCTCGGCAAGACGACGCTCGCGCACATCATCGCGCGCGAGATGGGCGTGAACCTGCGCCAGACGTCGGGCCCCGTGCTCGAACGCGCCGGCGATCTCGCCGCGCTGCTGACGAACCTCGAAGCGAACGACGTGCTGTTCATCGACGAGATCCACCGGCTGTCGCCGGTCGTCGAGGAAATCCTGTATCCGGCACTCGAGGATTACCAGATCGACATCATGATCGGCGAAGGCCCGGCCGCGCGCAGCGTGAAGCTCGACCTGCAGCCGTTCACGCTCGTCGGTGCAACCACCCGCGCCGGGATGCTGACCAACCCGCTGCGCGACCGGTTCGGGATCGTTGCGCGGCTCGAGTTCTACGACGCCGAGCAACTGTCGCGCATCGTGCGACGCTCGGCGTCGCTGCTGAACGCGCAGATCGATCCGAACGGCGCGCTGGAAATCGCGAAGCGCGCGCGCGGTACGCCGCGGATTGCGAACCGGCTGCTGCGCCGCGTGCGTGACTTCGCGGAAGTGAAGGCCGACGGCCAGATCACCGCGGCCGTCGCCGATGCCGCGCTCGCGATGCTCGACGTCGATCCGGTCGGCTTCGACCTGATGGACCGCAAGCTGCTCGAGGCGATCCTGTACAAGTTCGACGGCGGCCCGGTCGGCCTCGACAACCTCGCGGCGGCGATCGGCGAGGAGCGCGACACGATCGAGGACGTGATCGAACCGTACCTGATCCAGCAGGGCTTCCTGCAGCGCACGCCGCGCGGGCGCGTCGCGACGCTGCTCACCTATCGCCACTTCGGGCTCTCCGTGCCCGACACCGGCCGCGCCGAACGCGGCGCGTGGGATGTCCCCGACGGGAAGTAGCCCGTCGCCCGAGCCGTACCTGCCATGACGACGCCGCCCAGCCGCCACCCCGCCGCACCCGCACCGGGCCCGCGCTGGGCCGAGCCGATCCGCAAGCGGCTCGTGGCCGGCATCACGCACCTGACGGCGGGCGGCGGCGGCCCGTCGCTCGACCTCTCTTCGCCACCCGGAGATCCGGGGCTGTTCGGCCCCGACGCCGTCTGCTGGCGCGTGCATGCCGACTTCACGTCGATGATGACTGGCGGCATCGCCGCGCTGCTGCTGCAGGCGCTCCATCCGCTCGCACTCGCGGGCGTGTGGGATCACTCGTCGTTTCGCACCGACATCCTCGGCCGCTTGCGGCGCACCGCCACGTTCATCACGGGCACGACGTTCGGCAGTCGCGCGGACGCACTCGCGCTGATCGAACGCGTGAAAGCGATCCACGCGCGCATAGCGGGTACCGCACCCGACGGTCGGCCATACCGCGCCGACGATCCGGCGTTGCTGACCTGGGTGCATATCGCCGAAGTATCGAGCTTCCTCGCCGCGCATCTGTGCTACGTGAATCCGGCGCTGCCGGGCGAATTGCAGGACCGCTATTACGCCGAAACGGCATTGATCGCCGAACTGCTCGGCGCACACGAGGTGCCCCGCTCGCGCGCCGAGGTCGCTGCCTATCTCGCGCGCATGCAGCCCGAACTCGAGGCCGGGCCGCATACCTTCGAAGTGATGTCCATCCTGCTGAATGTGCCGGTCGCGACACCCGCGCTGCGGCCGGCCGCGTCGCTGGTGATGCATGCCGGGATCGACCTGCTGCCGCCGTGGGCACAGCGCATGCTCGGCGTGTCGACGTTCGCGCCGTTGCGTCGCGCGGTGGTCCGGCCCGGCGTACGGACCGTCGCCCCCGTGCTGCGCTGGGCGCTCGTCAACGGCGCGTCGAAACGCGCGCGCCGCCGCGCAACTGCGACACCGGTCGACGGCGATCCGCCAGCCTGACGATCAGCTTCCTCAGAACATTTCAATTAACTGTCAAATTCATGTGACAAGCTGACGGGCTCGCACCCGCGCACGGTCACACGTCCTGTACGTCCCGCATGTCCGTTACCCGCGTGGTGTCCTGCCAACCCGACCGACACCCGATGCCCGCGATGCCACGCCTGCCGATCCGTTTCGCCCTTGCCGCCAGCCTGTCCGCCGTCTTCGCCCTGACCGCCTGCGGCGGCGACGATGTCACCGCCGTCGCGCGCACGGACGCGCAAACGCCGTCCGGCGGCACGACGACAACGCCCGCCCCCACGCCGCCCGCCACCGTCACGCCGCAACCGGGCAAGTGGAAGGCCGCCCGCGCGGGCGACCTGATCGACGTGACGCTCGGCGATCTCCATCCGACGCAGGGCGCGATCGGCTACGACCAGATCTATTACAAGCTCGGCCGCTACGAACTGCAGCCCGACAAGAAATTCGACGACTTCTGCGCGGACGAAGGGCTCGGCGGCGTCGCATCGAGCGGCTACACGGCCAAATCGTCGCTGCGCGAACCCGCGAGCTACGCGTGTTCGACGACCGACGCGAACGCCCGCGACCGCTCGGTGCTGAACCCCGTCGTGATCGGCCCGAACGGCGATGCGCTGTACCTGACCGACGGCCACCACGGCCTGTCGACCTACTACGAAACACCCGACGGCGGCCCGGCGCTGCACGTGCACGTCGTCGTCAAGGACAACCTGAGCGACTACTCGGGCGACGCGTTCTGGCAGCAGATGCAAAACCGCGGCTATGTGCGCCTGAAGAATGGCGAAGGCAAACCGATCACGGTCGCGCAGCTGCCGACCGGGCTCGGCCTGAAGCTCGGGATGACGAACGACCGCTACCGGTCGCTCGTCTATTTCACGCGCGACATCGGCTACAGCAAGCCCGCGCAAGGCACCGACTACCTCGAGTTCTACTGGTCCGACTGGCTGCGCGCGCAGCCGGGCACGTTCTCGCTCGCCGGCTACGACCTGACGCGCGCCGGTGCGACCGACCCCGATCCGGCGAAGGCCGACACGGGCTACCTGAACGCGGTCTGGAATGCGTCGACGCGCATGGTCGCGGCCACGGACCCGGTGATCGACGGCAAGACGGGCGCCGACCTCGGGCGCGCGGATGCGATCAACGGCGGGAAGAAATACAACAAGGGGGAATTCGACAAGCTGCGCCAGCCGATCACGGCCGACAAGCCCGGCAAGATCGCATACGCGCTCGACTACAAGGCGCGCCACGGGCTGCCGCAGTAAGGATCACGCTCGAAGGGGAAGCCCGGCCGGCCGTACCGGGCGGGCCCTCACACTCAGTCAGAGTACCTTGCGATACCCGTCGTCGTCGCTCTCGGCATCGAGGTGCGACACGTCAGCCCACTGCACGACGTGCGCGCGGCCGTCCACGTAATCGACGACGTTGATGCTGGTGTTGAGCAACTGATAGTTGCGCGGTGCGGACAGATCGAGCCCGTTCGCGAAGCGATACACACTGTCGAGCACGCCGCCGTGCGCGACGCACGCGATCCGACCGCCCGGATGCGCGGCGACGATCGGCTCGAGCGCATGCAGCACGCGGTGATAGAACGCGCGCTGCGACTCGCCGCCTTCCGGCGCGAAGCCCGGATCACGCGTCTGCCAGGCCGCGTACGCGTCCGGAAACAGCGCCTCGATCTCGGTGCTGTCGTGCCCCTGGAACGCGCCGTACGAGCGCTCGCGCAACCCTTCACGCAGCAGCAGCGGCAACCCGAGCGCGTCGGCAAAGGGCAAAGCGGTCTGCTGCGCGCGCATCAGGTCGCTCGAATACACCGCGTCGATGCGCGCACCGTCACGCGTTTCGCGTGCGAGCCGCGCGGCCAGCCGTTGCGCCTGCGCGAGCCCCGAGTCGGCCAGCGGGATGTCGATATGGCCCTGGATGCGTTTGATGCGGTTCCAGGCCGTCTCGCCATGGCGAATGAAAAGAATCTGCGTGGTGGCCATCGCGGTGCGTCTCCGGGAAAGAATCAGGGCCGCACTTGCAGCCAGAACGTCACGGGGCCGTCGTTGACGAGCGACACCTGCATGTCGGCGCCGAACTCGCCCGTCTCGACGACCGGATGGCGCGCACGCGCGGCCGCGACGAAGTAGTCGAACAGCCGCGCGCCTTCGTCGGGCGGTGCGGCCGGCGTGAAGCTCGGACGCAGCCCGCTGTTGGTATCGGCCGCCAGCGTGAACTGCGACACGAGCAGCAGGCCGCCCGCGCGGCCCTCGCCGTCGATGTTCGACACCGGGAGGTTCATCTTGCCGGCCGCATCGCTGAACACGCGGTAGCCAAGCATCTTCGCCAGCAGCTTGTCGGCCGCCGCGTCGGTGTCGCCGCGCTCCGCACAGACGAGCGCGAGCAGGCCCGCGCCGATCTCGCCCGTCGTGCGCTCGCCGACGCGCACGTCGGCGCGCTTCACGCGCTGGATCAGCGCGATCATGCGGTCAGCGTGACGCGCGCGAAGCGGCGCTTGCCGACCTGCACGACGAACTCGCCGGCCTCGACCTTCAGGCCCTTGTCCGACACGATCGCGCCGTCGATCTTCACGCCGCCCTGCTCGATGTTGCGCAGTGCCTCGCTCGTCGACGGCACGAGGCCGGCCTGCTTCAGCAACTGGCCGATCGCCAGCGGTGCGCCGGCGAGCGTGACCGACGGAATATCGTCCGGCACACCGCCCTTCGCGCGGTGGTTGAAGTCCTCGAGCGCACGCTCGGCGTCGGGCTGCGAATGGAACCGCGCGACGATTTCCTGCGCGAGCAGCACCTTGAAATCGCGCGGGTTGCGGCCGCCTTCGGCCTCGCGCTTGAAGCCGGCGATCTCGTCCAGGCTGCGGAACGACAGCAGTTCGAAGTAACGCCACATCAGCGTGTCCGAAATGCTCATCAGCTTGCCGAACATGTCGGTCGGCTTCTCGCTGATGCCGACATAGTTGCCCTTCGACTTCGACATCTTCTCGACGCCGTCGAGGCCTTCGAGCAGCGGCATCGTCAGGATGCACTGCTGTTCCTGGCCGTATTGCTTCTGCAGTTCGCGGCCGACCAGCAGGTTGAACTTCTGGTCGGTGCCGCCGAGTTCGAGATCGGCGTTCAGCGCGACCGAATCGTAGCCCTGCATCAGCGGGTACAGGAATTCGTGGATCGAGATCGGCACGCCGCCCTGGAAGCGCTTCGTGAAATCCTCGCGCTCGAGAATCCGCGCGACCGTGTAGCGCGACGCGAGCTTGATCATCCCGTCCGCGCCGAGCGGCATCGACCATTCGCTGTTGTAGCGGATCTCGGTCTTTTCGCGATCGAGCACGAGCGCGGCCTGCTCGAAGTAGGTCTTCGCGTTCGACTCGATCTGCTCGCGCGTGAGCGGCGGGCGCGTCGCGTTGCGGCCCGACGGATCGCCGATCAGCGACGTGAAATCGCCGATCAGGAAGATCACCGTGTGGCCGAGGTCCTGCAGCTGGCGCATCTTGTTCAGCACGACCGTATGGCCGATGTGGATGTCGGGCGCGGTCGGGTCGAGGCCGAGCTTGATGCGAAGCGGCGTGCCGGTGGCCGCGCTGCGCGCGAGCTTCTGCGCGAACTCTTCCTCGATCAGCAGCTCGTCGACGCCGCGCTTCGTGACGGCGAGCGCATGCCGGACTTCGTCGGTGATCGGGAAAACAGGCTTGGAACTGGGTTCGGTGCTCATCGGTGCCAGGAAGAATGTCGCAAAAACAGGGATTTTCCCATAACTTGCGCGCGCATCGCTTAACGACGCGTCACGTTACGCGGATAATCGGGCGCAAGACGCGCGGCACCGGCCCGCGCCGCATGATCGAGGAGAACCCAACGTGCCGCAACGACCTCCGCAAAACGCCCATCCGGCCGACGGCATCTACTTCGGGCTGATGTCGGGAACCAGCATGGACGGCGTCGACGGTGTCGCCGTGCGTTTCGAGACCGGCAAGGCGCCGGTCGTACTCGCGGAAGCGTTCGTCGGATTCGCGCAATCGTTGCGCGACGCGCTGTTCGCGCTGCAACAGCCCGGCGACAACGAGATCGACCGCGAATCGCTCGCGGCCAACGCGCTCGTCACGCGCTATGCGGTGTGCTGCCACGAACTGCAGCGCACGGCCGGGCTGTCGCGCGACCAGATCCGCGCGATCGGCGTGCACGGCCAGACGGTGCGCCATCGCCCCGAGCGCGGTTATACGCGGCAGCTCAACAATCCGGCGCTGCTCGCCGAGCTGACCCATGTCGACGTGATCGCCGATTTCCGCAGCCGCGACGTCGCCGCAGGCGGCCACGGCGCGCCGCTCGCGCCGGCGTTCCATACGACGGTATTCGGTGCGCCGGGCGAGACGCGCGTCGTCTGCAATCTCGGCGGGATCAGCAACATCACGATCCTGCCCGGCGAAGGCGGCGACGTGCGCGGCTTCGACTGCGGCCCCGCGAATGCGCTGATCGACGAATGGGCGACCCGCCATCTCGGCAAGCCGTACGACGACGGCGGCAAGTTCGCCGCGCGCGGCACCGTGCACGCGCCGCTGCTCGACGCGCTGCTCGACGAGCCGTATTTCGCCGCGCCGCCGCCGAAAAGCACCGGACGCGACCTGTTCAACCCCGCGTGGCTCGACGCGAAGCTCGCCGCGTTCGCACAGGTCGCGCCGGAGGACGTGCAGGCGACCCTCACGGCGCTCACCGCCGTGTCGGTCGCGCGCGAGATCGCGCAGCACGCCGCCAGCTGCAAGGCCGTCTTCGTGTGCGGCGGCGGCGCGCGCAACCCGGTGCTGCTCGACGCGCTCAGGCAAGCGCTGCGCGAGGCCGGCGTGCCGGCCACGGTCGATACGACGGCCGCGCTCGGCGTGCCGCCTCAACAGGTCGAGGCGCTCGCGTTCGCGTGGCTCGCGTACCGCTTCACCGCGCGCCAGCCCGGCAATCTCGCGACGGTCACCGGTGCGGCCGGCGACCGCGTGCTCGGCGCGCTCTATCCGCGCTGATTCGAATCCAGCCGCGCGGCGCTCGCCGCGTATGGGCGCAAAAAAACGGGGCATGAAGCCCCGTTTTTCATTCCGGCGAACCGGAAGGAATCTGCCGTGCGCTCAGACCGAGAACGACGAACCGCACCCGCAGGTGGTGCTCGCGTTCGGGTTCTTGATCACGAACTGGGCGCCGTTGAGGTCGTCCTTGTAGTCGATCTCGGCGCCGACCAGGTACTGGTAGCTCATCGAGTCGATCAGGAGCTGGACGCCGTTCTTGTTCATCACGGTGTCGTCCTCGTTGACTTCCTCGTCGAACGTGAAGCCATACTGGAAGCCGGAGCAGCCGCCACCCTGCACGAACACGCGCAGCTTCAGGTCGGGATTGCCCTCTTCGTCGATCAGTTGCTTGACCTTGTCGGCCGCGGCGTCGGTGAAGACGAACGGAACCGGCATTTCGGCCGTCGTTGCTGCGGATTCGGTAACAGCGTTCATTGCGAACTCTCCAAAAAGCTTTAGCCGCTATTGTAGGGCCGATCAGAAGATCGTGCTGAAGTCCATGAAATCAATAGGTTCTTGTCGATTTCATCAAACGTGCCCGGGCGGACCGCCGCTGCACGGGCTGCAAGCGGACATAAAAAAACCGCCAGCGTGAAAGCTGGCGGTTTTTCCGGCGGACGCCGCCCGAAAGCGGCGAGGCCATGAAGCGGAATTAACGCTTCGAGAACTGCTTGGCGCGGCGTGCCTTGCGCAGACCGACCTTCTTACGCTCGACTTCACGCGCATCGCGCGTCACGAAGCCTGCGCTCGACAGCGACGGCTTGAGCGTCGCATCGTAGTCGATCAGTGCACGGGTGATGCCGTGGCGCACTGCGCCTGCCTGACCCGTTTCACCGCCACCATTCACGTTCACCTTGATGTCGAACGTCTGGCCGTGGTTCGTGAGTTCCAGCGGTTGACGCACGATCATCAGCGACGTTTCGCGCGAGAAGTAGTCAGCGATGGGCTTGCCGTTGACGACGATGTCGCCCTTGCCAGCCTTGATGAAGACACGTGCGACTGCGCTCTTGCGGCGGCCCGTACCGTAGTTCCAGTTACCGATCATGTGGGTCCCCTTAGATCTCGAGCGCCTTCGGCTGTTGAGCCGAATGCGGATGCGTCGCTTCTGCGTAGACCTTCAGCTTCTTGATCATCGCGTAGCCGAGCGGGCCCTTCGGCAGCATGCCCTTGACCGCTTTCTCGAGCGCGCGGCCCGGGAAGCGTTCCTGCATCTTGCCGAACGTCGTTTCATAGATACCGCCCGGGTAGCCCGAGTGACGGTAGTACTTCTTGTCCAGCGTCTTGTTGCCCGTGACCTTCAACTTGCTCGCGTTGACGATGATGATGAAATCACCAGTGTCGACGTGCGGGGTGAACTCAGGCTTGTGCTTGCCGCGCAGACGGCGTGCCACTTCGCTGGCAACACGGCCGAGAACCTTATCCGTCGCGTCAATCACGTACCATTCGCGCGTCACCTCATGGGCTTTTGCGGAAAACGTCTTCATGATCGATCCAAAAAAAATGCTTTGCCCGATGTGTTCGTCCTGCTTGTCTGTGTGCGCTTCGAGGCGCGGTGCAGGCTCTCCCTGTTCTTTTTCCGTGGGCATGAATGCGGAAAAGCCCTGAATTATAAAGGAAATACGGCGACGCGGTCAAAGGGAATCCACGTCCCGTGTCCGCGGCGCCCGAAATGGGCCAAAATTCGTTCGTGCCCCGACAAGCCAGGCGATCCGAGCGCCCGGGGAGGCACCCATCGACGTGCGGCACCTGACCTTGCCGCGCCAGACCGGCCGAACACGGAAAACAACAAACAAGCATGATGAAACAACGACTTACACCCTTCTTCGCGGCCACGCTGGTGGCCACCGCGGCGCCTGCCGTCGCCGCCCACGCCAGTTGCGAAGCCAAGCTCGACGCGCTCGATGCGCGCATTGCCGAAGCCCGGACCGCCCATGCCGAGGATCGCGTCGCCCGCCTGCGCGCGGTGCGCGAACGCGTACGCCACTTCTGCGCACGCGGCCACGGCCATGCGTCGGCCGTCCACGCGCCGGCGCCTGATGCACGCTCGCGCGGCACCGCGCCCGACGCGACGTCGCAGCCGGCCGCCCGGCAGCCCGCCTGACGATGCCGGGGCGCGCAAACCGCGCGACGATGTTTGCATGGGACGAAAAAAAGCCCGAACGGCTGGTTCGGGCTTAATCCACCTAAGGAGGAGGGTGGAGGAGACATGCGGAGGTTGCCGCAGCGCGACAACCAATGAGGCTCATTATACGAACGCGCCGCTGACTTCACAAGAAAATTTGCATTACGAAATCAAACACCATGATGTGAAATTTATGACAAGGCGTCTCGAAAAAGCATTTCTTCTTTGAAATCAGTGGCATAAGACCCGATAACACCGTCGCAAATCCGCCCCGCCTAGAGTAAAACCCCTAAAAACAGCAAGGAAATTGTCGTCCGACGCGCTGCCGCGCCGCGCCCGCCCGGGTCCGGCATTTCACGTCGTGCGGTGCATCAGCCGAGCGTTGCGCTGCGGGCTACAATGCCGGATCGAATCCGAATCAGGCAACGCTGGAGTGCAAGCATGGAATGCAAAGTAAGCTGGATGGGTCAGGACGGCATGGCGTTTTCCGCCGAGACCGGAAGCGGGCACCTCGTCGCGATGGACGGCGCGCCCGAAGGCGGCGGCCACAACCTCGCGCCGCGCCCGATGGAAATGGTGCTGCTCGGCACCGGCGGCTGCACGGCCTATGACGTCGTGCTGATCCTGAAGAAGAGCCGCCAGGAAGTCACCGGCTGCTCGGTCACGCTGAAGGCCGAGCGCGCGAGCGAAGATCCGAAGGTGTTCACGAAGGTGCACTTCCACTTCACCGTCACCGGCCGCAACCTGAGCCCGGCCACGGTCGAGCGCGCGATCAACCTGTCGCACGACAAGTATTGCTCGGCATCGATCATGATCGCGAAGACGGCCGAACTCACGCACTCGTTCGACATCGTCGCCGCCTGAACCCACGGCGCGTGCGATGAAAAAAGGGCCGGCGCTCCGCAAGGAGACGCCGGCCCTTTCGCATTCGAACGGCAAAGCAGGCCGATAAGCCGGATTCTGTGCACGCTGCGCGCCGAAGCGCACAGCGCGTGGCAGCCATTCCTCTAGGCGCGCCATTGCTGACGCGCTCAAGCTTCCTACCCGCAGACGAGACGGGGGCCCCGTCCTGCATCCGAAAATGCGCGCCTGCCTACTTGGAATTGCTCCGGGTGGAGGTTACCGTGCCGGCGAACGTCGCCGTCGCCGCGGTGCGCTCTTACCGCACCGTTTCACCCTTACCTGATCCCGGCTTGCGCCGGGCCATCGGCGGTTTGCTTTCTGTTGCCCTGTTCCGCGTGTCGCCACGGATGGCCGTTAGCCATCACCCTGCCCTGTGGAGTCCGGACTTTCCTCGCCCCCGCGCGCCCGAAGGCGGCGAGGCCGCGACTGCCTGGCCTGCTTTGCGACGCGCATTCTAGCACTGCGCGACGCGGCCGGGCTCAGCGTCATGCGCAAGCCGCGGCGCGGACGAGTCGATCCGCGCGAAATCCGCCGCCCCGCTGCCGGCCGTGTGGCCGGCTTCGCGCGGCGGCGCACCGGTCACGCGAGTTTCCAGCCGATCGTCTCGCCGCCGCGCAACGGCACGACCGGCGTATCGCCCGCGAAGATCTCGCGCGGCAGCTCCCACGCCTCGCGGCGCAGCGTCACAGTCTCGGCGCTGCGCGGCAGCCCGTAGAAATCGGCGCCGAAGAAGCTCGCGAAACCTTCCAGCTTGTCGAGCGCGCCGGCGTGGTCGAACGCTTCCGCATACAGCTCGAGCGCGTGCAGCGCCGTGTAGCAGCCCGCGCAGCCGCACGCGGTTTCCTTCGCGTCGCGTGCATGCGGCGCGCTGTCGGTGCCGAGGAAGAAGCGCGGGTTGCCCGACGTCGCGGCTTCGACCAGCGCGACGCGATGCGTCTCGCGCTTCAGCACGGGCAAACAGTAGTAATGCGGGCGAATCCCGCCGACGAACAGCGCGTTGCGGTTGTACAGCAGGTGATGCGCGGTGATCGTCGCGCCGAGCAGGCCGGGCGCGGCGTCGGCATCGCGCACGTAGTCGGCCGCGTCCTTCGTGGTGATGTGCTCGAACACGACCTTCAGGCCCGGGAAATCGCGGCGCAGCGGCGTCATCACGCGGTCGATGAAGACCTTCTCGCGGTCGAACAGGTCGATCGACGCATCGGTCACCTCGCCGTGCACGAGCAGCGGCATGCCGGTTTCCTGCATCGCCTCGAGCGTCTTCGCGCATTTCGCGAGATCGGTGACGCCGTGGTCGGAATTCGTCGTCGCGCCGGCCGGGTACAGCTTCACGCCGTGCACGAAGCCGCTTTCGCGCGCGCGGCGGATCTCGTCGGGCGGCGTGTTGTCGGTCAGGTACAGCGTCATCAGCGGTTCGAACGTCATCCCGGCCGGCAGCGCGGCCAGGATGCGCTCGCGATAGGCCTGCGCCTGCGCAGTGGTCGTCACCGGCGGTTTCAGGTTCGGCATGACGATCGCGCGGCCGAACTGGCGTGCGGTGTGCGGCAGCACGGCGGCCAGCATGTCGCCGTCTCGCAGGTGCAGGTGCCAGTCGTCGGGACGGGCGAGCGAGAGCGTCGCCGGGGAGGAAGCGTTCGAGGCAGTCATAGGAGGCATCGTGAGGAACGTGCTGGCCATCGGCGGGGCCGGAACCCACGTGCGCGGGCCGACTGACGGCAAACCGCAACACGAGGCCTTCGGCCGGCGGAATCCGCTTTTTACCGCTGAGGGCTCGGTGATATGCTAGAAGCCGCATTGTACCGGGGTTCGCCCGGTTCGTTACCCCCCGCCTCTGCCTGCCGCCCCAAGTAAAATGTGCCAACTCTTAGGAATGAACTGCGCCGCGCCGACGGACGTCACATTCTCCTTCACAGGTTTCGCGGCCCGGGGCGGGCTCACCGATCACCATGCCGACGGCTGGGGCATCGCGTTCTTCGAGGACAAGGCCTGCCGCCTGTTCATCGATCACCAGGCGTCGGCCACCTCGCCGATCGCCGAAATGGTGAAGCGCTACCCGATCAAGTCCAAGAACACGATCGCGCATATCCGCAAAGCGACGCAAGGGCACATCCTGCTCGAGAACAGCCACCCGTTCATGCGCGAGCTGTGGGGCCGGCACTGGATCTTCGCGCATAACGGCGACCTGCAGGACTACGCACCGGACATGGACGGCAGCGTCTACCATCCGGTCGGCACGACCGACAGCGAACAGGCGTTCTGCGTGCTGATGCAGGGGTTGCGCGAGGCATTTCCCGGCGCGCAACCGCCGCTGCCCGAACTGTTCGAGCGCGTCGGCGAGCTGACGCGCGGCATCACCGATCACGGCGTGTTCAACTTCCTGATGTCGAACGGCCAGGCGCTCTTCGCGCACTGCTCGACTCGGCTGCACTACCTCGTGCGGCGCTGGCCGTTCTCGACCGCGCACCTGGTCGACGAAGACCTGTCGATCGACTTCGCGAAATACACGACGCCCGAGGATCGCGTCGCGGTGATCGCGACGCAGCCGCTCACCGACAACGAAGTCTGGACCGCGTTCGAGCCGGGCGAGCTGATCATGTTCCAGTGCGGCGACGTCGCCGCGCGGATGCAGATCCCGGTGCCCGAGCGCGTGCTCGAGAAGCTGCGCAATCCGGCGCTCGACGCGTCGGCATCGGCGCCGCGCGACGCCCGCGAGGCGCTCGCAACCGCCGCCGACGGCGATTCCGACGACGCGATCGACTTCTGAGCACGGCGCGGCGGCGCCCTTCTCTTCCGTTTCCGCGACGACACGACACCGCAAGACAATCGCCCGCGACACCCGGTTGTGGCGTTCGGTTGCGTGCGCACGCGATGCGGCGACCTTCGCGGCCGGAGAAAATCGCTCGCCCGGCGCCGAATTCGTTTCATCCGAACCACACTCGGGCATATCGAATCAACACCGCACAACATTCGCTTGATTTAATTAATTTCCGAGCGAAAATAACACAAATACAAAATAAATAAATCAGCGGATTCGCAATGCATATAATCCGGAAGCCATATTTTAGCGCACCATCCCGATGCAAACCGTGCGCCACCCCACCGATCCAGCATGCATCGCCTGATATCTGAAAAATCTCCAAAAGCCTTATCTACAAAGGCTTTCAGTTCGATTCATCACACAATCAAAATATACCGCCAGAAGTCGGCATTATCGCCACATTCATTATTTTTTTGATAATCGAGCACCCTCTCGATCAGTAGACTCCGCTCATCCTCGGTGTAACGAATCACGCTTGGCGCAGAAACGGCCACGGCCACTGCACGTCCATTCAGGCCACTTCTCCACCGCGGATTGCGATTTCACCGCAGCGCGGTGAATACCACTTCAAAAAAAGAAAGAGAGGCTTGTCGTGAATCACTCATTTCGATCGATATGGAGCGAGGCCGCCGGCTGCTGGGTCGCGGTTGCGGAAACGACACGGGCGCGCGGCAAGCGTTCGGGCAGCGAATCCGGCACAAGCCGCCGTGCCGTACGCGCGGCCGCGCGCCGGTCGCCGTTTCGCGTCGCGGCGCTGAGCGCCGCGCTGGCCGCGCTGTCGGCCGGCTCCGCGTACGCGTCGACGTGCGGCAGCGGCGCGGCGGTCGCGAGCGGCGGCAACTGCGCGCTCGGCAGTTTCAGCCCAACCGTCAACGACAACCTGGCCGGCGCCACGACCGTGTCGGGCGGCGACCGGGTCGGCCTGACGGGTGCATGGACCGGCGCGACCGGCGACATGGGCTACACGCTGACGCCGCTCAGCGGCACGTCCGTCGTGTCGGGCAACCCCAACCAGCCGCTGCTGTCGATCGGCGGCAAGACGCAGAGCGTCAGCACGCCCGACGCGATCACCGGCGGCCATGCGTCGGTCGCCACCTACGACTCGACCACGTTTGCCGCGTCGAGCGCGGGTTCGAGCAGTGTGCCCGTCTATCACGACGTGAACGGCAACCAGTACGTGAACACGCGGATCGGCACGGTCGACAGCTCCGGCGGCACGCTCGACGTGTCGATCGGCAACCCGGCGAGCTCGCCCGCGGCAGCCGGCAACGCGATCACGATGGCGCCGAAGAACAGCGACCTGTTCGTCGCGGACGGCACGGGCGCCGCGAAAAGCGTCGTCAACTGGAATTCGCGCAACCAGATCTGGCTCGGCACCGGCGACTATCTCGCGAGCGGCGGCCCCGTCAGCCATGTCTTGCTCGACGTGCCGGCCTATGCGGGCACCTTCACCGCGTTCGACGGCAGCGCGTGGACCGTCACCGATGCCGCGTCGCTCGCCGCGTACAACAACTTTCTCGTGCGGTCGGTCCAGAACGGCGCGCTCGGTTCGCAGGCCGCCTACGACAACGCGTTCAGCCAGGCCGTCACGTTCTCCACGCAATCCTTCGAGTATGCGAACAACGTGTCGCCGGGTGACAAGAATGCGCTGCCGCTGAACTATCTGTCGGTGCTGCACGGCACGGGCGCGAACGCGACGCTGCACATCGGCAAGGATGGCCAGATCGACTTCCGCGGCACCAATACGATCGCCTCGAGTTCGGCGGTCCTCGCCGAAAACGGCGCGCATTTCGTCAACGACGGACGCCTGTCGGGCGACTTCACGCTCGTGCGCCTGCTGACCGGCGCGAGCGGCGTCAACAACGGCGTGATCTCGTCCGGCTACGCGGCCGGCGACAACTTCAATACGGGCGGCACCGCGTTGCCCGACAACTTCAGCCTCAACGCGTACACCGAGGGCAACGGCGTCTACGCGAACGGTGCGGGCACGACATTCGTCAACCACGGCGTGATGAACGTCGGCGCGTGGACCTTCAACAGTACGCGCCCGGACCTGCAGAACTACGCGGTGGCCGCGACGGGCGGCGCGAGCGCATCGAACGCCGGCACGATCAACGTCGGCGTCAACGCAACGACGCTCGACAGCCAGGTGATCGGCGGCCTCGTCGACGGCGGCAGCTTCACGAACGAAGCCGGCGGCACGATCTACCTCGGCCGCGCGGCCCAGTACGACGCCGCGTCGCCGGAAGCCGCGAACGACGTCGCGCTGTCCGCGCACGCGTACGGCATCCTGCTCGGCGCATCCGGCACCGCGAGCAACCTCGGCACGATCGTGATCGGCTCGCAGACGCAGAATGGCGCCGCGCTGGCGAGCATCGGCTCGTCGTCCGGCATACTGAACAACGCGGGCACGATCGTCGTCAACGGCGCGGCGCCCGGCACACCGCTCGCCAATGTCGGCATGCTGGCCTCCGACACCGCCGCGACCGTGACCAACACGGGCACCATCACGCTGAATGGCGTGAACGGCATCGGCATCATGGTCGTCGGAACCGGCACGAACGCGACCGCCGCGACCTCGACCGGCACGATCAACGTGGCCGGCGGCCTCGATCCCGCATCGGGCACGCGCAACTACGGCGTGTGGGCCGAAGGGCCGCTCGCGAAGGCGACGCTCGACGGCGCGCTCAACCTGACGGGCACCGGCGCGATCGGCGTGCACGCGCGCTCGGGTGCGACGATCGACGTCGGTGCGAACGCGGTGCCCGCGTTCATGTCGGGCACCAGCCAGATCGGCTTTTACGCGTATGGCGCGGGTTCGAAGATCAACGTCGCCGCGCAGCACCTCAGCGTCGACACCGACGACTCGACGCTGTTCCGCGTCGCGGGCGGCGCGGCCTACACCGGCGCGTCGACGGCCGGCGCGCTGACGACCGACGTCAACGGCCAGCGCGCGCACGGCGTGCTCGCGACCGACGCCGGCACCACGCTGTCGACCGGCAACGCGATCTACAACGTCAACGGCGCGAATAGCATCGCGATCGCGGTCGAAGGCGGCGCGAAGGGCACGATCGACGCGGGTGCGACGATCAACCTGAACGCGGCCGGCGCGATCGCGGGCGTCGTCGACGGCCAGGCGCACGACCTCACCGGCGCGAATGCCGGCGCGCCGGCCGCGACGACGCTGATCAACAACGCCGCCGTCACGTCGTCGACCGCCGGCGTGACGGGTTTCGTCGCACAAAACCTCGGCACGCTCGAGAACCGCGACACGGTACTGCTGACGGGCGCCGGCTCGACCGGCGTCGTGGCCGGCACGCTCGGCACGGTGAACAACACGTCGACGATCCGCGTATCCGACGGCATCGGCGCGCTCGTGCAGGGCGCGTCCGCGACGCTCGCCAACACGGGTTCGATCGAAGCCGACGACGGCATCGCGGGCGTGCGCCTGACGGGCGCCGGCGCGTCGGTCGCCCTGTCGGGCGCGGGCACCGTCATCGCGAACGGCAGCGCCGACGGCGTGCTGATCGACTCGACCGTCTCGGGCGGCGAACTCGCGGCCGGCGCGACGTCGATCGCGGTCGGCGGATCGGGCAGCGGGATCCGCAACCTCGGCGCGAACGCAACGATCTCGTTGTCCGGCACGCAGGTCGCCACCACCGGCAACGGCGCCGATGGCCTCACGTCGACCGGCGCGGGCGCGCGCATCGCGACCGATGCGGCAACGGTCGTCCGCACCGCCGGCGCCAACGCGCGCGGCCTGTTCGTGTCGGGCGCGGCTTCGACGCTCGCGGCCACCGGCACGACCGTCGCGACGACCGGTGCCGGCGCGCATGCGATCGTGATGGACGGCGGTGCGACGGCGCTGCTGTCGGGCACGGCCATCACCGCGTCGGGCAGTGCGGCCGATGGCGTCGTCGCGCAGAACGGCGGCCGCGTCGCCGATGCGGGGTCGTCGATCGCCAGCGCGGCCGGCAATGGCGCGACCGCGGACAGCGGCGGCGTGCTCGCGTTGACCGGCACGACGCTCAAGGGCGCGACGGCCGGCGTGCTGACGTCGGACACGCTCGCGAACGGCGCGACGAGCTCGGTGCTCGTCGACGGCGGCAGCGTGACGTCCGCCGCCGGGCCGGCATTCCTTGCGCGCGGCGGCACGGCCGACATCACAGTGCGCAACGGCACGGTCGTGACGGCCGGCAACGGCGCGCTGCTGAATCTCGTGAACGGCAGCAACGTGACGTTCAACGCGTCGGCGGTGAACCTCGCCGGCGACATCGTCTCCGACGCGTCGAGCACCGGCAACGTGCTCCTCGCGAACGGCACGACGCTGACGGGCAAGATCGATCCGGTCGCGCTGACGATCGACGGCACGAGCACATGGCGCATGACGGGCAGCTCGGTGCTGAGCAGCCTGAACAATGCGGGCCTGGTCGCGTTCGCCGCGCCGGTCGGCTCGCCGACGCTCACGGGCAGCTACAAGACGCTGACGACCGGCAGCTACGTCGGCAACGGCGGCACGATCGCGCTCAACACGTATCTCGGCGCCGATGCGTCGCCGACCGACCAGCTGATCGTGAACGGCGGCGCCGCGAGCGGCACGACCGGCCTGAAGATCGCCAATACGGCCGGCACGGGCGCACAGACCAGGGGCGACGGGATTCCCGTGGTCGTCGCCACGAACGGCGGCACGACCACGGCGTCGGCATTCCAGCTGGCAGGCCCCGTGCAGGCCGGCGCCTACGAGTACCGGCTCTACCGCGGCGGCCAGAGCGGCACGAACAACTGGTACCTGCGTTCGCAACTCGACTCGACGGACCCGGGCGACCCGATCGATCCGGCCACCACGAACGGCGGCGGTAGCAGCAACGGGAATGGCAACGGCGGCACGCTCGCGTATCGCCCGGGCGTCGCCGGTTATGCGTTGACGCCGCTGCTGAACGCCGACTACGGCTTCTCGACGCTCGGCAAGCTGCACGAGCGCGTGGGCGACATCTACAACCTCGGGAAGCAGCAGCCCGGCAACCGCGACGGCGTGTGGGGGCGCATCGGCGGCGAGAGCCTCGATGCGGACGCGGGCCGCTTCGCGGCCGACGAGCGCACGTTCTTCGCGCAGTTCGGCAAGGACTGGACGCTCGACCAGGCGCCGAACGGCGGCGGCAGCACGCATGCGGGCGTGACGGCCAGCATCGGCGTGTCGAACGCGAGCTTCAGCGACATGGCGCGCGCCGGCTCGCCGAACCTGTCGACGTCGACGGGCTCGGTCGAGATGCACGCGCAGAGCATCGGCGGTTACTGGACGCGCTATCTGTCCGACGGCACGTACTTCGACAGCGTCGGTCAGGTCACGCACTACGGCAACCGCTATCGCGACAGCTACGGCAACGAGGCGTCGCAGAACGGCTTCGGCTTCGCGCTGTCGCAAGAGGTCGGCAAGCCGTTCGCGATCGGCAACACGCCGATCGCGGTCGAGCCGCAGGCGCAGTTGATGTATCAGTACCTGAAACTGAACGGGTTCAACGACAACGTGTCGGCCGTGTCGGGCACGACGACCAACGCGCTGCGCGGCCGCGTCGGCGTGCGCATCTTCCGGCCGAACCTCGCCGCGGATTCGGGCGGCGGCGCCGCGACGCCGTACTTCACGGCCGACGTGCTGCACGACTTCCTGTCGCCGGGCCAGACCGTCGTCGGCGGCACGCCGTTCGCGACGCATCTCGGCCGCACGTGGTACGAGCTCGGCGTCGGCGTGACCGCGGGCTTCGGCAAGTCGGGCGAGTTGTACGCGAATGCGAAGATCGCGCGCAACATCGGCGGCGCGTACCGGCGCGGCGTCGTCGGGCAGGTCGGCTACCGGTACAGCTGGTAACGAACGGCGCACGGCCCCGTCCGCCGGCTGCGAGCAACGGCAGCCGGCGAAAAAAAACCGCCCGGCGTTCGGCCGGGCGGTTTCGCATGGGCGCGCACGAAGCGCACGCGATACGCGAACGCTCAGTGCAGGATCTTCGCGAGGAAGTCCTTCGCGCGTTCCGATTTCGGATTCGAGAAGAAATCGTCCTTGCGGTCGTCCTCGACGATCGCGCCCTTGTCCATGAAGATCACGCGATGCGCGACCTTCTTCGCGAAGCCCATCTCGTGCGTGACGACCATCATCGTCATCCCTTCCTGCGCGAGTTCGACCATCACGTCGAGCACTTCGTTGATCATCTCGGGATCGAGCGCGGACGTCGGTTCGTCGAACAGCATCGCGATCGGGTCCATCGACAGCGCGCGCGCGATCGCGACACGCTGCTGCTGGCCGCCCGACAGCTGGCCCGGGAACTTGTGCGCATGCGCCTTCAGGCCGACGCGATCCAGCAGCTTCATGCCCTTCTCGTTCGCCTCGTCCTTGCCGCGGCCGAGCACCTTGACCTGCGCGAGCGTCAGGTTCTCGGTGATCGACAGGTGCGGGAACAGCTCGAAATGCTGGAACACCATCCCGACCTTCGAGCGCAGCTTCGACAGGTTCGTCTTCTTGTCGCCGACCGACTGGCCGTTCACCAGGATCTCGCCCTGCTGGAACGGCTCGAGGCCGTTCACGGTCTTGATCAGCGTCGACTTGCCGGAGCCCGACGGGCCGCACACGACGACCACTTCGCCCTTCTTGACCTCGGTCGTGCAGTCGGTGAGGACCTGAAACTGGCCGTACCACTTCGAAACGTTCTTGATGGAAATCATCGTGTGACCTTTTTCTGGAGACTCTTGACGAGAACAGACGCCAACGAGCAAATCACGAAATAACATGCGCCGGCGAACAGGACCATCTCGACGGTCGTGCCGTCGCGATCGCCGACGTTGGCGGCCGTGCGGAAGAAGTCCGCGAGACTGATCACGTACACGAGCGACGTATCCTGGAACAGGACGATCGCCTGCGTGAGCAGCAGCGGCACCATTGCGCGGAATGCCTGCGGCAGGATCACGAGGCGCATCGCCTGCGCGTAGTTCATGCCGAGCGCGAACGCGGCGTTCACCTGCCCGCGCGGCACCGACTGAATGCCGGCGCGGATGATCTCGGAATAATACGCGGCTTCGAACAGCGAAAACGCGACCATCGCCGATGCGAGACGGATGTCGATCGTCGGCGACAACCCGAGCACGCCCTGCAGCAGCTGCGGCACGATCAGGAAGAACCACAGCAGCACCATCACGAGCGGGATCGAGCGGAACACCGTCACGTAGCCCTGCGCGAACCACGCGAGCGGCTTGACGCCCGACAGCCGCATCAGCGCCAGCAGCGTGCCCCAGACGATCCCGATCACGATCGCGATCAGCGTGATCTGCAACGTGACGATCGCACCCGTCCACAGCGTCGGCAGCGCGCCGGGAATACTACTCCAGTCGAACTGATGCATCACTTGCCTCCGATATAGCCGGGCAGCCGCGTACGGGCTTCGATCCAGCGCATGAACGCCATCACGACCAGGTTGATCAGCACGTACGCGAGCGTGACCGCGATGAACGACTCATAGGTCTGCGCGGTGTAGTCGACGAGCTGGCGTGCCTGCGCGGACAGGTCGAGCAGGCCGATCGTCGACGCGACGGCGGAGTTCTTGAAGATGTTCAGGAATTCCGACGTGAGCGGCGGCACGATGATCCGGTACGCAACGGGCAGCAGCACGTAGCGGTACGTCTGCCATTGCGTGAAGCCCATCGCGAGGCCGGCGGCGCGCTGGCCCTTCGGCAGCGCGTTGATCCCCGAGCGCACCTGTTCGCACACGCGCGCGCCCGTGAACAGGCCGAGACAGATGATCGACGCGGTAAAGAACTGCGTGCCGGGCGGCAACTGCTTGATCCAGGTGCCGATCGACGCGGGCAGCAACTCGGGTATCACGAGATACCAGACGAAGAACTGCACGATCAGCGGAATGTTCCGGAAGATCGACACGTACAGGGTGCCGAGCGCGGACAGCCATTTGTTCGGCACGGTGCGCAGCACGCCGAACAGCGATCCGACGATCAGCGCGATGACCCAGGCGGCGAGCGACACTTCGATCGTCACCCAGAAGCCGGACATCAGCCATCCGAAATAAGTCGTCGGCTCGCCGGTCGACACGGGGCTCAGGAAGATGCCCCAGTTCCAGTGGTAAGACATGGGCAAGACTCCAGCAAAAAGAGACGGAAGAAGCGTGGCTTCTTCCGTCTCATTAGCGTCATTTCTGCATCAACGGCCGTGCGGTCAGTCGAGCGCCTTGTCGTTCGGGTTCGCGTACAGCTTCTTCATCGAATCGGACAGCGGGAAGTTCAGGTTCAGCCCCTTCGGCGGAATCGGGTTCTCGAACCACTTCGCGTAGATCTTCGCGGCGTCGCCCGACTTCTCGACTTGCGAGATCGCGTCGTCGACGACCTTCTTGAAATCGGTATCGCCCTTGCGCATCATGCAGCCGTACGCCTCTTCCGATTGCGGCGTGCCGACGATCACCCACTCGCCCGGCTGCTTCGCCTTCGCACGCTCGCCCGCGAGCAGCGCGTCATCCATCATGAACGCGACCGCGCGGCCCGATTCCAGCGTATTGAACGAATCGCCGTGATCCTTCGCGCTGATGATGTTCATGCCGAGTTGCTTCTCGTTGTTCATCTTGCGCAGCAGGCGTTCGGACGTCGTGCCGGCGGTCGTCACGACCGTCTTGCCCTTCAGGTCCGCGAAATCCTTGACGCCCGAATCCTTCTTCGTCATCAGGCGCGTGCCGATCACGAAGATCGTGTCGGAGAACGCAGCCTGCTGCTGACGTTCGGCGTTGTTGGTCGTCGAGCCGCACTCGATGTCGACCGTGCCGTTCTGCACCAGCGGAATGCGGTTCTGCGACGTGACCGGAATGTTCTTCACCTGCAGGTTCGGCAGGTTCAGCTTCTTCTTCACCGCGTCGACCACCTTCATCTGGAATTCGCGCGAATAACCGACCACCTGCTGGTTCTGGTCGTAGTAGGAGAACGGGATCGACGATTCGCGGTGGCCCAGCGCGATCACGCCCGTGTCCTTGATCTTCTTCAGCGTGCCCGTCTCCTGAGCATGCGCGCCGCTTGCGAATGCGCAAAGCGCCGCGATCATCAGGACAGCCTTTTGGTATTTCATTTTGGTCATCTCCTTGGCTAAAACCCGCGCCAGTGTATCAAAGTAATATTTTTGAAAGTACTGGTTGTTTACCGCACTACGAATCGCCCCGTGCGAAGCCTTCCTCCCGGCTCCGGGCACCCCGAATGCGCGCGCGGGCGGTGCCGGATCCGGCACCGCCCGCGAGGGTTCATATCCGCAATCGGGTGGATTGCGTCATGAATCGATCGAAGTCGACGATCAGGGGTAGAGGCCGCGCATTTCGCGCGCCATCAGGATGCGCTTGCACGCAACGATGAACGCCGCCGTGCGCACCGACACCTTGTGCTCTTCCGCGACCGCCCACACGCCGGCGAACGCATCGCGCATCACGCGCTCGAGACGGTGGTTGATCTCGTCTTCCGTCCAGAAGAAGCTCGAGAAATCCTGCACCCACTCGAAGTACGACACGGTCACGCCACCTGCGTTCGCGATCACGTCGGGGATCACGAGCACGCCGTTCGCGCTCAGGATGTCGTCCGCCGCCGTCGTCGTCGGGCCGTTCGCGCCTTCGACGATGATCTTCGTGCGGATCTTCGCTGCATTCTTCTCGGTGATCTGGTTTTCCAGGGCCGCCGGGATCAGGATGTCGGTTTCGACCGTCCAGAACTCGTCGTTCGGCATCGGCTCAGCGCCTTCGAAGCCCGCGACGCCGCCCGTGCGTGCGACGTGGTCGAGCAGCTTGTTCGAATCGAGGCCGGCCGGCTGGTAGATCGTGCCCGTGTGATCCTGCACCGCGATCACCTTCGAACCCGCTTCCTGGAACAGCTTCGCCGCGATGCCGCCGACGTTGCCGAAGCCCTGCACCGCGATGCGCGCGCCTGCGATTTCGAGGCCCTTCTTCTTCGCCGCTTCCGAACCGACGACGAACACGCCGCGGCCCGTTGCTTCCTTGCGGCCGAGCGAACCGCCGAGCGCGATCGGCTTGCCGGTCACGACGCCGGTCGACGTCTGGCCCTGGTTCATCGAGTAGGTGTCCATCATCCACGCCATCACCTGTTCGTTGGTGTTGACGTCCGGCGCCGGAATGTCGGTGTTCGGGCCGATGATGATGCCGATTTCGCTGGTGTAGCGGCGCGTCACGCGCTCGAGCTCACCACGCGACAGCTTGCGCGGGTCGACGCGGATACCGCCCTTCGCGCCGCCGTACGGCACGTTCACGGCCGCGTTCTTGACCGACATCCATGCGGACAGTGCCATCACTTCCGACAGCGTCACGTCCTGGTGGTAGCGCACGCCGCCCTTGCCCGGGCCGCGCGACACGTTGTGCTGCACGCGATAGCCTTCGAAGTGCGCGACGGTGCCGTTGTCGAGCTCGATGGGGCAGTCGACGATCAGGATGCGCTTCGGACGCTTCAGCGTCTCGAGCCAGCGCGACAGCGAACCGAGGTACGGCGCGACGCGATCGACTTGCTGAAGGTAGTTGCCCCACGGGCCGAGATCGTCGGCGTGCAGGTAGGACGGGATGGACTGCAATTGCGAAGACATGGATGCTCCAACGGTCAACAGGTGCGCACATTGTCGAAAAACCCGTTTTTTTTATCCAATGCCGTTTGCTTATTCGATTATGCGTTTCTTGCATGATCGCGATTTTTCGCAAATCTGCGGTCGATTTGCGCAAGAACGCCCGCGATCGGTCATGCATCGCGTCCGCGAAAAATCGTGTTGTCGGGTGCGGGCCGGCCGCCGGACAGCCGTCCGACAGGCGCCGCAAGGTCGCCGTCAGCCCGCCGCCTTCAAGCGGCCACAATCACGCGGCCACAATCAGGCGTCGGTATCGCGCAGCTCGTCGCGCACGACGTCCCACAGCGCCCGCACCAGCTTCTGGCGCGGATCGTCGCCCTGCAGCGCGAGCTTGTCGCAGTACAGCCGGATCTCCATCGTCAGCGTGAACGGATGCGCGCCGCCGCGCACCGACCGGTCGAGCCGGATCAGGCGACCACCGGCAACCGAGTCCTCGACCGCGCTGTGCGGCAGGAACGCGACGCCGTGGCCCGCAAGCGCCATCGCCTTCAGCCCTTCGGCCATGTCGGTTTCATAGACGCGATCGAGGAACAGCCGGGTCGGCGCGTTCGCGACGATGACTTCCGTCATCCGGCCGAGATACGCGTTCGGCGTATACGACAGGTACGGCACGCGCGCGTCGGCCGTGCCGGGCAGCGTATAACGCGGCCGGCCCGCGCGGCCGGGTGCCGAGAACGGGCTGATCGGCTCGCTGCCGAGGACCAGCATGTCGTAGCGCGCCGGGTCGAGCGCGACCGGATGGCTCGGGTGGTGGTAGCCCATCACGAGATCGCAGCCGCCCTCGACGAGCGACAGCACCGCGTCGTGCACGTTCAGCGCGCGCAGCCGCGTGTGGACCTGACCCATCTTCGCCTCGATCCGCTGCAGCCAGCGCGGGAAATACGTGAGCGACAGCGTGTGCGGCACCGCGAACTCGATCGTCGGCACCGGCGCGCCGACGTGGCCGCGCAACAGCGTCCGGGCCTCGTGCGCCTGCGACAGCATCGTCAGCGCCTGCTCGTAGAAGATCTGGCCGGCCTGCGTGAGGCGCGTCGGATAGACCGAACGATCGATCAGTTCGGTCGCGAGCCATGCCTCGAGCGCCTGGATGCGCCGCGAGAACGCCGGCTGAGACACGTGCCGCAGTTCGGCGGACCGGCTAAAGCTGCGCGTTTCCGCGAGCGAAACGAAGTCTTCGAGCCATTTCAGTTCCATGCAGGCGGGCGCGGCGGGCGGCGGTCGGGAAGAAGCCTGCATTCTACCGGCGGCCGGGCCCGGCCGGCGGCGTGGCGAGCGGCCCGGCGGCCCGCCGCGGACGGGCGCCGGCGCGGCGTTCGCCCGCGACGGCACCCGCCGGCCGGCCGCGGCCGGGATCGTCCCGCGCCGATGGTAAAATACCGGATTCTCCTCCCCTCGCTTGCCCCGGCTTCAAGGCCCGCCCGATCATGTCCGACACTCGTCCCGATACGCTTTTCGCCCTCACCGCGCTCTCGCCCATCGACGGCCGCTACGCCAGCAAGACCGAAGCGCTGCGCGACTGGCTCTCCGAAGCCGCCTTCATGCGCCACCGCGTCACCGTCGAGGTGCACTGGCTGATCGCGCTGTCGCGCGCCGGCTTCGCGGAAGTCCCGCGCTTCTCCGACGCCGCCGAGCAGTTCCTGCTGCAGCTCGCCGAGCGCTTCACCGCGCACGACGCCGCACGCATCAAGGAAATCGAGCGTGTGACGAACCACGACGTGAAGGCCGTCGAATACTGGCTGAAGGAATCGGTGAAGGGCCAGGCCGAACTCGAGAAGGCGAGCGAATTCATCCACTTCGCGTGCACGTCCGAGGACATCAACAACACGTCGCACGGGATGATGCTCGCCGGCGCGCGCGAACACGTGATCGTGCCGGCGCTGCGCACGGTCTACCAGCGCCTCGTCGCGCTCGCACATGCGCACGCCGAACAGCCGATGCTGTCGCGCACGCACGGCCAGCCGGCCAGCCCGACGACGCTCGGCAAGGAACTCGCGAACGTCGCCGCGCGCCTCGCCCGTGCGATCGTTCGTATCGAGAAGGTCGAGATCCTCGGCAAGATGAACGGTGCGGTCGGCAACTTCAACGCGCACCTGTCCGCGTATCCGGAATTCGACTGGGAAGCGTTCTCGCGCGACGTGATCGAAAACCGCCTGAAGCTCACGTTCAACCCGTACACGATCCAGATCGAGCCGCACGACTACATGGCCGAGCTGTTCGACGCGGTCGCACGCGCGAACACGATCCTGCTCGACCTCGACCGTGACGTGTGGGGCTACATCTCGGTCGGCTACTTCAAGCAGAAGACGAAGGCCGGCGAAATCGGCTCGTCGACGATGCCGCACAAGGTCAACCCGATCGACTTCGAGAACTCGGAAGGCAACCTGGGCCTCGCGAACGCGACGCTGCGCCACCTCGCCGACAAGCTGCCGGTGTCGCGCTGGCAGCGCGACCTGACCGACTCGACGGTGCTGCGCAACATGGGCGTCGCGCTCGGCTACTCGCTGCTCGCGTACGACTCGCTGATCCGCGGCCTCGACAAGCTCGAAGTGAATCCGCAGCGCCTGAACGAAGATCTCGACAACTGCTGGGAAGTGCTCGCCGAGCCGGTGCAGACGGTGATGCGCCGCTACGGCATCGAGAACCCGTACGAGCAGCTGAAGGAACTGACGCGCGGCAAGGGCATCACGCGCGAAGCGCTGCAGCAGTTCGTCGGCACGCTCGCGATCCCGCAGGATGCGAAGGATCGCCTGCTCGAGATGACGCCCGCGTCGTACATCGGCAAGGCCGTCGAACTCGCGAAGCGGATCGCGTAAGCGCCGCCGTCGCCAGACGCGAAAAAGCCCGATGCGATCGCTCGCATCGGGCTTTTTTCCTTTCAGGCGCTCAGAACGAAATCATCCGGCCCGGGTTGAGCGCGCTCATCACGCTCATCGCGGCCTTCGCGGCCGGGATCGCGATCGGCGACAACTGACGGCCGAGCGGAATCGCGCGGTGGTCGATGCCGGTGAGCATCGAGAAATCGTCGTTGCGTCCGACGAAATCGTCGCAGATCGCCTTGCCGATCCGCACCGTTTGCGCGACGCCGTGGCCGCTCCAACCCTGCACCATGTACATCGGCACGCGGCCGTCGGTCTTGCGGCTGTCGGTCGCGCCGTTCAGCGTGAAGTCGCTGACGCCGCTCCAGCAGTAGTCGAGCGCGAACTGGCCGTCGACCTGCGGAAACACCGTGTTCAGCCGCGTCAGCAGATACGCGTTGACGTCGGGCTGCGCCCAGCAGCTACCGGTACCCTGCCCGCCGAACAGCAGGCGGTTGCCGCGCACCGGCCGGTAGTAGTCGATCTGGAACTGCGTGTCGTACACGGGCATGCCGGCTGGCATCAGCGTCGCGACGTCGACGTCGAGCGGCGCCGTCACGCTCACGTAGGTAAAGAACGGCACGGTGGTCGCGGCGCCGTCGTCGAGCAGCCGGAACGTCGTGTTGTGCAGCGCGAGCACGACACCCTTGCGCGCGGTGATCGTGCCGCCCGGCGTCGTCGCGACGACGCCCGCCGGCGTGTCGTCGAGCTCGAGCACCTCGGTGCCCTCGAACAGCGCGCCGCCGTTCAGCCGGAAGCCGTGCACGAGGCCGCGCACGAGCGCGAGCGGGTGAATCTGCCCGCCGATCGTGTCGATCGCCGCGCCGTGGTACAGCCCCGAGCGCACGTATTCGTCATGCAGCTGATGGCGGCCGACGAGCGTCACGCCCGCGTCGCCGAGATGGCGGCGCGCATCCGCGCCGTCGAGCAGCGCGCTCATGTGGCCCGGGTGGACCGCCGCCGTGATGTGGCCGCGCTTGCGGTCGAGATCGAGCGCGTAACGCGCGCCGATCGCATCGATCAGCCCCATCGATTCGGCCGACGCGAAGCGCCACAGCCGCTTCGCATCGTCGTGCGACAGGTAATCGATCATGTCGGCGGCTTCCCAGCGCGCGAGGCCGGGCGTCAGCTGACCGCCGTTGCGGCCCGATGCCGCCGAGCCGACGTGATGCTTGTCGACGAGAATCGTGTCGACGCCCGCTTCCGCGAGATGCAGCGCGGCCGACGCGCCGAGCAGCCCCGCGCCGATCACGAGCACGTCGCATACGGCATCGTGCGCGAGCGGCGCGGTGTTCGCGTGGCGCGACAGCGACGCCTCGTACCAGTTGGCCGGGCGCTCGCCGTCGTAACGGGCCGGGTCGCACCAGTTCCAGTTGTCTTTTTCGATGTTCAGTTGCGTTTGCTCGAAACGCGATTCGCCCTGGATCAGGGGTTGGTGATTGGAAGTCATGATTGCACTTGCATGGTAGGGCCTGCTCACGCTAATAACGGGCTTGCGAACGTGCCTTGCCGGTCGTAGTGCAAGGAGTGAGGAGCGCCGTTTGGCTAAGCCAAACAAGCGACGATCGACGCCGCAATACGGCCGGCAAGGCGCGTTCCCCTGTTTGGAAAAAATCATTCGTGGGGCTGGCCCCCAGAAGGGCCGATCGCCGCGTCATGCTCCTCGCGAATACGTCGAGTATTCGCTTCGTCGCATTCCTCGCGCTCGGCCCTTCTGGGGGCCAGCGCAAGCCCGTTATTAGCGTGAGCAGGCCCTGGGCCGCCTGTCGAAGAGCCTGATGGCTTTGCGTGTGGGGCAGCCGGTTCCACATGGGTGTCAACGAGAAAAGGGGCGCAATGGCCCGTGTTGACGGCGGGCACGCTTGTGCCGCCTGGATCCCGGACTGTGCGAAAGCACGTATTGAAAGGTGCCGGGACACCCAATTTCTACATCGCAGAAATAATTCTACAGTGTAGAATAAGCTTTCGTCAAGTTTACGGCCGGGCCTACGCCGGCCGCCAGCCCGCATCGATGAAAGACAAACCCGCCCAGGGCCCGCGCGGCCTCGACAAGGACGCGATCGTCGCGGCCGCGCTCGCGCTGCTCGAAGACGTCGGCGAAGCCGCATTCAGCGTGCGCAAGCTCGCGCAATCGGTCGGCTGCGATCCGATGAGCGTGCTGTACCACTTCAAGTCGAAGGACGGCCTGACCCGCGCGATCGCGAACGCGCTGTCGCGTTCACTCGTGCCGGTCGACGACGCGCTGCCGTGGCGCGACCGGCTGCGCGACCTCGCGCGCCAGTACCGCGCGCTCGCGCTGCGCCATCCTGCCGCGTTCGCGCTCCTGCAGCGCCACATGAGCACGGGCCCCGCCGATCTCGCGCACATCGACGCCGTGCATCGCGCGCTGGTCGACGCCGGCATCCCGCGCGCGGCGCTGCCGGCCGTGTGCGTCGGCTGGTATGCGAGCGTGATCGGGCTCGCCGCCGCCGAGGCCGGCGGGCTCACGCGGCCCGCGAACGACGTCGAGCTCGCGGAAATGCACGCGCTGTCCGACACCGAGCATCCGCTCGTCCGGTCGGCCGCGCCGCTCTATGCGCAGCTCGATCCGGCGGCCGTGCACGACACGATGCTCGACGTGCTGCTCGACGGCATCGCGACGCGCGCGCACGCGGCCTGACCGGCCGGCGGGCCGCCAACGAAAAAGGCGCCCCGAAGGGCGCCTTTTTCATCACGTATTGCCGCGAACCGCGCTCAGTGCGGATGCGCGCTGTCGATCTTCGTCATCACCTGATCGACGATCTGCTCGGGCGTCAGCTCGATGCTGACCACGATCGCTTCGTCCGGGCCCGGTTCCTCGAGCGTGTCGAGCTGGCTCTTCAGCAGCGACGGATCGAAGAAATGGCCGGTGCGGGTCTTCAGGCGCTCGTGCAACACCTCGAACGAACCCTGCAGATACACGAACCGCACGTCGGCGTCGGTGCCGCGCAGCACGTCGCGGTACGACCGCTTCAGCGACGAGCAGGTGAAGACGGCCGTCTCCCCCGCGCGCTGCTTTTCCTCGATGGCCGCGCGAATTGCGCGCAGCCACGGCCAGCGGTCGTCGTCGGTCAGCGGAATGCCGTGGTGCATCTTTTCCTTGTTCGCCGCGCTGTGAAACGCGTCGCCGTCGGTATAGCTGCACGACAGGCGTTCCGCCAGCATTTCGCCGATTCGCGACTTGCCCGCGCCCGACACGCCCATTGCGATCAGAATCATTGACTACCCCTTGTTACAAAACCAGGCTCAGCAGCAGCGTGAAGCTCAGACCAAGCACCGAGATGATGGTTTCGAGCAACGACCAGGTCTTGAACGTCTGACCGACCGTCATCCCGAAGTACTCCTTGATCAGCCAGAAGCCGCCGTCGTTCACGTGCGAGAAGATCAGCGAGCCCGAGCCCGTGGCGAGCACCAGCAGCTCCGGGCTGACCGTCGTGCCGGCCGCCGCCGCGATCGGCGCGACGATGCCGCAGGCCGTCGTCATCGCGACCGTCGCCGAACCCGTCGCGAGACGCATCAGCGCCGCGACGAACCAGCCGAGCAGCAGCGGCGACAGGTGCGCGTGCTTCGCGGTCTCGACGATCTGCTGCGAGATCCCGCTGTCACGCAGGACGCCGCCGAAGCCGCCGCCCGCGCCGACGATCAGCGTGATGCCAGCGATCGGCGCCAGGCACTCGCTGCAGAACTTCTGGATCTGGTCGCGGTTGAAGCCCTGCTTCGCGCCGAACGTCCAGAAGCTGACCAGCACCGCGATCAGCAGCGCGACGTCCGAGTTGCCGGCAAAGCGCAGCAGGTTGTTCGGCAGCGACTTCGGCGTGAACAGCAGGTCGGCCCAGCTGCCGACGAGCATCAGCACGACGGGCAGCAGGATCGTGAACAGCGTGATGCCGAAGCTCGGCAGTTCGCGCTTGCGGCCATCCGTGTGCGAATCGACGAACTGCGCGGCGAGCGGGTTGTGTTCCGGCAGCTTCACGAACTTCGAGATCATCAGCGCGAACATCGGGCCCGCGATGATCGCGGTCGGCACGCCGACGAGCAGGCCGAACGCGATGGTCTTGCCGATATCGGCGCCGTATTGCTGGACGGCCAGCAGCGCGGCCGGGTGCGGTGGAATCAGCCCGTGCACGACCGACAGGCCGGCCACCATCGGCAGGCCGACGACGAGCAGCGACTTGCCGGTGCGCTTCGCGACGTTGAACGCGATCGGGATCAGCAGCACGAAGCCGACTTCGAAGAACACCGGCAGGCCGACGATGATCGCGACGAACATCATCGCCCAGTGGATGTTCTTTTCCCCGAACCAGTCGATCAGCGTGGTCGCGATCCGTTCGGCGCCGCCCGATTCGGCCATCATCTTGCCGAGCATCGTGCCGAGGCCGACGACGATCGCGATGTGGCCGAGCGTGCCACCGGTGCCCGTCTCGAACGACTTGACGATCTTGTCCATCGGCATGCCGACGACGAGACCAAGGCCGAGCGAAACGATGATCAGCACCAGGAACGGGTAGATCTTGTAGCGCGCGATCATCAGGATCAGCGCGGCAATCGCGATCAGCGTGAATACGAGCAGCATGCTGCCTTGGACAGCCCCCATGTGGCACTCCTCCTAGAATTGTTCGAACCGGGCGAGTCGTTGCGAGTATGCCCGGCTATGCAGGTCTCCGAAACACGGGAGGTCCCCCACCCGCCGTCAGGACGCTGAATTTTACTTATCTTTACGGTCCACGGATAGAACCGGTTCCATCAGCAAAAACCCTCGGTAAAACAAGCACTAAGCGCTTGTTCTCCGAGGGTCAGACTACCATTTCGTACAAGTCTTAGCGGGGCAGCTGGCTCGCGGCTTGCGCGAGGCGCGTGACTTCGGCCCAGTCCTGCGCGGCGAGCGCGGCCTTCGGCGTGAGCCACGAGCCGCCGACGCAGACGACGTTCGGCAGCTTCAGGAAATTCGGCGCGCTCTCGACCGTGATGCCGCCCGTCGGGCAGAACTTCAGCGCCGGGAACGGGCCGTGGAACGCCTGCAGCATCGGCACGCCGCCCGCCTGCTGCGCGGGGAAGAATTTCACGATCTCGTAGCCGAATTCGAGCGCCTGGATGATGTCGCTCGGCGTCATCACGCCCGGCAGCAGCGGCAGGCCCGCGTCGAGCGACGCGAGGTGCAGGTCCTTCGTCAGGCCCGGCGACACGCCGAACTTCGCGCCCGCGCGCTTCGCCTGCGCGCAATGCTCGGGCTTCGTGATCGTGCCGACGCCGACGACGATGTCGTCCGCGAGCTGGCTCGCGCGCTGGATCGCTTCCAGGCCGGCCGGCGTGCGCAGCGTGATCTCGAGCACCTTCACGCCGCCCGCGTGCAATGCGCGCGACACCTGTTCGCCCTGCTCGACCGAGTCGAATGCGAGCACCGGAATGACCGGGCCCAGCTTCACGATTTCACCAATCGTCTTCATCGATAACACTCCTTGAAATTCATGCGGCGACGTGGACGGCCGTTTCGCCGACCAGCGTCCCGAAAACCGATGCGCCCTGCTCGGCCGGCGCCGCAGCCGCGCGGAACACGCCGAACAGTTCGCGCCCGAAACCGACTTCATTCTCGGCCTGGTGCTGCGGCTGCGCGACCGGGCGCGCGTGCCACTCGGCGTCGTCGACCTCGATGTCGAGCACGCCGGCTTCCGCGTCGATCACGAGCGTGTCGCCCGTCTTCACCTTGCCGAGCGGGCCGGCCAGCAGCGCCTCCGGCGACACGTGGATCACCGCCGGCACCTTGCCCGACGCGCCCGACATGCGGCCGTCGGTCACCAGCGCGACGTGGAAGCCCTGATCCTGCAGCACGCCGAGCAGCGGCGTCAAACGGTGCAGCTCGGGCATCCCGTTCGCGCGCGCGCCCTGGAAGCGCACCACCGCGACGAAATCGCGCTTCAGCTCGCCGCGATCGAATGCCTCCTGCACGGCTTCCTGCGAATCGAACACGATCGCGGGCGCCGTTACCTTGCGGTGCTCGGGCGCGACCGCCGAGATCTTGATCACGCCGCGGCCGAGCCGGCCCTGCATCAGGCGCAGGCCACCGTCCGGCTGGAACGGGTCGCGGATGCCGCGCAACACCTTCGGGTCGTGGCTCTCGGCCGCGCCGTCGACCCACGTCAGCTTGCCGTCGATCAGCTTCGGCTCCTTCGTGTAGTGCGACAGCCCCTTGCCGGCGACCGTCGTCACGTCCTCGTGCAGCAGCCCGCCGTCGAGCAGGTTGCGCACCAGGAACGCGACGCCGCCCGCCGCGTGGAAATGGTTCACGTCGGCCTTGCCGTTCGGGTAGATCTTCGCGAGCAGCGGCACGACGGCCGACAGCTCGTCGAAATCGTTCCAGTCGATCAGCACGCCGGCCGCGCGCGCGATCGCGACGAGGTGCAGCGTGTGGTTGGTCGAGCCGCCCGTCGCGAGCAGCGCGACGATCCCGTTGACGATCGCCTTCTCGTCGATCACATGGCCGATCGGCGTGTAGTGGCCGCGCTCGACGGTCAGGTCGAGCACGCGGCGCGCGGCCTCGGCCGTCAGCGCGGTGCGCAGCGGCGTGTGCGGATGGACGAAGGCCGAACCCGGCAGGTGCAGCCCCATCAGCTCCATCAGCATCTGGTTGCTGTTCGCGGTGCCGTAGAACGTGCAGGTGCCGTGGCCGTGATACGCGGCCGATTCGGCTTCGAGCAGCGCGTCGCGGCCGACCTGGCCGGTCGCGAACTGCTGGCGGATCTTCGCCTTGTCGTCGTTCGACAGGCCGCTCGTCATCGGGCCGGCCGGCACGAAGATCGTCGGCAGGTGGCCGAACTGCAGCGCGCCGATCAGCAGACCCGGCACGATCTTGTCGCAGATGCCGAGGCAGAGCGCCGCGTCGAACATGTTGTGCGTGAGCGCGATCGCCGTGCCCATCGCGATCGCCTCGCGCGAGAACAGCGACAGTTCCATCCCCGGGTTGCCCTGCGTGACGCCGTCGCACATCGCCGGCACGCCGCCCGCGAATTGCGCGACACCGCCGTTCTCGCGCGCGGCGGCCTTGATGATCTCGGGGAAATCCTTGTACGGCGCGTGCGCGGACAGCATCTCGTTGTACGAGGACACGATGCCGATGTTCGGCTCGCGGATCGCCTTGATCGCGAACTTGTCGTTGCCCTCGAGGCCCGCGAAACCGTGCGCGAGGTTCGCGCAGGACAGCGCGCCGCGCGCCGGGAACTTGCCCTGCGCGCCGTCGATGCGCTGCAGATAGGCGGAACGGGTCGATTGGCTGCGGGCGATCACGCGTTCGGTGACCTTCGCCAGGGTGGGGTGCAGCGACGTCATGCTGGGCGCTCCTGTATGCCGGCCGACACCGGCGGTTGGAATCGTGGGGACGGTCGAATGCATCGACAGAACGAAGTCAGTCTAGTAGAAAAACTACACGCATGCAATGCAGATCGATTCACGCGCGACCCTTACTCCCGCCACCAGCAAGGCTTAACCTAGTGAAAACCCTAATCCTCTCCACCAGCGTCACCGTGAAAGGGCAATAATGCAGCTAGTATTTTTATGTAGATTTTCTACAATTCGATTGCGATACACTCGCTCATCCGAACCCGATTAACGCCTGCCGTCCCATGCTGCCTCGCATTGAAGCGATCCGCGCCGAGTTGCGCCCGTCCGAGCGCAAGCTCGCCGACTACATCCTCGCCGCGCCGCGCGAGGTGCTCGACCTCGCGATGACCGAGCTGTCGACGCGCGCGGGCGTCAGCCAGCCGACGATCGCGCGCTTCTGCCAGGCGCTCGGCTGCAGCGGCTTTCGCGAATTCAAGATCCGGCTCGCGCAGAGCGTCGCGCCGGGCGTGTCGTCGGTGTACCGCGACGTCGAACCCGACGAACCGGCGCCCGGCATCATCGGCAAGGTGTTCGACCGCACGATCGGCGCGCTGATCGAGGTGCGCAACAGCCTGTCGGCCGGTAGCGTCGCCGACGCGATCGCGCTGCTGTCGAACGCGTCGCGCATCGAGTTCTACGGCGCCGGCGGCTCGGGCATCGCTGCGCAGGACATCCAGCACAAGTTCTTCCGGCTCGGCGTGCCGAGCGTCGCGTATTCGGATCCGCACACGTTCTCGATGTCGTCGGCGCTGCTCGGGCCGCACGACGTCGTCGTCGCGATCTCGAACACCGGCCGCACGCGCGACATCGTCGACGCCGCGCGCTCCGCGCTCGCGTGCGGCGCGAAGGTCGTCGCGATCACGCAGAGCCATTCGCCGCTCGCGAAGCTCGCGACGGTCAGCCTCGCATCGAACGTCGCCGAGGAAACGGACGTGTTCTCGCCGATGACGTCGCGGATGTCGCATCTCGCGATCGGCGACATCCTCGCGGTCGGCGTCGCGCTGTCGCGTGGCCCCGCGTTGATGGAACGGGTCGGCCGCGCAAAGGAAGCGATCACGCGCAGGCGGATCGACGACGGCGCGAAGGATTGAAAAGAACCCGCGCGTAAACGACAAACGGCGCCCCGCGGGGCGCCGTTGCGCATGGATCGACGCCGGCAGCCTCGCCGGCCGCACCGCTCAAAACGGCTTGATCACGACCAGCGCGACCGCCGCGAGCATGCCGAGCACCGGCAGTTCGTTGAACACGCGATACCACTTGTCGGTGCGGCGGTTCTCGCCGCGCTCGAACACCCGCAGCAGGTGCCCGCAGTACGCGTGATAGATGACGAGCAGCAGCACGACCGTCACCTTCGCATGGATCCAGCCCTGCCCCTGCCCGATGCCGATCACGAGCCAGAGCCACAGCCCGCAGGCCAGCGCCGGCACCGCGATCATCGTCATGAAGCGGAACAGCTTGCGCGCCATCAGCAGCAGGCGCCGCACCGCGGCCGGATCGGTCTCCATGGCCAGGTTCACGTAGATGCGCGGCAGGTAGAAGAGCCCCGCGAACCACGCGGCGATCAGAACGATATGGAACGTCTTGACCCAGAGCATTGCCATCGGTTGTGCGCCTCGCTTTACTGGCGGCCTTCGCCGTGTCCGAGCACGACGTACTTCAGCGACGTCAGCCCTTCCAGGCCGACGGGGCCGCGCGCGTGCAGCTTGTCGTTCGAGATGCCGATTTCCGCGCCGAGGCCGAATTCGAAGCCGTCCGCGAAGCGCGTCGACGCGTTGACCATCACGCTCGCCGAATCGACCTCGCGCAGGAACCGCATCGCGCGGTCGTGATCCTCGGTGACGATCGCATCCGTGTGATGCGAGCCGTAATGGTTGATGTGCTCGATCGCGGCGTCGAGGCCGTCGACGACCTTGATCGCGAGCACCGGCGCGAGGTATTCGGTGTGCCAGTCTTCCTCGGTCGCATCGACGAGCGGCCCGACGCCCGCATCAGCAAGCACCGTGCGCGCGGCCGCATCGACACGCAGCTCGACCTGCTTGTCGCGATACAGCTTGCCGAGCGGCGGCAGCAGCGTCGCCGCGATGCCGCTCGCGACGAGCAGCGTCTCCATCGTGTTGCAGGTACCGTAGCGGTGCGTCTTCGCGTTGTCGCAAACGGTGAGTGCCTTGTCGAGATCGGCGCGATCGTCGACATACACGTGGCAGATGCCGTCGAGGTGCTTGATCATCGGTACGCGCGCCTCGTTGATCAGGCGCTCGATCAGGCTCTTGCCGCCGCGCGGCACGATCACGTCGACGTATTCGGTCATCGTGATCAGCTTGCCGACCGCCGCGCGATCGGCCGTCGCGACGACCTGCACCGCATCCTGCGGCAGACCGGCCGCCTCGAGACCTTCGCCGATCAGCTTCGCGAGCGCCGCGTTCGATTCGAGCGCTTCGGAGCCGCCGCGCAGGATCGTCGCGTTGCCCGACTTCAGGCACAGCGCGGCCGCGTCGATCGTCACGTTCGGGCGCGATTCGTAGATGATGCCGATCACGCCGAGCGGCACGCGCATCTGGCCGACCTGGATCCCGCTCGGGCGGAACTTGAGGTTGCCGATCTCGCCGATCGGATCGGCCAGCGACGCGACCTGGCGCAGGCCCTCGACCATCGTCTTCAGCGCCTTGTCCGACAGCGTCAGGCGGTCGATGAACGCCGCATCGTGCCCCTTTTCACGGGCGCGGGCGACATCGCGTGCGTTCGCCTCCTTCAGCGCCTGCGCGTCGCGTTCGATCGCGCGGGCCACGGCGTCGAGCGCCGCGTTCTTCGCGGCTGTGCTGGCGCGCGCCATCGCGCGGGAAGCGTGCCGGGCGCGACGGCCCAGGTCGGTCATGTACTGATCGATATCCATCGTGTGACTCGAGAAGCGAGCCGCGCTGGGCGGCATGAATTCGTGGGGAAGCATGTGGGGCGGCGGCCGGATGGCCGCCCCGACCATCGAAGCATTGTAAGCGGGTTGCGCAGTACGCGCTGACGGCCCGGAGGGACTTAACGCCGCACGCGACCCGCGGTCGGCGGTCGTTCGCCGCGTGCGCCCGCAACCGTCATCGCGAGCTGGAACAGCCCGTCCCACGGATCGGGCGGCGGCTCGTCCTGCGTGCGGCGGCCCGGCATGACGGCCGTGAGCCCCTTGACCTGCCGGTCGAGCTTCGCGGCAAACGCAAGCGCCTTCTCGAGCCCGGGTGCCGACACGCGGTTAAGCGCGGGGCCGATCAGCCGCTCGCGCGGCCCCCACACGCGGTTCTCGCGCAGCAGCGTCGCCAACGGCTTGCCGGCGTCCGCACCGCGCTTGATCCGCAGCAGCGTACGCAACTCCTCGACGACGGCCCACATCACGAGCACGATCGCCTCGCCCTCGCCCTTCAGCCCGTCGATCATCCGCGCGAGCCGCGCGGCGTCGCCGGCGAGCATCGCTTCGTTCAGCTTGAAGACGTCGTAGCGCGCGACGTTCAGCACCGCGTCGTGCACCTGCTCGAACGACAGCGCGCCTTGCGGATACAGCAGCCCGAGCTTCTGGATTTCCTGGTGCGCGGCGAGCAGGTTGCCCTCGACGCGCTCCGCGATGAACTGCAGCGCGCGCCGCCCGTCCTCGCCGGGCGCGGCGCGCTGGCCCTGCATCGCGAGACGCTGGCCGATCCAGTTCGGCAGTTGCGCGCGATCGACCGGATCGATCTTCAGCGCGACGCCGCCGTTCTGCAGCGCGGTAAACCACGCGGATTTCTGCGTGGCCGCGTCGAGGCGCGGCAACGTGACGAGCATCAGCGCATCGGGGTTGGGCGTGGCCGCGAGCGTCTTCAGCGCATCGGCGCCTTCCTTGCCGGGCTTGCCCGACGGAATGCGCAGCTCGATCAGCTGGCGCTCGCCGAACAGCGACATCGCCTGGGTCGCGCCGAGCAGCACGCTCCAGTCGAAGCCGCGCTCGACCGTATGCACCGAACGCTCGGTGAAGCCGGCCGCGCGCGCGGCCGCACGAATGCGGTCGCACGCTTCCTGCGCGAGCAGCGGCTCGTCGCCGTAGACGGTATAGAGCCCGGCCAACCCCTTCGCGAGGTGCGGCTCCAGCGCATCAAGTCGCAATTGCATCGGTGCGTGCGCCGTCGATCAGAGCGGCGGCGGCGGCAGCGGTGCGCGCGGCGCGACGCCCGGCACCACGTCCTCCGGCGCCGGCGTCAGCGAGTGGACGATCGCGAGACGCCGCATCAGCTGGTCGACCGCATCGCTCTGCATGTCGCCGTACAGGATGTCGGCTTCCTGCGCCTTCGCGTTCGTGTACTGATCGCTGTACGTCATCGCGCGGTTCAGCGCGATCGCGCTCGGCGGGATCAGCACGGTGCCGTCCTTGCTCGTCAGCGTGTAGTTCAGCGTATAGAACAACGCGTATTCCTGCGCCGAGCCGTACTGGTTGAGCGTCAGCGTGTTCTGGCCACGCGACTCCCACATGCGCAGCACGGCGTCGGCGTCGTCCGCCGACTTGACGATCTTCGTGTCGCTGCCGGCCTCGACGAGGCGCGTCAGCCGCGCCTCGACGGGCGCCGACGCGCCGGCCACCAGCAGGTGCTTGAACGCGTAGTCCTGCTGGCCGCGCAGCTGGAAGCCGCATGCCGACAGCGCGACCGCGCTGCCGACGAGCATCAAAAACGATCTGCGGATCACCTTCGCTCCTTCTGTGTACGTCCGACGACCGGCGGCCGTCAGACGACGATGTTCACGAGGCGGCCCGGCACGACGACGATCTTCTTCGCCGGCTTGCCGTCGCTGAACTTCGCGAACGCGTCGTCGGCCACCGCCGCGGCTTCGATCGCCTCGCGGCTCGCGTCCTTCGCGACCTTCAGCGCACCGCGCACCTTGCCGTTCACCTGCAGCACGAGTTCGATCTCGGCCTGCTCGAGCGCAGCCTCGTCGACCTTCGGCCAAGGCGCATCGAGCAGCGTGCCGAATTCGTCCGCGTAGCCGAGCGTCTTCCACAGCTCGAACGTGACGTGCGGCACGACCGGGTACAGCACGCGCAGCAGCACGCCGTACGTCTCGCGCAGCACGCCGGGCGTCGCGCCCTTTGCGCCGTCGATCGCGTTCAGCATCTTCATCGCGGCCGACACGACCGTGTTGTACTGCAGGCGCTGGTAGTCGAAATCGGCCTGCTTCAGCACGCTGTAGATCTCGCGGCGCAGCGCCTTGTCGGCTTCACCGAGCGCGGCCGCATCGAAGCCCGCGCGCGCGGCGAGCGCTTCGTTGTTGCCGTAGCCGAAGCTCCATACGCGGCGCAGGAAGCGGCTCGCACCTTCGACGCCCGCGCCCGACCATTCGAGCTGCTGCTCGGGCGGCGCGGCAAACATCGTGAACAGGCGCGCGGTATCGGCACCGTACAGGTCGATCAGCACCTGCGGATCGACGCCGTTGTTCTTCGACTTCGACATCTTCTCGATGCCGCCGAGCACGACCGGCTCGCCGTCCGTGTTCAGCGTCGCGCCGACCGGGCGGCCCTTGTCGTCGTGCGTGACCGTCACGTCGGCCGGGTTGTACCAGGTCTTCTTGCCCGATGCATCTTCGCGGTAGAACGTCTCGTTCAGCACCATCCCCTGCGTCAGCAGGTTCTTCGCCGGCTCGCCGAACTTCACGAGGCCGAGATCGCGCATCACCTTGGTCCAGAAGCGCGAGTACAGCAGGTGCAGGATCGCGTGTTCGATGCCGCCGATGTACTGGTCCATCGGCATCCAGTAGTCGGTGCGCGCGTCGACCATGGTCTCGGCGTCCGGCGCCGTGTAGCGCGAGAAGTACCACGACGAATCGACGAAGGTATCCATCGTGTCGGTTTCGCGCTTCGCGGCCGCGCCGCACTTCGGGCACGTGCAGTTCAGGAACGCTTCCGACTTCGCGAGCGGGTTGCCCGAGCCGTCCGGCACGAGGTCTTCCGGCAGCACGACCGGCAGGTCCTGCTCCGGCACCGGCACGTCGCCGCACGACGGGCAGTGGATGATCGGGATCGGCGTGCCCCAGTAGCGCTGGCGCGACACGCCCCAGTCGCGCAGGCGCCACGTGACCTGCTTGTCGCCGAAGCCGCCGGCGCTCAGGTCGGCCGCCACCGCGTCGACCGCGTCCGCATAGCGCAGGCCGTCGTACTTGCCGCTGTTCACGCAGACCGCGGTTTCCTTGTCGCCGTACCACTCCTGCCAGGCGTCGAGCGAGTAAGCCTGGCCCTCGGCCGAGATCACCTGCTTGATCGGCAGGTCGTATTTCTTCGCGAACGCGAAATCGCGCTCGTCGTGGCCCGGCACGCCCATCACCGCGCCTTCGCCATAGCTCATCAGCACGTAGTTGCCGATCCACACCTCGACCGGCTCACCCGTGAGCGGATGCTTGACCGAGAAGCCCGTCGCGACGCCCTTCTTCTCCATCGTCGCGACGTCGGCTTCGGCGACGCCGCCGCGCTTGCATTCGTCGATGAACGCCAGCAGCTCGGGCTTGTCCTGCGCGAGGCGCGTGGCGAGCGGGTGCTCGGCCGCGATCGCGCAGAACGTGACGCCCATGATCGTGTCGGCGCGCGTCGTGAACACGCGCAGCAGCTTCTGTTCGCCGTCGAGTTCGTACGGGAAACCGAAGTTCACGCCGAAGCTCTTGCCGATCCAGTTCTGCTGCATGATCTTCACGCGCTCGGGCCAGCCGAGGCCGTCGAGATCGTTCAGCAGCTCATCCGCGTACTGCGTGATCCGCAGGTAGTACATCGGGATCTCGCGCTTTTCGACGAGCGCGCCCGAACGCCAGCCGCGGCCGTCGATCACCTGCTCGTTCGCGAGCACGGTCTGGTCGACCGGGTCCCAGTTCACGGTGCCCGTCTTCTTGTACGCGATGCCTTTCTCGAGCATCTTCAGGAACAGCCACTGGTTCCACTTGTAGTAGTCGGGCTTGCACGTCGCGATTTCGCGCGACCAGTCGATCGCGAGGCCCATCGACTGCATCTGGCCCTTCATGTAGTCGATGTTGTCGTAGGTCCACTTCGCGGGCGGCACGCCGTTCGCCATCGCGGCGTTCTCGGCCGGCATCCCGAACGCGTCCCAGCCCATCGGCATCAGCGTGTTGTAGCCGTTCATCCGCAGATAGCGGTACATCACGTCGTTGATCGTGTAGTTACGCACGTGACCCATGTGCAGCTTGCCGGACGGGTACGGCAGCATCGACACGCAGTAGAACTTCGGCTTCTGCGAATCTTCCTTCGTCTTGTAGGCATCGGCTGCGCGCCAGTCGCCCTGGGCGGCGGCTTCGACGTCGGCGGGTACGTATCTCTCGTGCATGGTGTGGTTCGGACTAGGCTTTAAGCAGCGCGACGGCTCGCGCGCAGGTGTGGATCGAAAATCGCGCTTGCCCGGCGCGGGAACAGGCTGGCGGTTTCCAGGCCCGACCGCGGTTGCCGGAAGAACCCGGAACGCCCGGACGAGCTCCGGATGACCAGGGAAACCCTGCAGACCGGGAAAAACGTCGATTATACCGCCCGCGCCGGCCCGTACGGCCGGTCTCGCGGGCTTGGGCCCTCAACACGACGAGGTGTCAGGGTTTCGCGCCGGCGGCGCCCGCCTGCGGCGGCATGTCGGTCACGAAGCCGATTCGCGTGAGGCCCGCGGCCTGCGCGGCCCCCATCACCTTCGCGATCACGTCGTAGCGGGTCGCGCGCGACGCGCGCAGTCGCAGCTCGGGCGGCGCGGCGCCCGCGGCGGCGGCCCGGAAGCGCGCCGGCAGCGCGTCGAGCGCGACGGGCACATCATCCCAGTACAGCTTGCCCGCGTCGTCGATCGACAGCGTGACGGATTGCGGCGTGTCGCGCGCGACGCTGGCCGCGACCTTGGGCAGGTCGAGCCGGATCGCGTGCGTCATCAGCGGCGCGGTAATGATGAAGATGACGAGCAGCACGAGCATCACGTCGATCAGCGGGGTCATGTTGATCTCCGCCATCGGCGCGGACGTCTTGTGGTGCTCGAGTCCGCCGAATGCCATGGTTGCTCCTCCGGGATGGGCGCGTCAGGATTCCTGCGCGCACACGAACACGTGCAGGTCGCGCGCGAAGCCGTCGAGTTCCTCGGCGAGTTGCCGCACGAGCCGCCCGAGGATGTTGTAGGCGAGCACCGCCGGAATCGCGACGACGAGCCCGAACGCGGTCATGATCAGCGCCTCGCCGACCGGCCCCGCGACGTTCTCGATCTGCGCCTGCCCGCTCGCGGCGATGCTGCCGAGCGCATGGTAGATGCCCCACACGGTGCCGAGCAGCCCGACGAACGGCGCGGTGCTGCCGATCGACGCGAGCAGCACCTGGCCGAATTCGAGACGCCGCTGCGAGCGCAGCATCGCGTGTCGCAACGCGCGCAGCACGCGTTCGTTGCGTTCGACGCGCGCGGCCAGCGCGGCCGGGTCGTGGTCGTCGGCCGCGTCGCGCGCGGCTTCGGCGAGCGGCACGAACACGCGCTCGCGATCGGCGCCGGCGAGCGCGGCGATGCCCGCGTCGAGCGACGGCGCGCGCCAGAACGCGGCGAGCGCACGCGGCCCCTGCCGCTTCGCGCGGACCAGCAGCCAGGCTTTCATGAAGAGGAAGCACCAGCTGGCGACGGACATCGCCAGCAGTACATAGGCGACGGCGTGCGTGATCGCATCGCCGCTTTCGAGGTAGTGGACAACGCCGGTGGGAATCGCCATCGGAGTTTCCCCGTTGTGTCAGCGCAGGCCGAGCACGTCCTGCATGTCGAACAGGCCGGCGCCGCGCGCCGACAGGAAGCGGACCGCGCGCAGCGCGCCCTGCGCGTACGACACGCGGCTCGACGACTTGTGCGTGATCTCGATGCGCTCGCCGATCCCGGCGAACAGCACGGTGTGGTCGCCAACGATGTCGCCGCCGCGCACCGCGGCAAAGCCGATCGACGACGGATCGCGCTCGCCCGTCACGCCGTGGCGGCCGTACACCGCGCAATCGTCGAGCGAGCGGCCGAGCGCGCCGGCGACGGCTTCACCCATCATCAGCGCGGTGCCCGACGGCGCATCGACCTTGTGGCGGTGATGCGCCTCGATGATCTCGATGTCGTAGCCGTGCGAGAAATGCTTCGCCGCGAATTCGAGCAGCTTCAGCGTGACGTTCACGCCGACGCTCATGTTCGCCGCGAACACGATGCCGATCTTGCCGGCCGCGGCCTGCAGTTCGGCCTTCTGCTCGGCGGTGAAGCCGGTCGTGCCGATCACGAGCTTCACGTCGTGGCGCAGCGCGGCCTCGATGTGCGCGATCGTGCCTTCCGGGCGCGTGAAATCGATCAGGTAGTCGGCCTGCGCGAATACGGCGTCGAGGTCGTCCGTCAGCTTGATCCCGGTTTCCCTGCCGAGGAACGCGCCCGCGTCCTGGCCGAGGAACGGCGAATCGGCGCGGTCGAGCGCGCCGACGAGCTGTGCATCGGGATCGTTGAGAACGGCTTCGATCAGCATCCGGCCCATACGGCCCGATGCGCCGGCAATCGCAATCTTCATGGCTTTCTACACGACAGGTCTAAAGGCGGGCGGCACATGCCGCCCTGTTTCCGCTTGCCGGCCGCTTACTGCGACTGGGCCGGCGCGGTAATCGGCTGGTTCTGCAGCGTGTCCGAGCCTTGCGGGCCGACCGGCGGCGACGCCTCGTTCGACACGTTCGGCTGCGGCGGACGATGGAACTGGAACTGCGGCTGGATCGCCGGCACCGCGCCCGGCGGCTGGCCGCCCGGCACCGGCGCACCGCCGGCAGCCTGCGTGGACGGCGCGAAACGGCGCGCGTTCGAGCCCTGACCCGACACCTGGTTGGTCGCGCGGTTGGCCGCGCGGGCAGCCTGCGCGTTCGCATCCTGGTCGACCACCGCGCCGGACGCCGGCACGACGGACGGGCTGGCGACGGTATCCGGCGCCGGCGCGCTCGCCGCTTGCGCAGCGCTCGCGGCAGCCGCCTCGGAAGCGGCCCTCGCCGCCGCGGCCGCCTTCGCCTTCTTGCCGCCGCGGTCGCCGTCGATGTCGGCCAGCAGGTCGAGCTCGGACGGCAGGTTGTCTGCGCCGGTCCAGCCCGCGAGGCGATCGCCCGCGAAGGTCACGACGAGATCGCGCTGCTGGACGACTGCCGTCGAGCCGCGCTTGAAGTAGAAGAGGTAATCCCAGCGGTCGGCGTGGAACATGTCCGCCAGCAGCGGCGTGCCGAGCAACGCGCGCACTTGCTCGCGCGTCATGCCGACCTGCAGTTGCGCGGCTTTCTCCTGCGATACGAAGTTGCCCTGCACGACGGTGATCCGATAGGGCGTGATGCTCTGCGCGATGCGCTGCGTCACGCTGTCGTACGACGAACAACCAGCCAGCGCCGCAACGGCGGCGGCAGCGATGATGGCACTCCGCATGCGACTCCTCTGAAAGTGCGAAAGCGATTCTGGGATCATTTCCTTCACCGTGCTGGCCCGTATGCAGGCCGCGCGTGTTTCTGGAACGGCGAAAAGCCGGTAACATTGAAGCCCTGCATTGTACTCTAGGGATGCCTAGCCATGACCAATCCGACGGATCTCAAGAATATTGGGCTCAAGGCCACCCTACCGCGCCTCAAGATTCTCGAGATCTTCCAGCAGAGTCCGGTGCGCCACCTGACGGCCGAAGACGTCTACCGCAACCTGCTCAACGAGCAGCTCGACATCGGGCTCGCCACCGTCTACCGCGTGCTCACGCAGTTCGAGCAGGCCGGCCTGCTCACGCGCAGCAACTTCGAATCCGGCAAGGCCGTGTTCGAATTGAACGAAGGTTCGCACCACGACCACCTCGTGTGCCTCGATTGCGGCCGCGTCGAGGAATTCTTCGACGCCGAGATCGAGGGCCGCCAGCAGGCCATCGCGAAGGAGCGCGGCTTCCGGCTCCAGGAACACTCGCTCGCGATGTACGGTTCCTGCACCACCGAGAACTGCCCGCACCGCAAGCACTAAAGCGCGCGACTCGCGCACGCAGCACGGCCCGGCCGGCATTTCGCCGCCCGGGCCGTGTTCTTTTCGGGATCGTGCCGCGCGCGGACCGGTTCGGAACGCTTACGAAAGCCCTTCGGCCGTCTCGCGCCGCCCGCGCCCGGAACCCGGCGCCGGCTGCGCGTCGCGTCAGGCCGTGCTCGCGCAGGCTGGTTCGAACTCGAGCGCCCACGCGACGTCGAGCGGGATCTCGTCGCAATTCGGCTGCGAGCCGCCGCGATCGACGATCACGAAATCGCTGACCGCGTCGAGCGCGAGCAGCGGATGGTGCCAGACGCCCTTCGCATAATTCACGCCCTGCCAGCCTTCGGCCAGGAACGCGCGCATCGCGTCGGGCCGGAATTCGCCGGCCGGCGCGACGACGATCGCGTAGCGCGACACGGCCGCGAGCGGGATGAAAGCCTGGCTGCCGTGCGGATGGCGCTCCATCAGCGTGATGGCGACCGGCAGCGCGCGCGGCTGCGCGCGAAACACGCTGACGAGCGGCCGGCCGCCGTCCGCGCAGACGTCGATGGTCGCGAGATCGTGGAAGCGTTCGGTCGTGCCGCCGTTGATCGGGAAATGCCGTGCGCCTTCGAGCGCGATCACGTCGCCGAACGGCGCGAACGCTTCGCGGGTCAGGCGCTCGACGCGCAGGATGTGTGGTCCGCTCATGCCGTTACCCTCCTTCAAGCCGGCTCGCCCCACAGACGCAGGCGCGACACGCCGCCGTCCGGGAAGATGTTGAAACGCACGTGCGTGACGGGGCCGAGCGCCGCGAGCTGGTCGAACGTATGCACGTGGTCCATCGACAGCTTCTGCTCGCCGAGCAGTTCGGCCCAGAACATCGCCTGCGTGACGAGCGAATCGTCGGTGCCGCCCGCGACCCGCGCGGCCTGCAGTGAGCAGCGGTCGGGGAAGTTGCCCTTGAAGAACGCCGTATCGACCTCGACGCGCCGGATGATGCCCGGCCGCGCGAGCGCGACGATCGCCCAGTCGTTGCCGGGCTCGCGGCGGCGCCGCGTTTCCCAGCCGTCGCCCATGTTCGCGCCGCGCCCCGGCATCAGCATCTGCGATGCCGGGCCGAAGTGCTGGTTGTTCGCGGCGACGAGATGACCGCCGTTCTCGATTGCCGCGAGATCGACGAGCTCGCCGGCCGGCACGTTGCGCCAGTCACGCTGCGGCTGGCCGTACACGCGCAGCCGCGCCAGCCCGCCGTCCGGATACAGGTTCACGCGCAGGTGCGTGACCGGCTGCGCGTCGTCGACGCTCACGTAGTGATGCGAATTGCCTTGCAACGTCGTCGCGGGGACGATCGTGCGCCACTCGGCGTCGTCGGGCGGCGTGTCGCCGGGGGCGCTGCACGCTTCGATCGACGCGGCCGGCGGGAAATTGCCGGTGAAGTGGCTCGTGTCGAGATCGACGCCGTAAATCACGCCCGGCCGCGCAAGGCGGACCACGCAGAAGTCGTGGCCGGTCGTGCGCTTGCGGCGCGTTTCCCAGCCGTCCATCCACTTGCCGTGGTCGTCGTACTTGCCGGGAATGAACACGGCCGGCTCGGGATTCAGCATGCGCTCCTTCGGCGCGAAGAATTCGTCGCTGGCGAAGAGCGCCTGCGCACCGAGGCGCGGGTCGGCGAGGTTCATGTAACGCCGCGTAAACGCCGGCGCGTTCGGATCGAGGATGGGGGCTGCCATGTCGTCTCCACTATGTTTAAAAGCGCCGGCGCATCGAGGCGCCGGCCGCATGTCATTCGATCGCGCGGAACAGCCGGGGGAGGACGCCCCGCGCGGCGGCGCGCTCAGAGCGCGTGAGCCTGGTCGCCGGCGACCGGCGCCGTGCGGCCTTCTTCTTCGGCCGGCACGTAGCGCAGCTCGCGGTTCAGCACGCGTGTCGCGCGGGCGCGGTCGATGTCGTTCTCCCACACCGCGACGACAACCGTCGCGACGCAGTTGCCGATCAGGTTGGTCAGCGCGCGGGCGATGCCGACGAACCAGTCGACCGGCAGGATCAGCACGAGGCCGAGCACCGGAATCGCCGGGATCGCCGACAGCGTCGCCGCGAGGATCACGATCGCCGAACCCGGGATGCCGTGCGCGCCCTTCGACGTGACGAGCGACACGAGCAGCACGACGATCAGGTCATGCGTCGACAGCGGCGTGTTGGTGGCCTGCGCGATGAACAGCACAGCGAGCGTCAGGTAGATCGAGAAGCCGTCGAGGTTGAACGAGTAGCCGGTCGGGATCACGAGGCCGACCGTCGAATCCTTGACGCCCATGTATTCGAGCTTGCGCATCACCTGCGGCAGCACCGCATCCGACGACGCCGTGCCGAGCACGATCGACAGTTCCTCGCGCAGGTAGCGGATCAGCTTGAACACCGAGAAACCCGCGAGCCGCATCACGATGCCGAGCACGACCGTGACGAACACGAAGCAGCTCAGGTAGAACACCGCGACCAGGTAGCCGAGCTGCTTGAGCGACGCGACGCCGTACTTGCCGGTCGTGAACGCGATCGCACCGAGCACGCCGAGCGGCGCGAGCTTGATGATGAAGCCGATGATCCGGAAGAACACGTGCGACAGTTCCTCGATCAGCGAGTTGACGCGCTGCGCCTTGTCGCCGAGCAGCGACAGCGCGGAGCCGAACAGCACCGCGAACACGAGGATCTGCAGGATGTCGCCCTTCGCGAACGCGTCGATCGCGGTCTCGGGGATGATCTTCATCAGGTAGCCGGCCGTGTCCTTCAGGCTTTCGGCGTTCTTCGCGTACGACGTGAGCGACGACGCGTCGAGCGAGCGCAGGTCGATGTTCATCCCGACGCCCGGGCGTGTGAGCCACGCGAGCACGAGGCCGATGCCGAGCGCGAGCGTCGTCATGATCTCGAAGTAGATGACGGCTTTCAGGCCGACCCGGCCGACCTTCTTCAGGTCGCCTGCGTTGGCCATCCCGCTGACCACGACGCAGAACACGATCGGGCCGATGACCATCTTGATGAGCTTCAGGAAGCCGTCGCCGAGCGGTCGCAACGACTCGGCGAAATGCGGGAAGAACGCGCCTAGCGCGACCCCCAGGATCAATGCGACGACTACCCGGCCAAACAGCGAATTGAAGAATTTCGACACGGCGCTCTCCCGATCCAACGGTTGCAGTTTCGTCTGTTCATACTGGTAAGACCAGTGATGTTATGGAGGATAGTAGGAAGCCGATATAGTGGCGTCAAGGACGGACAAAATAGGGATTTCCCGCCCCCCTCCGCACGCGCCCAATTGCCCCGAAAGCGTGCCTGATCGTGGCTTACCCGTAGGGCGGTCATGCACCGCGCATGTGCGGATTACAATGCCGGTCAGACCGGCCATCGTTCACATCATGAAAAATGTTCCGCATACCGTGACCGACGCCACCATCGCGACGATCCGCGACCGGATCGAGGCAGGCGTTTATCCGGTCGGCAGCCTGCTGCCGGCCCAGCGTCAGCTCTCCGAGGAGCTGGAGATCAGCCGCGCGTCGCTGCGCGAGGCGCTGTCGACGCTCGAGGCGCTCGGCATGCTGCGCATCCGCGCGGGCAAGGGCGTGTACGTCGAAAGCGCGCAGGCAACGGCCGCGCATGCATGGCGGTTCGCCGAGCAATCGTCGCCGCCCGACACGTATCAGATGCGCTATGCGCTCGAAGGGTTTGCCGCGCGGATGGCCGCGCACGTCGTCAGCGATGACGACATCGCGTGGTTCGAAGACAACCTCGCCGACCTGCACGTCGCGCTGACCGAGAGCGCACTCGACGCGGCGTCGCAGCTCGACTTCGACTTCCACATGCGGATCATCCATCTCGCCGGCAACGCGGCGATCGAATCGGTCCTGCGCAGCAGCGCGGACATCATGAAGGAAAGCCAGCGCATGCCGTTCTACCGGCGCGAGCTGCTGCTGTCGACGTGGCACGAGCACCGCGCGATCGTCGACGCGCTGATCGCGCGCGATGCCGCCGCCGCGGGCACCGCGATCGAAACGCACATCGCGAACGCCGCGCAGCGCGCGGGCATCTTCTTCCCGACACCGGGCGCGTAACGCGCCCGGGCCGCCGCCCGGTCGTACCGGTCAACCTCCCGACGGATCGCGATACGCGAGCGCGCGCTCGATGAACGCGCGCGCCGCGACGCTGCGGTATGCGCCCTTGCGCGTCAGCAGCACGGCCGTGCGGGTCGGCAGCGGCGGATCGATCTCCAGCGCGCACAGGCCGGCGCTTTCACGCGCGACCGCATCGGGCAGCACCGTCGCGAGCCGGCCGCAGCGCACGAGCTCCAGCACCGCGCTGATCGTATTCGTCTCGATCGCGATCAACGGCCGCGCGCCATGCTCGATGAAATAGCGGTCGATGCTCTCGCGCGTCGCGAACGCGCGGCTCAGCAGCACCAGCGGCTCGCCGCTCAGCTCGGCCGGTGTCAGCGCGCGGCGCCGCCGCGCAAGGCGGTGCGTGCGCCCCGTCACGAGCGCGAGCGGTTCGTCCCATAGCGGCAGCGCGTCGATATCCGGCGCGCGTGGCGGCACGAACGCGAAGCCCGCGTCGAGCCGGTCGTCGGCGAGCAAAGCCTCGATGCGCTCCTGCGGCATCGCGTCGATCGTCAATGCGACGTTCGGATAATCGGCATGGAACGCATCGATCAGCGAGCCGCTCAGGTAGGCCGCGAAGGTCGGCATCATCGCGAGCCGCAGCGAGCCGCTGCCGAGATCGGCGACATCGTGCAGCGCGCGCTGCCCCGTATCGAGTTCGTGCAGCGCGGCGCGCGCGTGGCGCGCATAGACCTCGCCGAATTCGGTGAGCTGCACCGTGCGGCCCGAGCGGTCGAACAGCTGCACGCCGAGCGTTTCCTCGAGCTGGCGGATCTGCTGCGACAGCGTCGGCTGCGACACGTGCAGCGCGTCGGCCGCACGCGTGAAACTGCGCTGCTCGGCGACGGCCAGGAAATAGCGGATATGGCGGAGAAGCATCGCGGCCAACGTATTGGTTTTGCCAATGGATACCATAACGATCCAGTCTTGGACGCTATGATTCGATTCCCGCATCATACGCACATCCGTTCCGCTGCACCGCGCCTGGCCGCACCGGAACGGCACGCCCGGGCCCGCCTGCCCTCGCCCGCCGCACGGCGATCCGCCGCCCGCCCGATCCGGGCATCGGCCGCGATCCGCCCGGCGCGCATCGGTTCACCGCCGATCCGTCGACGCCGGCCCCGATTTCCGTCACCCCGCGCAGCCAACGGCCCCGTGCCGCCGGCCGGCGCCGCTGTTTTTCGCGACCATGGAACCGCATCACGACACCCATCCTCCCCTGACCCGCGGCATGACGCTGCTGTTCGCCTGCGCGTGCGGCATCGTCATCGGCAACATCTATTACGCGCAGCCGCTGCTCGCCGCGATCGCGCACAGCTTCGGGCGCGCGCCGACCGAGCTCGGTTATCTCGTCACGCTGACGCAACTCGGCTACGCGGCGAGCCTGCTGCTGATCGTCCCGCTCGGCGACGCGGTCAACCGCCATACGCTGATCGTGCGGCTGCTGATGCTCAACGTCGTCGCGCTGGTCGCGGTCACGTTCAGCACGAACTTCACGATGTTCGTCGTCGCGAACGTCGCGGTCGGCTTCGTCACGTGTTCGACGCAGCTGCTCGTGCCGTTCGCGGCATCGCTCGCCGACGCGCGTTCGCGCGGCCGCGCGGTCGGCACCGTGATGAGCGGGCTGCTGCTCGGCATCCTGCTCGCGCGCGTCGCGGCCGGTGCAATCGCCGACGGGTTCGGCTGGCGCGCGGTGTACGGCATCGCCGCGGTGATGGTGCTCGCGCTGACCGGCGTGCTCGCCGTGAAGCTGCCGAAGGATCGCCGCGATACGCGCGTCGACTATGCGGCGCTGATGAAGTCGCTGGTCGCACTGGTGCGCGCGCAACCGCTGATCGCGCTGCGCTCCACCTACGGCGCGCTCGTGTTCGCGTGCTTCAGCCTGCTGTGGACGGGCCTCACGTTTCTGCTGAGCCAGCCGCCATACAGCTATTCCGAAGGTCGGATCGGCCTGTTCGGGATCGTCGGCGCGGTGGGTGCGCTCGCGGCAACGTCGGCCGGCCGGCTCGTCGATCGCGGCCACGGCAATGCGGCGACGGGGCTGTTCGCGGCGGCCGTGCTCGCATCGTTCGCGCTGATCGCGACCGGCGCGCACTCGCTCGCGGCGCTGATCGCGGGCATCCTGCTGCTCGACGTCGGCGTGCAGGGCATGCACATCTCGAACCAGAGCGTGATCTACGCGCTGGCGGGCAACGCGCGCAGCCGCGTGACGACGATCTACCTGACGAGCTACTTCATCGGCGGCGCGCTCGGGTCGTTCGCGGCGAGCGTCGCCTACGGCATCGACGGCTGGCGCGGCGTGTGTATCGCGGGCGCGGCGCTTGCCGGCGTGCTGATCGCGCTGTGGCTCGCTTCGCAGCGCGTCGGCGTACGCCAGGTCACGCAGTAATCCGTTTCCAGATCGCCACGAAAAGAGGCACGCCGCGCGAACCGCGGGCGTGCCTTTTTTGCTTGCACCGTCGTGTTGTGGGCTGGCGCCGGACGATCAGACGGCCTCGTCCGCGAAATCGATCAGCACCTTCATCGCGCGCTGCCGGTCGCCGGCCAGTTCGAACGCCAGATGCGCATCGCGCATCGGGAACACGCGCGTCACGGCCGGCCGCAGGTCGACGCGCCCCGCGTTGATCAACTGCACCGCGAGCGCGAATTCCGCATGGAAGCGGAACGATCCGCAAATCGACAGCTCCTTCGCGACCACGACGTTCTGCGGCAGGCTGACATCGCCGCCGAGTCCGAGCTGCACGACGACCCCGCGCGGACGCATCACGTCCAGACCGTCGCGCAGCGCACGCTCATTGCCCGAACACTCGATCATCACGTCGAACGTGCCCTTGTCGGCGGCGTAGCGCGCGACCCATCCGGCATCGGTCGCCGCATTGATCGTGCGGTCGGCGCCGAGCGAGCGCGCCACTTCCAGCGGCGCCTCGACGACATCGGTCGCGACGATCTCCGCCGCGCCGTGCACGCGCGCCGCCGCGACCGCCAGCACGCCGATCGGCCCGCAGCCCGACACCAGCACGCGCTTGCCGATCAGCGGACCCGCGCGCGACACCGCATGCAGCCCGACCGCGAACGGCTCGGCGAGCGCCGCGAGCGACAGCGGCACGTGATCGGCAACCGGCACGCACTGCACCGCGTCGCACACGAGCGCGTTGCGAAACGCGCCCTGCACGTGCGGCATCCGCATCGCGCTGCCGTAGAAGCGCATGTCGAGACACTGGTTCGGCAGGCCTTCGAGGCAATAGCGGCACGCGCCGCACGGCCGGCTCGGATTGACCGCGACGCGATCGCCGACCTTCACCGACGTCACGTCCGGCGCGACCGCCGCGACCGTGCCGGCAACCTCGTGGCCGAGCACCATCGGCTGCTGCAGCCGGATCGCGCCGAAACCGCCGTGCCGGAAGTAATGCAGATCGGAGCCGCAGATGCCGCCCATCGCGACGTCGACGCGCACCTGGCCCGGGCCGATCTCGCCCGCATCCTGCTCTTCGACCCGCAGGTCGTTCGGCCCGTGGATGACGACACACATGCAACGCATACGCATGACACTCTCCTCAGACGACCGGCGTGAGCAGCGGCTCGCCGGCGAAGTGCGCGGCGAGGTTGTCGCGCACGAGCCAGCCCATCGCCTGACGCGTCTCGATCGTGCCGCTCGCATGATGCGGCTGCAGCAGCACGTTCGGCAACGCGAGGAAACGCGGGTCGATGCGCGGTTCGTTCCAGAACACGTCGAGCGCGGCACCGGCGATCGCGCCGCGCTCGAGCGCGTCGAGCAGTGCGGGTTCGTCGACGGTCGTGCCGCGCGACACGTTCACGAGATAACCGTGCGGCCCAAGCGCGTCGAGCACGCGTGCGTCGACGAGCCCGCGAGTCGACGGCCCGCCCGCGAGCGTGACGATCAGCAGGTCGCACCAGCCGGCCAGCTCGGCCAGAGCGCCGAAGAAGCGGTACGGGCTGTCCGCGCGCGACGCGACGTCGAAATAACCGAGTTCGACGTCGAAGCCGGACAGCCGGCGCGCGAGCGTCGAACCGATGCGGCCGAAGCCGACCACGCCGACACGCTTGCCGTAGAGCCGCGTGACGAGCGGCATGTCGCCGTCGCGCCATGCGCCGGAGCGCACGTACGCGTCGCCGGCGCCGATCCGCCGCATCATCGCGAGCGCGAGCCCGACACCGAGATCGGCGACGTCGCCGGTCAGCACGTCGGGCGTGTTCGTCACGCGGATGCCGCGTTCGCGCGCGGCGGCGAGATCAATCGCGTCGCTGCCCACGCCATAACACGCGATGATCTCGAGCTTCGGCAGCGCCGCGATCAGCGCGGCATCGGCGCCGAGGTCGCCGCGTGTCGCGATCGCGCGCACGCCGGCGCCCTGTTCGGCGAGGAACGCCGCGCGGTCGGCGGCCTCCCACAGCCGGTGTACGTCGTAGCCGGCCGACAGCCATGCGTCGTCCCACGGCTGGTAAGGGCCCGTCATCAGCAGTGCGGGCCGCTGGGTCGATTCGTGCGCCATCTGCGCTTGCTCCTGTCGAGGTGAGTTGAAGGCGAAACCATGCCGGGCCGGGCCGCGTCGGCCGCCCGGCCCGTTCATGCGTGCCGCGCGAGCGGGTCGGCGTCCGGCGCCGGCACCGTTTGCGCCGCATCGAGCGGATCGTCGAGATCGCGGTTCAGCGTTTCGGGCATCCGCGCGGTCGTGAACAGCGTGATCAGCGTCAGCAACGCCAGATAGGCGGCGATCGGCACCCACGCGCGCACGCCGGCCGCGTGGTCGCCGCCGTGCAGCGCGATCACGGTCGCGATGAGGGTCGCGCCGACCAGCGGTGCGATCCCGCCCGCGAGCACGGCCGATACTTCGCGCGAGAACGACACGCCCATGTAGCGATGGCGCGCGCCGAACAGCTCGGGCAGCAGCGCGGCCTGCGCGCCGAGCATCCCCCAGTTCGCGAAGCCTTGCGCGACCGAGATCGCGATGACGCTCGCGACCACGTTCCCCTGGCTGAAGATCCACCACACCGGGAACGCAAGCGCGAGCTGCAGCCAGGCGAACGCGCGATACACGCGCACGCGGCCGAAGCGGTCGCTCAGCCGGCCCGCCAGCGGTACCGTGCATGCGCCGACCGTCGCCGCGCACACCAGCGCGAGCGCGCCGATCGGCCCCTTCATCCAGATCACGCCCGCGAGATAGCTGACGGCGAGCGCCTGGTAGATCGACGAGCCGCCGTTCTCGGCCATCCGCAGGCCGATGCCGATCAGCAGCGAACGCTTCGAATGCCGGACCGCGCTCTTCAGCGGATTCGCCGAGACCTGCGCGCGTTTTTCCAGCCGCACGAAGGTCGGCGACTCGTGCAGCCTCACCCGCATGTAGAGCCCAACCGCGACGATCACCGCGCTGAACAGGAACGGCACGCGCCAGCCCCAGCCGTCCGTGACACGGTCGAGGTTCGCGAGCAGCAGGAAATAGACGGCGGCCGCGAGCACGGTGCCGAGCTGGATGCCGAGAAACGGCAGCGACGCATAGAAGCCGCGCTTGCCGGGCGGTGCGTATTCGGTCATCAGCACGGCGGCGCCGGCCTGCTCGGCGCCGGCGCCGAGGCCCTGCAGGATGCGCAGCAGCACGAGCAGCGCGGGCGCCCAGTAGCCGGCCGTCGCGAAGGTCGGCAGCACGCCGATCAGCGTGCTCGCGACGCCCATCAGCAGCACCGTCGCGGTCAGCACGAACTTGCGGCCGATCCGGTCGCCGAGCACGCCGAACACGACGCCGCCGAGCGGGCGCACCGCGAAGCCGACGAAGTAGGTGCCGAAGCTCGCGATCAGCCGCATCTCCGCGGTTTGCCCGGGAAAGAACAGCGGCCCGAAGACGAGCGCCGACGCGAGCGTGTACAACGCGAAATCGTAGTATTCGAGCGCGCTGCCGAGCGAGCAGGTCCATGCCGCGCGGTTGAGCTGCTTCGTGTCGACGCCGCGGCGCTCGACGGTCTCGGCCGGCACGGCATCGTGCCGCGCGGGCGGCGGGGAAGTGCGATCCATCGTTGTCTCCTGTCTCCTGCTTCCGTTCCGGAACCTGGCTACGCGGCGCGCGCCGGGACATCGGCCCGCTCGTGCGGCGGGCTCTTCTGGGAATTCGGATGCCGGCCGAAGCCGGCCGACGGCACGCCGCGCATCGCGCGGGCGCGCCGCCGCTCAGACGGCGCTGGTCAGCCCGCCGTCGACGAACAGTGTCTGGCCGTTCACGAAATCGGAGGCGGCCGACGCGAGGAAGATCGCCGCGCCGCACAGCTCGTCGACGCGCCCCCAGCGGCCGGCCGGCGTGCGCTTGCACAGCCAGTCCGAGAACGCCGCGTCGTCGACCAGCGCGCGATTCAGTTCGGTCTCGAAATAGCCGGGCGCGAGGCCGTTCGCCTGGATGCCGTGGCGCGCCCAGTCGGCGCACATCCCTTTCGTCAGCATCCGCACCGCACCTTTCGTCGCGGCATACGGCGCGATCGTCGGCCGCGCGAGCTCGCTCTGCACCGAGCAGATGTTGATGATCTTGCCGTGGCCGCGCGCGATCATGTGACGCGCGACGGCCTGCGCGACGTTGAACACGCCGTCGAGATTCACGCGCATCAGCGCATGCCAGTCGTCGGGCTCGAAGGTGTCGAGCGGCGCGCGGCGCTGGATGCCCGCGTTGTTCACGAGGATGTCGATCGCGCCAACGCGCGCCTCGAAATCGTCGATCGCCGCGCGCACCTGCGCATGCTCGGCGACGTCGAACACCGCATGGTCGGCCGCGAAACCTTCCTCGCGGAAATGGCGCGCGAGCGTCGCGGCCTTTTCCTCATTGCGATCGTTGATGACGATCGCCGCGCCGGCCTCCGCAAGCCCGCGGGCGAGCGTCAGCCCGATCCCGCGTCCGGAACCCGTGATCAGTGCGCGGCGGCCGTCCAGGCGGAACCGTTCAAGCGCGTTCGTCATGCATGTCTCCTCGTGCCGGTGGAGCCGGGCGCCCATCGCGGCCGGTCTCTCGTTGACGGTATCTTCGGCTGCCGGCCGGGCACCGCGCCAATGGTCTTTTTTGATGCGGTTATCATGAAATCTGATTACCGCCCTCGCCTGCCCGCCGCCCATGGAACTCAAGCAATTGCGCGCCTTCGTCACGCTCGCGGAAGAGCTGCATTTCGGGCGCGCCGCGCAGCGCCTGTTCATCGTGCAGCCCGCGCTGAGCATGCAGATCAAGGCGCTCGAGGAAGAACTCGGCGCGCGCCTGTTCGAGCGCGACCGGCACAAGGTCGAACTGAGCGATACGGGGCGCGTGTTCCTGCCGGAAGCGCGGGCCACGCTGCAGCAGGCCGCGCGCGCGGAACAGATGGCGCGGCTGTCGAGCCGCGGCGAGATCGGCACGCTGCGGATCGCGTTCGTGTCGTCGGTGCTGCCCACGCTGCTGCCGGCCGTGCTGCGCACGATGCGCGAGCGTTATCCGCTGATCACGCTCGAACTGAAGGACATGCCGACACCCGACCAGATCGCCGCGCTGCGCGACCGGCGGATCGATTTCGGGATGATCCGGCTGCCGGCCGCGTATGCGGGCATCGACACGCGCGTGGTGCTCGAGGAAGGTTTCGTCGTCGCGCTGCCGCTCGACCACCCGCTCGCCGCCCACGACGCGATCCCGCCGGCGGCGCTGCGCGGCCAGCCGGCGTTCGTGCTCGCGCGCCGCTACGCGCCCGGCTTTCACGACGACATGCTGCTCGCGCTGAGCCGCGCGGGCACGACGCTCGAGATTGCGCAGGAGTTCGGGGAATTCACGACGATGCTGGCGCTCGTCGCGGCCGGCATGGGCATCGGGCTGATCCCGGCGGAAGCCGCCAGCGCGCTGCCGCCGAACGTGCTCGCGCGGCCGCTCGACCTGGCCGGGCACCGGACCGGCATCGGCCTCGCGTGGACCGACCTCGACAGCCCGCTGAAGCGCGCCTTCGTCGACGCGCTCGAGCAGGTGACGGCAGCGTCAACGCAATAAAAAAAGCCCGGCCGGAAAACCGGGCCGGGCTCGTTTGCCGCGCGTGCCGCTTTGCAGCGGCCGCGCAACGTGCGGGATTACTTCGCGTTCGCGAATGCGACAGCCGTATCCAGCATGCGGTTCGAGAAACCCCACTCGTTGTCGTACCAGCTCGACACCTTGACGAGGCGGCCCGACACCTTGGTCAGCGTCGCGTCGAACGTCGACGAAGCCGGGTTGTGGTTGAAGTCGATCGACACCAGCGGTGCGTCGTTGTAGCCGAGGATGCCCTTCAGCGCGCCTTCCGACGCTTCCTTCATGATCGCGTTGACTTCCTCGACCGTCGTGTCGCGCTTGGCGATGAACGACAGGTCGACGACCGACACGTTGATCGTCGGGACGCGGATCGCGTAACCGTCGAGCTTGCCGTTCAGTTCCGGCAGCACGAGGCCGACGGCCGAAGCAGCGCCCGTCTTCGTCGGGATCTGGCTGTGCGTGGCCGAACGCGCGCGACGCAGGTCTTCGTGATAGACGTCCGTCAGCACCTGGTCGTTCGTGTATGCGTGGATCGTCGTCATCAGGCCGGTTTCGAGGCCGATCTTGTCGTTCAGCGGCTTGACGAGCGGCGCGAGGCAGTTCGTCGTGCACGATGCGTTCGAGATGACCGTGTGCTCGGCCTTCAGCACGTTGTGGTTCACGCCGTAGACGATCGTCGCGTCGACGTCCTTGCCGCCCGGCGCCGAGATGATGACCTTCTTCGCGCCGCCCTTCAGGTGCGCGCTTGCCTTTTCCTTGGTCGTGAAGAAGCCCGTGCACTCCATCACGACGTCGACGCCGAGCTCGCCCCACGGCAGTTCTGCCGGGTTGCGGTTCGCCAGCACGCGGATCTTGTCGCCGTTCACGACGAGGTAATCGCCGTCGACCGACACTTCGCCCGGGAACTTGCCGTGCGCGGTGTCGTACTGGGTCAGGTGCGCGTTGGTCTTCGCATCGCCCAGGTCGTTGATCGCGACGATCTCGAGATCGTGCTTCTTGCCGTTTTCATAAAACGCGCGCAGCGTGTTGCGGCCGATGCGGCCGTAGCCGTTGATTGCGACGCGAATCGTCATGGTCTATCTCCTGATGGCTGAAAAAATTCGTTTCGTGCAGCTTCACGGTGCGACGCGCGCGAGGGGTGGCGCGCGTCGCGTATGTCTTTAGGCCAGCACGGCCTTGGCGGTCTCGACGACGTGCTCGACGGTGAAGCCGAAGTACTTGAACAGCACGCCGGCCGGCGCCGATTCACCGAACGTGTCGATCCCGACGACGCCGCCTTCGAGGCCGACGTACTTGTGCCAGAAGGCCGTCACGCCCGCTTCGATCGCGACGCGGCGCACGCCGTGCGGCAGCACGCGTTCGCGGTATTCGGCGTCCTGGCGGTCGAACACGTTGGTCGACGGCATCGACACGACGCGCGCCGCGATGCCCTGCTGCGCGAGCGGCTCGACGGCCTTCATCGCGAGTTCGACTTCCGAGCCCGTCGCGATCAGGATGATCTTGCGCGCGACGATCTCTTCGTCCCAGTCCTTCAGCACGTAACCGCCCTTCGCGATGTTCGCGATCTGCGCATCGGAACGCGGGTTGAACGCGAGGTTCTGGCGGCTGAAGATCAGGCTCGACGGACGATCCGCGGCGACCGCGTGGGTCCATGCGACCGCGGTTTCGACCGTGTCGGCCGGACGCCACACGTCGTGGTTCGGGATCAGGCGCAGGCTCGACACGTGCTCGATCGACTGGTGCGTCGGGCCGTCTTCGCCGAGGCCGATCGAATCGTGCGTGAACACGAAGATCGACGGCACCTTCATCAGCGCGGCCACGCGCAGCGCGTTGCGGCTGTAGTCGGAGAACGTCAGGAACGTGCCGCCGAACGGCTTGTGGCCGCCGTGCAGCGCGAGGCCGTTGATCGCGGCGCTCATGCCGAATTCGCGCACGCCGTAGTTGATGTGGTTGCCGAGCACGACGCCCGGGCCTTCCGGATTCGCGCGGACGGCCTTCGACGCCTTCCAGTTGGTCAGGTTCGAGCCGGTCAGGTCGGCCGAGCCGCCGAGCAGTTCGGGCAGCGCGGCAGCCAGGCCTTCGATCGCCTGCTGCGACGCCTTGCGGGTCGCCACCGTCTCGCCGCGCTCGTTCGCGCCGGCGATGATCGCCGCCGCCTTCTGCGCCCAGTCGGCCGGCAGCTTGTTCGCCATCCGGCGCTCGAATTCGGCGGCTTCTGCCGGGAACTTGGCGCGATAGGCAGCGAACGTCGCGTCCCATTCGGTTTCAGCGCGCTTGCCGGCTTCCTTCGCGTCCCATGCCGCGTAGACTTCCTGCGGAATCACGAACGGCTCCCACTTCCAGCCGAGCGCTTCGCGCGTCTTCGCGATTTCTTCCGCGCCGAGCGCCGCGCCGTGCACGTCGTGGCCGCCCGCCTTCGTGGCCGCGCCCTGGCCGATCACCGTCTTGCAGCAGATCATCGTCGGCTTGTCCGACAGCTTCGCCTTCGCGATGGCCGCGTCGACCGCGTCGACGTCATGGCCGTTCACGTTCGGGATCACGTTCCAGCCGTAGGCTTCGAAACGCTTCGGGGTATCGTCGTGGAACCAGTTCACGACGTCGCCGTCGATCGAGATGCCGTTGTCGTCGTACAGCGCGATCAGCTTGTTCAGCTTCAGCGTGCCCGCGAGCGAGCAGGCTTCGTGCGAGATGCCTTCCATCAGGCAGCCGTCGCCGAGGAACACGTACGTGTGGTGATCGACGATCTTCGCGCCGTCGCGGTTGAACTCGTCGGCCATCAGCGCTTCGCCGAGCGCCATGCCGACCGCGTTCGCGAGACCCTGGCCGAGCGGGCCGGTGGTCGTCTCGACACCCGGCGTGATCCCGTATTCCGGGTGGCCCGGCGTCTTCGAGTGCAGCTGGCGGAAGTTCTTCAGCTCTTCGATCGGCAGGTCGTAGCCGGTCAGGTGCAGCAGCGAGTACAGCAGCATCGAGCCATGGCCGTTCGACAGCACGAAGCGGTCGCGGTCTGCCCAGTGCGGGTTCGTCGGGTTGTGCTTCAGGTGGCGCGACCAGAGCGCGACGCCGATTTCGGCCATGCCCATCGGCATGCCGGGGTGGCCGGAGTTCGCTTGCTGGACGGCGTCCATCGCGAGCGCACGGATCGCGTTGGCCATCAGGGTGGTGGAGGCGGGAGACGAAGTCGTCATGTCGAGTCCGGAGAACGAGTCGAGGAAACGGGGGCACGGCGGCATCCGGAAGCTCGAGCGTCAATCGTTCCCGGCGCGCGGTGCGGCGCCTGACGGACGCGAAGCGGACGGAGCCTACGGACGGGGCTGCAAAGCTCGTCATTTTAACAGATGGGCTGACATTTCCCTTGTCCGCGCGTAGTGTTCCGGCACGGTTTTCCGTCAAACCGCGCGCCTCCTATAATTCAGACGTCAGAACTGCCTGCCCTCAGCGGCCCCGCCCGTGAGCACCACGCTTCTCTTTCACCCTACGCCCGACGCCACCTACGGCTTCCCGAATGCGCGGCGGCTCGCGCATGTCGCGTCCCCGCACCAGCAGATCGAGGTCTGGGAAACGCCGCAGCTCGGCCGCCTGTTTACGCTGGACGGCCAGCCGATGACGTCGGTCGGCGACGAGTACGTCTATCACGAGTGCATGACGCACCCGGCCGCGCTCGCGCATCCGTCGCCCAGGAAGGCGCTCGTGCTCGGCGGCGGCGACGGCGGCGCGGCGCGCCAGTTGCTCAAGCACGCGTGCATCGAGCGGATCGTGATCGCGGAGCTGGACGACGAGGTGGTCGGGATGGCGCGCCGTTATCTCGACGACGTGCATCAGGGTGCGCTCGACGACCCGCGCGTCGAGGTCGTGATCGGCGACGCCGCGCATTTCGTCGAATCGACCGTCGAGCATTTCGATCTCGTCGTGTTCGACCTCACGCCGCCCGATTCGCCGGCGGCCGGCCTCTATACGCGTGCGTTCTACGCGCGGCTCAAGCGGATCCTCACGCCGTGCGGCGCGATCTCGATGCACCTCGGCTCGCCCGTGTTCCATGCCACGCGCATCGCCGCGCTGCTCGACGACCTGCGCGCGAGCTTCGCGGTCGTCGATCCGCTGTCCGCGCACGTGCCGCTGTACGGCTCGCAGTGGCTGATGGCGATCGCGAGCGACACGCTCGATGCGGCCGCGCTGTTCGCGCACGACATCGACGACCGGCTCGCCGCCCGTCGCGTGCAGGGCTTGCGCTACTACGACGCGCGGCTGCATGCGTCCCTCTTTGCCCTGCCCTGCGCGCTGCGCGATACACTGGGCGCTCGCCGCTGAGCACCCGGGCGGTCGAGCCGTTCCGCTTTCCCCACGCAGGAGAACTACCGATGACCGATCCACGTCCGGCCAACGTGCCTTGGTTGACGCCTTATCTGGCCGTACGCAACGCGCGCGCGGCCATCGATTTCTTCAAGGCCGCCTTCGGCTTCGAGCTGCGCGACGTGCACGACGAGGACGGCGCGATCATGCACGTCGAGATGGCCTATCGCGGCCAGCTGATCGTGATGTTCGCGCCCGAAGGCGCGTTCGGCTCGACCGCGCTCACGCCGAAAAGCGCGAACACGACCGCGCCGCAATCGTTCTATCTGTATGTCGACGACGTCGACGCCACCTGGCAGCACGCGCTCGACGCGGGCGCGAAATCGCTGAGCGCGCCGCAGGACCAGTTCTGGGGCGACCGCTTCGCGCAGATCGAGGATCTCGACGGCTACCGATGGGCGCTCGGACACCGTCTCCACGCATGACCGACACCGCAACACGCATGAACGAAGCCACCACCACCGCGGCCGTGCCGCGCTTTTTCGTCGAAGCCGCATTGCGCGCCGACGCAACACTCGCATTGCCGGCCGACGTCGCACGCCACGCACAGGTGCTGCGCCTGCAGCCCGGCGACGTGCTCGCGCTGTTCGACGGCACCGGCGGCCAGTACCGCGCGCGGCTCGTCGAGATCGACAAGCGCAGCGCGATCGCGCAGATCGACACGTTCGAACCGGCCGAAGCCGAACCGCCCTACCGCGTGACGCTCGCGCAAGGCATCGCCGGCGGCGACAAGATGGACTGGGTGATCGAGAAAGCCGTCGAGCTCGGCGTCGCGGCGGTCGTGCCGCTGTCGACCGCGCGCGGCGTCGTGAAGCTGTCCGGCGAACGCGCGGACAAGCGCGTCGCACACTGGCGCGGCGTCGTGCGTGCGTCGTGCGAACAGTGCGGACGCAACCGTGTACCCGACGTTGCGCCGGTCGCCGGCTTCCACGCGTGGCTCGATACGCTGCCTGCCACACCGGCCGACGGCGAGCTGCGGCTGCTGCTGTCGCCGCGTGCGAGCATCTCGTTTGCGTCGTTGCCCGACGCGCCGCCCGCGGCCACCGTGACGCTGCTGATCGGCCCCGAAGGCGGGCTGTCGCCCGACGAGGAAAACGCGGCGCGCGCCCGCGGATTCACCGCGTTGTCGCTCGGGCCGCGCGTACTGCGCACCGAGACGGCCGGTGCGGCCGTGCTCGCGGCGTTAGCCGCGCGTTGGGGCGGGTGGTAACGAGCAGGGTGTGCCGCCGCGACGCGGCACGGCCCTTCCCCGCTCGCACGCGACGTTGACGTCGCGGTTTATCGCACGTTACTTGTCGCTCGACGAGCCGTGCGGCATCGAATCGGACAATGCGTCGACCACCGGCGTGAGCACGTCGCCCGGGCTACCGGTCGTCCAGCCGCCCTCCTTGAGGCTGTAAATGTCGATCTTGCCCGTCACCGGGTGCGTCACCGGTGCATCGTCCAGCACCTGCGCGATGCCCGAGAAGATCGTCTTGAGCGACGCAATGCGTGCCGCCTCGGTCTTCAGGCGCCGATTCGGCCCCAGCTTCGCCTCCAGCGCCTTCGCGCCCGGCCCCGCATCCGCCACGCGGCAAGCGAATTCGACCGTCGCGATCGTCGCGCCCTCGACATCGGAGTTCGGTCGCTGCGACGACCCGGTCGTCTTGCATTCCGACCGATTGAGCGCGCGCTGATAAGCGGCGGCCATGCTCTCGACCGACGGACGCAACGCGGTACTCGCCTTCGGCGGCATCGGCGCCAGTATCCCGTCGGCCATGTCCTTGCGCATCGAGTCGCCCATCGTCGACAGCACGTTGATGTCGAGCGCGTCCTTGCCGCTGTAGCTCGCGCGAACCGCGTCGTTGAATTCGCGGGCTTTCGACACGTCGCCGTTGACGAGCGCGCCGATGTAAAGGTCGACGGTCTGCTCGGGCGTCAGCGGCGCGGCATGCACGGCGCCGGCCGCGACCAGCAGGGGCAGCACGACGGCGCGTGCGGAACGGGAAATATTCATGGGAAGACAGCCCTCTCTCGATGTTTGTTGTACGCACCCGATGCGGCGGCTGCCGCAGCCGGGCCGACCAGAATTGTCTCGAAAAATGGCGCCAGATGAAAGGCCGATGTCGGCAAGCGACGGGCGCACCGGCCCGGACGCGTCGCGCAGGCGCAAAAAAGCCCGCTCGAGGCGGGCTTCTTGCCGGATCGGCCGCAGGCCGATGCGTGCTTACGCGAACGAGTAGAACACCCGGAACGCGACCTTGCGTTCGGCCCAGAACTCGGCCGCTTCGCGGAACACGTCGAGCAGCGTCTCGCGCCCTTCCTTGTCGAATTTCTGCGCGATCGGCAGCCCTTCGAGCACGATCACGAAACCGGGCTGCGCGCCGGCCTTCGCGACGAGGTCGGTCAGGCAGTCGTACAGCGCGTCGTAGTTCTTCCCGAAATGCTTCGGAAACAGGAACGACGTCGCGATCGTTTCCATCACTTCCTGCTTCGACTGCGCGGCGCCGCAAAACGCGTACAGGAAATGCTGGCCGAGCCGGGTGGCTTCGTCGGCGAGATCCTGCACGCGGAACGCGCGGATCGACTGCACGAGATTAGGTCGCACGCTCGTGAAAAGGCTCATAGGCTCCTCGTTCGATGAAAGCCCGGGCTCGGCTTCCTGTTGCTCCGGCGCACTGCCGGCCTGCGCCGCCGCGTGAAGTTGGATCACGCGCTGAAACAGATTGCCGTCGCCGGTCGCGAACAGTTCCGCCGCCGTCGCCGTATCGTGCGCGTAGATGGAGTCGCTCATGCCATTCATCCCGAAGTCATTCAACAATACGTTTAAAACTGTTGTAGTGGTCGCCCGTGTAATAACAGTTGTCGATCCGGCGCAACGGCCCGCCACAGACGATCCGGCGCGCGCCGCGATTGCGGGCACGCGGCGTCGGCACCGTGTATTCATGGTAGTAGCCGCGCTTCGCCTTCGGCAGGATCCGCTCGCGGTTGCCGAACACGACGCCGTCTTTCTCGTACGGATAGGGACCGCCGGCGCCGATCAGGCCCAGCGTGGTCACGGCCTCGCGCGGAAGACTGGCGGTCGGAATCGTATCGAGCCCGCTCGCGGCCACGTCGGCCGAAACGGCCTCCCGTGCGTAAGCGGCGGAAACCAGACTGCCCGTCGGCGTGCCGACGATACCCATCGCGAACATCGCGAAGACGGACGCGAGCGCGCCGTTGCGGAGCCACTTGCGTGCCATGAACCAGGGTTCCCGCTGTTAAATCAAGTAGTTGACGACCAACAAAGGCGTTAGCGTAGCGTTATTGGCCGCGCGAATCAATGTCCGTTTGGGAATCGAAAGCCCGACGACGCGCCGATTTGCGCATTTCTTACCGAAATTACACTACATTTATCTTACACAGGATAAAATACAAGCGGCATTTCTCCATGGCAAGACCTGCCTCCTTGCCACGCTCGCTACCCGGAGCGGTGAGAGATGCTGCTGTTGCTTGAGGGAAGCGCGTTTGCGCCCTGCCCGACGGCGTGCCCATTGCGGGCACGCCGCTTTTTTCTTTTGTTTACAATTTCGCCCGACGCGCCACGCCGGTTCGACCGGCCTGGCGCGTTCGTTTTTGCTTAGCGCGTGGCGTTGACGTCGGCGACCAGCAGCGCCGCCATGTTGACGATGCGGCGAACGGTCGCCGATTCGGTCAGCACATGCACCGGCTGGGCAGCGCCCAGCAGGATCGGCCCGATCGCGATGTTGTTGCCGGCGGCCGTCTTCAGCAGGTTGTACGCGATGTTCGCGGCGTCGATGTTCGGCAGGATCAGCAGGTTCGCTTCGCCTTCCAGCGTCGACTCCGGCAGGATTTCCTTGCGCAGCGCCGCGTCGAGCGCGACATCGCCGTGCATCTCGCCGTCCACCTTCAGCTCCGGTGCGCGTTCCTGCAGGATCTCGAGCGTATCGCGCATCTTCTTCGCCGAAGGTGCGTTGCTCGTGCCGAAATTCGAGTGCGACAGCAGCGCGACCTTCGGCTCGATGCCGAAGCGGCGCACTTCTTCCGCAGCCATGATCGTGATCTCGGCCAGTTGTTCCGGGGTCGGATCGACGTTCACGTGCGTGTCGACCAGGAAAATCTGGCGGCCCGGCAGCACGAGGCCGTTCATCGCCGCGTACACGCTGCAGCCCGGGCGCTTGCCGATCACCTGGTCGATGAAGTGCAGATGGCGGTGCGTGGTGCTGATCGTGCCGCAGATCATCCCGTCCGCTTCGCCCTTCTTCACCAGCATCGCGCCGATCAGCGTCGTGCGGCGGCGCATCTCGACGCGCGCGAGCTGTTCGCTGATGCCCTTGCGCGCCATCAGCTTGTAGTACGTCTGCCAGAAGTCGCGGTAACGCTCGTCGTGCTCGGTGTTGACGACCGTGAAGTCGACGCCCGGATTCAGGCGCAGGCCGTAGCGGTGGATACGGTGCTCGATCACCGACGGGCGGCCGATCAGGATCGGCGTCGCCAGTTTTTCGTCGACGATGATCTGAACGGCACGCAACACGCGCTCTTCTTCGCCTTCCGCGAACACCACGCGCTTCTTCTCTTCCGGCGCGGCGCGCGCGATCTGGAAGATCGGCTTCATCGTCGTGCCGCTGTGATACACGAACTGCTGGAGGTGGACGCGGTACGCCTCCATGTCCTCGATCGGGCGCGTCGCGACGCCGCCGTCCATCGCGGCCTGCGCGACGGCCGGCGCGATCTTCACGATCAGGCGCGGATCGAACGGCTTCGGAATCAGATATTCGGGCCCGAACGACAGGTCCTGGATGCCGTACGCAGTCGCGACGATGTCGCTCTGCTCGTGCTGCGCAAGCTCGGCGATCGCGTTGACGGCGGCGATCTCCATTTCACGCGTGATCGTCGTCGCGCCGACGTCGAGCGCGCCGCGGAAGATGAACGGGAAGCACAGGACGTTGTTGACCTGGTTCGGGTAGTCGGTGCGGCCGGTCGCGAGAATCGCGTCCGGGCGCACTTCGAGCGCCGCTTCCGGCAGGATTTCCGGCGTCGGGTTCGCGAGCGCGAGGATCAGCGGGCGCTCGGCCATGCCCTTCACCATCTCCGGCTTCAGCACGCCGGCGGCCGACAGGCCGAGGAAGATGTCCGCGCCGTCGATCACTTCGGCCAGCGTACGGGCTTCCGTTTCGCGTGCGAAACGCTCCTTGTCCGGGTCCATCAGTTCGGTGCGGCCCTTGTAGACCACGCCGGCCAGGTCGGTCACCAGGATGTTCTCGATCGGCAGGCCGATGTCGACCAGCAGGTCGAGACACGCGAGCGCGGCCGCGCCCGCACCGGACGCGACGAGCTTCACCTTCTTGATGTCCTTGCCGACGACCTTCAGGCCGTTCGTGACGGCCGCGGCCACCACGATCGCGGTGCCGTGCTGGTCGTCGTGGAACACCGGGATCTTCATCCGCTTGCGGCACTCGCGCTCGACGATGAAGCAGTCCGGCGCCTTGATGTCTTCCAGGTTGATCCCGCCGAAGGTCGGCTCCAGCGCGGCGATCACGTCGACGAGCTTGTGCGGGTCCGACTCGTTCAGCTCGATGTCGAACACGTCGATGCCGGCGAACTTCTTGAACAGCACCGCCTTGCCTTCCATCACCGGCTTCGACGCGAGCGGGCCGATGTTGCCGAGACCGAGCACCGCCGTGCCGTTCGTGACGACGCCGACCAGGTTGCTGCGCGCGGTGAAACGCGCCGCGTTGAGCGGATTCTCGACGATCTCCTCGCACGCGAACGCCACACCCGGCGAATACGCGAGCGCGAGGTCGCGCTGGTTGATCATCTGCTTGGTCGGGGCGATCGCGATCTTCCCGGGAGTCGGGAATTCGTGATAGTCGAGCGCGGCTTCGCGGAGCTTGGCTTTGGAGGAGGCTTGCGTGGACATGTGTCTCTTGACGGGCGGATTAGAATAACTCTTCGACGGCATTGTAGCGCCAATCACCGGCCGCCAGACCGGCGTTTCGGGTGCGACAGCCGCGACAAAAATGTCCAGAACGGTACACGAACACCCGCCGTTCGCCTCGTACAATGCCGTTCCTTCAACCGTATCGGATCCATCCGCCGTGCCAGCCGCCCTCTCCGAGTTTTCGCTGATCGAACGCTTCTTCGCGCGCCGCGCGGCACAGGGCACGCGCGCGTCGACGCTCGGCATCGGCGACGATTGCGCGCTGATCACACCCCGATCCGGGAAATTGCTGGCCATTTCGACGGACATGCTGGTCGAAGGCCGCCATTTCTTCCCTGACGTCGCGCCCGACGCGCTCGGCCACAAGACGCTCGCGGTCAACCTGTCCGACCTCGCGGCGATGGGCGCCGAGCCGCGTGCGTTCACGCTCGCGTGCGCGCTGCCGCGTGCCGATGCGGCATGGCTCGAAGCGTTCAGCAACGGGCTGTTCGCGCTCGCCGAGCGGTTCGGCTGCGAGCTGATCGGCGGCGACACCACCAGCGGGCCGCTGAACCTGTGCGTGACCGTCTTCGGCGAAGTCGCGCCCGACGCGGCGCTGCGGCGCGATGCCGCGCGCGACGGCGACGACGTCTGGGTGTCCGGCACGCTCGGCGACGCGCGCGCCGGCCTCGGCGTCGCACGCGGCGAATGGGCCGCCGGCGCGAACGAAGCGGCCGCGTTCCGGCGCGCACTCGAGCGCCCCGAGCCGCGCGTCGCGCTCGGCCTTGCGCTCGCGGGCGTCGCGCACGCGGCGCTCGACATCTCGGACGGCCTCGCCGGCGACCTGCAGCACATCCTCACGCGCTCGAACGTGCGCGCCGAGATCGACGCCGATGCGGTGCCGCGCTCGGCCGCGCTCGCGACGCTGTCGCCCGACGTGCAGCGCCGCTGCACACTGGCGGGCGGCGACGACTACGAGCTGTGCTTCACCGCGCCGGCCGCGGCCCGCGCGGCGGTCGAAGCGGCCGGCGCAACGGCCGGCGTTGCGGTCACGCGAGTCGGTACAATACGCGCGTTGTCCGCCCCGTCGGAGCAGCCCGCGATCGCGTGGCGCGACGCCGCCGGCGCCCCCCTGGCTCTCACGTTGCACGGCTTCGATCACTTCCATGCAGACTGACCCGACGTCCGCGCACGCCGCGACCGAGCCCGACGCCGCACCGAACGCGCCGAAGCGTGCGAACGCGCGCTTCATGCTGTCGCACCCGGCGCACATCGTGTCGCTCGGCTTCGGCAGCGGGCTCGCGCCGATCATGCCCGGCACGTTCGGCTCGCTGTTCGGCTGGCTCACGTTCGTCGTGCTCAACCGCTACCTGACGGTGCCCGAATGGTGGGGGCTGATCGCGGCCGGCTTCGTGGCGGGCACGTGGATCACCGGTTTCACCGCGAGGAAGATGGGCACGTCCGATCCGGGGCCCGTCGTCTGGGACGAGATCGTCGCGATCTGGCTGGTGATGCTGTTCGTCACGCCCGCGACGTTCGTCGGCCAGTTGTGGGCGTTCGTTGCGTTCCGCATCTTCGACATGCTCAAGCCGCCGCCGATCCGCTATTTCGACCGTCGCCTGAAAGGCGGGCTCGGCATCATGGTCGACGACCTGATCGCCGCGTTCATGACGCTGCTCGTGATCGCCCTGTGGCGCTCCGTCGTCGGCTGACCGATTTCCCGACTCCCGTTTCCCGACGCGCATGCCAACCGATTCCGTCGTCCACCAGCTTGCGATCCGCGCAGGCAACAAGTTGCGTGACGAGCACCTGACGCTCGCCACCGCCGAATCCTGCACCGGCGGCATGATCGCCGCGGCGATCACCGACATCTCCGGCAGCAGCCAGTGGTTCGAGCGCGGCTTCGTCACCTATTCGAACCAGGCCAAGATCGAGATGATCGGCGTGCCGCCCGAGTTGATCGACAAGCACGGCGCCGTCAGCGAGCCGGTCGCGCGCGCGATGGCCGAAGGCGCGCTGCGCAACAGCCGTGCGCAGGTCGCGCTGTCCGTCACGGGCATCGCGGGCCCGGCCGGCGGCAGCGAGAAGAAACCGGTTGGCACCGTGTCGTTCGGCTGGAGCAACCGGCTGCATACCGACGCCGAGACCCTCGTATTCAAGGGCGACCGCGAACAGATCCGCACGCAGGCGGCCGCGCATGCGCTGCGCGGGCTCCTGAAGCTGCTCGACGAGCGCGAAGGCTGAAGCGCGGCCCGCCAGGCGCGGGCTCGGCAACAGGCCGCCCGGGCGGGCGGCCTGCACATTTCAGCGATACGCGTTGATCGTATCGCGGGTCTTTTGCGCGGCGAGCGCCGCGGCTTCGGCGAAATCCTCGCCGTTGCTCGCGTACAGGATCGCGCGCGACGAGTTGATCATCATGCCCGTCGCGTCGGCCGTGCGGCCCGCGTTGACGGTCGCCTGCACGTCGCCGCCCTGCGCGCCGATGCCGGGAATCAAGAGCGGCATGTCGCCGACGATCCCGCGCACGATCTCGATTTCCTTCGGGAACGTCGCGCCGACCACGAGGCCGAGCTGGCCGTTCTTCGCATTCCACTTGTTCGCCGCGAGATCCGCGACGACCTGGTACAACGGCCGGCCGTTCGTGTCCAGGAACTGCAGGTCGGAGCCGCCCGGGTTCGACGTGCGGCACAGCACGATCACGCCCTTGCCTTCATGCTCGAAGTACGGCTCGACCGAGTCGTAGCCCATGTACGGGTTCACCGTGACCGCGTCCGCGCGATAGCGTTCGAACGCTTCGCGCGCGTACTGTTCGGCCGTGCTGCCGATGTCGCCGCGCTTCGCGTCGAGGATCACGGGCAGGCCCGGATGCTGGAGATGGATGTGCGCGATCAGCCGTTCGAGCTGGTCTTCCGCGCGATGCGCGGCGAAGTAGGCGATCTGCGGCTTGAACGCGCTCGCGTACTGTGCGGTCGCGTCGACGATCTGCCGGCAGAATTCGAAGATCGCGTCGGGCTGGCCGTCGAACTGCACGGGAAAGCGCGACGGCTCGGGATCGAGGCCGACGCACAGCAGCGAATTGGTGCGCTGCCACGCGGCGCGCAGCGATTCAATGAAAGTAAGCGGGGAAGACATGGCGGGTACTCGCGGCAAACCGTTGGTAGACCGCGTATTTTACCCGCGTCGCCGGCGTCCCTCGCGTGTCGCGGCATTGCTGCGCGCATCGGCGCGCTCGACGGTGAACGCGAAACGCCGCGTGAGCCGCTCGCCCGGCGCGAGCAGCGTCATCCCGTGCGCGACCGCGCCGCCGGGCAGGTTCATCGCATTGATCGGATGATCGACCGGCTCGAAGCAGAAGAAATCCTCGCCGGGCGGCGTATAGAGCACGTACGCATCGGTGTCGGCCGCGACGGTCAGCGACAGCCTGCGGCGCGGCCAGCTCACCGTCGCGTGGCCGCCCCAGCCGGTGAACGCATGATTGACGAGCGCGGCCGGCAACGGATACGCGACGCCGAACTGCCAGGCCGGCGGCACGCTCACGTGCCGCACCGGCAGGAAATCGGCGCCCGACAGCCACAGCCCGCCGGCGGCCGCGGCCAGTTCGGTCACGGCATCGCGCACGAGGAACGGATGCACGCCGAGCCCGAACGGCAGCCGGGCGCGCCCCGCGTTCTCGATCGACAGCGCGATCGACAGTGTCGCATCGTCGAGTTCGAACGACTGGATCGCGCGGAACGCATACGGCGCGCCGCCGGTACGATCGAGCGACAGTTGCAGCGTCGTGTCGGTCGCATCGTCCACCTGCCACGGCGCGAGCCAGCCGTCGCCGTGGATCGGCAGCGGCTCGTCGCGGCGGTTGCGCGGCACCGCGACGCTGCGGCCGTCGCATTCGAAACGCCCGTCGCCGATCCGGTTCGAGTAAGGCAACAGCGGGTAACACGCGAGCTCGTTCGGGTCCGTCGCCGTCTCCGGATGCTCGCAGCGGCGGAACACCGGCATCAGCGCGCCGTTGTCGCCGCGCCAGTCGAAGCGCGCGATGCCGCCGCCCAGGTGCGGCAGCACGTCGAGCCGCAGCGACGCGTTCGACAGCGTGACGGCCGCCGCATGCGCGGCGCCGACGCCCTGCGCGAAGGCGGCCGTCTGCGGGCCGGGGCTGACCGGCTGCGCGGCGGCGGCCAGCCGGGCGCGGCGCGACTGGCTGGTGGACGACGATGCGTGCGAGGACGTGGCGGTCATGATGAGCTCCTTTCCTTCGTCGAAGAAACGATGCAGGTCGGTGCGAACGGTCAGGCCCAGCCGCCGTCGACGATCACGTCCTGCGCGGTGATCATCCGGCTGTCGTCGGCCGCGAGGAACAGCGCCATCCGCGCGAGGTCGCCGGGCAGCAGTTCGGCGTCGAGGCACTGGCCGGCCTTGATCGCCGCGCGGCCCGCGTCGTCGAGCCACAGCCGGCGCTGCTTGTCGGTCATCACCCAGCCGGGCACCAGCGAATTCACGCGGATGCCGAACGGGCCGAGGTCGCGCGCGAGGCCGCGCGTCAGGCCCTGCACGGCCGCCTTCGCCATCACGTAGACGGGATAACCGCCGTTCTTCAGCATCCAGCTGATCGAGCCGAGATTGACGATCGAGCCGCCGCCCTGCTGCTTCATGTCGTCGATCACCGCCTGCGCGGCGAAGAACTGGTGACGCAGGTTCACCGCGATGCCCGCGTCGAACGATGCGGGCGTCACGTCGCCGATCGCATGGCGCGTGTCGTTCGCCGCGTTGTTCACGAGCACCGCGATCGCGCCGATCCGCGCACGGATCGCGTCGATCGCATGACGCAGCGCGTCGACGTCGGTCAGGTCGCACCGGATGAACAGCGGCGCGTGACGGACGTGCGGCACATGCGCGAGGCTTTCCGCCAGCGCCGTGCCGGCGGCCGCGTCGAGGTCGACGAACGCGACGCGCGCGCCCTGCTGCGCGAAGTGCTCGACGAACGACGCGCCGATGCCGGTCGCGCCGCCCGTGATCAGCACCGCGCGATCCGCGAGGCTCGGGTAACTTGCATAACGCGCAGGGCTCGCGGTGAGCGGGTCGTGCGCGGACGTGTCGATGGTCATGCGGTTCGTCTCCGTGAAGGCGGCTCGGGTCAGTCGCGTACGCCGCGGTTCTTCAGCTGGTCGAGCAGCACGGCCGCGAGCAGGATCGCGCCGCGCACGAGGTATTGATAGAACGCGTCGATGTTCAGCAGGTTCATCACGTTCTCGACGGTGCCCATGATCAGCACGCCGATCACGACGCCCGAGATCGTCGCGCGGCCGCCCATCAGCGACACGCCGCCGAGCACGCACGCGGAGATCACGTTCAGCTCGAAGCCCTGCGCGGCGTTCGGCTGGCCCGACGTGATGCGCGACGCGAGGATCACGCCCGCGAGCGCCGTCACCGCGCCCTGGATCAGGAAGATGTACACGCGCGTGCGTTCGACGTTGATCCCCGCGAGCCGCGACGCCTCCGGGTTGCCGCCGATCGCGAGCGTGTTGCGGCCGTACACGGTCTGGTTCAGCAGCACGCCGAACGCGATGAAGCACAGCAGCGTGACCCAGATCGGCAGCGACACGCCGAACATCGACAGCCCGCCGAGCGCGATGAAGGTATCCGACGACACGCCGACCGCCTGCCCCTTCGACACGATGAAGCCGAGCCCGCGCACGATCTCCATCGTCGCGAGCGTCGTGATCAGCGCGTTGATGCGCAGGTACGCGATCACCGCGCCGTTCACGAAGCCGATCGCGGCGCCCGCCGCGACCGCCGCGACGATCGCGACGAACGTGTTGTCGGTCGCGTTCAGCACCATCGCGCACAGCACGCCCGAGAACGCGACGGTCGAGCCGATCGACAGGTCGAAATCGCGCGACGCGAGACAGAACATCATCGTGCACGCGACCATGCCGATCTGCGAGATCGACAGCGCGAGCCCGAGCATGTTGTCGATCGAGAAGAAGTGATCGACCGTCAGCGACATCGTCACGAACATCACCGCGAAGATCGCGATCAGGCTGTATTCGGTCAGATGCTGCCACCACTTCTGGCGGTCGTTCTGCTGCGGTACCAGCGTGTCGGCCGACGGCTTCACGGCTGAGCTGGCGAGGTTTTCCCTGACTTGCATGATTGTGTCTCCTGCTCCTGCATCGCGCGGCCCGCGCCGCGCCTGGTCGATTCGATTGTCGTGCGCCGCGTCAGGCCGCCTGGGCGGCGCTCGTCTGCGGCAGCGCGAGGTTCAGCACCGCGTGCTCGTTCGCCTGTTCGCGCGTCAGTTCACCGGCGATCCGTCCTTCGCGCATCACGACGATGCGATCGGACACGCCGAGCACTTCCGGCAGTTCCGACGACACCATCACGATCGCGCAGCCGCGCTCCGCGAGCCGGTAGATCACGTCGTAGATCTCGTGCTTCGCGCCGACGTCGATCCCGCGCGTCGGTTCGTCGAGGATCACGACCTTCAGGTCGGGCTCCGCGAGCCAGCGCGACAGGATCGCCTTCTGCTGGTTGCCGCCCGACAGGAAGCGGATCTTCTGCCGCCGGTTCGGCGTCTTGATCTTCAGCCGCTGGATGAAGCGGTCGGCCGTTTCGTTTTCGGTCTTGCGGTCGATGAAGAGCCCCGCGCGCAGCGAATGGCGGCGGCAACTGATGTTGATGTTCTCCGCGACCGACGCGATCGCGATGATCCCTTCTTCCTTGCGGTCCTCGGGGCACAGCACGATGCCGTGGCGGATCGCGTCGCCGGTGCGCTTCACGTCGATGCGCGCGCCGTCGAGCGTCAACACGCCCGCACGCCGGCGGTCCGCGCCGTACACGAGCCGCATCAGCTCGCTGCGGCCCGCGCCGACCAGCCCGAAGAAGCCGACGATCTCGCCCGCGCGCACCGCGAAGCTCGCGGGCTCGCGCAGCGCCGGGCCGTCGACGCCTTCGGCGGAGAACCGCACGTCGCCGAGCGCGCGCGGCGCGTAATGGTAGATATCCGAAATCTCGCGCCCGACCATCTCGGCGACGAGCCGCTCGCGCGGCACGTCGTCGAGCGACGCGTGCGACGCGACCTTGCGCCCGTCGCGGAAGATCGTGCAGCCATTGCACAGCCGGTAGATCTCGTCCATCCGGTGCGAGATGTAGATCAGCGCGCGGCCCTGCGCGCGCAGGTCGTCGACGAGCTTGAACAGCACCTCGGTCTCGCGATGCGACAGCGAGCTGGTCGGTTCGTCGAGCGCGATCACGCGCGCATTGCGCATCAGCGCCTTGCAGATCTCGACCATCTGCCGCTGCGCGATCGACAGCCGCCCGAGCTTCGCGTCGGGATCGAGATCGACGCCCATCGCGGCGAGCCGCTCGCGCACATGGCGTTTCGCCTCGCGCTTCCTCACCCAGCCGAACGCGTTCGGCAGGCGGCCGAGCAGCAGGTTTTCCGCGACCGTCAGGTCGGGCACGTACTGCAGCTCCTGGTGAATCACCGCGATGCCGGCCGCGATCGACGCGGCCGCACTCGCGAACTGCACGGGCTGGCCGTCGACCAGCACGCTGCCCGCATCGGGCTGATATTCGCCACCGAGAATCTTCAGCAGCGTCGACTTGCCCGCGCCGTTCTCGCCCATCAGGCCATGCACCTCGCCCGCATGCACGTCGAACGAAATGCCGTCGAGTGCGCGCACGCCGGGAAATACCTTGCCGATATTGTCAAAACGCAGTGCCGCTGACACGTCGTCTCCCCACTTCCGAAACCGATCGACCGCCGGCCGCCGCATCGCCGCGGCAGCCGGCGGGCCGCTTACTTCGATGCGAGACCCATCTCCTCGCGCACCTTCGACACGTTGTCGCGCGTCGCGAGCATGCCCGTCGTCAGCGTCAGCGCCGGCGGTGCCTTGCCCTGCGTGATCCACGTGTACATCAGGTCCGAGGTTTCCTCGCCATGGCGCTTCGGGCTGATGATCACGGTGCCGAAGAAGCCCGTCGGCTGCGGCTTCTTGAATTCGTTCATCGCCGAATCGGAACCGCCGATGCCGATACCGATCATGTTGTCCGCCTTGAAGCCGCGCCCTTCGGCCGCGCGCACCGCGCCGAGCACGGCCTCGTCGTTCAGGCCGTACGCGACCCAGTGCTTGAACTGCGGGTTCTTCGTGAGCGCGATGTTCGCCGCGTTGAACGCGTTCTCGGTGTCGGTCTTCGCCTGCGGCGCCGCGATCACGTTCGCCTTCGGGAAACCGGCGGCCACCAGCGCGTCGGTCGCGCCGCTGGTGCGATCATGCGCGGTCGGCAACTGTTCGTAGGTGATGTCGATCGCGCCGACGTCCTTCATGTCCCAGCCGCGCTTCTTGATCTCGGCCGCGATGCCGTCGCCGACCTGCTTGCCGATGTTGTACGCCGAAATCCCCATGTGCGGCACCGCCTCGATCGGCTTGCCCGCGCCGTCGACAAGACGGTCGTCGACCGTCATCATCTTCAGGTTGTGCGACTTCGCCTTCGCGACGATACCCGGCCCGAGCTTCACGTCGGGCGTGCAGATGATGAAGCCCTGCGCCTTCTGCGCGGACAGGTTGTCGATCGCGCTCATCACCTTCTCGCCCGACGGTGCGCCGATCTTCACGAGCGTGAAGCCCTTTTCCTTCGCCGCCATCTCGGCGAACTTCCACTCGTCCTGGAACCACGGTTCTTCCGGCTGCTTCACCAGAAAGCCGATCTTGACCGGATCGGCCGCGTGCGCGACCGGGCTGCCCATCACCACCGCGGCAGCCGCGGCCAGCGTTACGAACGTTCTGCGTTTCATCTCCAGTGTCTCCTTGTCTTCATCGAACAGGATGCAGCCGCTTGTTGGTTTCGACGCAGCGTGCGCGCGGCCGTCGCACGTGCGGTCTTTCGAATCGTTGCGTCAGTCGTGATACAGCGCCGCGCGCCCGCCATCGACGGTGATGCACGCGGCATTGATGAACGGCGCCTCGTCGGACGCCAGGAACACGGCCGTCATCGCGACCTCCTCCGGCCGGCCGATCCGCTTCATCGGTTGCAGCGCGAGCGTCTCGGCGCGCGCGACGGCCGGATCGGGTTGCGCGTCCCACCAGTCGCGCGTGAGCTGCGTCTCGATGTAACCCGGCGCGATCGCGTTCACGCGCACGTTGCGCGCCGCGTATTCGATGCCGAGCGCGCGCGTGAGGCCCAGCACGCCGTGCTTCGCGACCGGGTACGGAAAACAGCCCGGGATGATCCTGAACGCATGCGTCGATGCGATGTTCACGATGCTGCCGCGACCGCGCTCGACCATCCCTTCCAGCGCCGCGCGGCAGCCGTGCCACACGCCGTCGAGGTCGACCGCGAAGCAGCGCCGCCAGTCGTCGTCGGTCATCGTCAGCGGATCGGCGAACACGTTGATGCCCGCGTTGTTCACCAGTACGTCGAGCGGGCCGAAGGCCGCTTCGGTCTGCACGAGCGCAGCGCGCACCGAATCCTGCCGCGCGACGTCCGCATGCAGCGGCAGCACACGCGCGCCGTCGGTGTCGTGCGCAATTGCGGCGGCCGTGTGCTGCGCCTGCGGGAAGTCGAGATCGACGAGCGCGACGGCCGCGCCCTCGCGAGCGAACGCACAGGCGATCGCGGCGCCGATGCCACGGCCCGCGCCCGTCACCATCGCGACCTTGCCCGCGAGGCGGCCCATCATGCGGCTCCGCCGCGCGCGACGCGCAATCCGGCCTGGAACGCGCGCGCGTTCGCCGCGGTCGCGTCGGCCGGCTGGCCGGGCCGGTACAGCGCCGAGCCGAGCCCGAAGCCGTTCGCGCCGGCCGCGAGGAACGGCTGCATGTTGTCGGGCGAGATGCCGCCGACCGGGATCAGCGGCACCGCGCGGTCGATCACCGCGCGCCACGCCTTCACGACGGGCACGCCGAGCTGCTCGGCCGGGAACATCTTCAGCACGTCGGCGCCGTTCGCGAGCGCCGCGAACGCTTCGGTCGGCGTCGCGACACCCGGTGCGCTCGCGAGGCCACGCTCGCGTGCGCGGCGGATCACGGCCGCGTCGCTGTGCGGCATCACGATCAGCGCGCCGCCCGCGTCCTGCACGCGGTCGACGTACTCCGCACGAAGCACGGTGCCGGCGCCGACGATCGCGTCGTCGGGCAGCGCGCGCCGCAGCGCCGCGATGCTGCCGAACGGGTCCGGCGAGTTGAGCGGCACCTCGACGATCCGGAAGCCGGCTTCGTAGAGCGCATGGCCATGGTCGGCCGCATCGGCGGGCGTGATCCCGCGCAGGATCGCGATCAGCGGACACGCATCGAACGCGCGCATCAGTGCGGCGTGGGGCGTGTACGGCGCGGGCAACGTAAGGTCGGACGGCATGACGGGGTTCCTCTGCAATCGGTTCATTGGTCGGCGAAGACGGGCTCGCCGTCCGCGCGCACGAGCCCGGCGCGCGACGCGATCCGCCACAGGCCGCGCTCGGTCGCATGCGCGACGACCCGTGCATGCGTGTGGCCGAATTCGCGGAGCGCGGCGACGTAGCGCGCACACAGGCTGTCGTCGCCGATCAACCGCAGCGGCTGGGCCGCGAGCGCGATGCCGCGCTCCGCGAGCATCGCGTCGAGCGCGTTGAGTTCATGGCCGATCAGCAGGCCCGACAGGTAGTCGCCCTGCGCATCGGGCGCGAGCCGGTCGGTCAGGCCGAGCGTGCGCGTGCTGAAAATCGTCGCGAGCAGCCCCGTGCGCTGCGCGCCGCGCGCGACCGACACGCCGCGCACGAACGCCGCGTGGTCGGGCGACGCGCCCGCGCGCATCGTGCGGCCGAGTATCGTGTGGTCGCGCAGCACCGCGAACAGCTCGCCCGTCATGAAGGTCTGGAAGCGCTCGATCAGCCCGTCCTTCACCCACGCCCATTTCGCGTGCGTGCCCGGCAAGCCGATCAGTACCCCTGAACGATCGGTGCCAAGCGTGGGATCGCTCGCGAGTGCACCGAATATCTGCGTTTCTTCGCCGCGCATCACGTCGGGCAATTCGCCCGTCGCGATCACGCCCGGCACGATCGATACCGTCGTGCCGCGTGACGTCGTCACCGTGATGAGGCCCGCGACGAGCGCGTCGGCGCCGGCCGGCACCGCGACGTACGGCGCCTCGCGCCAGCCCTGCGCGCTGCCGACCATCCCGGCGGCGAGCACCGGCAGGCCGGGTGTGCGGTCGAGCCAGTCGCCGCACGCTTCCTCGAACACCGCGTCGAACGCGCGCGCGCCGCCGCCCGGGACATGCATCACGCCTGCCGCACGGCTGCGCGAGTCGACGAGCGCGCCATGCGCATCGTAGAGATAGGCGCGCAGCGACGTCGTGCCCCAGTCGAGCGCGATCAGCGACGGGGTGGCGGAGCTGGCATCCGGAACGGGCCGGGTCGAAGTCGTCATCGTTTGATCCTGCGGGTACCCTGCGGTGGGCTCCAGCCCAGTTCCGCGGAAATCGCTCGCGCTTCGCGCTGCACGAGCGGAATCAGTTCGTCCATCCGGTCATGCGGCATGTACGGAATCGTGCTCGCGACCGATACGGCCGCGACGACCGCGCCCGATGCGTCGCGGATCGGCGCGGCGACGCAGCGGATCGACGCTTCGTTCTCCTCGAGGTCGAACGTATAGCCGCCGGCCGCGTAATGGGCCATGCGCTGCAGGAACGCGCTCGTCTCTGGCCGGTTGTCGGGCTTGAAATTGACGCCGGCCAGCGCGCGCCGCGCGGCCTCGAACAGCGAGCGCCACAGGTCGGGATCGAGGTCGAGCATCATCGCCTTGCCGATGCCCGTCGAGGCGAGCGGCATCCGGTGGCCGACGCGCGAGCGCATCTCGAGGCCGCGCGTGCCGGGAATCTTGTCGATGTACAGCACGTCGTCGCCGTCGCGCACGCCGAGATGGATCGTGTCGAGCGTCGCTTCCGCGAGCGCTTCGAGATGCGGCCGCGCGACCGCGGTGAGCGGCATCTGTTCGAGCGCGATCGTGCCGAGCTCGATCAGCTTCGGGCCGAGCAGGTAACCGCCCTGCACCTGCCGCAGGTAGCGCGCCTGCACGAGGCTGCTGACGAGGCGGTGCGTCGTGCTGCGCGTCGTGCCGAGCGCGGCGCCGATCGCACGCATGTCGCGCGCGCCGTTCGCGATCGCCTCGAGGATCGCGAGACCGCGCAGCAGCGTCTGCGTGCCGGCCTGCTGCGCGGCGAGATCGAGCGGCGTGCTGGTCGCGCCGATGCTGTCGGTCAGCGACGTATCGTCCGGCGTCGCGCGCCGGGTGTCGAGGGCAAGGGGTACGGGCATCTTGGTCATGGAGCGGGCTTCTTCAACGGAATCGGTGAAGCCGCTCGCGCGGCGCCGGAACTGTGTCCGGTGCTGCGGCGTGGCGGCGGTCGATGCACCGAGGGAAGCGCCCGGCGAACTTCATGGAATGTGTCTCCGTGTGCGTCGGGCGCCGCGCGATGCGTGGGTCCGAAGCTGTCGATGTGCTTCGGATTGTAGGAGTGCACGCACTTGTCTCCAATATTTGAATGCGTTGCCCAGATAATGAGAATTCGGCGAACATCCGCCACCTGCAGGATGAAACGGCCGCGCCAAGTGCACGGGGGCGGAACCCGCTGTCACGCAGGTTCCGCCCCCGTTGGTCCACATCCGTCGCGCTTACTGCTGGCTTGTGCTGCGTGCCTGCATGTAGCGCTGCACGTCGGAGAACGACACGCGGCCGTTGCCGCTCGCGTCGATCTGCCGGAAGTGGTTCGCGACATAACCGAGGCCGGCCGCGCGCGCCTGCGCCTCGGTGATCGAACCCGTGCTCTGCGTATCGGCCGCGTCGAACTGCCGCGCGAGCTTGCGCACCACCTGCGCATGCAGCGCGGCGCCCGTCGTCTGCGTGCCGGCCGTCGGCTTGCGGGCGGCCGGCGGCACGTACGGATCGCCGAGCTGCGCCTGGCGCGCGCGCGCCGGTGCGGCGGTGTCGCTCGCCTGCGCGAACGCGGATACGGATGCTGCGGCGCTGGCGCAAACGAGCGCCGCGGCAACGACGATGAAACGATTCTTCATATCAGGCTCCAGTCTGGAATGAGGTCGTCGACGGCCGGCGACGCGCCACTGTGGACGCCGGTCGCCGGCCTCGCGCATCGCATCAGTGCGCGGCCGCGTTGTAGAAGGTCACGAGGTCGGCTTTCTCCTGCGGACGCGACGTATCGTCGAGATAGACCATGTGTCCGCCCTGATAGTCCTTGATCGTCAGGTTCGGTTGCGACCCGAGCCGCGCGAGGTCGAGCTCGGTCTGGTAGAACGGCGTCGCGATGTCGTGATACCCGTTCAGCGACAGCACCTTCAGCGACGGATTCAGCGTCAGCGCCGCGGCAAGATCGGGGATCGTGTCGGGCATCGCGAGGCCATCGTGCGTCCAGTCCCACGTGTTGATCGCATTGCTGCTCAACGAGTAGGCCGATTGCGCCGTGTATTTCAGCTCGTTCGGCAGGTAGCGGCCGATCGTGTCGGTGAACGGCTGCGTGATGTACGTGCTCGACGGATCGCCGCCCGACGCGAGCGGGCTCGATACCGGCACGTTCACACGCGCATCGTAGCGACCGATCAGCGTGCCCGGGACCAGCGACAACTGGAAGCTGTTGTCGAAGAAGGTCGGGATCACGTTGAAGTTCGCGTTCCACAGCGCCTGCTTCACGCCGGTCGAGTTCGCCATCGTCGTGACGAGATTCGGCGGCGGCGGCGTATGGCTCGCCAGGTACGCGTTCACGGCAGGCGCATAGCTGCCGGCCGTCAGCAGCCGCATCTGGTCCGCATACTGCGGCAGGTTCGACGGGTTCGGATTGTCGAGCTGGTAGTACGCGCCGACGGTGCCGTACGACGGCACGAAGCCCGCGCAGCTCACCGGGCTCGAACCGTTGTTCGAGTTGCCGATGTAGTCGCTCGCCATGTCGCAGTTCGTGTTGTAGTTCAGGATCGACGACTGCAGCACGATGCCGGCGAGCTTCACGCCGGCCGTCTCGAGCAGGTTCGCGAGCACGTCGGTGCGCGGCGTGCCGTACGACTCGCCAAACAGGTATTTCGGCGAATCGTTGCGCTGGTTCACGGTCAGGTAGCGGACCACGAAATCGCGGAACGCACCGCCGTCCTGGTCGACGCCCCAGAACGACTGGTTCGTGTTCGGCGCAACCGCTTCGGAGAAACCGGTGCCGATCGCATCGACGAACACGAGGTCGGTCGTGTCGAGCAGGCTTTCCTGGTTGTCGACGAACGGGAACGTCGACGTGTTCGCGTTCGGGTCGCCCGTCTGGATCCGCCGCGGACCGAACGAGCCGAGGTGCAGCCACACCGATGCCGAGCCGGGGCCGCCGTTGTACAGGAACGTGACGGGCCGCTTCGCCGCGGGCTGGTTGTCAGCCGTGTAGGCGACATAGAAGAACGACGCTTCGGGCGCGCCTGTCTGCGGATTACGCGCGACGAGGTGGCCGGCCGTGGCCGTGTAATGGATCGTCTTGCCGTTCAGCGTGATCTGGTGATGCGTGACGGCGGCCTTTTCCACCGCGGCGGACGCGTCGAGCGACGCGGTCGCGCTCGACGAATAACTGTTGGGATCGTTGTACGCCCTGTCCACCTGGCTGGCGGGATCGGCTGAATTGTCGGCGCTGGAAGCGGCGGACGACGTCACGTCGTCGTTGCAGGCCGTCAGGATCAGCGAAGAGAACACAACCCCCAACAACAGCTTGGCTTTGCTCGCTGGCATTGTTGCTTTCCTTCTCTCGGATGTTTTTGTATCGAGCAGCCTGATAAGCCGCCCCCCGCCTCGATTGCGGCCGATAAGCCGAGGCGCTGGCCAATATACGCGAGCCCGTCAGCTTTGAAAAATTTTGAAATATTTGGCGGGAGACCGGTGCAGCGCACACCTTTCAGAAATGCTTCGGTTCATGAAACGTTGCATTTCACGTGCCTTTCATCGACTTTCGCGTTTACCCGGCAATACTAAAAAAGCGCGGATTTCGTGCCATATCGCCCAATAAAATCGCGCGATCGAACGTATTGATCAGTAAAGCGAAATAGACGAATTCGTCTAATGGATATGGCCCGAAATGCGCGTGACACGAATGCGCTGCAGCGCACAAACGGCGCGTCGGCGGCGAAACGGACAATGCGACGGCGCGAACGCGCCGCTCACTCGGATTGCGGAAGCGCGGCCGCGCCCATTCGGCGGGCGATGATCGCCGCGCGCTGCGCCTGGTAGGCCGAACCGCGGTGCGCATCGAACCAGCGCGGCTTCGGCAACATCACCGCGAGGCGCGCCGACTGCCACGCGCCGAGCCGGCTCGCGGGGATCTTGTAGTAATAGCGCGCGGCTGCTTCGGCGCCATATACGCCGCGCCCCCACTCGACGGAATTCAGGTAGATCTCGAAGATCCGCTCCTTGTCGAGCACCGTTTCGAGCATCCACGTGATGATGAGCTCCTGCCCCTTGCGGATGTAGCTCTTCTCACGCGACAGGAACAGGTTGCGCGCGAGCTGCTGCGTGATCGTCGAGCCGCCCGCGACGATCCGGCCGCGCGCCTTGTTCTTCTCCCACGCCTGCAGGATCGCGTCGACGTCGTAGCCGTTGTTGGTCGCGAAGGTCGAATCTTCCGACGCGATCAGCGCGCGCTTCAGGTTGCGCGAGATCTGGTCGTACGGCACCCACTGGTGCTGGATCTGCGCGGGCGGCTGCTCGCGCGACAGCCACCATGCGTCGGTGCGCATGAACGCGGTCGAGCCCGGATTCACGAACGACCACAGCGTGATCTGCGCGAGATAGAACAGTTGCGTCGCGAGCCACGCGCCCGCGAACACCGCCCCCGCATAGACGATCCAGCGGGCCGGGCTGACCGTCCGCGTGCGCTGCGTGCCGCTCACCGCCGCCACGTGCCGCGCTCCGTTCAGCTCGCCGCGAGCGCCTGGCGCAGCGCGGCAAGCACCGGTGCACCGTCCGGCCGCACACCGCGCCAGATGAAGAACGATTCGGCCGCCTGCTCGACGAGCATCCCGAGCCCGTCGGCCGTGCGCGCACCGAGCGACGCCGCATGCTGCATGAACACGGTCGGCTGCGCGCCGTACATCATGTCGTACGCCAGCGTGCCCGCGCCGAACGCGGCCGCGTCGCACGCCGGCAGCGCCGCGTCGAGGCTGCCGGCCGTCGCATTGACGATCACGTCGTACGGCTCCGCGCGCACCACGTCGGGGCCGCCGCCCGCGAGCGTGCAGCCCGCATCGTGCGCGGCCTGCATGAACTGGCCGACGAGCGCCTCGGCCTTGCTTGCGGTGCGGTTCACGATCGTGATCGACAGCGGCGCGCGGTCGAGCAAAGGCAGCACGACACCGCGCGCGGCGCCGCCCGCGCCGAGCAGCAGGATGCGCGCACCCGCGAGCGACACGCCGAGGTTCGATTCGATGTCGCGCACGAGACCGACGCCATCGGTGTTGTCGCCGTGGATACGGCCGTCGGCGTCGATGCGCAGCGTGTTCACCGCACCCGCCGCCGCCGCACGCGGCGACAGCGTGTCGGCGAGCGCATGCGCTTCGAGCTTGAACGGCACCGTCACGTTCGCGCCGCGACCGCCTTCGGCAACGAACGCACGCACGGCCGCCTCGAAACCCTCGACCGGCGCGAGCCGGTGCGTGTAGTCGATCGGCTCGCCCGTCTGCGCGGCGAACTGCGCGTGGATGAATGGCGACTTGCTGTGCGCCACCGGGTTGCCGAACACCACGTAGCGGTCGGCGCCGCTCGTCGACGCAGCCGCATTCATGATGCGCGCCCCTCTTCGCTATCGTTGCCGTTGGCGCTCGCGGCTTCGCCGCCGACGTCCGCCGCCGCACCGTCCGCTTCGGCCAGCGCTTCCGCCTCGGTTTCCGCCGTGGCGTCTTCCGCGTCGATCAGCGTGTCGTCGCCGCCTTCGGCGTCATCCTCTTCCTCGGCCGCATCGCCGCTCGTCACGGTCGGCGCATCGAGCACGTTCAGCAACCGCACCGACGCCTCGATCGTCAGCTCGTCGAGCGACATCACGTCGAGCAGCACGCGCGTGCCGCGCGCATGCACGCCGAGCCCCGGCACGTGCAGCAGCAGCGGAATTTCCTCGAGGCGCACGAGATCGCCCTTCACCACCGCCGCAACGACCTGCTTCTTCTTCTCCTGCGCGAGCCAGCGCAGGCACCAGAAATACTCCATCCGGCGCTGGTAGTCGGCGTAGGCCGTGTAGGTGTCGTCGAAGCCCTGCACGACCGCATACAGGTCGGCGTCCTTCGGCTTGAACGGCGCGGCGAGCTTCGCGGTGACGCCATGCTGCACGCACGCGAGCAGTTGCCACTGGTTTACCAGATCGACGTAGCGGCGCAGCGGCGACGTGCTCCACGCGTACTGCGGCACGCCGAGGCCTTCGTGCGGCGCGGCCGTCGTCTGCATCCGCGTGCGCTTCGGGCCCGGCGCGCCGAAGCCGCGCTGCGAGCGGTAGATGCCGGGCACCGTGTGGTCATGCAGGAACGCGCCCCAGGTCGAGTTCGCGAGGATCGCGAGCTCCGACACGATCAGGTCGAGCGGCGACCCGCGGCGGCGCGGCGTGATCGACACGTGCTCGCCGTCGACGTAGAAGTTGTAGTCGGTGTTGCGCTGCACTTCGCGCTTGAGGCCGTAGCCTGCGCGTGCAAGCTGGCGCTTCTCGAACAGCGCCTGCGCGAGCGGCCACAGCACGGCGATGTCGTCCTTGTGCGGATACTCGCCGGTGCCGGCCGCGAGCGTCTCTTCGTTGACGAGCTCGTCGAGCGTGTTGTGACGCAGGTTGTTCTTCACGAACACGAGTTCGGCGCGCGTCTCGTTCGCGACGATGTCCTGCGTTTCGCGGTTGACGATGATGTACAGCGACAGCGCCGGGCGGTAATCGCCCTCCTTCAGCGTGAACACGTCGACGACGTCGTCCGGCAGCATCGTGATCTTGTCGCCCGGCATGTAGACGGTCGACAGGCGCGTGCGCGCGATCGCGTCGACCGCGTCGCCGCGCACGATGCCGAGCGCCGGCGCGGCGATGTGCACGCCGATCCGCACGCGGCCGTCGGACAGGTGCTCGACCGAGAATGCGTCGTCGATTTCGGTCGTCGTGATGTCGTCGATCGAGAAGGCCTCGACGTTCGCGCGCGGCAGGTCGTCCGGCAGCGCGCCGACCGTGACGGGCGGAAAGCCCGTGCCGTGCGGGAAGAACTCCGCGAGGAAGCGCGCCTCGTGCAGCGCGCGCGGCGACGCGATGCCGCCGCAGTCGAGCATCAGGCGCGCCGGCGACACGCCGCGTGCGCCGGCCGCCGCTTCCATCGCCTTGTATTCGATCGCGTTCTTGTCCGGCCGCGTCAGCAGCCCGAGCACCTTGCCCGCGAACGCGTCCGGCAGCTTGCCGGCCTTCAGTTCCTCTTCATACTGCACCTGGACGAGCGCCTGCTGGCGCTTGCGCTCGAGCGACGCGAGCGCCATCTTGAGCTGCTCTTCCGGCGCGCGCTGGTACTGGCCGCGCCCCTTGCGGCGGAAATAGACGGGCGAGCCGTGCAGCCGCAGCACCAGTGCCGCGCGCTCGACCGGGCCGTACGTCGCGCCGAAGTACTCCGCGGCCAACGCCGTATACGCGAACTCGTCGGACGGCGCGCATTCCCACAGGAAATCCAGATCGATCTGCTGCGCGGCCGTGTCGGCCTCCTGCATCAGCTCGCCCGCGGCCGGCTTGTCGAATTCGATCAGTACGTCTTTCGCGCGCACCTTCGCACGCCGCCCGCCGGGCAACTCGACCTGAAATGCGTCGCCCTGGCGCGACAGCACGCTGCCCGCCTTGAAACTGCCCGATTCCTCGAAGAAAACGTTCACTCAGTACTCTCGTTCAGACTGCCGGGCGCCGCGTCGGCGGCGCCGCATGATGATGGGGATTCGATCGGCACAGGGCCGGTTTATCGCGCTTTTCCGTCGCAAAACGCGAGAACGTCGTCGACATAGTCGGCAAATTCGCTAATCCCGTGATCGCTGCCGTCGATCACGCGGGTGTTCGCGCCCGGGTAATGGGCCAGCATCTCGCGGTAGTCGAGCACTTCGTCGCCGGTCGCCGCGAACAGATAGTAGCGTTCGGCACGCGTGATTGCCGGCACCCGCAGCGCGTCGAGCTCATGCAGGTGATGGCGCTCGACGACGATCGTGCCGCCGCCGTGCCACAGCGGCTGTTCGCCCAGATGCTGCTCGAGATCGCGCTGCGGCACGATGGCCGGATTCAGCAGCACGGCCTTCCAGCCGTGCTTCTCGGCCAGCCAGGTCGCGTAATAGCCGCCGAGCGAACTGCCGATCACGGTCACGTCGCGTGCGCCCGCGACCTCGGCTTCCGCGACGGCGATCGCCTCGAGCGGCGACATCGACAGCGACGGGCAGCGCCACTCGTCCGTGCGGCCGAGTTCGGCCATGCGCGCGGCGAGCAGCCGCGACTTCTGCGATTCCGGCGACGACCGGAAGCCGTGCAGATACAGGATCACGTGCGGCTCCCGAGCGCATCGAGCAGCTTCTGGTGCACGCCGCCGAAGCCGCCGTTGCTCATCACGAGCACATGGTCGCCCGGGCGCGCGGCCTCGACGACGGCCTTCACCAGCAGGTGGAGATCGTCGAACGCGCGCGCGTTGCCGCCGAGCGGCGCAAGCGCCTCGGCGAGATTCCAGCCGAGCGCGTCGCGCCCCGTCGGCGCGCCGTAACCGAACACGAGATCGGCATCGGCCAGGCTCGCCGGCAATTGCGACTTCATCACGCCGAGCTTCATCGTGTTCGAGCGCGGCTCGAGCACCGCGAGGATGCGGGCATTCTGGCTGCCGATGCGCGCACGAAGACCGGCGATCGTGGTTTCGATCGCGGTCGGATGGTGCGCGAAGTCGTCGTACACGGTTACGCCGTCCACGCTGCCGCGTACTTCCATGCGGCGCTTCACGTTGCGGAACGATGCGAGGGACGCGGCGGCCTGCGCGGGCGGCACGCCGACGTGGCGCGCGGCGGCAATCGCCGCCAACGCATTCATCCGGTTGTGATCGCCCTGCACCTGCCACGCGACTTCGCCGACGCGTTCGGCGTGCGAATACACCGCGAAGCGCTCGTCGACCGGCACGCCGTCCTCGGCCGGCAGCGCCTGCCAGCCGCCGTCGACGCCGAACCGCTCGACCTCGCTCCAGCAGCCGCGCGCCAGCACGCGCTCGAGCGCGTCCGAGCGGCCGTTCGTGACGATCCGGCCGACACCGGGCACGGTACGCACAAGATGATGGAATTGCGTCTCGATCGCGGCGAGATCCGGGAAGATGTCGGCGTGATCGAATTCAAGGTTGTTCAGCACCGCGGTGCGCGGCCGGTAGTGGACGAACTTCGAGCGCTTGTCGAAGAACGCCGTATCGTATTCGTCGGCCTCGATCACGAAGAAGCTCGAATCGGTGAGCCGCGCCGACACGCCGAAGTTCAGCGGCACGCCGCCGATCAGGAAACCCGGGTTCAGCCCCGAGTCTTCCAGCAGCCACGCGAGCATCGACGACGTGGTCGTCTTGCCGTGCGTGCCCGCCACCGCCAGCACCCATTTGCCCGCCAGCACGTGCTCGCCAAGCCATTGCGGGCCCGACACGTACGGCAGGCCGCGATCGAGGATCGCCTCCATCAGCGGGTTGCCGCGCGTGACGACGTTGCCGATCACGAACAGGTCCGGTTTCAGGTCGATCTGTTCGGCGCCGTAGCCTTCGATCAGCGTGATGCCCTGCGCCTCGAGCTGCGTGCTCATCGGCGGATAGACGCCCGCGTCGCAACCCGTCACCGTGTGGCCCGCCTCGCGCGCGAGTACGGCGAGACCGCCCATGAAGGTGCCGCAGATGCCAAGAATGTGGATGTGCATAGATGAATGCTTTCGCGCCGCCGGGCGCCGTCGATTCGGAAAAGATGCGTCTGCGGCGCGCCGGACAGGCCGTGCGACCGGCGCTCGCCGCCGCGACACAAAGAGCAGTATTGTAACTGACGGCCTGCCATGCCCGGCGGCCCGAACGATGCGCGCGAACGGCGCCTGCGCGCCGGGCGGCAGGCGGCCGTACCCGCGCTCGGGCGCCGCAGCGATCGAGTATGATTGCCGGATCATGTCTCGCAAACCTCTTGTCGACCCGCGGCGCGTCCGCGAGGAAATCGCCCAGTCCGCCGCCCGCCTGATCGCGGAGGACGGCCTGGACTACGCCAGTGCGAAACGCAAGGCCGCGCGCCAGTTGCTGGGCGATTCGCGCGTTGCCGGCGAATGGCTGCCGGATAACGACCAGATCGAGGAAGAACTGCGCGAGTACCTCGCCCTGTTCCAGAGCGACACGCAGCCGGACGAACTGCGTCGCCTGCGCGAAGTCGCGCTCGACTGGATGCAGCGGCTCGCCGAGTTCCGTCCGTATGTGACGGGCGCCGTGCTGAACGGCACCGCGAACGCGCATTCGGACATCCATTTGCAGGCATTCCCCGACAACCCGAAGGACGTCGCGATTTACCTGCTGAACCAGAACGTCCAGTACGACGTGTCCGAGACGCGGCACTTCGCGGGCCGCAACGACGTCGAGACGCTGAGCTTCCTGTGGCGCCCGCGGCGCGACGTGGACGCAATCGGCATCCACCTCGCGCTCTATGCGAGCGACGACCTGCGCGGCGCGGTCAAGGCCGACGCGCGCGGCCGCGTCGCCCGCGCGGATGCCACCGCGCTGCGCGTGCTCGTCGAGGCGGGCAAGGCCCCTTCCGAACCGGAATGATTCAACGATGATGATGAAACGCATGATGGCGCTCGCGGTGGTCGCGGCCGCCGCCGTTGCCGGCGGGATCGCCGCCGGCCATTGGTTCCGCGGCAGTGCCGACGACGGTGTCGCCGTCGCCGCGCCCGCCGCACAGGGCAACCCGGTCGACCAGTTGTGGGCGTCGTCGCTGACGGACGTCGACGGCAAGCCGGTCACGCTGGCGGCCTTCAAGGGCCAGAAGGTCGTCGTCAATTTCTGGGCGTCGTGGTGCGGCCCGTGCGTCGAGGAGATGCCCGAGCTCGTCGCGCTGTCGCACCAGTACAAGCAGAAAGGCATCCGTTTCATCGGGATCGGCGTCGATTCCGGGCAGAACGTGAAGAACTTTCTGCAGAAAGTGAAGGTCGACTATCCGGTTTTCGTCAGCGGATATGCGGGCGCCGATCTGGCCCGTAATTTTGGAAATACCGCCGGCGCGTTGCCGTTCACGGTCGTCATCGACCAGACCGGCAAGATTCGCGAGACAAAATTGGGACAAATCCAGCCGGCCGAGCTGAAAAAGACGCTCGACGCGCTGTAACCTGCTCGAACGACGGCCCGCACGTTGGCGGCGATTTGTGGGTCGATCGCCGCAATTTCGCGTGAATTCGCCGATACTTTACATCCGCACCGGTAATTCTTGCGGGTCCGGCGCGCCCGGCCGTTCGGCGAAACTAGACAAAATTCTCTAAATAGCGCTAAAGTTCGCGCAATTCCGCAGAAATAGAAGCGACCATGACACGATTGCTGGTGCTGCACGGCCCCAACCTGAACCTTCTCGGCACCCGGGAACCGGAGGTGTACGGCCACGTCACGCTGGCGCAGATCGATCAGGCGCTTGCCGCACGCGCCCGGGAAGCCGGTGCCGAACTGTCGTCGTTCCAGAGCAACCATGAAGGTGCGCTGGTCGACCGCATCCAGGCCGCGCGGGAGGAACAGACCGATTTCATCCTGATCAATCCGGCCGCGTATACGCACACGAGCGTCGCGATCCGGGACGCGATCGCCGGCGTTGGCATCCCGTTCGTCGAGGTTCACTTGTCGAACGTGCATCGCCGCGAAGCGTTCAGGCACCACTCCTACTTTTCCGACCAGGCCGAAGGCGTGATCTGCGGGCTTGGCTGGAAAGGTTATCTGTACGCGCTCGAGTACGCGCTGGACAAGCTGCAAGGCACGTCGCGCGGCTGATTTCGCGATCTAGATTCAGCGCCGGCCCCTAACCGGCGCTTTTACGTATTGAAAGGGGAATTCCCGATGGATCTTCGTAAGCTGAAAACTCTGATCGACCTCGTCTCCGAATCCGGCATCTCCGAGCTGGAAGTGACGGAAGGCGAAGGCAAGGTGCGCATCGTCAAGAACGCGCCGCCGGTCTACGTACAGCCGACGGCTGGGTATGCCCCGCAATTCAGCGCGCCCGCTCCGTCGGTCGCACTGCCGACCGAAGGCGCTGCTGCGCCAGCAGCCGGCGCTGCAGCGCCCGCCGTCCCGCAGGGCCATGTCGTGACGTCGCCGATGGTCGGCACGTTCTATCGTGCGCCGTCGCCGGGCGCGGACCCGTTCGTCCAGGTCGGCGACACGGTCAAGGAAGGCCAGACGATCTGCATCATCGAAGCGATGAAGCTGCTCAACGAGATCGAGTCGGACAAGGCCGGCGTGGTCAAGGAAATCCTCGTCGAGAACGGCCAGGCCGTCGAATACGGCCAGCCGCTTTTCGTGATCGGCTAAGCCCGCCGCGCGGCCAGCCGGCCGCGCGCCGCCGATGCTCGCCAGGCGCCGTTCGCGCGCCCCTCGAAGAGACGAATACTCGCTATGTTTGAAAAAATCCTCATTGCCAATCGCGGTGAAATCGCGCTGCGCATTCAGCGCGCGTGCCGCGAGCTCGGCGTCAAGACGGTGGTCGTCTACTCGGAAGCCGACAAGGAAGCCAAGTACGTGCGCCTCGCGGACGAAGCCGTCTGTATCGGCCCGGCCCCGTCGAACCTGAGCTACCTGAACATGCCGGCGCTGATCAGCGCCGCGGAAGTCACCGATGCCGAGGCGATCCACCCCGGCTACGGCTTCCTGTCGGAGAACGCCGATTTCGCGGAGCGCGTCGAACAGTCGGGCTTCACGTTCATCGGTCCGCGCCCGGAAACGATCCGCATGATGGGTGACAAGGTCACCGCGAAGCAGACGATGATCAAGACCGGCGTGCCGTGCGTGCCGGGCTCGGAAGGCGCGTTGCCGGACGATCCGAAAGAGATCGTCAAGATTGCGCGCTCGATCGGCTATCCGGTCATCATCAAGGCCGCCGGCGGCGGCGGCGGTCGCGGGATGCGCGTCGTGCACACCGAGGCCGCGCTCGTCAACGCGGTCAACATGACCCGCGAGGAAGCCGGCCGTGCGTTCGGCAACCCGCAGGTGTACATGGAGAAGTTCCTCGAGAACCCGCGCCACATCGAGATTCAGGTGCTGTCCGACGCGTACAAGAACGCGATCTGGCTCGGCGAGCGCGATTGCTCGATGCAGCGCCGCCACCAGAAGGTGATCGAGGAAGCGCCGGCACCCGGCATTCCGCGCCGCCTGATCGACCGCATCGGCGACCGCTGCGCGGACGCGTGCAAGAAGATGGGCTACCTCGGCGCGGGCACGTTCGAGTTCCTGTACGAAAACGGCGAGTTCTACTTCATCGAGATGAACACGCGCGTGCAGGTCGAGCACCCTGTGTCGGAAATGATCACCGGCGTCGATATCGTGCAGGAACAGATCCGCATCGCGGCCGGCGAGAAGCTCGCGCTGCGCCAGCGCGACATCCAGTTCCGCGGACATGCGATCGAATGCCGGATCAACGCCGAGGATCCGTTCAAGTTCACGCCGTCGCCGGGCCGGATCACGTCGTGGCATACGCCGGGCGGCCCCGGCGTGCGCGTCGACTCGCATGCCTACAATGGCTATTTCGTGCCGCCGAACTATGATTCGATGATCGGCAAGCTGATCACCTACGGCGCCACGCGCGACCAGGCGATCCGCCGGATGCGCATCGCGCTGTCGGAAATGGTCGTCGAAGGCATCCAGACCAACATCCCGCTGCACCGCGAGCTGATGATCGACTCGAAGTTCGTCGAAGGCGGCACCAGCATCCATTACCTCGAAAACCGGCTCGCGCAGAAGCAGCAGGTCGCACCGGAAGAAGCGTAAGCATGAGTTATCGCGAACTCGTCGTCGAACTGGCCCGTGAGCATGCGGAGGCATTGTCCGACGCGCTGCTCGAACTCGGCGCGCTGTCGGTGTCCGTCGAGGACGCCGACGCCGACACGCCCGACGAACAGCCGCTCTTCGGCGAGCCGGGCCTCGTGCCCGATCGCACCGCGTGGCAGCACTCGCGCGTGGTCGCGCTGCTGTCGGCCGACCACGAGCCGGCCGTGCTGCTCGCGGCGGCCGCGAACGAAATCGGCGTCGCCGAGACGCCGACCTTCACCGTCCGCGAAGTCGAGGAACAGGACTGGGTACGGCTCACGCAATCGCAGTTCGAACCGATCCCGATCGGCGAGCGGATCTGGGTCGTGCCGTCGTGGCACGATGCGCCCGATCCCGACGCGCTCGTCCTCGAACTCGACCCCGGCCTCGCGTTCGGCACCGGCAGCCACCCGACCACGCGCCTTTGCATGGAATGGCTCGAACAGTCGGTGAAGCCCGGCCAGTCGGTGCTCGACTACGGCTGCGGCTCCGGCATTCTCGCGATCCTCGCGAAGAAATGCGGGGCGAACCCCGTCATCGGCATCGACATCGATCCGCAGGCGGTTGAATCGGCGCGGCAGAACAGCGAACGCAACCGTGCGGAAGTCACGTACGGACTGCCCGATGCATGCCCGGAAGGCGAATTCGACATCGTCGTCGCGAACATCCTGTCGAACCCGCTGAAGCTGATGGCGTCGATGCTGGCGTCGAAGGTCAAACCGGGCGGGCGCATCGCGCTGTCGGGCGTGCTCGCGCGTCAGGCGGACGAAGTCGCGGCCGTCTACGCGCGCTACGTCGACATCGCGGTCTGGCGTGAACACGAAGGTTGGGTATGCCTCGCCGGAACCCGGCGGGAAAGCCATTAGAATAGCGCTGTCCTTCACTCTGGCCAGCAGGCCGCCCGGCTCGACATGCTTCTTGCGACGCGCTGCCCTCATTGCGAAACCGTCTTCCGGCTGCAGCAGGAACAGCTCTCGCTGCATCAAGGGCTCGTGCGCTGCGGGCATTGCCACGAAGTCTTCAACGCGTCCGAATCGCTCGTTCCCGAGCACGCGCAGCAGCCCGAACCGGTCTTGACCGAAATGGCTGCCGCGCCGGACGACGGCGACGCGCACCATCAGGCCGTGCCGCCACGACTGTTCGTCGGCGCACCGGCCGGGTCGTCATCCGACACCGATTACAAGCCGGAAGGCTGGGACATGTGGGCGCCGTGGCTCGACGCCGGCGTCGATCCGTCGCTGCAGCACAGCGTGGAGACCATACGCACCGAGCCACTGGTGCCGCTCGCGCTCCCGGACACGGACGCCGGTGTCGTTCACCTGTCGGGTACGCCCACGCCGATCGCATCCTCCCCGGCCGAACTGGACGCCTCCGCCGCCATCGAGCCACCGACCGAAGCGCATTCGACACAGCCGCAACACGAAACGGAAGTTCCGGCCGCCCCCATCGCGTCGTCGACCGTCGAGCGCGACCCGCGTGAGCCCCGCTTCGTCGCGCACGTTCCATCGGACGCGGATACCGCTGCCGATGACGCCGAACCCGTCGGCAACACGCACTTCGCCGTGCCGGAAGACGAACGCGCGCCGCGCGAACCGCGTTTCGCGTTTGCTCCGGCACCGGCTGTAACCGAAGCCGAACCCGAGCCCGACGCCGGCATCGCGCGGCACGACAAGACACCGACCACGGCCGCCGACGAGCCGGTCGCCCCGTTCCCGGCCGCGCTGACCGACGACGATCGCCCGCACTTCGCCGTCACGCGCGAGACGCGCGCGCCGCAGCGGCGCGGGATGCTCGGCGGCTTTCTCGGCGGCCTGGTCGCCGCCGTGCTGGCCGTGCTGCTCGTCGCGCAACTCGCGTGGTGGCAACGCGAAACGCTGATGATCTACTGGCCCGTCACGCAGGGCTGGTTCCGGCAGGCCTGCGCGCCGCTCGGCTGCACGGTCGCGCCGCCGCGCGCGATCGACGGCCTGCGGCTCGACGCGACCGACCTGCGCCAGCTCGACGGCCCGCGCGAGCTCGAACTGAAGGTACCGCTGACGAACCGCTATCGCGTCGCGCTGGCGTATCCGTCGCTCGAGCTGACGCTGCTCGACGACACCAATCACGTAACCGTGCGCCGCGTGCTCGCGCCGCGCGACTACGTGCGCCCGGGCACGCCGATCGACGCCGGGCTGCCGCCCGGTACGACGCAGACGATGGTCGTCCGCCTCGAAACGAACGGCACGCCCGCCTCGAATTTCCGCGTCCAGATCTTCTATCCGTGACGCGCCGCGGCGCGCGCAGGCGCGCCCGTCTCAACCCGCGCGCCCGAGCGGCGCGCTATTTCGGAGCACGAACATGAGCAAAGTTACGCTGGGTGGCAACCCGATCGATCTCGCCGGCACGTTCCCGGCCGTCGGTGCGCAAGCCGCCGATTTCAAGCTGGTCGGCAAGGACCTCGCCGACCTGTCGCTCGCCAGCTTCGCCGGCAAGCGCAAGGTGCTGAACATCGTGCCGAGCCTCGACACGCCGACCTGCGCGACGTCGACCCGCAAGTTCAACGAAGCCGCATCGTCGCTCGACAACACGGTCGTGGTCGTCGTGTCCGCCGACCTGCCGTTCGCCGCCACGCGCTTCTGCACGACCGAAGGCCTCGAAAACGTCGTGACGGCTTCGACGTTCCGCAGCGGCCGCGCGTTCGCGAACGCGTACGGCGTCGACGTGACGAGCGGCCCCCTGAACGGCCTGACCGCACGTGCGGTCGTCGTGCTCGACGCGCAGGACAAGGTGATCCACGCCGAACTCGTCGGCGAGATCAAGGACGAGCCGAACTACGACGCCGCGCTCGCCGCACTGAAGTAATCCGCTGCCGCCCGGCCCTGCCGCGCGAGGCCCGACGGGCCCTCCGCGCGCCGGCCGGGCGGCGCCTCCCTTTGCTCTCTACAGGAACGCACGCCTTGACTACGCTGATTTGCGGCTCGCTCGCCTACGACAACATCATGACCTTCGAAGGTCGGTTCCGCGAGCACATCCTGCCCGACCAGGTTCACCTTCTCAACGTGAGCTTCCTCGTGCCGACGATGCGTCGCGAATTCGGCGGCTGCGCGGGGAACATCGCTTACGCACTGCACATGCTCGGCGGTGACGCGCGCATCATGGCGACGGTCGGCGCGAACGACGCGGACCGCTATCTCGAGCGCCTCGACAGCCTCGGCCTGTCGAAGGCAAGCGTGCGCGTGGTGCCCGATTCGCACACCGCGCAGGCGATGATCACCACCGATCTCGACAACAACCAGATCACCGCATTCCACCCGGGCGCGATGATGCAGTCGCATCTGAACCGCGCGGACGAAGTGCCGGGCGTGAAGCTCGGCATCGTCGCGCCGGACGGCTTCGACGGGATGGTCCAGCACGCCGAACAATTCGCGAAGGCCGGCATCCCGTTCATCTTCGATCCGGGCCAGGGCCTGCCGCTGTTCGACGGTGCGACGCTGCGCCGCATCATTGAACTCGCGACGTTCGTCGCGGTCAACGACTACGAAGGCAAGCTCGTCAGCGACAAGACGGGCTGGTCCGAACAGGAAATCGCCAGCCGGGTTCAGGCGTTGATCATCACGCGCGGCGAGCACGGCTCCACCATTCTTCACAAAAACGGCGAAGAACAGATTCCAGTCGTGGGTGCCGAGCGCGTCGTCGATCCGACCGGCTGCGGCGATGCCTTCCGGGGCGGCCTGCTGTACGGCATCGAGAACGGCCTCGACTGGGCAACCACCGGCCGCCTCGCGAGCCTCATGGGCTCGCTCAAGATCGCCCACCAGGGGCCCCAGACTTACGTACTGACGCGCGCCGAGATCGACGCGCGCTTCGAGGCTGCCTTCGGTTACAGTCTCAAATGAATTTTGTGGGAGAGCAAAGATGTTGACGAAAAAAACCCTCACGCTCGCGGCCATGCTGACGGCCACGCTGACCCTCGCCGGCTGCTTCACGGCACCGGGTTCGGCCGATGTCTATAGCGTCGGCCAGGCGCAGCGCGAGCAGACGGTCCGCATGGGCGTGGTCGAAAGCGTCCGTGCGGTACGCATCCAGTCCGACGGCGGCGGCAGCGCGATCGGCACGCTCGGCGGCGGCGCACTCGGCGCGGTTGCGGGCAGCGCGATCGGCGGCGGCAAGGGATCGATCCTGACGGCGATCGCCGGCGGTCTCGTCGGCGCGGTCGCGGGCAACGCAGTCGGCGAAAACCTCAGCACGGCGAACGGTGTCGAAATCACCGTGCGCCTCGACAACGGCGATCTGCGCTCGATCACGCAGGCAGCAAGCGGCGAAGCATTCCGCGCCGGCGAGCGTGTGCGACTGCTGTCGAGCGGCGGCGTCACGCGCGTCACGCACTAACCAGGTACCTCAGCACGCGGCGCAAGCCGCGGTCGAACGCATGTGCGAAGCTGCACATGCGTTTTTTTTCGTCCGTACTCGCCGCGGCCGGCGCATGAACGAACAGAACGCGGGCAAAAAAAAAGCCCGCCACCTGAGCCAGATGGCGGGACTGATTGAGTAGCGCTACTCAACCCACGGACACCACATGAGTGCCCGGGTGGTGCTGGTCAGCCGCGATTACGGACGGCTGCCGGTCGGGAACGGCCATGCCGCTGCCGGGTTGAGCGCGGTCTTCACGCCCGATGCCGGCGCAACCGATGCGGTCGACGCGGTGGTTGCCGGTGCAGCCTTCTTCACGACGGCCTTCTTCGGAGCAGCAGCCTTCTTCGCCGGAGCAGCGGCCTTCTTCGCCGGAGCGGCAGCCTTCTTCGCAGGGGCAGCCTTCTTGGCGGGCGCGGCCTTCTTCGCAGCAGCCTTCTTGGCCGGCGCTGCCTTCTTCGCAGCAGCCTTCTTCGCCGGCGCGGCCTTCTTCGCAGCAGCCTTCTTGGCCGGCGCTGCCTTCTTCGCAGCAACCTTCTTCACTGCGACTTTCTTCGCTGCAACCTTCTTCGCAGCGGCCTTCTTCGCCGGTGCTGCCTTCTTCGCAGCAACCTTCTTCACTGCGACTTTCTTCGCTGCAACCTTCTTCGTTGCGACCTTCTTCGCAGCGGCCTTCTTCGCCGGTGCTGCCTTCTTCGCGGCAACCTTCTTCACCGCGACCTTCTTCGCAGCAACCTTCTTCACAGCAGCGGCCTTCTTCGCCGGAGCTGCAGCCTTCTTCGCAACGGTCTTCTTGGCAGCAACTTTCTTAGCAGCCGGTTTCTTCTTGGCAGTAGCCATGTTGTTCTCCTTCAGGTTCAGATGAGAGTCAGTTCAAACTACACCCTTCGTCAAAACCCGCTTCCCGCGGACGCTGTTCAGGACGTGCGCTTCGAAGCGGGCTATTCATCGGCGTACGCGGATACCACGCGCTTACGCTAATGAATACGGTATGGCGCGCGTGACCACCCGGCCTCGCGCGCCAAATCAAGTCGGTAGCCGGCGCACCTCGCGCCGCTACCCCTAATCGCTTGATCAAGCGGACCGCCACACGGCCGTCCGCTTTATCCGGAGGGAAGTTTGCCCATCCCACTGAAGGGTTCGCAAAGTGCCTGTCGTATCGTTGGGCCGTTAAGGCACCGGGCATGCTTTGCATCAGGCGTTCTTGCTCCTAAACCTTGGGCCGGGGCCGAGAGGCCGCCGGCTGCTCCATCATGTAACGGGTTCGCTGCTGCGGGTTATTCCCAGGACAGCGCGCCCCCCGTCTGATACTCGATCACACGCGTCTCGAAGAAGTTGCGTTCCTTCTTCAGGTCGATCATCTCGCTCATCCACGGGAACGGGTTTTCCTCGTTCGGGTAAAGCGGATCGAGGCCGATCTGCTGGCAACGACGGTTGCTGATGAAGCGCAGATAGCTCTTGAACATCGACGCGTTCAAACCCAGCACGCCGCGCGGCATCGTGTCCTCGGCGTAGCGGTATTCGAGTTCGACAGCCTGCTTGAACAGCTCGCGGATCTCGGCGCGGAACTCCGCGGTCCAGAGATGCGGATTCTCGAGCTTGATCTGGTTGATCAGGTCGATGCCGAAGTTGCAGTGCATCGACTCGTCGCGCAGGATGTACTGATATTGCTCTGCAGCACCCGTCATCTTGTTCTGGCGGCCGAGGGCGAGGATCTGCGTGAACCCGACATAGAAGAACAGGCCTTCCATGATGCAGGCGAACACGATCAGCGACTTCAGCAGCTTCTGATCCGCTTCGAGCGTGCCGGTCTTGAAGGCCGGATCCGTCAGCGTGTGGATGAACGGAATCAGGAATTCGTCCTTCGCGCGGATCGACGAGACCTCGTGGTACGCGTTGAAGATCTCGCCTTCGTCGAGACCGAGCGATTCGACAATGTATTGGTACGCGTGCGTGTGGATCGCCTCTTCGAACGCCTGGCGCAGCAGGAACTGCCGGCACTCGGGCGCCGTGATGTGGCGGTACGTGCCGAGCACGATGTTGTTCGCCGCGAGCGAGTCGGCCGTCACGAAGAAACCGAGGTTGCGCTTCACGATGCGGCGCTCGTCCTCGGTCAGACCGTTCGGGTCCTTCCACAGTGCGATGTCGCGGGACATGTTGATTTCCTGCGGCATCCAGTGGTTCGCGCAACCGGCCAGATACTTTTCCCACGCCCACTTGTACTTGAACGGCACCAGCTGATTGACGTCAGTCTGGCCGTTGATGATGCGCTTGTCGGCGACATTGACCCGCGCTTCCGAACCGCCGGCGGGAACAGCCGATGCTTGCGGCGGCACCGCAAGATCGCCTTCGAAAATGTCGCGGACCTGATGGGCGGCAGGCGTTGCAGCCTGCATTCCGACAGCCATCCCGGCGGAGGTGCGCATCGCGTTTTGCTGCGCTCCGCTCGCGGGAGTTACGGCAGTCTTCTCTTCATCCCAGTTGAGCATAAATTCTCACCATCAATTTAGAACGGTTTGTACCATCTTTTCCTGAGCGATAAAAGGGTTCGCTCACGAAAAATCCTTTTTTCGATTCGCGTTGCGACCTCGATACAACACTTTGAGCAACGCATCGTCGTTCATGCAGAGCGCGACGTGTGTCGCGCGTGTATCGCGAGGTGCATTCAACGCATCGAACGCTGATCGAAACGCGACGTCGTCGGGGATGTTTCGATCGCTTGTCACTGCCTGCAACGCAGGTGCCGCGTTACAGATTCCTTATCATTTTTTTAGTAGAGAGCGGCGCACACTTCAACCTCGATCGGTTGTCGTGCACGCCGCCCGGCACATCTTCAGGTCATACGCACTGCGTTACTGGCACGCTTCGCACTCGTCGAAGCCCGGATCGCCCGGACGCATCGTGCACACCGGACCGTCGGCCTCGACCGGTGCGAGTGCCGCCGCGTTGATCTCGCCCGACGACGCATCGCCGCCTGCCGCACCGAAACCGCCGGCTGCGCCTTGCGCGCCGCCGCTGCTCGAACCGCCCGTCGGCACTGCGTTCAGCGCGCCGTGTGCGACCGTCGACTTCTCGACGTGCGTCGCCGCCATCGTGCGGAGGTAGTAGGTCGTCTTCAGACCACGCAGCCATGCGAGCTTGTAGACCTCGTCGAGCTTCTTGCCCGACGCGCCGCCCATGTAGATGTTCAGCGACTGCGCCTGGTCGATCCACTTCTGGCGACGCGATGCCGCCTCGACCAGCCACGTCGGGTCGACTTCGAATGCGGTCGCGTAGATCGCGCGCAGGTCGGCCGGGATGCGGTCGATGCGCGACAGCATGCCGTCGAAGTACTTCAGGTCGGAGACCATCACCTCGTCCCACAGGCCGCGTTCCTTCAGGTCGCGAACCAGGAACTCGTTCACCACCGTGAATTCGCCCGACAGGTTCGACTTCACGTACAGGTTCTGGAAGGTCGGCTCGATGCACGCCGACACGCCGATGATGTTCGAGATCGTCGCCGTCGGCGCGATCGCGACGCAGTTCGAGTTGCGCATGCCGTGCGAGGCGATCCGCGAACGCAGCGTCGTCCAGTCGAGCGACTCGGACGTGTCGACCTCGACGTAACCGCCGCGCGCTTCGGCCAGCAGCTTCAGCGTGTCCTGCGGGAGGATGCCGCGATCCCACAGCGAGCCGCGGTAGCTCGAGTAGCGGCCGCGCTCTTCGGCCAGCTCGGTCGACGCGTAGTACGCGTAGTAGCAGACCGCTTCCATCGAACGGTCGGCGAACTCGACCGCCGCTTCCGACGCGTACGGCGTGCGCAGCAGGTGCAGGCAGTCCTGGAAGCCCATGATGCCCATGCCGACCGGACGGTGCTTCAGGTTCGAGTTACGCGCCTTCGGCACCGCGTAGTAGTTGATGTCGATCACGTTGTCGAGCATGCGCATCGCGACGCTGATCGTGCGCTTCAGCTTGTCGTGGTCGAGCGCGTAGCTGCCGTCGGCCTGCTTCACCAGGTGGGCGACGAGGTTCACCGAGCCGAGGTTGCACACCGCGATTTCGGTGTCGCTCGTGTTCAGCGTGATTTCCGTGCACAGGTTCGACGAGTGGACGACGCCGACGTGCTGCTGCGGCGAGCGGATGTTGCACGGATCCTTGAACGTGATCCACGGGTGGCCCGTCTCGAACAGCATGCCGAGCATCTTGCGCCAGAGCTGCGCCGCCGGGATCTTCTTGAACAGCTTGATCTCGCCGCGCGCGACCTTGTCTTCGTAAGCCGTGTAAGCCGCCTCGAACGCCGCGCCGAACTTGTCGTGCAGGTCCGGGCAGGTCGACGGCGAGAACAGCGTCCAGTCGGCGCCTTCCATCACGCGCTTCATGAACAGGTCGGGAATCCAGTTCGCCGTGTTCATGTCGTGCGTACGGCGGCGATCGTCACCCGTGTTCTTGCGCAGCTCGAGGAACTCCTCGATGTCGAGGTGCCACGATTCGAGGTACGCGCAGACCGCGCCCTTGCGCTTGCCGCCCTGGTTGACCGCGACGGCCGTGTCGTTGACGACCTTCAGGAACGGGACCACGCCTTGCGACTTGCCGTTCGTGCCCTTGATATGCGAGCCGAGTGCGCGCACGCGCGTCCAGTCGTTGCCGAGACCGCCGGCGAACTTCGACAGCAGCGCGTTTTCCTTCAGCGCTTCATAGATGCCGTCGAGATCGTCCGCGACCGTCGTCAGGTAGCACGACGACAGCTGCGAGCGGTGGGTGCCCGAGTTGAACAGCGTCGGCGTCGAGCTCATGAAGTCGAAGCTCGACAGCACGTTGTAGAACTCGATCGCGCGCGTTTCGCGGTCGATCTCGTTCAGCGACAGGCCCATCGCGACGCGCATGAAGAATGCCTGCGGCATTTCGATGCGGGTGCCTTCGACGTGCAGGAAGTAGCGGTCGTACAGCGTCTGCAGGCCGAGGTAGCCGAACTGCATGTCGCGGCTCGCGTCGAGCGCGTCGCCGAGGCGCTTCAGGTCGAACTGCAGCAGCTTGTCGTCGAGCAGGCCGGCGTCGACACCGCGCTTCAGGAACTGCGGGAAGTATTCCGAGTAACGCGCCGACATCTCGGCCTGTACCACTTCCTCGCCGAGGATCTCGCGACGGATCGTGTGCAGCAGGATGCGGGCGGTGACCTGGCTGTATGCCGGATCCTTCTCGATCATCGTGCGCGCAGCGAGGATCGCCGAGTCGTAGACCTGGCTCATCGGCACGCCGTCGTACAGGTTCTTCACCGTCTCCGCGACGATCGGCTCAGGGTTAACCGCAGCGCCGAGGCCGTCGCACGACGACGCGATCAGCGCGCGCAGCGCGTTCAGGTCGAGCGGACGCGTGACGCCGTTGTCGACGACGTTGATGCCGGTGTTCGACTCGCCGCCCACCGCCGCTTCCTCGCCCGAATGCTGGCGCTCGAGGTGGCGCTTCTCGCGATACAGCACGTAGGCACGCGCGACGTTGTGCTCGCCGCCGCGCATCAGCGCGAGTTCGACCTGGTCCTGGATGTCTTCGATATGGAACGTACCGCCGTTCGGGCGGCTGCGCACGAGCGCGCGCACGACGCTGTGCGTCAGCTGTTCGACCTGCTCGCGCACGCGAGCCGATGCCGCGCCCTGTCCGCCGTTGACGGCCAGGAAAGCCTTGGTCACCGCGATCGCGATCTTCGAAGGCTCGAACGACACCACGCTGCCGTTGCGGCGGATCACCTTGTAGTCGGCGAACGTGGCCTGCGGCGCGAGCGCCTTTGCGCCCTGTTCGGTCCCGCCGAGCGGACGGCTCGAGGCGCTCTCGTACTGGGACGTCGCGTTGTCGGTGGTTTGCATGTGCAAAGCTCCTGGTGTTGGATGGTGCGGAGAGAACCGCGGATTAAAACGAACGCTGCGCAACGCGGTGCGCGAGCGGTAAGAGGCGAGCGATGCGCCGGGGAAGCCGGTTCGGTCGATGCGCGACAACCGATCCGGTCGTGTGCTTCGTCATGTATCCCCTGCCCCGTCGAAGTTCGCTGCGCTGATCGCGACGCCTGGACCGCCGGCCTGACGCGCCGCCCTGAGAACCCTGTCCGCCGGCGTTGCCCGCCGGCCGGTGCCGCTCGGGTTTCCCCTGCGACACACACTATATCTAGTGCAGAACTGCTCAACTGGCACCAAGTATAGTGGACATTCGGACGACGTCCAAACGGATAATTTGCGATGAAGGTCTTGACATCGCTCACGCGCCGACACGACAAGGCATTGGTCGGAGAAAAAACTTTCTCCGGTCAAAAAACCCCGCGCTCAGTGCTGACGGAAAGGAAAGTATTCGGCGGAAAAGCCGGCATCGCTCGCGAAGCGTTGCCAATCGAAGTGCGGGCCCGGGTCGGTCTTGCGGCCCGGCGCAACGTCCGAGTGCCCGGCGAATGCGTCGACCGGATAGCGTGCGGCGAGTGCGCGGGAAAGCGCGGCGAGCGTCGCGTACTGCGCGTCGTCGAACGGCACGTCGTCCGCGCCTTCGAGCTCGATGCCGATCGAGAAGTCGTTGCAGCGCGGCCGGCCGAAGAACTCGGACGAACCCGCGTGCCACGCGCGCTCGTCGCACGACACGAACTGCACGAGCTCGCCGCCGCGGCGGATCAGGAAGTGCGCGGACACGCGCACGCCGCGCAAGTGGCTCTGGTAATAGGGGTGCGCGTCGCAGTCGAGGCGATTCAGGAACAGCGCCTCGATCGCGTCGCCGCCGAATTCGCCGGGCGGCAGGCTGATGTTGTGGACGACCACGAGCGTCGGCACCGCACCGGCGGGCCGCGCCTCGAAGTTCGGCGACGGCGCATGGCGCGCTTCGCGCACCCAGCCGTTCGCGTCGACCGACAGCAGCGGCGCGTCGTTCATCGTGCGTCGTGACCGCTCGCGCGCGCCGCGTGGCGCTGCGCATGCTCGGCGCTACAGAAGTATTCGCCGCCCGCGGCGACGGCATCGCCCTTCGGCGCATGCACGCCGCATTCGGCGCAGCGCACCATCGGCTCGGGCAGCGAACGCGCGTCGCCGTTCGGGCGCGCCGCGCCGGAGCCGGGCGTGCCGTCGTGACCCGCGCCGCGGCCGGTACGCGCCTGTGCGTGTTCCTGGGCCTGGCGCAGCTTGCGCGCGATCCACGAACCCGCGAAGAAGAGAAGAATCAGGAGAAGAATCTGTCGCATCGGAAACCTGCGGTCAAACCACGGAACGGTGCAGCAGCACCTCGAAAACGAACCGGCTGCCGACATACGCGAGCAGCAGCGCGGCGAACGACACGAGCACCCAGCGCGCGGCGCCGCGCCCGCGCCAGCCCGACGTCTTGCGGGCGACCAGCAGGCCGCCGAACATCAGCCACGACAGGATCGCGAACACGGTCTTGTGGTCGAGCCGCAGTGCGCGCGCATCGACCTGCTCGCTGAACAGGATGCCCGACGCGAGCGTCAGCGTGAGCAGCACGAAGCCGGCGCCGATCAGGCGGAACAGCAGCTTCTCGAGCGTGAGCAGCGGCGGCAGCGTTTCGAGCCAGCTCGCGATCCAGCCCGTCGAGCCGTCGCGCCCGCCGCTGCGCAGCGACTGCAGGCGCCGCTCGACCATCAGCATCAGGATCGCGTGCAGCGCCGCGATCGCGAACAGGCCGTACGCGATGTTCGCGATCAGGAAGTGCAGCTTGAACAGCGGCGCTGCGGCATAAGGAAGCACCCGCACGCCGCCGAACATCAGCGGCAGCAGCGACGCGCCGCACGCGAGCGGCAGCACCAGCAGGCGCAGGCTGTCGAGCGGGAAGAAGAAGCTCTCGATCCAGTAGATGCCGGCGCCGAGCCAGAACATCGCGGACAGCGCGAACGCGAAACCGAACACCATCGCGTCGTGCGGAAAGATCGTCGTATGGAGCAGCACGCCGTGCGCGACGAGCGCGGCGAACAGCAGCCCGCGGCCGGCCCCGCTCATCCCGGACGCGGCGGACGCGGGAACCGGCACGGCCGGCACGCTCGCGACGAGCGGCGTCGCGCCCTGGCGGTGCGTGCGCCAGCCTGCGACGGCGAGGCCGCCGTACAGGAATGCGGTGAGGGCATACAGTACAATATCCATGTTCGAAGTTTACACTAGGCCCCCTTCCCGCGACGGCTCCCTTTGTTCGGTTCCGCCGCGCCTTCGGGCCCCACTGTCCATCGCTCCCCATGCTCGACAATCTCACTCAACGGATGGCGCGCGTCGTCAAGACGCTGCGCGGCGAGGCCCGGCTTACCGAGGCGAACACCCAGGAGATGCTCCGCGAGGTGCGTCTCGCGCTGCTGGAGGCCGACGTCTCGCTGCCGGTCGTCCGCGAATTCATCGCCAAGGTCAAGGAAAAGGCGCTCGGCGAAGAGGTGATCAGCAGCCTGTCGCCGGGTCAGGCGCTCGTCGGCGTGGTCCAGAAGGAACTGACCGCCGTGATCGGCGGCGACTACGAAGGCAAGGCCGCCGAGCTGAACCTCGCGGTCACGCCGCCCGCCGTGATCCTGATGGCCGGCCTGCAGGGCGCGGGCAAGACCACGACCGCCGGCAAGCTCGCGAAGCTGCTGCGCGAGAAGTACAAGAAGAAGGTGCTGACCGTGTCGTGCGACGTGTATCGCCCGGCCGCGATCATGCAGCTGAAAACGGTGAGCGAACAGGTCGGCGCCGATTTCTTCCCGTCCACGCCGGACCAGAAGCCCGTCGACATCGCAATCGCGGCCGTCGACTGGGCCAAGCGCCACTACCATGACGTGCTGATCGTCGATACGGCCGGCCGCCTCGGCATCGACGAAGCGATGATGCAGGAAATCGCCGCGCTGCACGACACGCTGAAGCCGGCCGAAACGCTGTTCGTCGTCGACGCGATGCTCGGCCAGGATGCGGTCAACACCGCGAAGGCGTTCAACGACACGCTGCCGCTCACGGGCGTCGTGCTGACCAAGCTCGACGGCGATTCGCGCGGCGGTGCCGCGCTGTCGGTGCGTCACATCACGGGCAAGCCGATCAAGTTCGTCGGCGTCGCCGAGAAGCTCGACGGCCTCGAGGTGTTCCACCCCGACCGGATGGCGAACCGGATCCTCGGCATGGGCGACATCCTCGCGCTCGTCGAGGAGGCGCAGCGCGGCGTCGACGTGCAGGCCGCGCAAAAGCTCGCCGACAAGGTCAAGAAAGGCGGCGACTTCGACCTGAACGATTTCCGCGCGCAGATCTCGCAGATGAAGAACATGGGCGGCCTGTCGTCGCTGATGGACAAGCTGCCCGCACAATTCCAGCAGGCGGCGGCCGGCGCCGACATGGGCCAGGCCGAAAAGCAGATCCGCCGGATGGAAGGCATCATCAGCTCGATGACGCCCGCCGAGCGCGCGAAACCCGAGATCATCAAGGCGACGCGCAAGCGCCGCATTGCGGCCGGCGCGGGTGTGCCGGTGCAGGAAGTCAACCGGATGCTGAACCAGTACGACCAGATGCGTACGATGATGAAGAAGCTGAAGGGCGGCAACATGCAGAAGATGATGCGCGGCCTGAAGGGCATGATGCCCGGCATGCGCTGATTCCGCCCGTCGGCCGGCGCGCGGGTTTTTGCTGTAGCGCGCGCCGTCCGTTCTGCTTCATTCTTATTTGTATACCGACTGCCCGCCAGAACACATGAACCGCGAAGAAGCCCTCCACATTTTCAACCACTCCGAAGAGATCGTCTCGGCCGACGCCGTCAACGCGTCGATCTCCAGGATGGCCGACGCGATCCGCGCCGAGATCGGCGATGCGTTCCCGCTCGTTCTCTCGGTGATGGGCGGCGCCGCGGTGTTTACCGGGATGCTGCTGCCGCATCTCGATTTCCCGCTGGAATTCGACTACATCCACCTGACCCGCTACCGCAACACGACGCAGGGCAGCCCGGAGATGCACTGGCGTGTCGCGCCGCGCGAATCGGTGAAGGACCGGATCGTGCTCGTGCTCGACGACATCCTCGACGAAGGCGAGACGATGGCCGCGATCCGCGACCGTATCCTCGACATGGGCGCGCAGCGTTTCATGTCGGCCGTGCTGTGCGAGAAGACGCTCGCGAAGGCGAAGCCGCTGCATCCCGACTTCTGCGGCTTCCCGGTGCCGGACCGCTATGTGTTCGGCTGCGGGATGGACGCGAAGGGATACTGGCGCAACCTGCCGACGATCCGCGCGCTGACCACCAACGTCTGATCGCCCTGCCCGTCCTATAAATAAAAAGCGGCGCTCCGGTTTCCCGGAGCGCCGCTTTTTTTCGTGCGTCTGCCGTCCACCCTACAACTGGTGCACGAACGCGCGGATGCCGGCTAGCAGCATCTCGACCGAAATCGCGACGAGCACGAGGCCCATCAGCCGCTCGAACGCCGCGACCGTTCGCTCGCCGAGCCACTGCTGGATCCGTTCGGCCAGGACCAGCGTGATCGCGCAGACGATCATCGTGACCGTCAGCGCGCCGACCCACTCGAACATCTTGCCCGGCGCCTGCGACGTCAGCAGCATCACCGTCGCCAGCGCGGACGGCCCGGCCAGCGCCGGAATCGCGAGCGGCACGATGAACGGTTCGCCGCCCGCGCGCGGATCGCTGCCGAGCGCGCCGTCCGGATGCGGGAAGATCATCCGCAGCGCGATCAGGAACAGCACGATCCCGCCGCCGAGCCGCAACGACAGGTCGGTGAGGCTCATCATCCGCAGGAAGCGGTCGCCGACCACCATGAAGAACAGCAGGATCACGAACGCGATCCCCACTTCACGCAGGATCAGCTTCACGCGCCGCTCGCGCGGCACATCCCGCATCGCCGAAATGAACAGCGGGATGTTGCCGAGCGGATCGGTGATCAGCACCAGGAGCACGGTGGCCGACAGGAACGTGTATTCCATCGTGTCCCCCGGTCGCCGTGCTTAGCGTGCGAGCGCGGCGCGGATCTTCTCCGCGACCGTCGCCGCGGCATCATCGGCCGGCAGCAGCGTCGCTTCGGCGTCGCGGCGGCCCTGGTACTCGATCTTGCCTTCCTTCAGGCCGCGCTCGCCGATCACGAGGCGATGCGGCACGCCGATCAGCTCCCAGTCGGCGAACATCACGCCCGGGCGCTCGCCGCGGTCGTCGAGGATCACGTCGATGCCGGCCGCGGAGAGTTCCGCGTACAGCTTGTCGGCGGACTCGCGCACCATGTCGCTGCGGTCATAGCCCATCGGGCACAGCACGACCTCGAACGGCGCGATCGACTCGGGCCAGATGATGCCCTTGTCATCGAAGTTCTGTTCGATCGCCGCACCGAGAATGCGCGTAACGCCGACGCCGTAGCAGCCCATCAGCATCGGCTGCGGCTTGCCCGACTCGTCGAGGAACGTCGCGCCCATCGCTTCCGAATACTTGGTGCCGAGCTGGAACACGTGGCCGACTTCGATACCGCGGCAGATGTCGATCACGCCCTTGCCGTCCGGCGACTGATCGCCCTTCTTCACGTTGCGCACGTCGGCGACGTCCGGCTCGGGCAGGTCGCGGCCCCAGTTCACGCCCGCGATGTGATAGTCGACCTCGTTCGCGCCGACGACGAAGTCGCTCATGTTCGCGACCGTGCGGTCCGCGATCACCTTCACGGGCTTCTTCGTGCCGACCGGGCCGAGATAACCCGGCGGCGTGCCGAACCACTCGACGATTTCCTGCTCGGTCGCGAAGCGGTGGTTCTTCAGGCCCGGCAGCTTCGACACCTTGATCTCGTTCAGGTCGTGATCGCCGCGCAGCATCACGAGCCAGATGGTCGGCTCGGCGCCTTCGTTGTCGGTCGCGAGCACGATCGACTTGATCGTGCGCTCGAGCGGGATGGCCAGCAGTTCGGCGACGGCTTCGCACTTCGCCTTGCCGGGCGTCGCGACCTTCTCCATCGCTTCGGCCGGCGCCGCGCGCTCGGCAATCAGCGGCAGCGCTTCGGCTGCCTCGATGTTCGCCGCGAACTCGGACGTCGGGCAGTAGGCGATCGCGTCCTCGCCGGTATCGGCGATCACGTGGAACTCGTGCGAGAAGTTGCCGCCGATCGAGCCGCTGTCGGCCGCGACCGCGCGGAATTCGAGGCCGAGGCGCGTGAAGATGCGCACGTACGCGTCGTACATCTTGCGATACGACTCGTTCAGGCCCGCCGCGTCCTTGTCGAACGAGTACGCGTCCTTCATGATGAATTCGCGGCCGCGCATCACGCCGAAGCGCGGACGGATCTCGTCGCGGAACTTCGTCTGGATCTGGTAGAAGTTCACCGGCATCTGCCGGTAGCTCTTGATCTGGTTGCGCGCGATGTCGGTGATGACTTCCTCGTGCGTCGGCCCGATCACGAAATCGTTGTCCTTGCGGTCCTTGAAGCGCAGCAGCTCGGGGCCGTACTGCTCCCAGCGGCCCGATTCCTGCCACAGTTCGGCCGGCTGCACCGCCGGCATCAGCAGCTCGATCGCGCCCGCCCGGTTCATTTCCTCGCGCACGATCGCCTCGACCTTGCGAATCGAGCGCAGGCCGACCGGCAGGTAGTTATAGATGCCGCCGGCGACGCGACGGATCATGCCGGCGCGTACCATCAGCTTGTGGCTGACGATCTCTGCGTCGGCGGGTGCTTCTTTCAGGGTGCCGATAAAGAAACGGGAAGCTTTCATGCGGACGGTTCCAAAAACGGCGCCCCCAGGCGGGGCGCCCGAAAAAGTTTCAAGGTGAAAAAGCTGCGCGCGACGAACGACGATGGCGCAGATGACTTAGCAGACCAATCAGGGACAATTCAACCGGCACACCCCGCGCGGATTCGCTCCGTCACGGTGCGCAGCGCCCGTTATCTGTTTATAATCAAAGCAATTTTAAAGGATTCGAAGGTGGTTGTATGCTGGATCGTGAAGGCTTTCGCCCGAACGTCGGCATCATCCTCTTGAACGCGCGCAACGAGGTGTTTTGGGGCAAGCGGCTCCGCGAGCATTCCTGGCAGTTTCCTCAAGGTGGGATCAAGTACGGCGAGACCCCCATGCAGGCGATGTACCGGGAATTGCACGAGGAAACGGGCCTGCATCCGGAACACGTCAAGATAATCGGTCGCACGCGCGACTGGTTGCGTTACGAGGTGCCTGACAAGTTCATCAAACGCGAAGTACGCGGTCATTACCGCGGCCAGAAGCAGATCTGGTTCCTGCTGCGGATGGTCGGACGCGATTGCGACATTTGCTTGCGCGCGACCGATCACCCGGAGTTCGATGCGTGGCGCTGGAACGAGTACTGGGTGCCGCTCGATGCGGTAATCGAGTTCAAGCGGGATGTCTATCAGTTGGCGCTGACGGAACTGTCGCGCTTCCTGCGCCGCCCGGCGCAGCGAGCCGAGAAGCCGCGTGGCCCGCGCCTGTCGCGCTATCCGCGCGTCATCGGCGTACAGGCCCAGCAGACGTTGACGATTGTCGACACATCGGTAGTCTGTTCGGAGATCGAAGTGGAAGCGGGCACGCTGGACGAGATGCCGCCCCGCGTGATCGTCGGCAAATAACGAGTCGGACTGCATGACCGGGCGCGACCTTGGTGTCGCGCCCTTTTTTTACGAGGAATGCATTTTGAAAGCGATTGCTCTCGCGCTCGCATCGATTGCCGCGGCGGCCACCCTGGCCGGTTGCGCGAATTCGAAGACGCCGACCAACAAGGATGACAGCGAGTTCGTGTATCTGCTGGACCGTCAGGGCAACTGGAAGGAAAACGCGGTCGACACGCTGCCGCCGCTGCCGCAAGCGGCAGACCTGCTGCCGTTCAGCGTATCGCAGAACACGCCGCTCAAGTTCTTCGTCGATGCGAAGTCGCTCGCGGTCGGCACCGACGGCGTCGTGCGCTACGCGGTCGTCATCACGAGCCCGGCCGGCGCGCGCAACGTGAACTATGAAGGCATCCGCTGCGACACCTATGAATGGCGACAGTACGCCGGCCTGAATTCGGATCACGACGGCTGGGACCGCACGGTCGAAAACGACTGGCAGCGCATCGAGAACGGCGAACTGAACGCCTATCACTCGTCGCTCTACCAGGACTACTTCTGCTCGAACAAGATGCCGCAGGGCTCGACCCAGCAAATCCTGGAGAACATCCGGTTTCACCGCACCGCGATGACGCAGTTGCGCTGACGGCGCGCGGTGCGGGCCATACGCCCGTCCCGCCCCATGAAAAAAGCCCGCGTGACGCGGGCTTTTTTATTTGACTGCCGAAACCGCAGCCGGCGGTCACACCAGCACGAGGTTGTCGCGATGGATCAGTTCGGGCTCCAGCATGTAGCCGAGCACGGCCTCGATCTCGCCGCTCGGCTTGCGATGGATCAGTTTCGTCTCCGCGCTGCTGTAGTTGGTAAGCCCGCGCGCCACTTCGCGCCCGTCGGGGCCGACGCACGCGATCACCTCGCCGCGCGCGAACGCGCCCTGAACGTCGATCACGCCGATCGGCAGCAGGCTCTTGCCGCCGGCCGTCAGCTTCTCGACCGCGCCGGCATCGATCACGACATGGCCGCGCACCTGCAGATGGTCTGCCATCCACTGCTTGCGCGCCGCCATCCGCGCGGTACGTGCGATCAATTGCGTGCCGATCGCCTCGCCGGCCGCCAGACGCACGAGCACGTCGGACTCCCGGCCGCTCGCGATCACCGTGTTCGCGCCGCTATGCGCCGCACGCTTCGCCGCGAGGATCTTCGTCAGCATCCCGCCGCGGCCGAGGCTCGAACCCGCACCGCCCGCCATCGCCTCGAGTTCCGGCGCGCCCGCATTGGCCTCGGCGACGAGCGTCGCGTTCGGATCCTTGCGCGGATCGGCCGTGAACAGCCCCGTCTGGTCGGTCAGGATGATCAGCGCATCGCCTTCGATCAGGTTCGCAACGAGCGCGCCGAGCGTGTCGTTGTCGCCGAACTTGATTTCGTCGGTGACGACCGTGTCGTTCTCGTTGATGATCGGCACGACACCGAGCCGCAGCAGCGTGAGCAGCGTCGAACGCGCATTCAGGTAACGCTCGCGGTCCGCCAGGTCGGCGTGCGTGAGCAGGATCTGCGCGGTGCGGATGTTGTGCTCGGTGAAGCGGCTCTCATAGACCTGCGCGAGCCCCATCTGGCCGACCGCGGCAGCGGCCTGCAACTCGTCGATTTCCCGCGGCCGCTTGCTCCAGCCGAGCCGTTGCATCCCTTCGGCAATCGCCCCCGAACTGACGAGCACGACTTCCTTGCCCTGAGCGCGCAGCGCAGCGATCTGGGCCGCCCAGCGACCGATTGCAGCATGATCGAGCCCCTTGCCGTCGTTGGTCACGAGGCTGGAACCCACCTTCACCACCAATCGCTTCGAATCCGCGATGATCGAACGCATCCTGCACTGTCTCCTGTATCTGATGCCTGCCCGGCCGGGCGCGATTGGCCGACGCCGGGCGGCACGCCCGGCGTGTTCCGGAACCGCTCAGGCGTCGTCGCCCGGCGCTGCACCGCCGTCCGCGGGCGGCGGCGCATCGCGGAAACGCACGTCCGCCGCGAGATCTTCCGCTTCCGCCGCACGATGCGCGTCCGAATGTTCGGACAGGTAGTCGTAGATCGCGTAGCACAGCGCTTCGCAGCCCTGGCCCGTCAGCGCCGATATCTCGAACACGGGGCCGTCCCAGCCGAAGCGATCGAGGAAATCGGCGACGCGCGCCTTGCGCTCGTCTTCCGGCACCATGTCGAGCTTGTTGAGTACCAGCCAGCGCGTCTTCTCGAAGAGCGCCTCGTCGTACTTGCGCAGCTCGCCGACGATCGCGGTCGCTTCCGCGACCGGATCGACGCTTTCATCGAACGGGGCCAGGTCGACCAGATGCAGCAGCACGCCGGTGCGCTGCAGGTGGCGCAGGAACTGATGCCCAAGGCCCGCGCCTTCGGCGGCGCCCTCGATCAGCCCCGGGATGTCGGCGATCACGAAGCTCTTGCTCGGCCCGACGCGGACCACGCCGAGATTCGGCGCGAGCGTCGTGAACGGGTAGTCGGCGATCTTCGGCCGTGCGTTCGACACCGACGAGATGAACGTCGACTTGCCCGCGTTCGGCATGCCGAGCAGGCCGACGTCGGCGAGCACCTTCAGTTCGAGCTTCAGCATGCGCCGTTCGCCCGGCTTGCCGTCCGTCTTCTGGCGCGGCGCGCGGTTCGTGCTCGACTTGAAATGCAGGTTGCCGAGCCCGCCGGAGCCGCCCTGCGCGAGCATCACCTGCTGGTCGTGCTCGGTCAGGTCGGCGATCAGCTCGCCGGTATCCATGTCGCTGATGATCGTGCCGACCGGCATGCGCAGCGTGACGTCGTCGCCGCCCTTGCCGTAGCAATCCGAGCCGCGACCGTTTTCGCCGTTGCGCGCCAGGTGCTTCTTCGCGTAACGGTAGTCGATCAGGGTGTTGATGTTGCGGTCGGCGATCGCGTAGACGCTACCGCCCCGGCCGCCGTCGCCGCCGTCCGGCCCGCCGAACGGGACGAATTTCTCGCGGCGCATCGAAGCGCTGCCATCGCCTCCGTCGCCGGCGATGACTTCGATTCGTGCTTCGTCAATGAACTTCATTCGTCACTCCGCCCAGTATTTCCGCTATTGTGCCGCGCGCCGGCGCGCTTGAACAATCTGCCGTTCGGCCGATCGTACGCTGGTCACGCGACGGTCGCCGGCACGCAAATGCGCCCGGCGACCCAATAAAAAAAGGCCCCGCGAAGACTGCGGGGCCTTTCGGCTACGAAGCCCTTGGTGCCTAAATAAACTTAGGCAGCCGCCGGGACAACGATGACCAGATGCTTCTTGTCCGCGCCCTTCGTCGCGAACTTCACGTGACCGTCGACCAGCGCGAACAGGGTGTGATCCTTGCCCATGCCGACGTTCTCGCCTGCGTGCATACGCGTACCGCGCTGACGCACGATGATGCCGCCGGCATTGATTGCCTGGCCGCCGTACACTTTCACGCCGAGACGTTTCGACTCGGAGTCGCGGCCGTTCCGGGAAGAGCCGCCTGCCTTTTTGTGTGCCATCTGATTGCTCCTTTACCGAGGCGCTTACGCGTTGATCGCGTCGATGCGCAGCTCAGTGTAGTTCTGGCGGTGGCCGCCGTGCTTTTGGTAGTGCTTCCGGCGACGCATCTTGAAGATGGTGACCTTGGCATGACGACCGTGCGACACAACGGTGGCCTTGACGGAAGCCCCACTGACCAGCGGCGTACCGAACTTAATCGATTCGCCTTCGCCCACTGCGAGAACCTGGTCGAGCGTGATTTCAGCGTCAATGTCAGCCGGTATCTGTTCTACTTTGAGTTTTTCGCCAACGGCAACTTTGTACTGCTTGCCGCCGGTTTTTATGACCGCGTACATTGAGAACCTCACTCTGGATCCAAATTTTCCGCACACCACGCGCGGAAAACACGTGATTATACATGGGGTTAGCACCGAAGTCAAAACCGATCGGCGATTACCGCGCGCGGGCCTCGGCCGGACGGCCAAAATCACGGCCGCGGCGCGTCCGACAGACCGGGATATCGCGGATTCGACTTATAATCCGCGGCATCACCCAATTCCATCATCATGTCGTCGTCCACCGCCTCCCCCACCCTCAGCGCCGCCCACCTGCTCGCTCCGATCACCAGCGACATGGAGCAGGTGAATCGCGTTATCCGGCAAAGCCTCGCGTCCGACGTGCTGCTGATCAACCAGATCGCCGAGTACATCATCGGCGCGGGCGGCAAGCGGCTGCGTCCGGCGTTGCTGCTGCTCGTCGCCGGCGCGCTCGGCGAAACGTCGCATCAGCGGCACGTGCTGGCCGCCGTCGTCGAGTTCATCCACACGGCCACGCTGCTGCATGACGACGTCGTCGACGAATCCGAGCTGCGCCGCGGCCGCCAGACAGCCAATGCGCTGTTCGGCAACGCGGCGAGCGTGCTGGTAGGCGATTACCTCTATTCGCGCTCGTTCGAGATGATGGTCGGCGTCGGCAAGATGCGCGTCATGGAGATCCTGTCCGAAGCAACGACGATCATTTCCGAAGGCGAGGTGCTGCAGCTCCTCAACATGCACGACGCGGACGTCGACGAAACGCGCTACATGCAGGTGATCCGCTACAAGACGGCCAAGCTGTTCGAGGCGTCGGCGCGCCTGGGTGCGGTGCTCTCGGGCGCCGATGCGCCGACCGAGGCTGCCGCCGCCGAATACGGCCGCCGGATCGGCACCGCGTTCCAGATCATGGACGACTGGCTCGACTACGCGGGCACCGTCGAGGCAATGGGCAAGAATGCCGGCGACGACCTGCGCGAAGGCAAGCCGACGCTGCCGCTCATCTATCTGATCGAACGCGGCACGCCCGAACAGTCGGCGCTGGCTCGCGAGGCGATCGAACAGGGCGGCACCGATCGCTTCGACACGATTTTCGAAGCGATCACGCGCTCGGGCGCGCTCGATCACACGCTCGAATGCGCGCGCCAGGAAGCGCAGGCGGCAGCGGCAGCGATCGCGGCATTCCCCGATTCGATCTATAAGGAAAGCCTGCTCGAGCTGTGCTCGTACTCGACGTCGCGGCAGTCTTGAGCGCATCGCATGCGTCGCCACCGCCGTGACGACGCATGTTCGACACGGGGCGATCACCCGTCTCGAAAATTTTCTTCGCCAAGGTATTCCATTTTCGAAAAAACGTCGTTATAGTTACGTTCTTGCTCGACGACACAGCGGTCTTGAAAAAGACTGCGAAATCGGAAGAGTACAAATCGGGGTGTAGCTTAGCCTGGTAGAGCGCTACGTTCGGGACGTAGAGGCCGGAGGTTCGAATCCTCTCACCCCGACCAGATTTGTGAAAAACCGTGCACTGCGTGCACGGTTTTTTTTTGTCCGGCCGCAGCGGACCCATCGTGTCGCGCACGACACATCGCGGTCGCCGGCCTCTGCTATATTCCCTCCATCCCTGTCCTTCACTGCCCTTTCCGACGCGTGGACCAAATTCCCTTATGGGCGCAAATCGGCGCCGTCTTCCTGCTTCTTCTCTGTTCCAGCTTCTTTTCGATTTCCGAGACCGCGATGATGGCGCTCAACCGCCATCGGCTGAAGCATCTCGCCGGCCAGGGCGTGCTCGGCGCGAAAACCACGCAGGGCCTGCTGACGCGGACTGACCTGCTGCTCAGCGTGATCCTGATCGGCAACAACCTGTTCAACACGATCATCCCGGTCCTGACGACGTCGCTCGCGCTCCATACGTTCGGCCGCAACAATCTCGCGCTGTCGATCGCGACCGGCATCGTCGCGTTCCTGATCATCGTGTTCGCGGAAATCGCGCCGAAGATCGTCGGCGCGACCTTCCCCGAACGCATCGCACTGCCCGCGAGCCTCGTGATCGCGCCGCTGATGCGCGTATTCAAGCCGCTCGTCTGGTTCGTCAACGCGCTCGCGAACGGCGTGCTGTGGGTGCTGCGCATCAATACAAAGAAGGGCCGCGACCAGCGGATGTCGGCCGACGAGCTGCGCGCCATCGTGCTCGAGTCGAGCAGTTTCATGCCGACCAAGCACCGCAGCATCCTGCTCAACCTGTTCGATCTCGAGAACATCACGGTCGACGACGTGATGGTGCCGCGCCGCCAGATCGAGTCGCTGAACTTCTACGCGCCGCTCGACGACGTCCTGCATCAGCTCGAAACCTGCTATCACAACCGCCTGATCGTCTACGAAGGCGACATCGACAAGGTGCTCGGCGTGCTGCACGTGCGCAAGACGCTCACCGCGCTGCACAACCAGGATTTCGACCGCGAGACGCTGCGCTCGCTGCTCGCCGAGCCGTACTACGTGCCGTCGGGCACGCCGGTGGTCCAGCAGCTCCAGTATTTCCAGGAATCGCGGCAGCGCACCGCGCTCGTCGTCAACGAGTACGGCGAGCTCGAAGGGCTCGTCACGCCCGAAGACATCATCGAGGAACTGATCGGCGAATTCACGACGTCGATGCCGCGCAGCGAACGTGCCGGCGGCTGGGACGAGAACGGCGAATGCATCGTCTCGGCCAGCATGCCGCTGCGCGAGCTGAACCGCTGGCTGCACCTGAAGCTGCCGACCACCGGGCCGAAGACGCTGAACGGGCTGATTCTCGAAATCCTCGAGGAAATTCCGGAAGACGACGTGTGCGTGAAAATCGGCGACGTGATGCTCGAGGTGATGCGCAGCGACGATCAGGCCGTGCGCACCGTCAAGATCTTCAAGCCGCGCAGCAGCGCGCGCACCGCACGCGCCGCCACGCGCTAGCCGAACGGCCGACTGCCGGCGCCGCCCGCGACGCGCGACCATCTGCAGGTCACGGTCAACAGGCGGCCAACGCGCCGGCTCACATGCACTTCCCTCCTCCCGGGGCGCCACTGCGCACGCAGCCGCCCCTCCATGCCGATGCGTCGCCCGCCGCCGCGCCACGCGCGCTCGACGCGGCCCAGCTCGACGATGCACCGGCCGTGCGGTTATTGACCGACACGCTTCACGCGGCACGCGTGCGCGACGCGTCCGACATCCACGTCGAACCGTTCGAAGCCGGCTGGCGCATCCGCCTGCGCATCGATGGCGTGCTGCATGAACATGCGCGGCCCCCCGTTCATCTGCGCGACGCGCTCGTCACGCGGATCAAGGTACTCGCGCGCATGGACATCGCCGAGCGGCGGCTCCCGCAGGACGGCAGGCTGCGCATCTCGATCGACGGCGGCACGCGCGGCGACTATCGGGTCAGCTCGCTGCCCACGCTGTTCGGCGAAAAGATCGTGCTGCGGCGCCTCGACACGCTGCCTCCCGATCTCACGCTCGCCCGCCTCGGCTTCGACGCGCAGCAGGCAGCCGCGATGGAGGCGGCGATACGCGCACCGCATGGCCTCGTGCTCGTCACGGGCCCGACCGGCAGCGGCAAGACGCTGTCGCTCTACTGCGCGCTGCAGATGCTCGATCGCGATGCGCACAATGTCTGCACGGTCGAGGATCCCGCCGAGATCCAGCTCGACGGGATCAACCAGGTCGGTGTCGCCGAAAAGACGGGGCTCACCTTCGCGACCGCGCTGCGCGCGCTGTTGCGACAGGATCCGGACATCATCATGGTCGGCGAGATTCGCGACGCGGAGACGGCCGACGTCGCGATCAAGGCTGCGCAAACCGGCCATCTCGTGCTGTCGACGCTGCACACGAACGACGCGCCGGCAGCCGTCGCGCGGCTGCTCGACATCGGCGTCGCACCGTACAACCTGGCGGCCGCGCTGCACCTCATCACGGCGCAGCGTCTCGTCCGGCGGCTCTGCACCGCCTGCCGCGCGCACTCGGACGCACCGGCGCGCGTGCTGCGGGAAGCCGGCTGCGACCCCGCGGCCCTGGCAGGCGGATGGCGGCCGTTCGTCGCGCGGGGCTGTTCCGCCTGTCACGGTATCGGCTATCGCGGCCGCATCGGCCTGCATCAGACGATGCCGGTGTCTCCCGAGCTGGCGGAGCGCATCGTCGCGCGGGCGAGCGTCGGTGAACTCGCGCAATGCGCGGCGGCCGCCGGCATGCGCAATCTGCGCGACGCGGCCTTCGCGCGTGTCCGGGACGGCACGACGAGCATCGCGGAAGCCGTCGCCGCGACACCCGTGGCATGAGCATGCGCACGCCACCGCGCGAAACCCGCTTCGCGTGGCGCGGCCGCCGCCGCGACGGCACGCCGTGCCGCGGCGGTGTCATTGCCTTCGACGCCGCCGCTGCACGCGCCACGCTCGCGCGCGGCGGCATCGCGGTGTTGTCGCTCGATGTCCGCGGGCCGGCCCGGCCGCCGACGGCCGGCGCACGGGACGTCACACGCTTCACGCGCCAGCTCGCGAGCCTGCTGCAAGCCGGGCTGCCGCTCGCGCCGTCGCTCGAGATGCTCGCGCGTACGCGCACACGCGACGGGCTGCCGCGCATCGCGGCGGGCCTCGCCCGCGAGATCGTCGGCGGGCGCCGCTTCGCCGACGCGCTCGCACGCTATCCCTCCCAATTCGGCACGCTGTATCGCCAGCTGATCGAGGTCGGCGAAGCATCCGGCTCGCTCGGCATCGTGCTGACACGGGTTGCGGAACACCGCGAGCGCGCCGACGCGCAGTGGCGCAAGCTGCGCGCCGCGCTCGCGTATCCGGCGGCCGTCATCCTGTTCGCGCTCGCGATCTCGGCTGCGTTGATGGTGTGGGTCGTACCCACGTTCCGGCAGATGTTCGACGGTTTCGGCGCCGCACTGCCCGCGCCGACCCGCGCGCTGCTCGCGGTGTCCTCCGCGTTGTCGGCGTGGGGTGGCGTGCTGGTTGCCGGTGCTACGGCAGCAGGGCTTGCCGCACATCAAGCGCTTCGGCGGTCGGCACCGCTGCGCCACGCGGTCGCACGGCACCTGCTGCACGCGCCGCTCGCTGGCAGCGCGCTCGGGCGGTTCGCGGTCGCCCGCTGGTGCCGCTCGCTTGCCACGCTGCTCGGCGCCGGTGTGCCGCTTGCCGACGCCTTCGCCACGCTCGAGCGCACGGCCGGCCATCCGGTGTTCGAGCATGCCACCGCGCACATCGCCGCACGTGTGCTGCGCGGCGCGCGTCTCGCCGACGCGATGCAGTCGGCCGGCTGCTTTCCCGACGACGTCGTGCAGCCGATCGCCGTCGCCGAGGAGACCGGTGCGCTCGACACGATGCTCGCCGACATCGCCGCGCTGTGCGAACGCCAGCTCGATGCGCGTCTCGAAACGCTCGCCGCGCTCGGCGAACCGCTGATCGTGATCGTGCTGGGCGCACTCGTCGGCGGCCTCGTGATCGCGATGTATCTGCCCATCCTTCAGCTCGGCAACGTGGTGTAGCATCGCAACCGATTCTGTCGCCTTTTAGTCCGAACCTTGACCCTCATGACGCCAGCGCCCCTGTCCGCCGTTCCCGATTCGCCCGAGAGTACGCTGCTCGCGCTGGCGCTGCTGCCGCCCGCGCTGCAGTATGCGTTCGCGGTCGTCATCGGTCTCTGTGTCGGCAGCTTCCTGAACGTGGTCGTGCACCGGCTGCCGGTGATGATGCAGCGCGCGTGGCAGGCCGAGATCGCCGAAGCGACCGGCAACACCGGCGCCGCCCCCGACGACGGTTATCCGCCGCGCTACGATCTGTGGGGCCCGCGCAGCGCATGCCCGCATTGCGGTCACGTGCTGCGCGCATGGGAAAACATCCCGGTCGTCAGCTACCTGATGCTGCGCGGGCGCTGCCGGCGCTGCAGCCACCCGATCGGCATCCGTTATCCGCTCGTCGAGCTCGCGTGCGCGCTGCTCGCCGCCGGCTCGCTCGCGGCGTTCGGCCCGACCGTCGCCGCGCTTGCCGCCTTCGCGCTGTGCGCCGCGCTGCTTGCGATGAGCGCAATCGATATCAGCACCGGCTACCTGCCCGACTCGATGACGCTGCCGCTACTCTGGGCGGGGCTCGTGCTGAATCTCGGCGGTACGTTCACGTCGCTGCGCTCGGCCGTGATCGGCGCGATCGCCGGCTACCTGTTCCTGTGGTCGATCTACTGGCTGTTCAAATGGTTGCGCGGCATCGAGGGCATCGGCTTCGGCGACCTGAAGCTGCTTGCCGCGCTCGGCGCGTGGATGGGTTGGGCCGCACTGCCGCAGGTCGTGCTGTTCGCCGCGGTGACGGGCGCGATCGTCGGGCTGGTCGCGACCTGGCGCGGCCGCATGCGCTTCGAAGAGCCGATTCCGTTCGGCCCGTTCCTCGCGGCAGGCGGCGTCGCGACGCTGTTTTTCGGTACCCCTTTCTATGCGGCGCTCGGAGGCTGACATGTTCGCAGTAGGACTCACCGGCGGCATCGGCAGCGGCAAGACAACCGTCGCCGACCTGTTCGCCGCGCGAGGTGCATCGCTCGTCGACACCGATCTGATTGCCCACCGCATCACTGCACCGGGCGGCCTCGCGATGCCGGCGATCGAACAGGCATTCGGCCGCGGCTTCGTGGCCACCGACGGCTCGCTCGATCGCGCGAAGATGCGCACCCTGATCTTCAGCGACGACGACGCGCGCCGGCGCCTCGAAGCGATCACGCATCCGCTGATCCGCGCGGAGACCGATCGCGAAGCCCGCGAAGCGCAGGGCCCGTACGTGATGTTCGTCGTGCCGCTGCTCGTCGAGTCCGGCAACTGGAAGGCGCGCAGCAATCGCGTACTCGTCGTCGACTGCCCGATAGAAACGCAAATCGCGCGCGTGATGCAGCGCAACGGCTTCACGCGCGAGCAGGTCGAGGCGATCATCGCGAGGCAGGCAACGCGCGAAGCCCGTCTCGCTGCGGCCGACGACGTGATCATCAACGACGCGACGACGCCCGCTGCGCTCGCCGTGCAGGTCGATGCACTGCACCAACGCTATCTCGGATTCGCGGCCGCCGCGCACTGAGCATTGCATGCGATCCTGATGGCGTACGAAATTGGCGCGTTGCTAGGGTAGAGAGTGAGCATTAGAATGTCCTGCATTGTTTCAATCCCTACCCAAGAGGCGAGCGCGCTTGATTCTTTACGAGTATCCGTTCAACGAGCGAATTCGCACGCTGCTGCGCCTCGAAGATCTCTTCGAGCGCTTCACGTTCTTTTTGGCTCAGGAGGACCCGCGTGAACACCACGTCGCGCTGACGACGCTGTTCGAAATCGCCGAGGTAACGGGCCGCGCGGACCTGAAATCGGATCTGATGAAGGAGCTCGAACGTCAACGCCAGACGCTCGCCCCCTTTCGCGGCAATCCGGGCATCGAGCAGAACACGCTCGAAGCCGTGCTCGGCGAAATCGAGCAGACGCTCGCGAATCTCGCGCAGATGCAGGGCAAGACCGGCCAGCACCTCGTCGACAACGAGTGGCTCGCCAGCATCCGCAGCCGCGCAGTCATTCCCGGCGGCACGTGCAAGTTCGACCTGCCGTCGTATTACGCGTGGCAGCAATGGCCCGCCGAGCAGCGGCGCCAGGACATCGCGAAGTGGATCATGCCGATGCTGCCGTTGCGCGACGCCGCGGCAATCGTGCTGCGCCTCGCGCGCGAATCGGGTCAGGCGTCGAAGGTCATGGCAATGCAGGGCAGCTACCAGCAGATGCTGTCCGGCCGCACCTACCAGTTGATGCAGGTGCGCGTTCCGCCGGAGCTGCGCGTCATTCCCGAAGCGAGCGCCAACAAATACATGCTGTGGGTACGGTTCACCATGCAGGATGGCGATGTGCGGCCGCGTGCGGTGGACATCGACGTACCGTTCCATCTGACACTGTGCAATCTGTAACGGCCGCGTGCCGGATCAATGCTTTCGTATGACTACCGTTGTGAAATGCCCGTCGTGCAGCGCCGAAGTGCGCTGGACGCCTGAAAATCAGTTCCGTCCGTTCTGTTCGGCCCGCTGCAAGCAGCTCGACCTCGGCGCATGGGCCGCGGAAAAGTACCGGATCGGCGGCACCTCCGACGAGGGCCCCTCGTCAGAGGAAGACGGAGAGGACGGCCGCCGCGACAGCTGAGCGGCTCGCGGCACCGCCCGCCGCCGATATGGCCCGCCTTTTCGGCAGGGTGCGACGGCGTCAGTGCGACGCCGCTTCCTTCTCGAGCAATTCGAGCACCGGCAGTGCCGCCGGCAGCAGCGGCGCGACGTCGACCGGCAGTTGCTGCCACACGAACGCCTGCCCTTCCTTGCTGTGCGGCTCGCCCGTCCAGCCCGTCACCTTGCAGAAATAAAGCCGCACGTACGCGTGCGGATAATCGTGCTCGAGCGTGTGCCAGCGATGGCTGGCCGTGACGACGATGCCGAGTTCCTCGTGCAGCTCGCGTGCCAGCGCGTCCTCGACGCTTTCGCCGGCCTCCAGCTTGCCGCCCGGAAACTCCCAGTAGCCCTCATACGGTTTGCCCTGCAGCCGCTGCGCGAGCAGGTACCTGCCATCCGGCTGCACCATCACGCCGACCGCCACTTCCGTCACCTTGCGGCCATCCGGCGCACGCACGGCGCCCTGTGCGAGATCCGCGCTCATACCTGCTCCTTGCGGCCCGACCAGTCACGTGCGAATTGCCACGCGACGCGCCCCGACCGCGAACCACGCTCGAGCGCCCACACGAGCGCGTCGCCGCGTGCGGACTCGATCTCCGCATCCTCGCAGCCGAAATGACGCAGCCAGTGCGCGACGATGCCGAGGTAGTCATCCTGCTTGAACGGATAGAAGCTGACCCACAGGCCGAAGCGCTCCGACAGCGAGATCTTCTCCTCGACGACTTCGCCGGGGTGAATCTCGCCGTCCGGGAGATGCTTGTACGACTCGTTGTCGCTCATGTACTCGGGCAGCAGATGGCGGCGGTTCGACGTCGCGTAGATCAGCACGTTGTCCGACTGCGCGGCGATCGAGCCGTCGAGCGCGACCTTCAGCGCCTTGTAGCCCGATTCGCCCTCCTCGAACGACAGGTCGTCGCAGAACACGATGAACCGCTCGGGGCGCTGCGCGATCAGATCGACGATATCGCCGAGATCGTGCAGGTCGTCCTTGTCGACTTCGATCAGGCGCAGCCCGTCCTTCGCATACGCGTTCAGGCACGCCTTGATCAGCGACGACTTGCCGGTACCGCGCGCGCCGGTCAGCAGCACGTTGTTGGCCGGCTTCTGCTGCACGAACTGCCGCGTGTTCTGCTCGATCAGCCCTTTCTGGCGATCGATGTTGTGCAGATCGCCGAGCGTGATCGACGATGCGGCCGGCACCGGCTGCAGGTAGCCGCGCCCCTGGCGCTTGCGCCAGCGAAACGCGTGGGCGGCGTTCCAGTCGACGGCGGCCGGCGCGGGCGGCAGCATCCCTTCGAGACGGCCGAGCAGCGCTTCCGCGCGCGTCAGAAACTGTTCAAGCTTGTCCATGTCGTTCGAGCGCTCCCGATCAGGAGCGGTAATCCGCGTTGATGCTCACATAATCGTGCGACAGGTCGCACGTCCAGACGGTTGCCTGCGCGTCGCCGCGGCCGAGCAGCACGCGGATCGTGATTTCGCTCTGCTTCATCACGCGCTGGCCATCCTCTTCCTGGTACGCCGGGTTGCGGCCGCCCGCCTTCGCGACGAGCACGTCGTCGAGATAGAGGTCGATCTTGCCGACGTCGAGATCCGCGACACCCGCATAACCGATCGCCGCGAGAATCCGGCCGAGGTTGGGGTCGGATGCGTAGAAGGCCGTCTTCACGAGCGGCGAATGGCCGATCGCGTACGCGATCTGGCGGCATTCGGCGACGCTCTTGCCGCCTTCGACCTGCACCGTCATGAATTTCGTCGCGCCTTCGCCGTCGCGCACGATCAGTTGCGACAGCAGCTGCGCGACTTCCGTCACCGCATCGCGCAGCGCCGCATAGGCCGGCGAATCGGTCGACGTGATCGCCGGCAGCGTGCTCTTGCCCGACGCGATCAGGATGAACGAGTCGTTCGTCGACGTATCGCCGTCGATCGTGATGCAGTTGAACGAGCGGTCGGCGACTTCCTTGACGAGGGTGTCGAGCACCGGCTGCGCGACGTTCGCGTCGAACGCGAGGAAACCGAGCATCGTCGCCATGTTCGGCTTGATCATGCCCGCGCCCTTGCTGATGCCCGTCAGCGTGACCGTGTGACCGTCGATCGCGACCTGGCGCGACGCGGCCTTCGGCAGCGTGTCGGTCGTCATGATCGCCTGCGCGGCGTCAAACCAGTTCGCGGCCTTGCGGTTCGCGAGCGCCGCCGGCAGCCCGGCCTTCAGGCGGTCGATCGGCAGCGGCTCGAGGATCACGCCGGTCGAGAACGGCAGCACCTGTGCCGGCTCGATGCCCGCGAGGCGCGCGAGTTCCGTGCAGGTCTCGCGGGTGTTCACGAGACCCGGTTCGCCGGTGCCCGCGTTCGCATTGCCCGTGTTCACGACGAGCGCGCGAATCCCCGCGCCGCCCGCGCGCACCTTCGCCAGGTGCTCGCGGCAAACCGTTACCGGCGCCGCGCAAAAGCGGTTCTCGGTGAACACGCCCGCGACCGTCGCCCCTTCGTCGACGGAGATGACCAGCACGTCCTTGCGATTCGGCTTGCGGATGTTCGCTTCCGCCCAGCCGAGCGTGACGCCGGCGACAGGATGGAGTTGGGCGGGATCGATCGACGGAAAATTGACAGCCATGGGGCACACCTGCCGGATGGAAAATGCCGGCACGTGCCGGCATCGATTGGAAGAACCGGCGGCCGCACGCGCGGGCCGCCGCAACTCACATCACTGATTCGAAGCTGCGAACGAAGCGGCACGCGTCACGCGCGCCGCCGTCGATCATGACAGCTTCCCGTGACAGTGCTTGTACTTCTTGCCGCTGCCGCACGGGCACGGATCGTTGCGACCGACCTTCGGCATCTCGCCGCCGGGGCCGCTGTGGGCCATCGCGCTGCCGACCATGTCGGCCGTCGCAGCAGCGGCCGCAACAGCCGCCCCGCTGGCCACCGGCGCAGCGGCTTCAGCGAACTCGGCGTGCTGGTACTCGACGTTCTCGAGATGGCCGCCGCGCTCCTCGATCTGCTCGGCCGCTTCCTCGAGCTGCTCCGGCGACTGGATCTGCACGTTCATCACGACCCGCGTGACTTCCTGCTTGATCGCCTCGAGCATCGCGGCGAACAGCTCGAACGCTTCGCGCTTGTATTCCTGCTTCGGGTTCTTCTGCGCATAACCGCGCAGGTGGATGCCCTGGCGCAGGTGATCGAGCGCCGCGAGGTGCTCGCGCCACAGGCGGTCGACCGTCTGCAGCATCACCGAGCGCTCGAACGCGCTGAACGATTCGCGGCCGACCATCGCGACCTTTGCCTCGTACTGCTCGTCGGCGGCCGTCATCACGGCGTCGAGAATCTCCTCGGCCGTGATCGACGTCGACTCGTTCACCATTTCCTGGATCGCGAGGTCGAGCTGCCAGTCGTTGCGCAGCGCTTCCTCGAGCTCGGGCACGTCCCACTGCTCCTCGATGCTGCCTTCCGGCACGAACTGGCGGACGACTTCGGCAATCACGCCGTGACGCATCGCGGAGATCGTCTCGGTGATGTCGTGTGCTTCGAGCAGTTCGTTGCGCTGCTGGTAGATGACCTTGCGCTGGTCGTTCGACACGTCGTCGTATTCGAGCAGCTGCTTGCGGATGTCGAAGTTGCGCGCTTCGACCTTGCGCTGCGCGGATTCGATCGAGCGCGTGACGATGCCGGCCTCGATCGCCTCGCCTTCCGGCATCTTCAGGCGATCCATGATCGAGCGCACGCGGTCGCCCGCGAAGATGCGCAGCAGCGGATCGTCGAGCGACAGGTAGAAGCGCGACGAGCCCGGATCGCCCTGGCGGCCCGCACGGCCACGCAGCTGGTTGTCGATCCGGCGCGATTCGTGGCGCTCGGTGCCGATGATGTGCAGGCCGCCCGCGGCCTTCACCTGCTCGTGCAGCGTTTCCCACTCGTCGTGCAGCTGCTTGATGCGGCGCGCCTTCTCGTCGGCGGGAATCGCGTCGTCGGCCTCGATGAACGCGGCCTGCTTCTCGGCGTTGCCGCCGAGCACGATGTCGGTGCCGCGGCCGGCCATGTTGGTCGCGATCGTGACGCGCTTCGGACGGCCGGCTTCCGCGACGATCGCGGCTTCACGCTCGTGCTGCTTCGCGTTCAGCACCTCGTGCGGCAGCCCGGCCTGCTTCAGCAGGTGCGACAGCAGCTCGGAGTTCTCGATCGACGTCGTGCCGACCAGCACCGGCTGGCCACGTTCGTAGCAGTCGCGGATGTCGCGGATCACCGCGTCGTAGCGCTCCTTGGCCGTCTTGTAGATCTGGTCCTGCTTGTCGATCCGCTTCGGAGGACGATTGGTCGGGATCACGACCGTCTCGAGGCCGTAGATCTCGTTGAATTCGTACGCTTCGGTGTCCGCGGTACCCGTCATGCCCGACAGCTTCGCGTACATCCGGAAGTAGTTCTGGAACGTGATCGATGCGAGCGTCTGGTTCTCGCTCTGGATCTTCACGTGTTCCTTCGCCTCGACCGCCTGGTGCAGGCCGTCGGACCAGCGGCGGCCGGCCATCAGGCGGCCCGTGAATTCGTCGACGATGACCACTTCACCGTTCTGCACGACGTAGTGCTGATCCTTGTGGAACAGCGTGTGTGCGCGCAGCGCCGCGTACACGTGGTGCATCAGCGTGATGTTCTGCGGCGCGTACAGGCTCTCGCCCTCGCCGATCAGGCCCCATTCGGCGAGCAGCCGCTCGGCCTTCTCATGGCCCGATTCCGTCAGGAACACCTGGCGCGCCTTCTCGTCGAGCGTGTAGTCGCCCGGCTTCTCGACGCCCGTTCCGTCGGCCTTCTCCTCGCCGATCTGGCGCTCGAGCAGCGGCGGCAGCGCGTTCATCCGCACGTACAGTTCGGTGTGATCCTCGGCCTGGCCCGAAATGATCAGCGGCGTACGCGCTTCGTCGATCAGGATCGAGTCCACTTCGTCGACGACCGCGAAATTCAGTGCCCGCTGCACGCGCGCGTCGGTCTCGTAGACCATGTTGTCGCGCAGGTAGTCGAAGCCGAACTCGTTGTTCGTGCCGTACGTGATGTCCGCCGCGTAGGCCTGCTGCTTCTGGTCGTGCTCCATGCCGGACAGGTTGATGCCGACCGACAGACCGAGGAAGTTGTAGAGGCGCGCCATCCATTCGGCGTCGCGCTGCGCGAGGTAATCGTTGACGGTCACGACGTGCACGCCGCGGCCCGCCAGCGCATTCAGGTACACGGGCAGCGTCGCGACGAGCGTCTTGCCCTCGCCGGTGCGCATTTCCGCGATCTTGCCGTAGTGGAGCACCATGCCGCCGATCATCTGCACGTCGAAGTGCCGCATCTTCAGCACGCGGCGGCTTGCCTCGCGACAGACCGCGAACGCCTCGGGCAGCAGCTTGTCGAGCGACTCGCCGGCCGCGACCCGCTGGCGGAATTCATCCGTCTTGCCGCGCAACTGGTCGTCCGTCAGCTTCTCGATCTGCGTTTCGAGCGCATTGATCGTCGTGACGGTCTTTTGGTATTGCTTGACGAGCCGCTGGTTGCGGCTGCCAAAAATTTTCTGGAGAAAACCGGTTGTCATCGGATCGGATCCTGCGTCGCAGCACCGGCGCCCGGCGCGTGTTGCGCGCCCCGACGCCCGAGCCTCGGCGGCTTAGCGAATTAGTGGACTCAAACGGTGAATTTTAGCACGCGGGGACGCGTGCGCCCGTGTCTCGGCCGGACGGGCATAACGCGCCGACGGCCGGGCCGACGGGGCGAAAGCCGCCCGTGCACGGGCCCGCGCGGGTACAATCGGCGTCAACGTCCGCGCGCGTGCGCGCCCGAAGAATGCCTCGATGAACCGATTTTCCAAGCGTTTCGGCCCGCTCGCCGCATATCGCCCCCAGCCCGTGTCCGAAGTGCTCAACCGCACCGACGCGTTTGCGGCGTTGCGCGTCGGCGTCGAACAGGTCGCGTCGCTGCAGCGCGATCTGTGCGCGCTGCTGCCCGACTATCTCGCGAATCATGTCGAACCGGGTTTCATCAAGGACGGCACCCTGACCCTCTTTGCCGCGCACAATGCGCTGGCCGCCCGGCTGCGGCAGGTCGAGCCGCGGCTGCTCGCCGATCTGCAGAAGCGCGGCTGGCCCGTCACGACGCTGCGCGTGCGCGTGCGTCCGAAAGACGCGCCGGAGCCTCCACACGTGAAGCAGGCGCGGATGACCTCGGTCGGCGCCTCCGCGTTGCGCGACCTCGCCGATCATCTCGAACCGTCACCGCTGCAGGCCGCGCTCGCACGAATGGCGGCACGGCACGGCGCGAAATCGCCGCGTTGAGCCCGCCGCCGGCGGTAGACCAATAATAAAAAAGCGGCCCGCAGGCCGCTTTTTTATTATTGGTGCCGAATGCCGCTCAGGCGAACGCCGTCTGCGCGTCGAACGCGAAGCCGCGCGGGGCGGCCTGCGGATCGTCGAACGTGACGACCTCGTACGCGTCTTCATGCGCGAGCAGCTCGCGCAGCAGCGCGTTGTTCAGCCCGTGGCCCGACTTGTACGCGGTGTACGACGCCAGCAGCGGATGGCCGATCACGTACAGGTCGCCGATCGCGTCGAGCATCTTGTGCTTCACGAACTCGTCGTCGTAGCGCAGCCCGTCGTTGTTCAGGATGCGGTACTCGTCGAGCACGATCGCATTGTCCATGCTGCCGCCGCGCGCCAGGCCGATCTCGCGCAGCATCTCTGCCTCGTGCGCGAAGCCGAACGTGCGCGCACGCGCGATCTCGCGCACGTACGACGTATTCGCGAAATCGACCTCGAGTTCCTGGCCCGTCTTGTCGACTGCCGGGTGCCGGAAATCGATCGAGAACTTCAGCTTGAAGCCGAAATACGGATCGAGACGCGCAAACTTGTCGCCGTCGCGGATTTCGACCGTCTTCTTCACCTTGATGAAGCGCTTCGGCGCGTTCTGCTCCTCGATGCCGGCGGACTGGATCAGGAACACGAAGGTCGCCGCGCTGCCGTCCATGATCGGGATCTCTTCGGCCGTCACGTCGACATACAGGTTGTCGATGCCGAGGCCCGCGCACGCGGACATCAGGTGCTCGACCGTCGACACGCGCACGCCATCCTTCTGCAGCACCGACGCGAGCCGCGTGTCGCCGATCGACATCGCCGAGGCGGGAATGTCGACGGGCGTGGGCAGGTCAACGCGCGAGAAAACGATGCCCGTGCCGGGCGCGGCGGGACGGAGCGTGAGCTCGATCTTGCGGCCCGAGTGGACACCAATCCCCACGGTCTTGACGATGGATTTGATGGTGCGCTGCTTCAGCATGGTGTTCTTCGTCTTGATTGAAGATGTCAATCAGGAGTTATATTCGATAGGTGGGATTATAGCGTAATTCCCTATTCAACGCTGTTTGAAACTGCGTATCAATCTGTTTCGGCAGTTTACCCGCGCCGATACGGGACGGGCCGATGCCCGGAACGGAGGCGTTTCCGGTCATCAGCCCGTGTTACAACTGCCCTGAGGCCGGTGAGCAGCGTTGCCGGAAGGCAACGGCGCACCACACGATCAGGACGTCAACGTCGCGAGAACACTCGCCGCATCGCTCACTTCGAATTTGCCTGGCGCCTCGACGGCCAGCGTCTTGACCACACCGCCGTCAATCACCATCGCGTAGCGCAGGGAACGAATTCCCATGCCACGCGCGGACAAATCCTGTGTCAGCCCCAGCGCATGAGTGAAAGCCGCGCTGCCGTCCGCCATCATGCGCACCTTGCCCGCGGTGTGCAGATCACGTCCCCATGCGCCCATCACGAATGCGTCGTTGACGGACACGCACCAGATCTCGTCGATACCCGCCGAGCGCAGTTGCTCGGCGTGCTCGACATAGCCCGGCACATGCTGCGCCGAGCAGGTCGGTGTGAAAGCGCCCGGCAATCCGAAGATCACCACCCGCTTTCCCGCGACCTGGTCGCGCACGCTGTAGGCGTTCGGCCCCAGCGTGCACCCTTCGCGCGCGTCGTCGATGAATTCGAACAATTGCGCGTCGGGCAGCGCGTCGCCCACTTGAATCATGGCTGGTCCCTCATAGCGATACGGTTTTTCAGCGTGTTGCGGACAGCACGGCCCATCCCGCCCCGCCGAAGCGAAGAGGGCACGTTTCCCGGCCCGGCGTCGTATCCGACGCGGCCTGTCGTGGTCCGTAGCATCCGTCACGCCGGCGATACCGCGGCGATTTCGCCGCGGCTTCGCCTGTGTTTGCGTCAGTCAGCCTGCTTGCGCAGGAAAGCCGGAATGTCGTAGGTGTCGACACCCTTCTCCTGCAGCGCCTGCACGTGCGATGCCGCGGTTTCGCGCGAATTGCGCCACACCGCCGGCGTATCGAGCGCGCCGTAGTCGGCCGTGCTGACGTGATGCGCCGGTGCATAACCGTGCGAGACCGCGCTGACCGGCTGGTTGTCCGTACCCGTGCGCAGCAGCGTCATCGGTGCCGACTGCTGCTTCTTCGCCGCACGGCCCAGACCCGTCGCCACGACCGTCACGCGCAGTGCATCGCCCATCGCGTCGTCGTACACCGCACCGAAGATCACCGTGGCATCTTCCGCCGCGTAGCTCTTGATCGTGTTCATCACTTCGCGCGTTTCCGACAGGCGCAGCGAACGGCTCGACGTGATGTTGACCAGAACGCCGCGCGCACCCGACAGATCGACGCCTTCGAGCAGCGGGCTCGCCACGGCCTGTTCCGCCGCGAGGCGTGCGCGATCGACGCCGGCGACCGTCGCCGTGCCCATCATCGCCTTGCCCTGCTCGCCCATCACCGTCTTCACGTCTTCGAAGTCGACGTTCACGAGGCCATCGACGTTGATGATTTCAGCGATGCCTGCGACCGCGTTGTTCAACACGTCGTCCGCGCACTGGAAGCACTTGTCCATCTCGGCGTCGTCGCCCATCACGTCGAACAGCTTGTCGTTCAGCACGACGATCAGCGAGTCGACGTGATCCTCCAGTTGCTGCGAACCTGCTTCAGCGACGCGCATGCGCTTGCCGCCTTCGAACTCGAACGGCTTGCTGACGACACCGACCGTCAGAATGCCCATCTCCTTCGCGATCTGCGCGACCACCGGTGCCGCGCCCGTGCCCGTACCGCCGCCCATGCCGGCCGTAATGAACACCATGTGCGCACCGCGCAGTGCGTCGGCGATGCGCTCACGCGCTTCTTCCGCTGCCGCACGGCCCATTTCCGGCTTCGCACCGGCGCCGAGGCCCGTATTGCCAAGCTGGATCACCGACGATGCGCGCGAACGCGACAGCGCCTGCGCGTCCGTGTTCATCACGATGAAGTCGACGCCCTGCACGCCGCGGTTGATCATGTGCTGTACGGCATTGCCGCCAGCGCCGCCAACGCCCACCACCTTGATGATGGTGCCGTTGGTCTCGGTTTCCAGCATTTCGAATTCCATGTTGCCTCCGTCAAGAGAATTACTGCTACTCGGCCGTTATTCGGCAGGAGATCGGGCAACCCCCTGTCGCGCGCCAGCCGCCGGCACCGGCGCGAATTTCGATTCGGTTCGTCAGAAGTTGCTCAGGAACCATTCCTTCATCCGCGAGAACACCTGCCCCGCGTTGCCGGACTGCACGGCGACCTTGCGGCCGCGCATGCGCTGAGCGCTGCCTTCGACGAGCAACCCCATCGCCGTCGAGTAGCGCGGANTCCGCGAGAACACCTGCCCCGCGTTGCCGGACTGCACGGCGACCTTGCGGCCGCGCATGCGCTGAGCGCTGCCTTCGACGAGCAACCCCATCGCCGTCGAGTAGCGCGGATTGCGCACGACGTCGGAGAGGCCGCCTGCATACTCCGGCGCGCCGATGCGCACCGGTTTCAGGAAAATGTCTTCGCCGAGCTCGACCATGCCCGGCATCATCGCGGCACCGCCGGTAATGACCACGCCGGAGCTCAGCAGTTCTTCGTAACCCGATTCGCGCACGACCTGCTGCACGAGCGAGAACAGTTCCTCGACGCGCGGCTCGATCACGGCCGCGAGCGCCTGGCGCGACAGCGTGCGCGGGCCGCGTTCGCCGAGGCCCGGCACTTCGACCATCTCGTCCGGATCGGCGAGCGCCTGCTTCGCGATCCCGTAGCCGACCTTGATGTCTTCCGCATCCGGCGTCGGCGTACGCAGCGCCATCGCGATGTCGCTCGTGATCTGGTCGCCGGCGATCGGGATCACCGCGGTGTGGCGGATCGCGCCTTCGGCGAAGATCGCGATGTCCGTCGTGCCGCCGCCGACGTCGACGAGCACCACGCCGAGATCCTTCTCGTCTTCCGTCAGCACGGCCAGCGACGACGCGAGCGGCTGCAGGATCAGGTCGTTCACTTCAAGACCGCAGCGGCGCACGCACTTGACGATGTTCTGCGCGGCGCTCACCGCGCCCGTCACGATGTGCACCTTCACCTCGAGGCGGATGCCGCTCATCCCGATCGGCTCGCGGACGTCTTCCTGGCCGTCGATGATGAATTCCTGCGTGAGGATGTGCAGCACCTGCTGGTCGGTCGGGATGTTGATCGCCTTCGCGGTCTCGATCACGCGCGCCACGTCGGTCTGCGTGACTTCCTTGTCCTTGATCGCGACCATCCCGCTCGAGTTGAAGCTGCGGATGTGGCTGCCCGCGATCCCCGTGAACACGTTGGTGATCTTGCAGTCGGCCATCAGCTCGGCCTCCTCGAGCGCGCGCTGGATCGACTGCACGGTGGCCTCGATGTTGACCACCACGCCTTTCTTCAGACCCTTCGACTCGCTCTGGCCGAGACCGATCACCTCGTAGTGGCCTTCGCCCTTCAGCTCGGCGACGATGGCCACCACCTTCGACGTGCCGATGTCGAGGGAAACCAGCAGATCCTTGTAGTCTTTGCTCATAAAGTGCTCTTGCGTGTGATCTCTCGTTACTTCTTGCGCTTGTCGGTATCGGTCAGGAACCGCATGCCTGCCGCACGAATTGCGAATCCGTTCGGATAACGCAGGTCCGCGTACTCGATGTCGTTGCCCCAGCGCTCCGTGACGGCCGGCCATGCGGCGACAAGGCGCTGGCTCCGGTCATGCAGCGTGTCGCTGTTGCGTTCCTTGCCCAGCTCCACCTGCATGCCGTTCGACAGCTTCACCGTCCACGCGTACCGCGCCGACAGCGTCACTTCTTCCGGCGCCGCCTTCAGCGGCGCAAACCATTTCCCGAAGTCGCGATACCGCGTGACGACTTCCTTCGCACTGCCCTCCGGGCCGTCGAACGCCGGCAGCTCCTGATCCAGCTCGCCCTGGTTCGCGGTGAACAGCTCGCCGTCGACGCTCACGAGCTGGTCGCTGCCCCAGGTCCCGAGCGGTTTGTACTCCTCGAGCGTGACAGCCAGCGCATTCGGCCACACCCGGCGCACGCTCGCATGGCGCACCCAGGGCATCTGCTCGAACGCGGCGCGCGCCGTGTCGAGATCGACGGTGAAGAAATTGCCCTTCAGCCGGCCGACCACGCCCGCGCGCACCGTCGGCGAGTTGATGTGCTCGGTGTCGCCGTCGATCCGGATTTCGCGCAGCGCAAACGTCGGGCGCTGGATCAGCCAGTAGCAGCCGGCCGCCGCCAACACGAGCAGCAGCAGCGCGTACAGCGCGCTGGCGGCAAGGTTGAGTTGGCGAACGTTGTTCCACATACGTCGTTCCGTTCCTGCGTCAGTCGTTGAGCGTGAGCGACAGCACCTTCACGACCAGCTCCGAATAGCTGATGCCGACCGCACGCGCGGCCTTCGGCGGCAGCGAGTGGTCGGTCATCCCGGGGGCCGTGTTCACTTCCAGGAAATACGCATTGCCTGCCGCGTCGAGCATGAAATCCGCGCGGCCCCAGTCGGTGCAGCCGAGCACGTCGAACGCGCGGCGCGCGATGCGCTTCAATTCCGCTTCCTGTTCGGCCGGCAGGCCGCACGGGATCAGGTACTGCGTATCGTCGGCGACGTACTTCGCGTGGTAGTCGTAGAACTCGCCCGCCGGCACGATCTTGATCAGCGGCAAGTCGAGATCGCCGGCGATGCACGCGGTGTATTCGCCGCCGCCCTCGATGCTCTTCTCGACGATCACGATCTTGTCGTGCGTCGCGGCTTCCTCGAGCGCGGCCGGCAGCGCGTCGGCCGTCTTCACCTTCAGCACCGCGACGCTCGAGCCTTCGCTCGCCGGCTTCACGAACAGCGGCAGGCCGAGCTTCGCGACGATTTCCGGCGCGCGCGCCGCGAGGTCGTCGCCGCGCATCACCGTCTCGAACGGCGGCGTCGGCACGCCCGTCTGCTGCCACACGAGCTTCGTGCGGAACTTGTCGAGACCGAGCGCCGACCCGAGCACGCCGCTGCCCGTGTAGCGGATCCCGTAGAAATCGAGTGCGCCCTGGATCTGGCCGTTCTCGCCGTAGCCGCCGTGCAGCGCGTTGAATGCGCGCACGAAACCCTCGTCCTTCAGCGCCGACAGCGGCCGCTCGGCCGGGTCGAACGGATGCGCATCGACGCCCGCGTCACGCAGGCCCTGCAGCACGAGGCGGCCCGAGGTGAGCGACACCTCGCGCTCGGCGGATTCGCCGCCGAACAACACCGCCACCTTGCCGAAACGTTTCGGATCGATCCCGCTCATGTCATCCCTTCTGTTGCGTGTTTTGGACGACCTTCGCCGGCACGCCGCCGATCGAACCCGCGCCCATCGTGATCACCACGTCGCCGTTCTGCGCGACCTTCGCCAATGCGTCCGGCACGTCGTCGACCGTCGCGACGAACACCGGGTCAACCTTCCCCACCGCGCGCAGCGCGCGCGACAGCGCGTCGCCGTTGGCCGTCGAGATCGCGGCCTCGCCGGCCGCATAGACTTCCGTCAGCACCAGCGCATCGACCGTCGACAGCACGTTGACGAAATCGTCGAAGCAGTCGCGCGTGCGCGTGTAGCGGTGCGGCTGGAACGCCAGCACGAGGCGGCGGCCCGGGAACGCACCGCGCGCGGCCGCGATCGTCGCGGCCATCTCGACCGGGTGATGCCCGTAATCGTCGATCAGCGTGTACTGGCCGCCGTCCGCGGTCGGCACGTCGCCGTAACGCTGGAAGCGCCGGCCGACGCCGTTGAATTCCGCCAGCGCCTGCTGGATTGCTTCGTCCGCCACGTCTAGGTCGGTCGCGATCGCGATCGCCGCGAGCGCGTTCTGCACGTTGTGCAGGCCCGGCATGTTCAGCACGACCGCGAGCGGGGCGCGCCCTTCGCGGATCACCGTGAAATACATCCGGCCGTCGCGCGCGTCGATGTCTTCCGCGCGCACCTGCGCGTCGGACGACAGGCCATAGCGCACCACCGTCTTCGAGATGAACGGGATGATCTGGCGCACGTTTGGATCGTCGACGCACACGACCGCGCTGCCGTAGAACGGCAGGCGCTGCGTGAATTCGATGAACGCCTGCTTGAGCCGCGCGAAATCGTGGCCGTAGGTGTCCATGTGGTCGGCGTCGATGTTCGTGATGACTTCGATCACCGGATACAGGTTCAGGAACGACGCGTCCGACTCGTCGGCCTCGGCGACGATGAAATCGCCCGTGCCGAGCCGCGCATTCGCGCCGGCGCTGATCAGCCGCCCGCCGATCACGAAGGTCGGATCGAGGCCGCCCGCGGCGAGCACGCTCGCGACGAGGCTCGTCGTCGTGGTCTTGCCGTGCGTACCGGCGATCGCGATCCCCTGCTTCAGGCGCATCAGTTCCGCGAGCATCACCGCGCGCTGCACGATCGGCACGCGCTTGTGGCGCGCGGCCAGCACTTCCGGGTTGTCCGAGCGCACGGCCGTCGACACGACGACCGCGTTCGCGCCCTCGATGTTCGCCGCGTCGTGGCCGATCGCGATCCGTGCGCCGAGCGCCTGAAGACGATCGGTCACCGCGTTGCGCGACAGGTCCGAGCCGCTGACCTCGTAGCCCAGATTGACGAGCACTTCGGCGATGCCGCTCATGCCCGCGCCGCCGATCCCGACGAAATGAATGTGTTTGACGATGTGTTTCATTGCAGTTCTTCCAGGTTCGCGCCGGCCGCCTTCGCGCACACACGCGCGACTTCTTCGGTGGCCTCGGGCTTCGCCAACGCGCGCGAACGTTCCGCCATTTCTGCGAGCGATGCCCGCGACTGGCCGCGCAGCCAGTCGGCAAGCAGTTCCGCCGACAGGTCGCGTTGTTGCACCAGCACGGCCGCGCCCGCATCGGCGAGGAACGCGGCATTGGTCGTCTGGTGATCGTCGACCGCGTACGGGAACGGCACGAACAGCGCCGCCACGCCCACCGCCGCGATCTCCGACACCGTCATCGCACCCGACCGGCAGATCACGAGATCCGCCGCCGCATACGCGGCCGCCATGTCGTCGATGAACGGCACGAGCCGTGCGTCTTCGCCGGCCGCGAAACCGGCCGCTTCATAATTCGCCTTCAGTGCGTCGATGTGCTTCGCGCCGGCCTGGTGCACGACGCGCGGGCGTTCGCCCGGCGCCAGCATCGCCAGCGCGCGCGGCACGACTTCGTTCAATGCGGCCGCACCGAGGCTGCCGCCGACGACCAGCACGTTCAGCGGGCCGCTGCGCGATGCATAGCGTGCTTTGGGCGGTTCCGTGCGCGCAAGTTCCACACGAATCGGATTGCCCGTCCATTCCGCGTGCGGCAGCGCGCCGGGGAACGCGACGAGCACGCGTTTCGCGAGTTTCGCGAGCACCTTGTTCGTCAGGCCCGCAATCGAATTCTGTTCATGCAGCACGAGCGGGCGCCCCGACAGCGCGGTCATCACGCCCGCCGGGAACGTGATGTAGCCGCCCATCCCGAGCACGACGTCCGGCCGCACGCGGCGCAACGCGCCGAGGCTCTGCCAGCACGCGCGCAGCAGGTTGAGCGGCAGCGTCAGCTTGGTCTTCAGGCCCTTGCCGCGCAGCCCGCCGAACCGCACATACTCCATCGGAATGCCGTGCTTCGGCACGAGCGTCGCTTCCATCCCGGCCGGATTGCCGAGCCACACGACGCGCCAGCCCGCCGCTTCCATCCGGTGCGCGACCGCGAGCCCCGGGAACACGTGGCCCCCGGTGCCGCCTGCCATCACCATCAGCGTGCGTCGCGACGCGGTCATACTTTCCCTCCGCGCATCAACACCCGGTTCTCATAGTCCACCCGCAGCAGCACCGCAAGAGCGACACAGTTCAGCAGAATGCCGGAGCCACCGTAGCTCACGAGCGGCAGCGTCAGGCCCTTGGTCGGCAGCAGCCCGAGGTTCACGCCCATGTTGATGAACGTCTGCGCGCCGAACCAGATGCCGATGCCCTTCGCCATCAGGCCCGCGAACGTGCGATCGAGCGCGAGCGCCTGGCGGCCGATCTCGAACGCGCGGCGCACGATCCAGTAGAACAGCAGGATCACGACCAGCACGCCGACGAAACCGAGTTCCTCGCCGATCACGGCGAGGATGAAGTCGGTGTGCGCTTCCGGCAGGTAGTTCAGCTTCTCGACGCTGCCGCCGAGGCCGACGCCGAACCATTCGCCGCGACCGAATGCGATCAGCGAGTGCGTGAGCTGGTAGGCCTTGCCCTGCGCGTAGCGTTCGTCCCACGGATCGAGATACGCGAAGATCCGCTCGCGACGCCACGGCGACAGCCATACCAGCATCGTGAACGTGCCGACCGCCGTCGCGACGAGGCCGCCGAACAGCTTGCCGTTCACGCCGCCCAGGAACAGCACGCCCATCGCGATCGCGGCGACCACCATGAACGCGCCCATGTCGGGCTCGAGTAGCAGCAGCGCGCCGACCAGGCCGACCGCGAACGCCATCGGCAGGAAGCCCTTCGCGAAGCTCTGCATGTATTCCTGCTTGCGCACCGTGTAGTTCGCCGCGTAGATCGTCACGGCGAGCTTCATGATTTCCGACGGCTGCATGTTGGTGATGCCGAGCGGAATCCAGCGGCGCGCGCCGTTCACACCCTTGCCGACGTGCGGGATCAGCACGATCACGAGGCTGACGAGCGCGATCAGGAAAAGATGCGGCGCGTACTTGTCCCACGTCGACACCGGCACGCGGAACGCAACCACCGCCGCGATGAACGCGACGACGAGCGACACGCAGTGGCGCATCAGGAACGCGTAATCGTGATATGACGCGTATTTCGGCGAATCGGGCATCGCGATCGACGCCGAATACACCATCACGACGCCGAGCCCGAGCAGCGCGATCGCCACCCACAGCAGCGAATAGTCGAAGTCGAGCATCCGCGAACGGCTCGGGCGCACGCCGTTGACGACGCTCGCGAGGCCGCCCGTCGCGGCGCGCGTGGCCGACGAGACGCGGCCGCCCGCGGCATTGCCGCCGGCATCGCGCCGGTCGTTGAAACGGGAGACGATGCGATCGGACCAGCTCATGGCGTCGCTCCTTTGTCGATGGCGATTTCGTCGACCGCCGCGCGGAAGACATCCGCGCGATGGGCGTAGTTCCTGAACATGTCGAGGCTCGCGCATGCGGGCGACAGCAGCACCGCGTCGCCCGGCTCCGCCAGGTCGGCCGCCGCGTGCACCGCGCCTTCGAGCGTCGCGTGGTCGGCGAGCGGCACGCCCGTTTCGGCGAGCGTGTCGCGGATCGCCGGCGCGTCGCGGCCGATCAGCATCACCGCGCGGCACCAGCGTGCGACCGGCGCGACCAGCGGCGCGAAATCCTGCCCCTTGCCGTCGCCGCCCGCGATCAGCACGATCTTCTGCGCGAGCCCGTCGAGCGCGGCAACCGTCGCGCCGACGTTCGTTCCCTTGCTGTCGTCGACGTAGTCCACGTCGTCGATCGTCGCGATCACTTCGACGCGATGCGCTTCGCCGCGGTATTCGCGCAGCGCGTGCAGCAGCGGCGCGGCCGGCAGGTCGATCGCACGCGCGAGCGCGAATGCGGCCAGCGCATTCGCCGCGTTGTGCAGCCCGCGAATCCGCAGCGCGTCGGCCGGCATCAGGCGCTTCTGCCCGATGTCAGGCGTATGCGCGGCGTCGCGCTTGCGCCGGCGGGTCGTCGCCACTTCATCCGGCGCGTCGCGATCGACGGCTTCCACCAGCCATGCGATGCCGTTGTCGCGGGACAGCCCGTAGTCGCCGTCCTGCGCCGGTTCGTTCAGGCCGAACGTGACCGTGCGCGGTGCGTCGGCCGCACCCGCGGCTGGCGCGAACTTCATCACGGCGGCATCGTCGCGGTTCAGCACGCGCGTCGTCGTTGCGCCGAAGATCCGGCCCTTTGCCTTCGCGTATGCGTCGAAGCTGCCGTGCCAGTCGAGGTGGTCCTGCGTGATGTTCAGGATCGCGGCCGCATCGGGCGCGAACGTGCGCGCGGTCTCGAGCTGGAAGCTCGACAGTTCGAGCACCCACACGTCGGGCAGCGCCGTTTCGTCGATCGCGCCCGCGAGCCGGTCGAGCATCGCGGGGCTGATGTTGCCCGCGACCGCGACCTTCTTGCCCGCGCGCTGGCACAGCAGGCCCGTGAGGCTCGTCGTCGTGGTCTTGCCGTTGGTGCCCGTGATCGCGAGCACCTTCGGCTGGTAGCCGCTCGTGCCGAGCGCGCGCAGCGCCTGCGCGAAGAATTCCAGTTCGCCCCACACCGCGATCACGCGCTCGTTCGCGGCCGCGACCAGCGCCGCGAGCGCCGGTTCGAGCGGCGACAACCCGGGGCTCAGCCCGACGATCTCGACACCGCCGTCGAGCAGCGCGGGCGCGAACGCCCCGCCGACGAATTCCGCATCGATGCCTTCGGCCTGCAGCGCGGCAAGGTTGGGCGGCGCCTCGCGGGTATCGGCAATGCGCAGCCGGCACCCGTGCCTCGCGCACCATCGCGCGATCGCGAGACCCGATTCCCCGAGCCCCAGTACGAGCACCATCGGCCGTTGCCGATCTCCAAACATCTCGCCAGACATCCTTGTTACCTTTCCTTTACCGCAGCTTGAGGGTGGTCAGACCGAACAGGCACAGCATCAGCGTGATGATCCAGAAACGCACCACCACCTGCGTTTCCTTCCAGCCGGACAATTCGAAATGGTGATGCAGCGGCGCCATCTTCAGCAGACGTCGCCCTTCGCCGTAGCGCTTTTTCGTGTACTTGAACCACGAAACCTGCAGCATCACCGACAGCGTCTCCGCGACGAAGATGCCGCCCATGATGAACAGCACGATTTCCTGGCGCACGATCACCGCGACCGTGCCGAGCGCGCCGCCGAGCGCCAGCGCGCCGACGTCGCCCATGAACACCTGCGCGGGGTGCGTGTTGTACCAGAGGAACGCGAGCCCTGCCCCGCCCATCGCGGAACAGAAGATCAGCAGTTCGCCCGCGCCCGGGATGTGCGGGAACAGCAGGTATTTTGAGTACACCGCACTGCCCATCACGTACGCGAACACACCCAGCGACGCGCCGACCAGCACCACCGGCATGATCACGAGGCCGTCGAGGCCGTCGGTCAGGTTCACCGCGTTGCTCGCGCCGACGATCACGAAGTAGGTCAGCACGATGAAGCCCCATACGCCGAGCGGGTAGCTGATCGACTTCAGGAACGGCAGCATCAGGTCGGCACGTGCCGGCAGCCCCATCGACAGGCCGCTGCGCACCCACGCCATGAACAGGTCGAACACGCGCACGTTGTTCGCCTCGGACACGCTGAAGGCGAGGTAGACGGCCGCGAACAGCCCGATCACCGACTGCCAGAAATACTTCTCGCGCGACGACATCCCGCGCGGGTCCTTGTGGACGACCTTGCGGTAGTCGTCGACCCAGCCGATCACGCCGAAACCGAACGTGACGAGCATCACGATCCAGATGAAACGGTTCGTCAGGTCGCCCCACAGCAGCGTTGCGACCGCGATGCCGATCAGGATCAGCACGCCGCCCATCGTCGGCGTGCCCGACTTGACGAGGTGCGTCTGCGGACCGTCCTTGCGAACGGCCTGCCCGACCTTCATTTGCGTCAGCTTGCGGATCACCCACGGTCCGCACACGAGCCCGATCCCGAGCGCGGTGATGGTGGCCATCACCGCCCGGAACGTGAGGTACGTGAACAAGCGCAAAAAGCTTGCGTCACCTTGCAGCCATTGCGCCAGCGCCAGCAGCATGCTTCCTTCCTTCTACTCAGTGTGCAGCGGGCGCCGTGCCCGCTGCGGGTTGGTTCGTCAGCGCGTCGACCACGCGCTCCATCTTCATGTACCGCGAGCCCTTCACGAGCACCGTCGCCTGCGCGCCGTAGCCCGCAGCGAGCAGCGCCGCCACGAGCGAATCGACGTCGCCGAAATGGCGAGCCGCGTCGCCGTATGCGGTGCACGCATCGCGCGATGCGTCGCCGAGCGCGAACAGCGCGTCGATTCCGCGCTCGCGCGCATACGCGCCGATCTCGCGATGGAACGCCGGCCCTTCGTCGCCGACCTCGCCCATGTCGCCGATCACCAGCACGCGCGGCGCCGGTTGCGCGGCGAGCACATCGATCGCGGCCCGCATCGAATCGGGATTCGCGTTGTACGTATCGTCGACGACCGTCGCGCCCGCGAGACTGCCGGCGCTCACCTGCTTCACCTGCAGCCGGCCCTTGACCGGCTCGAACGATTCGAGGCCCTGCCTGATCGCCGACAGCGCAACGCCGGCGCCCAGCGCTGCGGCCGTCGCGGCCAGCGCGTTGCGCGCGTTGTGCTCGCCGAGCGCCCGCAGCCGCACCGTGACGGCGCCGGCCGGCGTGTCGATCGCGAGCTCACCGCCATGAAGACGGCCCGTAACCTGCGCGTCGTTCTGCCGTTCGGCATCGTGCAATGCGAAATCGAGGATCCGGTTGCCGGTCGCCGCGACGCGCCAGATGCCCGCGTACGCATCGTCGGCCGGGAACACCGCGACACCATCCGGCGGCAGCGCGTGGATCACGGCCGCGTGTTCGAGCGCGACCGCTTCGACCGTCGCCATGAATTCCTGGTGCTCGCGCTGCGCGTTGTTGACGAGCGCGACCGTCGGCGCCGTGAGACGCGCGAGGATTTCGGTCTCGCCCGGGTGATTCATGCCGAGTTCGATCACCGCGAGACGATGCGCAGCCGACAGGCGCAGCAGCGTCAGCGGCAGGCCGACATCGTTGTTCAGGTTGCCGGCCGTCGCGAGCCGCGCGTCGGCGCCGACCGCCGCCGCGAAGATCGACGCGATCATTTCCTTGACGGTCGTCTTGCCGTTGCTGCCCGTCACCGCGACGAGCGGCAGCGGGAATCGCTTGCGCCAGCCGTGTGCGAGCGCGCCGAGCGCGGCACGCGTTTCGCCGCCCTCGATCGCCGGCATCGCGACACCCGCCGGCAGGTGCGCGACGAGCGCCGCGGCAGCACCACGCATGGCGACGTCGCCGAGGAAGTCGTGCGCATCGAAACGCTCGCCTTTCAGCGCGACGAACAGGTCGCCCGGGCCGACCGTGCGGCTGTCCGTCGACACGCGGTCGAACGTGACGCCCGCATCACCGTGGACGGTTGCGCCGGGAATCAGGCGAGCGGCTTCGCCGAGACTGAGCATCGTCATTCGCCGCCTCCCTTGCCGTGCGTCGCACGCGCCGCAAGCGCAAGCCGTGCGTGATCCTGGTCGGAGAATGTGCGCTTCTTGCCCATGATTTCCTGCGTTGCCTCGTGGCCCTTGCCGGCCAGCACGACGACATCCTCGCGTGCGGCGCCGCGCACGGCCTGCAGGATCGCGCTCGCGCGATCCTCGATCCGGCGTGCGCGATCCGGCGCGGTCATGCCGGCGACGATCTGGTCGATGATGCGCTGCGGATCTTCGCTGCGCGGGTTGTCGCTCGTGACGACGGTTTCGTCGGCGAGCCGTTCCGCGATCGCGCCCATCAGCGGCCGCTTCGTTGCATCGCGATCGCCGCCGCAGCCAAACATGCAGACGAGCCGGCCGCCGCGCGCCGCGGTGATCGGACGCAGCGCGTCGAGCGTCTTTTCGAGTGCGTCGGGCGTGTGCGCGTAGTCGATCACAACGAGCGGTTCGTCGTTCTGCAGCCGGCCGCCGAGCCGCTGCATCCGGCCGTTGACCGACTCGAGCCGTGCGATCTCGGCGATCGCCGCGTCGAACGGCACATCGGCCGCGAGCAGCGAGCCGAGCACGGCGAGCAGGTTGCTGACGTTGAACGTGCCGAGCGTGCCGACTTCGACGTCGGCATCGCCCCACGACGAACGCAGGCGGAATGCCGTGCCGGTCGCGGTGGCGCGCACGTCGAGCGCGACCAGTTCGCGATCGGCGTCGGGCGCCTGCGCGTCGCCGATCCCGTACGCGATGGTGCGCACGCGACCGGCCAGCTTCTCGAGCAGGCGCCGGCCAGCCGCGTCGTCACGGTTGACGACCGCGGTGCGCAGGCCGCGCCATGCGAACAGCTTCGCCTTCGCGGCCTCGTATGCGTCGAACGTGCCGTGATAGTCGAGGTGATCCTGCGTGAGGTTCGTAAACACCGCGATGTCGAAGGCCGTCCCGTTCACGCGCCCCTGGTGCAGCGCGTGCGACGACACCTCCATCGCCACGGCCTTCGCGCCCGCGTCGCGCAACTGCGCGAGACTGCGCTGCAGCTGCGGCGCGTCGGGGGTCGTGAAGCCCGTCGGCACGAGCTGGCCGGGCATCCCGCTGCCGAGCGTGCCGATCACCGCGCACGGCTGGTGCAGCGCCGTCAGCGCGGTGGCGATCCAGTGCGTGCACGACGTCTTGCCGTTCGTGCCGGTTACGCCCACCGCGAGCAGGCTGTCGCTCGGATCGCCGTACCAGCCGCTGGCGATCTCGCCGGCGAGCTGGTCGAGCGCCGGCACCGCGAGCGCGACGGGCACGGCCGGCGCGGCGGCCAGCCCTTCCGGTTGATACACCACGGCAACCGCGCCGCGTGCAACGGCGTCGACGATGAACGCGCGGTTATCCGCCCCGTCGACCGCATACGCCAGAAACACGTCGCCGGCCTTGAGGCTGCGCGTGTCGGCATGCAGTTGCGCTGCGGGGGTCACATGCTGACGCAGCCACGCAAGCGCGGCTGCGATCTGCTGATGCGCCGGATGGGAACTGCGGGCGGCGCTCATCGAACAACTCCTGGTGAATTACGCGTCGTGCTGGACACGATCATATGCTTCGCACCGCCACCTGCGGCCAGCTTTTGCGGCCCCGATGCGGCGGGTGCTGCCGGCGAATCGTCAGACACGACGAGCTGCTTGATCGGCATGTTCGGCGGTACGTTCAGCGCGCGCATCGTGTCGCCGGCGATCGCCGAGAATACGGGGCCCGACACCGCGCCACCGAAGTGGCTGCCGGCGGTCGGCTCGTCGACCGATACGGCGATGACGACGCGCGGATTCGGCATCGGCGCCATCCCGACGAACGACGCGCGATACTTGCGCGTGTAGCCATGGCCTTCATGCTTGTACGCGGTACCGCTCTTGCCGCCGACGCGATAGCCCGGCACGGCCGCATCCGGCGACGTGCCGCCCGGCGAGACCACCGTCTCGAGCATCGCGCGCACTTCGCGCGCGGTGGTCGGGTTGAACACCTGCGTGCCCGTCACCTGCTGATTGGGGTCGGTCTTGAAAATGGTCACGGGCATCAGCTCGCCGTCATGCGCGATCGCCGTGTACGCACGGGCGAGCTGGAACAGCGACACCGACAGGCCGTAGCCATACGACATCGTCGCCTGCTCGATGCGGCGCCAGCTCTTCCACGGCCGCAGGCGGCCGGCCACCGCGCCCGGGAAACCAACCTTCGGTGCCTGGCCGAGACCGATGCTCGTATACATATTCCACATTTCCTCGGGCCGCATCGTCATCGCGATCTTCGTCGCGCCGATGTTGCTCGATTTCTGGATCACGCCGCCGACCGTCAGCGTGCCGAAGCCCGCGTCGTCGGTGATCGGCGCGCCGTCGAGCACGAAATGCCCGTTACCCGTCTCGACGAGCGTGTTCGGCGTCACGCGATGCAGATCGAGCGCGAGCGACACCGTGAACGGCTTCATGATCGAACCCGGTTCGAACACGTCGGTCATGATCCGGTTGCGCAACTGCTCGCCCGTCATGCGCGAGCGGTCGTTCGGGTTGTACGTCGGGTAGTTGACGAGCGCGAGCACCTCGCCGGTACGCACGTCGACGACCATCGCCGCACCGGCCTTCGCCTTGAACTTGTCGACGGCGGCCTTCAGGTTCGCGTACGCGATGTACTGGATCTTGCTGTCGATCGACAGGTCGACGTCGGTTCCGTTGTGCGGCGGGATCTGCTCGGCGACGTCCTCGACGATGTGCCCCATCCGGTCCTTGATCACGCGACGCACACCCGACGTGCCGGACAGCATCTTCTGGTCGCCGAGCTCGACGCCCTCCTGTCCTTCGTCCTCGACGTTCGTGAAGCCGATCAGGTGAGCGGTGATCTCGCCTTCCGGATAGAAGCGCTTGTATTCGTTGCGCTGGTAGACGCCCGGGATGTCGAGTGCGGCGACCTTGTCCGCGACGTCGATCGGCACCTGGCGCTTCACGTAGACGAAACCCTTGTCTTCCGACAGCTTCACGCGCAGTTCCTTCGGCGTCATGCCGAGGAGCTTGCCGAGCTGGTTGACCTTGTCGGCGTCGAGATCGTCCGGCACGGCGTCGGGAATCGCCCAGATCGCGCGCACGGGCAGGCTCGTCGCGAGCACGAGCCCGTTACGGTCGAGGATTTTGCCGCGCGTCGCGGGCAGTTCGATCGTGCGCTGGTAGCGGCTCTCGCCCTGCTTCTGGTAGAACGCGTTGCCGGGCCCCTGGATCCAGAACGCCCGCGCGGCCAGCGCGACGAACGCCATGAACAGCATGAACACGACGAACTTCGAGCGCCACATCGGCAGATGCACGCCCAGCACGGGGCTCGACGAGAATTTCACGTTCTGGCGCTTCGGGGACGGCTTCATTGCGCGCCTCCCTTGCCCTTGCCGGTCGTATCGGCCGAAGCCGGGATCGGCGCGTCGATCGCCTTCGCGGCGCCCGGCGCCAGCGTCAGGTATTGCGTGCGACCGGTCGTGATCGCCTGCATCTTCAGCGAATCGTTCGCGAGCTGCTCGATGCGCGACGTCTTCGACAGCGCGCTCTGCTGATATTGAAGCTGCGCGTAGTCCTGCTGGAGCTGATGCTCCTGCGACTGCGCGCGCTGCAACTGGATGAAGATCTGGCGCTGCTGGTTGGTCGAGTTGACGACCGACAGCGCGCAACCCATCACGATGATCAGCAGGAAGATGTTGAAGCGGCTCATGGCGTGACGCGCTCCGCAATGCGCATCACGGCGGACCGGGCGCGCGGATTCGCGGCGACTTCCGCTTCACTCGGAAACTGGCGGCTGATGATCTTGAGCGGCGGGCTCGGGAGGTCGACGGCACGGATCGGCAGGCGACGATCGACCGCAGGCGCACTCGCGTGCGCCTGCATGAATCGCTTGACGATCCGGTCCTCGAGTGAATGAAAGCTGATGACCACCAGCCGCCCCCCTTGCTCCAGCAACGACAGTGCCGCGTCTAGTACGACTTGCAGGTCCGCAAGCTCTTGATTGACGTGAATCCGTATAGCCTGAAAGGTGCGGGTTGCCGGATCCTTGCCCTTCTCACGGGTTTTGACGACGTGACCCACGATTTGGGCAAGCTCGCCCGTGGTGTCGAGAGGCCCAAGACGGTCGGACTCTGCCCGGCGAGCAACAAGCGCCTTTGCAATCTGAAAAGCAAACCGTTCTTCCCCATAATCTCGTATCACCTCCGTCAATTCCTGCACCGAAACCCGCGCGAGCCATTCGGCCGCCGACTCGCCGCGCGTCGGATCCATTCGCATGTCCAGCGGACCATCGGCGCGGAAGCTGAAGCCGCGCGCCGGATCGTCCACCTGCGGCGAGGACACGCCCAGGTCAAGCAACACACCCGACACCTTCTCGACGCCGCGCGCCGCAAGCGCGTCGCGCATCGATGCAAAGCTGTCATGCACGATCGAGAAGCGCGCATCCTCGATGCCCTGCGCCGTCTCGATCGCTCTCGGATCCTTGTCGAACGCGATCAGCCGCCCGTCCGCCGCCAGCCGCGCGAGCACCGCACGGCTATGGCCGCCGCGCCCGAACGTACCGTCGACATAAATGCCGTCCGGGCGCGTCACGAGCGACTCGACCGCCTCGTCCAACAGCACTGTCCGATGCTGCAATTCGTTTCCCATCGCGGGCGTCTCCGTCACCGCAATCAGAACGTGAAATTCTTCAGCGCGTCGGGCATGCCCTGCGCCATCGCTGCCTGCTCCTTCGCGTTGTAGGTCTGCGAATCCCACAGCTCGAAGTGACTACCCATTCCCAACAACATGACTTCCTTTTCCAGTCCGGCCGCCATACGCAGCTCGGGCGATACAAGAATCCGGCCCGCGCTGTCGAGATCGACGTCCATCGCATTGCCGAGAAAAATCCGCCGCCACCAGTGCGCGTCCATCGGCAACGCGGCGATCTTGGCGCGGAACACTTCCCATTCGGGGCGCGGAAACAGCAACAGGCAGCCGTCCGGGTGCTTGGTCACAGTCACCCGTCCTTCTGCCTGTCCTTGCAGCGCTTCGCGATAGCGAGCCGGCACCGACATCCGCCCTTTCGCATCGAGCGTCAGCGCCGACGCCCCTTGGAACACTTTCCGCTCTCCCGTTCAGGGCACCGAAGCACCCGCTCAATGCTGAGAATTTAGCCGGAACAGCCTGCTAAATCACACAAAAATACACTTTCTCACACTGTCTCCCACTTTAGAGGAAGGGTGTGGCACGGTCAAGGGAGCGGCCCGCTTTTTTGACGAATTTTGTTAGTTAGAACAAGGACTTACGCGCACATGCTCATGCGACCCCTCATTCCAAAAACCGTTATAAATGAATGAGCTAGTGCAACTTGTGAAGGTGATACGTGAGAAAGATGGGCCAGACACGCGTGAGGACGGGGCTTTCGGGGGCGGGAAAACGAGGAGTAAGCGGGCGGTATCGGGGGCGGTGAACCGGGGCGACGTCGCACGTCGCCCCGGTGCGAATCTCAGAGATAGTACGCAGTGCTCGTCATGACTTTCGACGCGGCGCGCATCAGCATCCGCGCGGGCAGCGGCAGCTCGATCCCGCCGGCGTCGGTCGCGGCCTTGCCGTGCTTCACTTCGTCGATGCGCATCTGGTCGACGATCGCACGCGACGCGGTGTCGGTCTCCGGAAGCTCGGACATGTGGCCTTCGAGATGACTCTCGACCTGCCGCTCCGTCTCGGCCATGAAGCCGAGGCTGACCTTGTCGCCGAGCGTGCCGGCCGCCACGCCGATCGCGAGCGCGCCGGCGTACCACAGCGGGTTCAGCAGGCTCGGGCGCGAGTCGAGCTCCTTCAGGCGGTGCGCGGTCCACGCGAGGTGGTCCTCCTCCTCGCGCGCGGCCTCCTCGAACATCGCCTTCGCCGACGCCGTGCGCGCGGTGAGCTTCTGCGCCTGGTAGAGCGCCTGCGCGCAGACCTCGCCGACGTGGTTCACGCGCATCAGCCCCGCGGCATGCGAGCGCTCCGCGGGCGTCAGTTCGGCGGCCGGCGCCTCGGCCGGCACGGGCACCGGGCGGCTCATCCGGCTAATGCCGGTCAGCGATCGCAGGCCGCGATCGAATTCGCTGATCAGTTCATCCAACACCATCCTGTTCTCCTGGCTGCGTGTGCTGCCGCGAGCGGCAAGGGCACGAGTCCGCTGCGTAACCGACTTGATTATTCAGCGGAAATTGCGGTTAACCCGTGATTTTAACCATTGTTGCATAAAGGAAACATGGCGGCCTTGCGCTACGCCATTTCGCTTTGTGGCAAAAAACGGTTTTGCTACATTACGTGCGACTTCTTGCGAAGTTGATGGGGCCCGTCAACAGAACATAACTATCCGCCCCGCCAAAAAAATTCAGTGATTCTTGGAGATCCGTTAATGAAAAAGTCGCTTCTCGCGCTCGTCGCGCTGGGCGCGTTCGCTGGCGCTGCCCATGCGCAAAGCAGCGTGACGCTTTACGGCATCATCGATGAAGGCCTGCTCTTCAACAACAACGCGGGCGGCAAGCATCTGTACAGCATGGCCAGCGGCGTGATGCAAGGCAGCCGCTTCGGCATGCGCGGCACCGAAGATCTCGGTGGCGGCCTGAAGGCGATCTTCACCCTCGAAAACGGTTTCGACGTGAACAGCGGCAAGCTCGGCCAGGGCGGCCTGATGTTCGGCCGTCAGGCTTACGTCGGCCTTTCGAGCCAGTACGGTACGGTCACGCTGGGTCGTCAATACGACTCCGTCGTCGACTTCGTCGGCCCGCTCGAGGCAGGCGACCAGTGGGGCGGCTACATCGCCGCTCACCCGGGCGACCTCGACAACTTCAACAACGCGTACCGCGTGAACAACGCAGTCAAGTTCACGAGCCAGACCTACGGCGGCTTCTCGTTCGGCGGCCTGTACAGCTTCGGCGGTCAAGCCGGCCAGTTCTCGAAGAACCAGGTCTGGTCGCTCGGCGCAGGCTACAACAACGGCCCGCTGGTCTTGGGCGTCGGCTACTTGAACGCACGCACGCCGAACCAGTTCGGCGGCATGTTCAACAACGGTTCCGCGTCTTCGTCGGTCTCGTCGCCGGTCTACGGCACGTACGCGAACAACGCGAACACGTACCAGGTCATCGGTGCGGGCGGCGCATACACGTTCGGCGCAGCGACGATCGGCGCGACGTACTCGAACACGAAGTTCAAGGGCTTCTCGGCCGGTCCGTTCGTGAACCAAAGCGCGACGTTCAACAACGGCGAACTCAACTTCAAGTATCAGTTGACCCCGGCGTTGATTCTCGGTGCTGCGTACGACTACACGCAAGGCAGCAAGATCAACGGCAGCTCGGCAGCCAAGTACCACCAGGGCTCGCTGGGCGTCGACTACTTCCTGTCGAAGCGCACCGACGTCTACGCGATCGGCGTGTACCAGCACGCATCGGGCAACGTGCTCGACGCGAACGGCAACGTCATCCAGGCAACGGCAGCGATCAACGGTCTCGCTGGTTCGAGCACCAGCAACCAGGTCGCAGCACGCGTCGGCATCCGTCACAAGTTCTAATCAGCTTGCCTGACAAGCCGCAGTACATTGAAGGCGCCTTCGGGCGCCTTTTTCTTTTCCGGTGCGGCAGCAGGGCCCCGCGCGCGGCGGCTCGGACGGTCGCGTTGCACGCGTCGCGGTGCTCCGCGCCCGTCCGTTGCGTCGAAACGCACGGCCGGCCGCCTTCCCCCTCGGGAACCCTCAGCTTCCGATCGGCGCCGCAAACAAAAAAGCCCGGCACGAGCCGGGCTTTTTTCGTTCGACCGCGCGTTCCGACGCGCCGTTACGCGCGTCCGTCGCGCAGCTCGCGCCGCAGGATCTTGCCGACGTTCGTTTTCGGCAGCTCCGTGCGGAATTCGACCAGCTTCGGGCGCTTGTACCCGGTGAGCCGCTCCTTGCAGTACGCCAGAATGTCCTTGTCGGTGAGCGCCGGGTCCTTCTTCACGATGAACAGCTTCACGGCTTCGCCGGAATGCTCGTCCGGCACGCCGACCGCCGCCACCTCGAACACGCCCGGATGCGACGCCACGACGTCCTCGACTTCGTTCGGATACACGTTGAAGCCGGATACGAGAATCATGTCCTTCTTCCGGTCGACGATCTTCACGTAACCGCGCGCATCCATCACGCCGACGTCGCCCGTCTTGAAGAAGCCGTCCGGGAACATGACCTTCGCGGTCTCGTCTGGCCGGTTCCAGTAGCCGGCCATCACCTGCGGCCCGCGGATGCAGATCTCGCCGGGCTCGCCGAGCGCAACGTCGTTGCCGGCGTCGTCGCGGATCGCTACTTCCGTCGATGGCAGCGGCAGGCCGATCGTCCCGCTGTATTCGGTCGCCGTCACCGGGTTGCACGTCGCCACCGGCGACGTCTCGGACAGCCCATAGCCTTCGATGATCGCGGTATGGGTCTTTTCATACCAGCGCTTCGCGACACCCTCCTGGATTGCCATGCCGCCGCCGTTGGCGATCACGAGCTTCGACAGGTCGAGCTGGTTGAATTCGGGATGATTCAGCAGCGCGTTGTACAGCGTATTGACCGCCGGAATCGTCGAGATCTGGTAGCCCTTCAGTTCCTTGATCATGCCGGCGATGTCGCGCGGATTCGGGATCAGGATGCCCATCCCGCCCGTGCGCATCGTCAGGAAGCCGCAGACGGTCAGCGCGAACACGTGATACAGCGGCAACGCGACAACCGTCACGAACTGTTTCACCTCCGGGTACTTCTCATGCGCCGGATGGTGCCAGGCGCCGGCCTGCAGCACGTTCGACACGATGTTCCGGTGCAGCAGCGTCGCGCCCTTCGCCACGCCGGTCGTACCGCCCGTGTATTGCAGGAACGCGGCGTCGTCGGGGCCGATCTTCAGCGGCTTGAACGCCTGCCGCGCGCCTTCCGACAGCGCGGCCTTGAAGCGCGTGAACGACGGAAGCTGCCACGCGGGCACCATCTTCTTCACGTTGCGCACGACGTAATTGACGAGCCATCCCTTGATACCCAGCAGGTCGCCCATCGATGCGACGACGACATGCTTGACGGCCGTATTGGCGATGACGGCCTGCAGTGTCGACGCAAAATTCTCGAGGATGACGATCGCCTCCGCACCGCTGTCCTTCAGCTGATGCTCGAGCTCGCGCGGCGTGTAGAGCGGATTGACGTTGACGACGGTGTAGCCGGCGCGCAGTACCGCGGCAATCGCCACGGGGTACTGCAGCACGTTCGGCATCATGATCGCGACGCGCGCGCCGCGCGCGAGGCCACGGGATTGCAGCCACGCACCGAACTGGCGTGACAGCGTGTCGAGTTCGCCGTAGGTGATGCCCTTGCCCATGCAGACGAACGCCGTGCGGTCGCGATACTGCCGGAAGCTTTCGTCGAGCAGGTCAGGGACAGAGGGGTAAGGAGACGCGTCAATTTCGGCTGGAACGCCGGGTGGGTACGATTTCAGCCAAATTTTTTCCATGCCGCGCGTCTCCTCACAGATTTTCGAATGGTCGTGCTAAAACGCATCGTAACGGCTCGCCCGTCCCGATACAACAGGGTTAGATGTCCACTTCGAACTTCCGTCGAAGTTCGTCTGATCATACGGGGGTATTCGATCAAATCCGCTCAACTTCGACAAGGCAATCGTAAAACGTCGCCGAATTGCCGAGATCGGTCAGCGCCTGGCTCGTCACCTCGTTTGCATTCCTGCCGTCCGGTGACAGCTTCTTCCACCAGATCGACAGCCCGACAACGAGCCCCGCGCGTGCGCGATCGGTAATTCTCGCGAGCGCCTGCATCGATCCGCGGTCGTTGAAGATGCGGACGACGTCGCCCTCCTCAATGCCGCGCGCTTCGGCGTCGGACGGGTGGATGTCGAGATGCGGCTCGCCTTCGGTCGTACGCAGGCTGTCGACGTTCACGAACGTGCTGTTCAGGAAGTGACGGGCTGGCGGCGAAATCATCGCGAGCGGATAGCGTGCAGCAAGCTCGGGCGCGGCCTCGGCTGATTCGAACGGCGGCAGGTAGTCGGGAACGGGGTCCATGCCCATCTGCTCGAGCCGTGCGCTGTAGAACTCGCACTTGCCGGACGGCGTGCGGAAACCGCCATTCGCGAACGGCGCTTCCGGCAGCTTGAGCTTCAGCCAGCCGTCCCGCTTCAGCGTATCCCAGTCGCTGTCGAGCGCCGGATCGTCCCACCGGAGCGCCGCGCGCGCGACCTCTTCGTCGCTGTGATAGAGCGCGGGCTCGTCGAGTCCCATGCTGCGCGCGATGCCGCGGAAGATCTCCGTATTCGGCCGTGCATCTCCCACCGGCGGAATCGACGGCAGGTTCGCCATCACATAGGTATGGCCGTACGATTTATGGACGTCCAGATGCTCGAGCTGCGTGGTAGCCGGCAACACAATGTCGGCGAAATCGACGGTATCTGTCTTGAAATGCTCGAGAACGACCGTGAACAGATCGTCACGCGCGAACCCCGCCGCGACCTTCGAAGAATCCGGCGCGACGGCCACCGGGTTCGAGTTGTACACGATCACTGCCTCGACCTTCGGCCCGAACGTCGCGTCACCCGGGTGCAACAGCGCGTCGCCGATCGCGTTCATGTTGATGATGCGCGGCAGCTTGTGCGGCCAACCCGGCATCAAATCCGGGCGCAGCAGTGCCGACTGGTTCACCGGCGCGGATTCCGATGACGAGAGCAACAGCCCGCCGGCCCGATCGCGCCACGCCCCCGTCAGTGCCGGCAGGCTTGCAATCGCGCGAACGGCGTTGCCGCCGCCTCGTACGCGCTGCATGCCGTAATTAAGACGGATCGATGCCTTGCGGGTGGCGCCGTATCGACGCGCAAGGTCGACCAGCTCCGACACGTCGATGCCGCAGATCTGCGCAACGCGCTCCGGCGGATAGGACATCGCCCGCTCCTTGAGCGCGTCGAAGCCGAGCGTATGGCTGGCGATGTAGTCGTGATCGAGCAGACCTTCAGTCATCAGCACGTGCATCATGCCGAGCGCAAACGCGCCGTCGGTACCTGGCTTCAATGCGATGTGCTGATGGCATTTCTCGGCTGTCAGCGAGCGGTACGGGTCGATCGCGACGAGACGTGCGCCGCGGCGCTTTGCCTCCTGCGCACGCGTCCAGAAGTGCAGGCTCGACGCGATCGGGTTTGCGCCCCATATCAGAATCAGCTCGCTTTCCTCGAAGTGCTCGAGGTGCATGCCAAGACTTCCGCCGTATGTGTAACGAAGCCCCGCCGCGCCGGCGGCCGCGCAAATCGTGCGCTCGAGCCGTGATGCGCCGAGCTTGTGGAAGAAGCGCTGGGCGATGCCCTCGCCCTGCACGAGCCCCATCGTCCCCGCATAGCTGTAGGGCACGATCGCTTCCGGTGCACGCGCCGCGATTTCCCCGAGGCGACGGCCGATCTCGTCGAACGCTTCGCTCCAGCTGATCGGTACAAAGCGCCCTTCCCCCTTCGCGCCGACGCGCTTCAACGGGACCGTGAGGCGATCGGGATGATGAACACGATCGGCGTATCGGCTGACTTTCGTGCACAGCACGCCTTGCGTCGGCGGATGGTCGGGGTCGCCCGTCACCTTGATCGCCTTGCCGTTCTCGACGGTCACGCGCATTGCGCACGTGTCCGGACAATCGTGCGGGCAAACGGCCCGAGCTACCTGTGTGGCGGCGTTCATCGTTTTGAATGCGGGGATGGGGATTTGCAAATTTTACGTGGACGCGCCGAATAAAGCGTTCATTTCGTACGGATCTTGGGCTATTTGACCGCGAAGAGCGTTGGGAGGAGTGGGGGAGTTTCAGTTGCGACGCATGTCTTCGCTGGGAGCGAACAGCACGGCCAACTCTGCGTTCGTTGCGGACGATGGAAAGCTGACCATGCATGACAGTGTTTGCCGATACATGAGGAGAGTGCAGCTTTGATCGAAGATGGGATCAATATGCCAGTAAATCACGAAACATATCGGCCATTGAGGGAGTTCGGCAACGCAATAGGTTACGCTTGAGAGAGTGTGGCCTGGGCGACGAGAACCTCACCCAGCCCGCACACATTTCCATCGCTGAAATGCAAAAACCCCCGCCTTTCGGGCGGGGGTTTCTGGCTTAGGGAGCCTGACGATTACCTACTTTCACACGGGAATCCGCACTATCATCGGCGTAGAGTCGTTTCACGGT